>NZ_CP047146.1:8462500-9067183 GCF_009834125.1 Streptomyces sp. GS7
CCAGCACCGGTCGGAGGCGCTGTTCTGTGTGGTGGATCTGCACGCGCTGACCGTGGAGCACGATCCGGCGCGGGTCCGGCGGCTCAGCCGGCAGGCGGCGACGCTGCTGCTGGCGGTGGGGCTGGACCCTGCGCTGTGCACGGTGTTCGTGCAGAGCCATGTGGACGAACATGCGCGGCTGGCGTACCTGATGGAGTGCACGGCCGGCGTCGGGGAGATGCGGCGGATGGTGCAGTACAAGGAGGAGAGGGAGAGGGAGAAGGGGAAGGGTGCGCGGGGGGAAGAGGAGTGGGGCGGGGGGCGGCTGTCGTTGCTGACGTATCCGGCGCTGATGGCGGCGGACATCCTGGCGTACGGGACGCACGAGGTGCCCGTGGGAGAGGACCAGGCGCAGCATCTGGAGCTGACGCGGAATCTGGCGGAGCGGTTCAACCGGCGGTACGGGCGGGTGTTCGTGGTGCCCAGGGCGACGCATCCCCCGGTGGCCGCGCGGGTGATGGACCTTCAGGAGCCCACGTCGAAGATGGGGAAGTCGCGGCAGGTCGGTACGGCGGGGATCGTCTATCTGCTGGACGAGCCGGAGACGGTGCGCCGGAAGGTGCTGCGGGCGGTGACGGACGGCGCCGACGGTGTCGTGTACGACCGGGGTGAGCGGCCGGGGGTGGCGAATCTGCTGGAGGTGCTGGCGGCGTGCACGGGGGTGGCCGATCCGGCGGAGCTGGCCGGTTCGTACGGGTCGTACGGGGCGCTGAAGAAGGACGCGGCGGAGGCGGTGGTGGAGCTGCTGCGGCCGGTGCGGGAGCGGCATGCGGAGCTGGCGGCCGATCCCGGGTACGTCGCTGCCGTCCTGCGGGAGGGGGCCGAGCGGGCGCGGGGGATGGCCCGGCCGCGGGTGGATGCGGCGTATGGGGCGGTGGGGTTGATGGCCGCGGAGGGTGAGGAGCGGGGGGAGGGAGAAGCTCGGTGGTGAGCCGGCCACAAGCGGCGCGGCCCCGGGGCCGCGCCGCTTGTGGCCGGAGATTCGGTGCCGTTGGCGGGTCAGCCGTTGCCGGAGGCCAGTTCGCGGCTGCGGTCGCGGGCGGCCTCCAGGGCGGCGATCAGGGCGGCGCGCACGCCGTGGTTCTCCAGCTCGCGGATGGCGTTGATGGTGGTGCCCGCGGGAGAGGTGACGTTCTCGCGGAGCTTGACGGGGTGTTCGCCGCTGTCGCGGAGCATCACGGCGGCGCCGATGGCGGCCTGGACGATCAGGTCGTGGGCCTTGTCGCGGGGCAGGCCGAGCAGGATGCCGGCGTCGGTCATCGCCTCGACGAGGAAGTAGAAGTAGGCCGGGCCGGAGCCGGAGAGGGCGGTGGCGGCGTCCTGCTGGGACTCCGGGACGCGCAGGGTCTTGCCGACCGTGGAGAAGATCTCCTCGGTGAGGGTGAGGTGCGCGGCGGTGGCGTGGGTGCCGGCGGAGATGACCGACATCGCCTCGTCGACCAGGGCCGGGGTGTTCGTCATGACGCGGACGACCGGGGTGTCCGGTGCCAGCCGCTCCTCGAAGTACGCGGTGGGGATGCCGGCGGCGCCGCTGATGACCAGGCGGTCTGCGGGCACGTGCGGGGCCAGCTCGGTGAGGAGGGTGCCCATGTCCTGCGGTTTGACGGTGAGGATCAGGGTGTCGGCGGCCTTGGCGGCCTCCGCGTTGCTGACCGCCTCGACGCCGTAGCGGCTGCGGAGTTGCTCGGCGCGCTCTTGTCGGCGGGCGGTGACCAGCAGGTCGGAGGGTGCCCAGCCGCCGCGGATCATGCCGCTGAGCAGGGCTTCGCCGATTTTTCCGGTGCCTAGGACGGCGACCTTCTGGGTCATGCGTTCACCTCGCCGGTGGGGCCTGTTCGGTGGGGTCGGGTGGTGTGGCCATCCTCGCATCGTCGGCGGGTGGGGGGTGGGGCTGTCCACGGAGCGGGCGGTTCGGGCGGCGGGGCCGCGGTGGCGGGGTGGTGGCCCGTGCCCGGGTGCGGTCGGCTACGGCGTCCGTCGGCGGAGGGTGGCCGCGCCGAGGGTGAGGACGAGCAGCGCGCACGCCGTGACGATGAGGGTGTCGTGGACGAAGGCGGGGGTGGCGTCGGCGTGGTGGCGGACCTGGTCCATACCGTCCACGGCGTAGGACATGGGGAGGACGTCGGAGAGCGCCTTGAGGGCGGGCTGCATGGTGTCGCGGGCGGTGAACAGGCCGCAGAGCAGTAGTTGGGGCATCAGAACCGCGGGCATGAACTGGACGGCCTGGAATTCGGAGGCGGCGAAGGCCGAGACGAACAGGCCGAGGGCGGTGCCGAGGAGCGCGTCGAGGACCGCTACGAGCAGCAGCAGCCAGGGGGACCCGGTGACGTCCAGGCCGAGGAGGCCGATGGACAGGGCGGTGGCGAGGGCGGACTGGACGATCGCCAGCAGGCCGAAGGCGAGGGCGTAGCCGCCGATCAGGTCGGCCTTCCCCAGGGGCAGCGCGAGCAGGCGCTCCAGGGTGCCGGAGGTGCGTTCGCGCAGGGTGGCGATGGAGGTCACCAGGAACATCGTGATCATCGGGAAGATGCCGAGGAGCGAGGCGCCGATGCCGTCGAAGGTGCGCGGGGACGCGTCGAAGACGTAGCGGAGCAGGGCGATCATCGCGCAGGGGACGAGCAGCATCAGGGCGATGGTGCGCGGGTCGTGGCGGAGTTGGCGCAGGACGCGGGCCGCGGTGGCGGTGGTGCGGGCGGCCGAGGCGCGCCGCCCGGCCGGGCGGCCGGCGTCGGCGTCGGCGTCGGGGTCCGCGTCGGCGTCCGCGTTGTCGGCGTCGGCGGCAGTCGCGGGTGCAGGTGCGGTTGCGGGTGCGAGCACGGGAGCCGCGTCGACGGGGACCGTTCCCGGCTCCGTCGCCTCAGGGGTGCGGGGGTCCGGGGTCAGGTCGTGAGGGCCCGCGGCCAGGTGGAGGAACGCCTCCTCCACTGTGGCCGAGTGCGTCCGCGCGCGGAGGGATTCCGGGGTGCCCTCGGCCAGGAGGCGGCCGTCGCGCAGGAGGAGGAGCCGGTGGCAGCGATCGGCCTCGTCCATGACGTGGGAGGAGACGAGGAGGGTGGTGCCGCGGGCGGCGAGGGTGTGGAAGAGGTTCCACAGGTCGCGGCGGAGGACGGGGTCCAGGCCGACGGTCGGTTCGTCGAGGACGAGGAGTTCCGGGTCGCCGAGCAGTGCGACGGCGAGGGAGACGCGGCTGCGCTGGCCGCCTGAGAGGTGCGCGGCCAGGACGTCGGCGTGGTCGGTGAGGTCGACGTCCTCGATGGCGCGGGTGACGGCCGCCCGGCGTTCGGCGCGGGCGGCCGGGCCCGGTTGGAGCACGGCGGCGAAGTAGTCCAGGTTCTGGCGGACGGTGAGGTCGTCGTAGACGGACGGGGCCTGGGTGACATAGCCGATGCGGGGGCGCAGGCGGGGGTGGCCGGCGGGGGCGCCGAGGACGTCGAGGGTGCCGGCGACCTTGGCCTGGGTGCCGGCGATGGCCCGCATGAGGGTCGTCTTGCCGCAGCCGGAGGGGCCCAGGAGGCCGGTGATCTGCCCCTGGGGGACGTCGAAGCCGAGGGCGTCGAGGACGGTACGGCCGCCGCGGACGACGGTGAGGCCGTGGGCGTGGACGGCGAGGGAGGGGGCGGGGGCGGTCTCGGGCGGGTCGCCCGCGGTGTCGCGGGCACTGTCGCGGGCACGGTCGCGCGCGTAATTCACCATGCGGTGAATAATGCGCCGGGGGCAAGCGGAGCGTCAAGACCCGGTTGCGGTGGCATGACGCCCCCTCCCTGGTGGGCAGCCATTGCACAGCCCCACGAAGTCCCCGGTCGACTCCACGAAGCCCCCGGACGACTCCAGGAAGTCCCCGCACCGCTCCACCCGGCCCCGGCACGGCCCCGACCCGCTCGCCCCGTAATCCACGGAAATAGGCGGTGAGCGGCGTTGGAGTCGAAATGCCCGTAGGGTCGGGGAACTTGTGTCCGTTTTTTCGTCCCGGCCCTAAGGAGTGCCGTGAACCGCCGCCCCCGCCGCTCATGCGGCGCGACCGCCGCGCTCTCCGTAGCCCTGCTGCTGTCCTCCTGTACGGGCGGCGCGGCGACCGCCAAAGGGGCGGCGGGCAGCGGCGGAGTGGGCGACCCGCTCTTCCCCGCGCTCGGCAACGGCGGTTACCACGTCAGCCATTACGGGCTCGACCTCGACTACGACGTCGTCCGGCAGCATCTGGACGCCACCGCCGCGATCACCGCCAGGGCCGGCCAGGACCTGCGGTCCTTCCAACTCGACCTCCAGGGGCTGAAGGTGACCGGCGTGCGGGTCGACGGCCGGACCGCGGACTTCAGCCGCAAGGGGCACAAGCTGACGGTGCGGCCGGCCGCCGGCCTCAAGAAGGGCGCGACGTTCCGTACGACCGTGGCGTACAGCGGCCGGCCGCAGGAGATGCAGGACGCGGACGGCGCGTGGGAGGGGTGGGTCAGGACCGGCCACGGCGCGTTCGTCTCCGGGGAGCCCGCCGGCGCGATGACGTGGTTCCCCGGCAACAACCACCCCAGCGACAAGGCCGCGTACGACTTCCGGATCACGGTGCCCAGCGGCTACACCGCCGTGGCCAACGGGGAGCTGCGCTCGAAGCGGGTCACCGGCGGGCAGACCACGTACGAGTGGCACAGCAAGGAGCCGATGGCCAGTTATCTGGCCACCGCCACCATCGGGAAGTTCGACGTCAAGGAGTCGCGTACGCCGCAGGGGCTGCCGGTGTACGTCGCGGTGGACCCGACGGAGGCCAAGGCCAGCAAGGAGCCGCTGGCGCGGCTGCCGGAGATCCTCAACTGGGAGACCGGGCTGTTCGGCCCGTACCCCTTCTCGTCGGCCGGCGCCATAGTCGACCACACGCCGCCCCGGATCGACTGGATCGCGCTGGAGACCCAGACCAAGCCGGTCTACGCCGGGGCGCCGCGCGACATCACCGTGGTGCACGAGACGGCCCACCAGTGGTTCGGCGACTCGGTGACGCCGAAGACGTGGCAGGACACCTGGCTCAACGAGGGCTTCGCGACCTACACGGAGTGGCTGTGGGAGGAGCACGAGGGCGGCCGGACGCCGCAGCAGCAGTTCGACCAGCTCTACGACTCCGACGAGGACGACCCGCGCTGGGACTTCCCGCCGGGCGAGCCGGACGAGGCGTCCCAGGTGACCGCGACGCCCGTCTACGAGCGCGGCGCGATGGTGCTCCAGCAACTGCGGAACGCCGTCGGCGACAAGACGTTCTTCTCGATCCTCAAGGAGTGGCCCGCCAAGTACCGCCATGCCAACGCCGATACGAAGGACTTCATCGCCTTCTGCCAGGAGCGCACCGACGAGGACCTGACCGACCTCTTCGACGACTGGCTGTACGGGGAGGGCCGGCCGGACTGGGAGTACTGAGGGGTGGGCCACGGACTGACGGTTGGGCCACGGACTGAGGGGTGGGCCACGGACTGACGGTTGGGGGTACGGAGGCCGGGGGGGCACCGAAGGCGGCGCCCCCCGGCCCCCTCACTCCCCCGTCACTCCCCGAGTTCCAAGTGCCCCAGCTTCTCCGGGTTGATCACTGCGTCCACCTCCGTGATCCGCCCGTCGTGCACCGTGAAGGCAAGGACCCCCGGCGGGTACGCCCCCGTCAGGTCGGTGAAGACGAGCCCGGTCGCGCCGTTGACCTCCCGTACCGCCATCCGCATCGTCGCCGCGTCGAAGCCGCGGGTGAGCAGGCCCCATACGTAGCGGGCGACCTTGTCGCGGCCCAGCACCGGGCGGCGGGCCGCGGTGACCTTGCCGCCGCCGTCGGAGCGCCAGACCACCTCGGGGTCGAGGGTCTCCATCAGCGCCGCGAAGTCCCCGCCCATCACGGCCCCCAGGAACGCCTCGACGGTGCGCCGGTGTTCCGTCGGGTCGACGGTGCGGCGCGGTGCCTCGGCACGTACCCGCTTACGGGCGCGCGAGGCCAACTGCCGTACCGCATCGGGGGTGCGGCCGACCGCGTCGGCGATCTCCGGGAAGGGGACGGCGAAGACGTCGTGCAGGACGAAGGCGGTGCGCTCGGCCGGGGTGAGCCGTTCCAGGACGGTCAGCAGCGCCATCCCCACGGACTCGTCGAGGGTCACCCGGTCCTGGGGGTCGCCCGGCGCGGCGGAGCCGCCGGTGCCGGTGCCGAGGGCACCGCCGGGCGCACCCCCGCCGCCGTCCAGCAGCGGCTCCGGCAGCCACGGCCCCACGTACAGCTCCCGGCGGGCGCGCGCCGAGCCCAGCAGGTCGTAGCAGATCCGGCTCACCACGGTGGTGAGGAAGCCGCGCGGGCTCGCGATCGGGGGCTCGTCGGGCAGCGCCTGCCAGCGCAACCAGGCTTCCTGGACGGCGTCATCGGCGTCGCTGACCGTTCCCATGATCCGGTACGCGACGCCCCACAGCCGGGCCCGGTGCTCCTCGAACTGCGCCAGCCGCCGCTCGTCCCGCGCCCCGTCCGGCCGCCCTCCCGCCGTACCGCCCTCCCGCTCCCCCGCCGTACCGATCCCCTGCTCCGCCATCGCGCGCTCCCCGCTCCCCGCTCTCCCGTGACGCCTGCCCGGCAACCGCACCGTGCACCGGCGGCTGCCGCCCTGGGGACGACGCGGCGGCCCGAGGTGTGACAGGAGGACGGCGCGACGGCCCGAGAGGTGACGGCCCGAGAGCCGACAGTACGACGGAAGCCCGGCGGGTCGGGAGGGAAGGGTCCCGCCCCTCCCGATGCCGGCCAACTCCCGCCGCTACCGCCACTACCGCCGCGATCGGCGTTACCGGCGCTTCTTCCCCTTCGGCCGGGCCTTCTTCGCCGCCGGGTTGCCCGTACGGGCCCCTCGGCGGCGGGCGTGGCGCTCGCACGCCGCGTCGTGTTCGGCGCGGTGGAGCTTCTCCCCGGGCGCCTCGACGAGGCTGCGGCAGAAATAGGCGAGCAGCGAGCCGATGAACCCGATGAGCATCAGGCTCTGGGCGGATTTGTCGGCCGCGCTCTCGGACGCCGGATCGGGCCGCCGTACGAAACCGTCCCAGGTACGGCGGAAGGCCAGCGCGCTGCACACCGCGAAGCCCACCACGACCAGGATGCTCACAAGCGGGCCGACGGCGGCGGTGTCCAGCCCCTGGAACGCGAAGCGCAGCACCAGCGCGCCGGCCGCGGCGAGCGCCAGCGAGCCGACCGCGACGCCGGCTCGGCGCAGCGCGTAGCCGCCGTCGTGGTGGACCCAGGTGGTCCCGAAGAAACGGATCTCCTCCGGCTCCGGACCGCCGCCCTCGGGGCCGCGCGCCGGGCCGTCCGGGGACGTCGTCTGCCGCTCGTCGCTCATGGCACCGATTATCCCCGGGGCAGGCCGCGGCCCCGAGGGCGGCGGTCCCGCCTACCCCCGCTCAGCCCACGCAGCTGGGCGCGACCATGCCGTCACTGCCCGTGTGGACGTAGGTGTCGGAGATGTACTCGCCGGGCGCGATGTTGTCCCAGATGTCGGAGGTGCCGTACGGGCCGCTGACCCACTGGCCGTGCTGCTGGCAGCGGATCTCGACCTGGGCGCCCGCCGACAGCCGCCGCACGACCGGGCTGTCGGTGCCGGGGCCCTGGCGGACGTTGACCTGGTAACCCGGCGCGATCGGATACGTCACGCCGCCGGCGAGGGCCTCGCCGACCGGCTCGGCATAGCCCTGGAAGTCCTGCGTGGTCATTTCGTGTTCCCCCCGGTGATGGATGTTGTTGGCGGATCCGGTGACGGTTCCGGTGAGAGTTCCGGTGAGTGTTGGTTCCGTGCCGGATACCGCTGCCTGCCGTTTGACCGGTGGTCATTCGGCAACCGCACCGCGCACGCTAGCAAGCCTCGTTCGTCTCGTACGAACAATCGACTAGGCTCCGCGCGTCGCACCTGCGACCTGATGTGCTGGGGAATGACTCGGGGGTGGAACGATGCCGCCGCTGCGCGATTCCGGGATCGGCCCGGAAGCGGAGCGTCCGGAATACGCCGGGCAATACCGCCTGGAGACGCGGCTGGGCGCCGGCGGAATGGGCGTGGTCCACCTGGCCCGCTCCTCCTCCGGGCTGCTGCTGGCGGTCAAGGTCATTCACGCCGAATTCGCCCAGGACCCGGAATTCCGGGGGCGGTTCAGGCAGGAGGTGACCGCCGCCCGACGGGTCAGCGGGGCCTTCACGGCACCGGTCGTGGACGCCGACCCGGAGGCCGAACGGCCTTGGATGGCGACCCTGCACATTCCCGGCCCGACCCTTTCGCATCAGGTGAAGCGGAATGGCCCGATGGCTCCCGCCGAGGTTCGCCGACTGGCCGCGGGGCTCGCCGAGGCGCTGCGCGACATCCATCGCGCGGGCGTCGTCCACCGCGACCTCAAACCGGGAAATGTGCTGCTGGCCGCCGACGGCCCGAAGGTCATCGATTTCGGCATTTCGCGTCCTTCGGACAGTGAAATGCGCACCGAGACCGGCAAGTTGATCGGTACGCCGCCCTTCATGGCCCCCGAGCAGTTCCAGCGCCCGCGCGAGGTGGGCCCGGCGGCCGACGTCTTCGCGCTCGGGTCGGTGCTGGTGCACGCCGCCACGGGCCGCGGCCCGTTCGACTCGGAGAGCCCGTATCTCGTCGCGTACCAGGTGGTGCACGACGACGCGGATCTGTCCGGCGTACCGGAGGAGCTGGTACCGCTCGTCGAGAGCTGCCTGGCGAAGGACCCGGCGGACCGGCCGACACCGGGTGCCCTGATGGAACTGCTGCGTACGGACACGTCGACGGCGGTTCCCGCGACGCTCCCGATGCCGCCCACCGACACGGGCGTGGATACGGAGAGAGGCACGGACCCGGGCGCGGTGGCAGCCGCATCCGCCAGCACCGGCACCGGCACCGGCACCGGCACCCGAATACCCGGTCAGCGGCAGCCCGTTCGCGACGCGTCCGCCCCGCCGCGAGCCGAAGCCACGCACGTACGGGCCCGCACGCCGGAACTCTCCACCGCCCCCGAGCCGCCCCGTGAGACCGCGGCAGCCCGTGAGACCACCCCGTCCCACACCCCGGACCCACCCGCCGGCACCAGCAACCCCGACCCCGGCCCCTCCCCGTCCGGCGGCTCCCGCCGCCGCCTCATCTGGGCCGCCCTGGCGCTGGCCGTCACCGCCGTCGGCGCGGTCGCCGGAGTCCGGGCGCTCACCGCCGCCGACGACGCCGACGACCCGGCCCTCCAGACCCGCGCCCAGAACGCCCCGCGCACCGCCTTCCACCCCTGGCGGACCACGCTCGTCAAGCGCCCCGCCGGCTACGCCGCCGAGATGCCGTTCTGCACGTCCGGCGCCGGCGGCCTCTTCTGCGGGCAGTCCGGGCTGCTCGCCTCCCGCATCGACCCGGACACCGGCACGGCGGCCTGGCAGCACAAGGCCGACACCACGCACAAGCCCGCCGTCTCCCCCACCGCACCGGTCCTCTCCGGCGGCCTGCTCTACGTCTTCTCCCCCGACGCCAGGCAGCTGCTGGCGCTCGACCCGTCCGCGCACGGCAGCGGCGCCACCCGCTGGACGAAGGACCTCTCGTCCTACCAGGGCGGCGCCGTCGTCGTAGGCGACCGCATCCTGCTGTCCTCCGGGGACGGCACGGTCACCGCCCTGGACAGCACCACCCACCAGGAGCGCTGGCGCAAGCGCTTCCCCGGTCACCGGCTGCCCGTCTTCACCGCCTACGGCGACCCGCACACCGCCTACGCCGCGGAGGCCGTCCCCGACGGCCGCACCCCCACCACCCAGGTCACCGCCATCAATCCCTCCGACGGCACGATCCACTGGTCCCACCGCCTCCCCGGTTCCCTCGCCCTCGCCGGAACCGGTTCCTCCGGTGCGCTCTACCTGACCGCCACCGACCCCACCTTCGTCAACTCCACCACCGGCGTGGTCCGTTACGACCCCGGCACCCGGCAGGTCCGCAAACTCCCGCTCGCCGCGCCGCTGCGCGGGGTGGCCGCCGTCGTCCGCGGCGAAACCGTCTACCTCCTGGCCGAGGGCGGCGCCCTCCAGGCCGTCGGCGCACGCACCTGGGACACCGAGACCTCGGTCAGCCGCGGCTCGGCCCCGATAGTCAGCGGCGACCGCCTCTACTTCACCGCCGCGGACGGCCGCCTGATCGCCGTCGACACCACCTCCGGCGCCCTCCTCGGCCAGACCCAGCCCCGCCTCGCCGCCGCCCGCCACAACGGCTTCCTCCAGGCCCTGCCCGCCCCCAGCCTCGACTCCGCCCGCGACCGCATCTACGCGGCCTCCCCCGACGGCACGGTCTTCGGCGTGCCGACGGGGGACCCGCGGCGGTGGTGAGAGGTGGCCGTCCACCGACTCCCAGCGATGAACGCCACGTCAGCGCCACGCACTTGACGCGACGTCATTCCCGTTAACGCGCCCCGTCGCATGCGTCAAGGCTCCGTGAAGATCCCCGCCCGGTGCGCCGGTTCCACGGCACCGATCTGCCTACGCTCCCTGCCGTAACGATCACACGACGTCACACGGGGGCAGCCATGCCGCATCAGCAGTTCGCCATCCAACCCGAGCCGGTCACCGCCCTGGCCAAGGACTTCACCGCCTCCGCCGACCATCTCGACGGCCGCATCGGCGACTTCGCCAAGCGGGTGGAGAACGTGGACGACGCCTTCGGTGTGATGTCCGAGTCCACCGAGGCCCTCTCCCAGTACGTGGAGATGACCCGTCACACGACGACGGCGCTCCAGGAGTTATCCGCGGGCTTACGGAACTACGCCGCCGGCCTGCACCACACCCTCGCTTCCTACCAGGACGCCGAAACCGCGCGGGCGCAGCAGTTCGGGGGCAAGTGACATGGCCGACCAGCAGCAGAAGCCGCAGCCGCAGGACCAGCAGCCGCAGATCGAGAAGAGCTTCGACCTGTTCAACCCAGGCGGGGACCCGTCCGTCCTACGGGCCTGCGCCGAGGCGTGGCGAGGCATGGCCCACGACCTGAAGACCACGATCGAGACCCAGGACCACGAGGTCGCCCGCCTCGGCGACAACTGGACCGGCGCCGCCGCCGACGCCTTCCACGCCCACTGGAAGAACACCAAGGGGCAGGTGGAGAAGGCGCTGCCGCAGTTCGAGACCGTCGCCCAGCAGCTGGACCACACCGCGGATGCCATCAAGAAGGCCAATGACGAGGTCCACCGCGTGGTCGAGGAGGTCTTGGCGACGGTGGCGATCGGCATCGGCCTGTCCGTACTGACCGCGGGCTTCTCCGACGCCATCGCGGCGGGCGCGGCGGAGGCGGAGATCGCCGAGGCGGCGGGCGAGGTCACCCGGCTCGGACAGCTCCTGATCAAGGTCGCCGAGGTGCTGGAGAAGGTCCAGACGGCGATGAAGGGCAACAAACTGGTCAAGTTCACCGTGGAGTTCGGCAAGAGTACGGACGCCAACTTCATCGGCAACGTCTCCGGGCAGGCCATGACCGGGCAGAAGATCACCTGGGGGCAGGACCTCCAGGATGCCGCGGTGTCCGCAGCAGTGGGCACGGGGATCACGCAAACCGGCGGCGCGCTGGGGAGCAAGGTAAGCAGCTGGGCGGACAGCACCGGTAGGCACGCTGCCGGGGAGGCGTGGGCGCCGGGGAAGACCATTGCGGCAGCCCTCGGCAGCGAGAACGCGGTGGGCAAGATCGCCATGGGCGGACTCGGCAGTGCGGGCGGGCAGGCGGCAGCGGATGGAGTGGATGCAGCCGAGGGGCAGGACAAGGACATCTGGCGCGACGTTGCCTTCAGCGGCGCGGCAGGAGCTGCTGCCGGGGGCGCAGATCACGTGGGGGACGAGTTCCACGCAGCCCGCCCGGGCGGCCCCAAGCCTTTCCCCGTCAGGCAGAAGATCGCCATGGACGGCATCATCTACGGAGACGGCAACGGCCTCAACTCCGGCACTGACAAGACTGATGAGGACAAGTAGCCGACCGTGTTCGAGGTACGCAAGAGCATCAAACGCTTCCGGGACAACCCGGCCTGGACCTACCGTAAGCGTGCCCGAGACTACCTCGCCACATGCGACGACCACGGCTATCCGTTCAGCCTCGGCCCCGATGGCGCCAGGATCGACAATCTGCTCCAGGGCGCCGTCCAGGGCCAGGAGGTCAGTCTGTTCCACCTCCTGGCATGGAAGCGCGCAGGCGGTCCCTACCAGCCGAACGTCGCCTGGCCGTACTCCGTGGCCGTACTCCCCTTGCCCCGCGCACTCCCAGCCACCGCCTTCACCAGCAATCGACTGGCGTCGTCCGCGCGGGAAGAGAAACTGCCCGCCCTCAATCCCGCCACAGGCCCCGTCAGGAACTTGCCCGACCTCGGCACCCACCTGGTCCGTCATGTCACAACCGACCCCGATTTCGCAGCCCTCATCAACTCGTACGCCCTGGAACGGCTCATGCACGACGCCAAGCTGGGCTGGCGCATCGAGGGAAACCGCATGATCGGCTGGACGTCCGGCCGCAAGACCTACGAAGACCTCCTCACCATGACCGACACCCTCACCACCATCATCAACGGCTTCCCCGAACAGGCGTGGAACTGGCCGGGGGTGATGTGACCGCTGCCGACCATGTTCAAGGTGCGCAAGAGCATCAAACGCTTCCGGGACAACCCGGCCTGGACCTACCGCAAGCACGCCCGCGACTACCTCGCCACATTTGAACGCGGCGGCTACCCGTTCAGCCTCGGCCCACACGGCGCCAGGATCGACAATCTGCTCCAGGGCGCCGTTCAGGGCCGCGAGGTGAGCCTGTTCCATCTCCTGGCGTGGCAGCGCCCCTTAGGGAGCAGCGGGTCAAGCATGCCGGATACGTACTCCGTAGCGGTGCTCCCCCTGCCGCGCGCGCTCCCGCATACCGCTTTCACCAGTAGTCGGCTGTCGTGGCGTACCAGGGAGTGGCAGCGGGTCGCTCTCCCGTCCTCCATATACGGGCACCGCGACCTGAAGGACCTCGGCAGCCACCTGGTCCGGCACTTCACCACCGATCCCGAATTCGCAGCCCTCATCAACTCCTACGCCCTGGAAAAACTCATGCACAAGGCCGAGCTGGGCTGGCGCATCGAGGGAAGCCGCATGATCGGCTGGACATCGGGCCGCAAGACCTACGAAGACCTGCTGACCATGGTCGACACCCTCACCATCATCATCGACGACTTCCCCGAACAGGTGTGGAACTGGCCGGAAGAAAAGGCCAGCTCGCCTCAGGCCCTACGCAGCGGTGCCCCGCGAGGCCGCCATCGACGCGAGCGCCGCTGACCTGGGCGGCGCTCGGGTACGGCCCGGTCAGTTCCTCGCTGCTCGCACAGCACTGTGCCGGTTGAGGTGCGCGACATCGCCGCTCAGCGCGACGGACACCGGGACGGGTGCGAGGCCCTTCGGGTCCGCGTCCCACTCCACGCCGCCGCCGAGCGGACGGAGCTGGAAGCAGTCCCCCTCGCGGTCCATCACGCGCCCGACCCGGTCCCGCAGGATGTCCCGTACGATCTCGCCCTTCGCGGGGACGTACGCACTCACGGCCGCGCGCCCCCTTCCCTCATGGCGGCGGCCAGCTTCCGCGCGGTCTGCGGGTTGCAGCGCCCCAACTCGACGAGCGGAAGCGCCTGTTGGCCGCTGTACGTCACCAGGTCGAGGCCGAGCGACGGCAGCACGATGCCGTTCCGCTTCAGCGCGTCGGCCAACTCGTCGAGCGCCGCTTCCGCGTCCGCGGCCCGCTCCTTCGTCATGGGGGTGCTCCTTCTGCCGTTTGCCTGCCTGACGCGCCGGAACGTGACTACGGTGGGTGTTCCGGCCGTTACAAGAATGGCTGCGGAAGTGGGCGCGAGCGCCGTTTGCGGGCCGTACTTCTGCGCCCTGAGTCCATTAGTTCAACACCTTCCGCACAGGAGGTCGTCGTGCCGCCGAGAAGGGTCGTCACCGGTCGAAGCCAGGAGCCGCGCCTACGGTTCGCGGAGGAGTTGAGATTGCGGCGCAGGCAGCGTGGGGAGAGCCTGCGGCAGCTCGGCCAGGCACTGGGCTGGGACCCGTCCCTGTTCGGCAAGTTGGAGAACGGGCAGACGATCGGCGGCCCGGAGGTCGCCGAGGCGCTGGATCAGCACTACGGGACGCCTGGACTGCTGCTGACGCTCTGGGAGTTGGCAGTCGGAGACCCGACGCAGTTCAAGGAACGGTACCGGCGTTACATGACGCTGGAACAGGAGGCGGTGAGCCTCTGGCACTACGCCGTCAGCATCCTCCCGGGCCTGCTCCAGACACCGGGGTACGCGCGCGAGGTGCTTGCGGCGAGCGGTACCAAGGACCCGGAGCTGACGCAGCAAGTCGAAGCGCGCATAAGCCGCCGTGAGCTGCTGGCGGACGAAGACGCTCCAACGTTCCGCACCATCCTTTCCGAAGCCGTGCTGCGTATGACGTTGGCTGACAGCGGAGAATGGCGGAACCAGCTCCAGGACCTGCTTGAGGCGGCTGAACGTCGGAACGTGACGTTGCAGGTCCTTCCCTACGCCTCAGGCCCGCACGGCTTGGTGAGCACCGACGTGATGTTCCTGCGGCTGCCCGATGGCAGCGTCGCGGCCTACACCGAGAACGCACACCACGGCGAACTCATCGAAGAATCCAACTCGGTTGAGACTCTGCTACGCGCGTACGATGCGATGCGTGACCTGGCACTGAGCCCGGTCGAATCGCGGAAGTTCATCATCCGGATGTTGGAGGAAGTGCCGTGCGATCCATCGACCTGAGCACTGTCACCTGGCGCAAGTCCAGCTACAGCAATCCGGACGGCGGCCAGTGCATCGAGATCGCCGACAACGTCCCCGCCCTCGTCCCCGTCCGTGACAGCAAGGACCCCCAGGGCCCCGCGCTCGTCTTCGAGGCGGCGGCCTGGGGAGCCTTCGTCGCCGGCGTCAAGGCGCTCCCACTCCCGTAGGAATCGTGGGGCTCATGGGGGGCTCCTTGGGGCGTTACGGGCACTACGGGTTCGGGGTCACCTCGAAGCCCGCGCCGTGGATGTCGTGCTTGGCGTCGGCGGCCTCGCGGGTGCGCAGGTCGGCCAGGATGTTCGCCGAGCTGGTGTAGTTGAAGGGCGGCAACTGGAGGGTGATCGCCTTGGTGATGCCGGCCCAGGGGCCGGCCGCCTGGAACTTGTTGGCCTGGGACGGGAGATCGGTTCCCGGCACGTGCCAGATGACCGGGCCGCCCGAGTCGCCGGGCTTGTTCACGGCCGGTGCCCGGTAGATGCCGTTGTCGTTGTTCATGACGGTGCCGTACCAGACACCCGTCTGCCCCGACGTGATGATCTCGTTGTTGCCGGTCGTCAGCAGGCGCTCGGTGTCGAGCGCGGGCTTCATGGCGTTCGGACTGACCGGCCCCTTGGGGTACTTCAGCACTCCGGTCTGCTTGAGGTACGGCCCCTGCGAGGAGAGCGTCACCTGCGGCAGCAGCTCGATGACCATGTAGTCCTTGGTGGCATGGCCAGTCTGCGAACCCTCGGGGTCCTTGAAGTAGCGGACGTAGCCGATCGGGCCGTACTTCGTGTCGTTGCGGTCGACGACCGGGATGATGTTGTCCGGGATCTCGTGGTCGGCGTACTTCCCGGACTTGTCGCGGATGCAGTGGCCGGCCGAGATGGCTATCTTGCGCTGGTGGTCGTCGGTTCCCACGGCCCCGATGGTGCAGAAGAGGTCGGTCGAGTTCGGGGGGAACGCGATCTGCATGCCGTTGTACACGCGTTTGGTCTGCTGAGCATGGCCGGAGGGCGCGTCGGCGTGTGCGCTGGCCGCGGCGGCGCCGAGGGAGCCGGTAAGCGCCAGGGCCGCGACGAGGCCCGGTAATGCCCTGAGCTTCCCGGTCTTCTTGGTCTTCCCGATCACGTGTCGTTCCCTTCTTGCCGGTGGATGGCCCGGCGCCATCCTGAACGACCGGCATGAAAGACCGATGTAATCGGCGTGATGCATGTACTGCGGCGCGAAGGGCCCCGCCCGCCGGAAGTCATGGGAGTCACAACTCGCGGCGGACGGGGCCCTTACGACATGGGGCACGGCCCTGGGCTCATGGCCCAGGGATCAGCCCAGCCGGCTCACGTCCCGCACCGCGCCCTTGTCCGCGCTGGTCGCCATGGCGGCGTACGCGCGCAGGGCGGCCGAGACCTTGCGGTCGCGGTTCTTCGGGGCGTAGACGCCGCCGAGGGCCTCGCGGCGGGTGGCCAACTCCTCGTCGCTGACGAGGAGTTCGATCGAGCGGTTGGGGATGTCGATACGGATGCGGTCGCCGTCCTCGACGAGGGCGATCGTGCCACCGGAGGCCGCCTCGGGCGAGGCGTGGCCGATGGAGAGGCCGGACGTACCGCCGGAGAAGCGGCCGTCGGTGACCAGGGCGCACGCCTTGCCCAGGCCGCGGCCCTTGAGGAACGACGTCGGGTAGAGCATCTCCTGCATGCCGGGGCCGCCCTTGGGGCCCTCGTAGCGGATGACGACGACGTCGCCCTCTTTGATCTGCTTGGTGAGGATCTTGTCGACGGCCTCGTCCTGGGACTCGCAGACCACCGCGGGGCCCTCGAAGGTCCAGATGGACTCGTCGACGCCGGCGGTCTTCACCACGCAGCCGTCGGCCGCGATGTTGCCCTTGAGGACGGCCAGGCCGCCGTCCTTGGAGTAGGCGTGTTCGGTGGAGCGGATGCAGCCGCCGGCGGCGTCCACGTCCAGCGTCTCCCAGCGCTCGGACTGCGAGAAGGCGGTGGCCGAGCGCTTGCAGCCGGGGGCCGCGTGCCACAGCTCGACGGCCTCGGCGGACGGCGAACCCCCGCGCACGTCCCAGGTCTTGAGCCACTCGGCGAGGGTGGCGGAGTGGACCGAGTGGACGTCCTCGTCGAGCATGCCGCCGCGGTACAGCTCGCCGAGGATGGCGGGGATGCCGCCGGCGCGGTGCACGTCCTCCATGTAGTACGTGCCGCCGGGGGCGACGTTCGGGGCGACCTTGGCCAGGCACGGGACGCGGCGGGAGACCGCGTCGATGTCCTTGAGGTCGTAGTCCAGGCCGGCCTCCTGGGCGGCGGCCAGGAGGTGCAGGATCGTGTTGGTCGAGCCGCCCATGGCGATGTCGAGGGCCATGGCGTTCTCGAAGGCGGCGCGGGTGGCGATGTTGCGCGGGAGGACGGACTCGTCGCCGTCCTCGTAGTAGCGCTTGGTGATCTCGACGACCGTGCGGCCGGCGTTCTCGTAGAGCGCGCGGCGGGCGGTGTGGGTGGCCAGGACCGAGCCGTTGCCGGGGAGGGACAGGCCGATGGCCTCGGTCAGGCAGTTCATCGAGTTGGCGGTGAACATGCCGGAACAGGAACCGCAGGTGGGGCAGGCGTTCTCCTCGATGCGGAGGACGTCCTCGTCGGAGACGCTGTCGTTGACCGAGTCGACGATGGCGTTGATCAGGTCGAGCTTGCGGACCGTGCCGTCGACCAGGGTGGCCTGTCCGGCCTCCATCGGGCCGCCGGAGACGAAGACCACCGGGATGTTCAGGCGCATCGCGGCCATCAGCATGCCCGGGGTGATCTTGTCGCAGTTGGAGATGCAGATCAGCGCGTCGGCGCAGTGTGCCTCGACCATGTACTCCACCGAGTCCGCGATCAGGTCGCGGGAGGGGAGGGAGTACAGCATGCCGCCGTGGCCCATCGCGATGCCGTCGTCGACCGCGATGGTGTTGAACTCGCGGGGGACGGCGCCCGCGGCCCGGATGGCGTCGGAGACGATCCGGCCGACGGGGGCGAGGTGGGTGTGGCCGGGCACGAACTCCGTGAAGGAGTTGGCGACCGCGACGATCGGCTTACCGATGTCCTCGCTCGCTACGCCCGAGGCCCGCATAAGGGCGCGGGCGCCCGCCATGTTGCGGCCATGGGTAACGGTGCGGGACCTCAGCTCGGGCACGATGGTCACTCCCTCGGGATTCGGGATACGCACGTCGGGATACGTACGTACAGCAGTGGCGCCATACAGCAGCTGATCCCGAGATTACGCTCTTGATCCAAGATCCGGACACCGACTCCGGGATGTGAGATGCCCGACCGGAGTGCGGACGGCGGCGGTGTGGGCGCCCGGCCGCGGGGCGTACGCCCCGTCCGCCCTACGACTGGGTCAGGTACCGCTGGAGCGTCGGGGCGACCATCGCCACGATCTCCTCCAGGTCCGCGGACGCCATCGGCTCCATCTTGACCAGGTACCGCAGCATGGCGATGCCGATGAGATGGCTCGCCGCCAGCTGGACCCTGAACTCCGGGTCGGGGACGTGCAGTTCGCCCGCCACCCGGTGGAGCAGCCGGCGTTCGACCAGCCCGCGCAGCACCGCCGCCGCGGTGTCGTTGGTCAGCGCCGAGCGCATGATGGCCAGCAGCGGCGGCCGGCTGACCGGGTTCTCCCAGACGCCGAACATGAAGCGGGCCATCCGCTCGCCCACGCCCGCCTCGTCGCCGCCCGCGAGGGCGTCCGGCATGGTCAGCGCGGGCGCGAAGGACAGCTCGATGGCCGCCGCGAAGACCTGCTCCTTGGTTCCGAAGTAGTGGTGCACCAGCGCCGCGTCCACCCCGGCCGCCTTGCCGATGCCGCGGACCGAGGTCTTGTCGTAGCCGCGCTCGGCGAACTCCGTACGGGCCGCGGCGAGGATCTGCTCCCGGGTGCCGGGCCCCTCGGCCGCCTCGGTACGGGCCGGCCGGCCCCGGCCCCGGCGGCGGCGCGGGGCGGTGTCGGCGGTGTGAGCGGTGTCCGTGGCGTGTGCGGTGTCCGTGGCGTCTGAGGTGTCCCCGCCCGGCCGCCCTGAACTGCTCGCCTGTCCGGAACCACCGGAGTGGTGCGTCCGCCCGGGACCGCTCACTTGCCCGGCACCCAGGTCGGCGACGCCAGGTGCAGCCGCGTGAAGGCCAGCGCCTCGGCGAGGTCGGCCTCGCGTTCGGCGGCGGACATCGCCCGGCGGGTGTTGACCTCGACGACGACATGGCCGTCGAAGCCGTTGGCGGCCAGCCGCTCCAGCAGCTCCGCGCACGGCTGGCTGCCGCGCCCCGGCACCAGGTGCTCGTCCTTGGCGGAGCCGTTGCCGTCCGCGAGGTGGACGTGGGCCAGCCGGTCGCCCATCCGCGCCGCCATCTCCAGCGCGTCATGGCGCGCGGTGGCGGTGTGCGAGAGGTCGACGGTGAAGTGCCGGTAGTCGTCGTTGGTGGGGTCCCAGTCCGGGGCGTACGCCAGCATCTCGCGGTCGCGGTAGCGCCAGGGGTACATGTTCTCCACGGCGAACCGGACGTCGGTCTCGCTCGCCATCCGCCAGACGCCGCGGACGAACTCCCGGGCGTAGTTGCGCTGCCAACGGAACGGCGGGTGCACCACCACCGTGGAGGCGCCCAGCTTCTCCGCGGCCTGCCGGGCCCGCTGGAGCTTGACCCAGGGGTCGGTGGACCACACCCGCTGGGTGATCAGCAGGCAGGGCGCGTGCACCGCCAGCACCGGTACCCCGTGGTAGTCCGAGAGCCGGCGCAGCGCCTCTATGTCCTGGCTGACCGGGTCGGTCCAGACCATGACCTCGACGCCGTCGTAGCCCAGGCGCGCGGCGATCTCGAAGGCCGTCGCCGTCGACTCCGGATAGACCGAAGCCGTGGACAGCGCGACCTTCGCATCGGGAATGCGCACCACAGGCTCTGTCACGAGGGACAGGGTACGGGCCGGGGCCTGCCGCGGGGCAGGAGGTCCGGGCCGCCACGGCAGGCCGACGGGGCACTGCCGGGGCAGGTGGGACGGGGGCTACCGGTGTGGCGCGGCCGTCCCGCGGCGCACGGTGTGATCTCCGCCGCACTCGGCGGGAACGGCCGGAACGCGACGCCGCGCGGCCGGGGAGACGGCCCTCCCACCGCCGCCGTAGAGGCGCCGGCTCTCCCGCCGTACGGAGACCGCCCCTCCGTCCGTATGGCACCGGCCGCGCCCCGCCTGCGTACCCGGGGCGCGGGTCCTAGCGCTCCGGCAGATGGTCCAGCCGCCGCAGGATGACGCCCTCGCGCAGCGCCCACGGGCAGATCTCCAGCGCCTCCACGCCGAACAGGTCCAGCCCCGCCTCGGCCACCAGCGCCCCGGCCAGCAGCTGCCGGGCGCGCCCCTCGGACACCCCGGGCAGCCCGGACCGCTCCCGCGTGGACATGCCGGCCAGCCGCGGCACCCACTCCTCCAGACTCTTACGGGTCAGCTCCCGCTGGGTGTAGAGCCCCTCCGCGGTCCGCGCCGCGCCCGCGATCCGGGCCAGCTGCTTGAAGGTCTTGGACGTCCCGACGACCTGGTCCGGGGTCCCGTACCGGCTGAAGTCGCTCACCACGCGGGCGATCTCGGCGCGCACCCGGCGGCGCAGCGCCCGGACGGCCTCCGGGTCCGGCGGGTCGCCGGGCAGGTCGCCGGCGGTCAGCCGGCCCGCGCCGAGCGGCAGCGACACCGCGACGTCCGGGTCCTCGTCCAGGCCGTACGCGATCTCCAGCGAGCCGCCGCCGATGTCCAGGACCAGCAGCCGGCCCGCCGACCAGCCCAGCCAGCGGCGGGCCGCCAGGAAGGTGAGCCGGGCCTCGTCCTCGCCGGAGAGCACCTGGAGGTCGACCCCGGTCTCCTCGGTGACGTGCCGGAGCACGTCCTCCCCGTTGGCGGCCTCGCGGATCGCGGAGGTGGCGAACGGGAGCACGTCCTCGACGCCCTTGTCCTCGGCGACCTGCATCGCCTCGCGGATGGTGGCCGCCAGGCGGTGCACACCGGCGTCACTTATGGCGCCGTCGGCGTCGAGCAGCTCGGCAAGGCGGAGTTCCGCCTTGTGCGAGTAGGCGGGCAGCGGGCGCGCGCCCGGGTGCGCGTCCACCACCAGGAGATGGACCGTATTCGAACCCACGTCGAGAACACCGAGTCTCATGAGGTGAAACCTACTGCCGTGGCGGGGGACACTTGCGGCCCGCCTTACGCTGGACCCGTGGCAAAGACGAAACAGGCGAAGCACCAAAAGGCCCTGAAAAAGGAAGAAAAGCGACGCGCGCAGGCGGCTGCGGCGGCGCGCTCCGGCGGCGGGGCACCGGCCGACGAGGTCGGCCTCGACTTCGCCCGCGCCTGGGTCACCTTCCCCGACCCCGGCGACGACGAGCAGCTGTTCCGCTGCGACCTGACCTGGCTCACCTCCCGCTGGACCTGCATCTTCGGCAGCGGCTGCCAGGGCATCCAGGCGGGCCGCGCGGACGACGGGTGCTGCACCCTCGGCGCGCACTTCTCCGACGAGGAGGACGAGCAGCGGGTCGCGAAGCACGCGGCGCGGCTCACGCCCGAGCTGTGGCAGTTCCACGACGTGGGCACCAGCACCGGATGGACCGAGGAGGACGAGGACGGCGAGCGGCAGACCCGGCGCTGGCAGGGCTCCTGCATCTTCCAGAACCGCCCCGGCTTCGCGGCGGGCGCCGGCTGCTCGCTGCACATCCTCGCGCTCCGCGAGGGCCGCGAGCCCCTGGAGACCAAGCCCGACGTGTGCTGGCAGCTGCCGGTCCGGCGGACGTACGAGTGGATCGACCGGCCGGACGACACCCAGATCCTCCAGGTGACGATCGGCGAGTACGACCGCCGCGGCTGGGGCCCCGGCGGCCACGACCTGCACTGGTGGTGCACGTCCGCGACGTCGGCGCACGGCGCGGGCGATCCGGTCTACGTCACCTACAAGCCCGAACTCACCGAGCTGATGGGCAAGAAGGGGTACGCCAAGCTCGCCGAGCTGTGCGAGGAGCGGCTGGCCGCGACGCTGCCGATGGCGCCGCACCCGGCCGACCCGAAGCCGCGGCGGGACGCCAAGCCCTCCAAGGGCTAGCCGTTCCGCCGCGGCGCCGGCTCAGCGGGGCGGGCGGGGGGTGTGCGAAGGGACGGGCCCACCCGGCGCCGAGGGGCCGGGCCCGCCCGCCTGCGTGGTCGGACGCCCGGTCGCATCCTGGGTCGGCCGCGCGGTCGGGTTCGCCGTCGGTCCCGGATACGTCGGCGTCGGGGACGGCGCCGGCTGCTGCGTCGGAGTGGGACGGCCGGGGCCCGGCGCCGGATGCGGCGGTGCCGGGGTGGGGCCGCCGGGCGAGGGGCGGCCCGGCCCCGGAGCGGGCTCGGTCACCCCACGGCCCTCCAGCGCGACGACGGTGCCGCCCGGCTCGATGGCGATCTTGGACTTCCA
The DNA here is from genome assembly GCF_009834125.1 of Streptomyces sp. GS7. Taxonomy (NCBI): domain Bacteria; kingdom Bacillati; phylum Actinomycetota; class Actinomycetes; order Kitasatosporales; family Streptomycetaceae; genus Streptomyces; species Streptomyces sp. GS7. Next base: position 8,484,738 of record NZ_CP047146.1, read on the forward strand.
GTGCCCCTCGGGCTCCCGGTCGTGGTCGACGTACACCGTGATCTTCGTGGTCTGGCCCGGCTGCAGCTCCCCCGCCGTATGGCTCATCTGGAGCCAGGGCGCTGCCGCCGCCGCCCGCCAGCGCACCGGCGAGCGGCCCGAGGCCCGGATCGTGATGACCGTCGTCCCGGCGGCGGGCTGCGCGTCGACGGTCAGCCGCCCCGGCCCCCGCTCCTCCCGGTCGGCCGGCGGCGTCGGGCCGCTGTCCGGGCCCGCCACCTCGACGGACACGTCGGGCGTCCAGTCGCCGGCCGTCATACCGCGCCGCGGGGTCGTGGGACGGGCGTTGCCGGCGTTCTCGTAGCGGCGGCCGTCGAACCGGGCGGCGGCGTCCGGATCGGCCTCCGTGCCGTTGGCCGCCACCGTCGTGGCGTCCGTCTCGCCGGTCTCCGGGGCGCCGCGGTAGGCCGCCCACAGAGCGAGCACCGGCGCCGCCAGCACCGTCGCCACGACCGTGGTGGTCAGCGCCCGGCTGCGCAGTCGGCGGCGCCGCGCGACCCGGTCCGTGGGGCCTACCGGGAATCCGTTGCGGCCGTAGCGAGGAGAACCGTTTGCTCCACCGTGCCGGCCGCCGGCCGCCGCCGCGGTCGCGCCCGGCACCCCCTCCGCCCGTCCCGACCGGGACTTCAGGGCCGCCGCCAGCGCCGCGAACACCGCCTCGTGCTCAGCGCCGACCAGCGGCAGCGCGCCCTGGTCGGCGGGCGCGGTGCCCGGCCAGGGCCCGGCGGCGGTGGCCCGCTCGGCGGTCCGCCGGCACTCGGCGCAGTCGTCGACATGGCGCACCAGCTCCCGGCGGAGCGCCGCGCCCAGCAGCATCTGGCTGTCCCCGGCCAGTCGGCCCACGTCCGGACATCGCCCGAACTCGACGACGGCCAGCGCCGCCCGGGTCCGCTCGACCTCGCAGGACGCGGCGGCCAGCAGCGCGCGGGTGGCGGCCGGTTCGGCGCCGAGCACCGCGGCGACCTCGTCGGGCGACAGCCGGTGGCGCACCGAGAGCTCCAGCGCCTCGCGCTGCTCGGGCGTGGTCCCGGCGGCCTCCGGCCAGGCCAGCACGGCCAGTTCCCGCCGGCGCTCCTGCTCCTGCTCCGGCCCCTCGCCGGGCGGGGCCGCGGGTTCCTGGCCGGCCTCGGCGAGCCGGCGCAGGCACGCCCAGCGGGCGAGGGCGTAGAGCCAGGGGCCGTAGAGGCCGGCGTCGCCGGGGCACCGACCGTGCTGCCGCTCGGCGAGCGCCAGCGCCTCGCCGAGCACCGCGGTGGCCGCGTCGTGCTCGCACAGCACGGACAGGCAGTAGGTGAACAGCCCGTCCAGATACGGCTCGTAGCGGTCCTGGCGGGCCTCGTGCCGCCGCTGTGTGTCGCGGTTCCGGCGGATCCCGCGGTCCTGTTCGTCGGGTCGGCGCGGCGCCGGGCCGCGCGACCGGTGTGCGCCGGTGGTGTGCGTAGGGTGCTCGGGCCTGCTGCTCATCACCCCGGCGACGGTAGGCGGATGATGCAGCCGGTCTCGCTTGGCGAGACCGGTTTTAACCCGTACGGGTGACCATCTCCCTCAAAAGGGGACACAAATCTGCTATTCGGCCCCCGAGCGCGCTCGGCGCACGCCGCCCGGTCGGCGCAACTGCCGCCGACCCCGCCCGCTGTCACACCCCGCCGCTACGGTTGCGTCATGGCAACTCGCAAATCGTCGGCCAAGGAGCGCCCGTCGTATCGCTGCAAGGAGTGCGGCTGGACCACCGCGAAGTGGCTCGGCCGCTGCCCGGAGTGCCAGGCGTGGGGCACGGTCGAGGAGTTCGGCGGCGCCCCCGCGGTGCGCACCACCGCCCCCGGCCGGGTCACCACCGCCGCGCTGCCCATCGGCCAGGTCGACGGCAGGCAGGCCGCCGCCCGCTCCACCGGCGTGCCCGAGCTGGACCGCGTCCTGGGCGGCGGGCTGGTCCCGGGCGCGGTGGTGCTGCTGGCCGGTGAACCCGGTGTCGGCAAGTCCACGCTCCTGCTGGACGTCGCCGCCAAGGCCGCCTCCGGCAGCCACCGCACGCTCTATGTGACCGGCGAGGAGTCCGCGAGCCAGGTCCGGCTGCGCGCCGACCGCATCGGGGCCCTCGACGAGGACCTCTATCTGGCCGCCGAGACCGACCTCTCCGCCGTCCTCGGCCATCTGGACACGGTCAAGCCCTCGCTGCTCGTCCTGGACTCCGTGCAGACTGTCGCCTCCCCCGAGATCGACGGCGCCCCCGGCGGGATGGCCCAGGTCCGCGAGGTCGCCGGCGCCCTGATCCGGGCCTCCAAGGAGCGCGGCATGTCGACGCTCCTGGTCGGCCACGTCACCAAGGACGGCGCCATCGCCGGCCCCCGCCTCCTGGAGCACCTGGTCGACGTCGTGCTGCATTTCGAGGGCGACCGGCACGCCCGGCTCCGCCTCGTCCGCGGCGTCAAGAACCGCTACGGCACGACCGACGAGGTCGGCTGCTTCGAGCTGCACGACGAGGGCATCACCGGGCTCGCCGACCCCTCCGGCCTCTTCCTGACCCGCCGCGACGAGCCGGTGCCCGGGACGTGCCTGACGGTCACCCTGGAGGGCCGCCGCCCGCTGGTCGCCGAGGTCCAGGCGCTGACCGTCGACTCGCAGATCCCCTCCCCGCGGCGGACCACCTCCGGCCTGGAGACCTCCCGGGTCTCGATGATGCTCGCCGTCCTGGAGCAGCGCGGCCGGATCAGCGCCCTGGGCAAGCGCGACATCTACAGCGCGACGGTCGGCGGCGTGAAGCTCTCCGAGCCGGCCGCCGACCTCGCCGTGGCGCTCGCCCTGGCCAGCGCCGCCAGCGACACCCCGCTGCCGAAGAACCTGGTCGCCATCGGCGAGGTCGGCCTGGCCGGCGAGGTGCGGCGGGTCACCGGCGTCCAGCGCCGCCTCTCGGAGGCCGCCCGGCTCGGCTTCACGCACGCCCTGGTCCCGGCGGATCCGGGCAAGATCCCCGCCGGCATGCGGGTCCTGGAGGTCGCCGACGTCGGTCAGGCGCTGTCCGTGCTGCCCAAGCGGGTGCGCCGGGAGGCCCCGCGGGAGGAGGACGCGCGCCGGTAGACTTTGCCCCGGTCTCGCCCGTCACCACCGTCTCACCGCCGGCTGCGTAGCTCCCAGATACCCTCGTTTGTACGCACCGCGGCAGCGGCCGGGCGGCCTGCGGACCGACAGATCCTTGCGACGGAGGAGTGCAGTGGCAGCCAACGACCGGGCATCGTCTCCCGGCAGGTCCGGAGGGAGCTCCGGCACCGAGAGCCTGATGCGCGCCTCGCTGAGCGCCGTCGCGCCCGGTACGGCCCTGCGGGACGGCCTGGAGCGCATCCTCCGGGGCAACACGGGCGGCCTGATCGTCCTCGGCTTCGACAAGACCGTCGAGTCCATGTGCACCGGCGGTTTCGCGCTGGACGTCGAGTTCAGCGCCACCCGCCTGCGCGAGCTGTGCAAGCTCGACGGCGCGCTGGTCCTCGACAAGGACATCACCAAGATCCTCCGCGCCGGCGTCCAGCTGGTCCCGGACGCCTCCATCCCCACCGAGGAGACCGGCACCCGCCACCGCACCGCCCAGCGGGTCTCCATCCAGACGAACTTCCCGGTGGTCTCGGTCAGCCAGTCCATGCGGCTGATCGCGCTCTACGTGGACGGTGAGCGGCGCGTCCTGGAGGAGTCCGCCGCGATCCTCTCCCGCGCCAACCAGGCGCTGGCCACCCTGGAGCGCTACAAGCTCCGCCTCGACGAGGTCGCCGGCACCCTCTCCGCCCTGGAGATCGAGGACCTGGTCACGGTCCGCGACGTCAGCGCCGTCGCCCAGCGCCTGGAGATGGTCCGCCGGATCGCCACCGAGATCGCCGAGTACGTCGTCGAACTGGGCACCGACGGCCGCCTGCTGGCCCTCCAGCTGGAGGAGCTGATCGCCGGTGTGGAGCCGGAGCGCGAGCTGGTCGCCCGCGACTACGTCCCCGAGCCCACCGCCAAGCGCTCCCGCACGGTCGCCGAGGCGCTGGCCGACCTGGACGCGCTCAGCCACCCCGAGCTGCTCGAACTCCCCATAGTGGCCCGCGCGTTGGGCTACAGCGGCGCCCCCGAGACGCTGGACTCCGCGGTCTCCCCGCGCGGCTTCCGCCTGCTGGCGAAGGTCCCCCGGCTCCCCGGCACGGTCATCGACCGCCTCGTCGATCACTTCGGCGGCCTCCAGAAGCTCCTCGCCGCCAGCGTCGACGACCTCCAGGCGGTCGACGGCGTCGGCGAGACCCGCGCCCGCTCGGTCCGCGAGGGCCTGTCCCGGCTGGCGGAGTCGTCGATCCTGGAACGGTACGTCTAGGGCCTTTCCGGCCGTGACCCGTCGGACGGGCCCCAGGACCCGTCACAGCGCCCGTACGGCCCGTGGGAGGTGCCGCCTCCACGGGCCGTAGGGGTGTCTGCGGGCCCCGGCCCTCAGCGGCCCAGCACCGCCGCCTCCTTCTCCGCCGGCAGGCCCGGCACCGGCCGGTCCGGGCGGTGCGGCGCGACCCCGCCGATGCTCCGCAGCCACTCCCAGGTGTCGGCCACCGTCTCCACCACCGGCCGGCACCGCAGCCCCGCCGCCAGCGCCTTGGCGACGTCACCGCCGTGCATCACGTCGTGGAGCTGCCCCGGCGGCAGCCAGACCGGCAGCTCCGTCCAGGGCTCGATGCCCGCCGCGAGGACGTCCTCCGGCGCGGTCCAGCACAGTTCGGCCGCGGAGCCGGTGACCCGCACACAGCTCTCCAGCAGCTCCCCCATCGTCGTGTGCCCGGACTCGCTCACCAGGTTGTACGGGCCGCCCCGCCCGTCCCGTACGGCGTCCAGGGTCCACTCCGCGAGGTCGCGGGCGTCGATGTACTGGAGGGGCAGCTCGCGCGGCCCCGGGGCGAGCACCGGCCCGCCGCGGGCGATCCGGCCCAGCCACCACGGAAGCCGCCCGATGTTCTCGTACGGGCCGAGGATCAGCCCGGCGCGGACCAGCAGCGCCCGGTCCCCGAAGGCGTCGGTCGCGGCCACCTCGGCGCCCCGCTTGGCCGCGGCGTAGTCGTCGGCGTCGGTGGCGTCGGGCGAGCCGTCGACCAGCGGGGCCCGCTCGCTGATCCGGCAGGTGGGCGGATAGGCGTACACCGAGCCGGTGGAGACGTACGCGTACCGCCCGACCCGGTCGGCCAGCAGCCGGGCGGAGTCCCGCACCGCCGCGGGCGCCCCGCTCCAGGTGTCGACGACGGCGTCCCACCCGCCGTCCTTGAGGGCGGCGAGCCCGCCCTGTGCCGTCCGGTCGCCGTGCAGCACCGCGGCCCCGTCCGGCGCCGTATGCCGCCCGCGGTGGAACACCGTGACCTGCCAACCCCGCGCCAGCGCCGCCTCGGTGACCGCCCGGCCCACGAACTCCGTACCGCCCAGTATCAGTAGCTTCATGACGGCGACTGTGCCGCAGCGGGCGCGGCCGGTACCAGCACCGCACGCTCTGAGCAGATTCCCTACGGGCGGAACTTGCGGAGCGCGGAGTTCCGGGCCGCGGGGGAGCGAGGGCAGGGGGCCGTGCGGCGGGTGCGCCGCCGGTCGGTCCTTCGCCCCGCCGGGCAGTCCTCGGGTCAGTCCTTCGCCAGGTCGAACGACGTCCGGGCCGCGGTCAGCCCCGGCACCTTCGCCTCGATGAGATACGTGCCGGCCGGCACCGCCGCCGCGCTCGGCGTCGCGCACTGCGGGCCGCTGGCCCGGCGGTCCCATGCGACGGTACGGGTCACCGAACCGCCGGCCGGCACCTGGAGCCAGGCCGGGCCGCCGGTCGACGGGCAGTCGCCGGAGGACCACACCCGGTCGCCGCCCGAGCTGTCGCTGATGGTCAGCAGCGCCGCCTTGCGTCCGAGGTCCACCTTGCAGGCCGCGTCACCGGAGTTCTCCATCGTCAGCTCGAACTTCGGCCGGTCGTCGGGCGCGTAGGAGTCCTCGGTGCTGTGCACGGTCAACTTCACCGCGCCGGACGTGCAGTTGGGGACGGTGGGCCCCGCCGCCACGGCGTTGCTGCCGGTGCCCTCGCCGATCGGCGCCCAGCCGGAACCGGAGCCCGAACCGCCCGAACCGGAGCCGCCGCCGGCACCACCGCCGGACGCGCCGCCCTTGCCGTCCGCCCCGGACCCGCCCCCGGCGGACCCGTCACCGGAACCGGAGTCCCCACCCGAACTCCCCCCGGAGCCCGACACATCGCGCCCGCCGGGCTTCTGGCTGATCGCGGGTCCGGTGGGCGCCGGCCCCGGCGTGATGGACGCCGCGGGGCCCGTTCCCTTCGCGCCCTTGCCCTCGTTGGCGGTGGTGGTGTCGCCGCCGCCCATGGTGAGGACCCACACGACCAGCGCGACCAGCAGCACGACGACGGCCAGCGCAACGGCCCTCCGCCGCCAGTAGATGGAGGACGGAAGCGGCCCGATCGGATTGCGCAGTGATCCCACGCGGAAACTCTACGAGAGATCCGTACCCGCACCGGCCAGTACCCGCCGCATCGGACTGCAACTTTTCACATCATCGGTCCGCAGGGCGCCCCTTACATCGCCGCGCGCCCCCGCGGTCGCGCCCCCCGCGGCCACCGCGCCACCGGCCGCCCCGCCGCCCCGCCTTCACGTTCGACAGGTGCACCCGCACCCGTCTCCGCACACTCTCGGCCATGTCTGCGATATCTGACATAGCGTCAGAATTAGTCCACCGGACGCGATTCCGTCCCCCCGTAGATCACCGACGCCGCCGCCCCCCCCCCGCTCGACACCACCGATCTCGCACACCGGACACCTGGCCGGATCCGCACCCCGACCGCCACCGGCACCTCCGTCGGGCCACCGCTCGCGCCGCCACCGGACCCCGCTCGCACCGCGCCCGGCGCCCGCCCCTCCCCCAGGGACCGGCTACGCCTGCCACTCCTCCTTGTGACCGAAGCCCCGCCCGTTGTCGATCAGCCGCAGCCAGTCCGGGCGCAGCTCCCACAGCGCGGTCCGCTCCAGGGCCGCGCGCAGCCGCTCGCTCCCCTCGACGAACGGGAAGCGGTCGGTGTAGACGCGCCACCCGGCGGCCCGCTCGGCCCCGCTCAGCGGGCGGCACCCGCCCCGCCCCTGCAGCCCGGTCAGCGCGCTCCACTCCTGGCCGTCCCGCTGCACCGTGAACGCCACCCGGGCGCCGGGCCGCCCCAGGGCCCGGCCGTGCCGCGTGGTCTCCGCCGTGACGAAGTACAGCGCGGGCGCCCCGTCCGCCGCCGTCCCCGCCGCGTACAGCACCGCGCACGCCTGCGGCCCGTCCTCGTCCGCGTACGCCAGCGTCACCGTCGTGTGCCCCTCCAGCGCCGCCCGGATCGCCGCGGGAGCGCCCGCACCGCCCGTGCCGCCGGCACCTTCCCCACCGTGCGTCTCCTCCATACCGGCATCCTCGTACGCCCCCGCCGCCCCGCGCGCACCGGCCCGGCACATACCCGCGGTAGCCCCCCGCCCCCTTCCTGCGTGTGGGTGGGCGTGCGGCGGGGCGGGGCCGGTGCGTTTCCCGGGGGCGCGCGGGCGTGCCAGGATCGACGGTGCCATGACTTCGACGCCTGCCATCCCCACGCTCATGACCGCCGCCGCCGACACCGCCTCCGCCGCCGTATCGGCCGCGGAGGCCGCGGATGGGACCGGCCTGCACGGCCCCGTCACCGACTGGTTCGCCGAGCATGCCCGCGACCTGCCCTGGCGCCGCCCCGAAGCGGGCGCCTGGGGCGTGATGGTGAGCGAGTTCATGCTCCAGCAGACCCCGGTCAGCCGTGTGCTGCCGGTGTACGAGCAGTGGCTGGCCCGCTGGCCACGGCCCGCCGACCTCGCCGCCGAGGCGCCCGGCGAGGCGGTACGCGCCTGGGGCCGGCTCGGCTATCCGCGGCGCGCCCTGCGCCTGCACGCCGCGGCCTCCGCCATACAGGAGCGCCACGGCGGCGACGTCCCCCGGGAGCACGCCCAGCTGCTGGCGCTGCCCGGCGTCGGCGAGTACACCGCGGCGGCCGTCGCCTCCTTCGCGTACGGGCAGCGGCACGCGGTGCTGGACACCAACGTGCGGCGGGTCTTCGCCCGCGCGGTCACCGGCCGGCAGTACCCGCCGAACGCCACCACCGCCGCCGAGCGCAAGCTGGCCCGCGCGCTGCTCCCCGAGGACGAGGGGCTCGCGTCCCGGTGGGCGGCGGCCACGATGGAGCTGGGTGCGCTGGTGTGCACCGCGCGCAGCCCCGAGTGCCACCGCTGCCCGATCGCCGCGCGGTGCGCCTGGCAGCAGGCCGGGTCGCCGGCCCACGACGGCCCGCCGCGCCGCGCCCAGACCTACGCCGGTACCGACCGCCAGGTGCGCGGCAAGCTGCTGGCCGTCCTGCGCGAGGCCGTCACGCCGGTGCCGCAGGTGATGCTGGACGCGGTGTGGGACGAGCCGGTGCAGCGGGCCCGCGCGCTGGACGGACTCGTCTCGGACGGTCTGGTGGAGCCGCTGTCCGGCGGGCGCTACCGGCTGCCGCACGCGTAACGGACACCACTCCTCCGGAATCCGTCCCTCGTTCATGTAACGCGGAGACCGAATTCCGCATCTATACGGGCGTGGCCGCTTCGGCGGCCGCGCCCGCGCGCATTTCCGTATGCGCATTAACCCGGCATAACGCCGCCATAGCGCCATCACAATCTCGGGCAAATGGGAATAAATACCGCCCAACTCGGCGCTATTTCCGGGCCGCAGGACTTTCGTCCCCCTGGAGCCGGGCCCTCCGTCCGCCGGGAGTATGACCCGGGCAGCGGCCCCGTCCGTCCGAGGTATGACCCCCGGCGGGCTGTTACACAACCGAGTGTTTTCCGTGCACTCCCTGTAGGGCCGACGCACATTACGCCGCAACACCCTCTCCGTAGCGTCATTCCCGTGCTGGAGATGACCACCGGCACGGTCAACGTGGGGAAACGCAAGCGGATCGGAGGCGTCGGAATGGCGACCAGCGGCGGCAAGGTACTGGACTTCGAGGAGTACGTACGGACTCGGCAGGAGGCACTGCTGCGCAGCGCCCGACGCCTGGTGCCGGACCCCGTCGACGCCCAGGACCTGCTCCAGACGGCCCTGGTGCGTACGTACGGCCGCTGGGACGGCATCGCGGACAAGTCGCTGGCGGACGCCTACCTCCGCCGCGTCATGATCAACACCCGCACCGAGTGGTGGCGCGCCCGCAAGCTGGAGGAGGTGCCCACCGAGCAGCTCCCGGACGCGAGCGTCGACGACGGCACCGAGCAGCGCGCCGACCGCGCCCTGCTGATGGACATCCTCGGCGTGCTGGCCCCCAAGCAGCGCAGCGTCGTCGTGCTGCGGCACTGGGAGCAGATGAGCACCGAGGAGACCGCCGCCGCGCTGGGCATGTCCACCGGCACGGTCAAGAGCACCCTCCACCGGGCGCTGGCCCGCCTCCGCCAGGAGCTGGAGAGCCGCGACATAGACGCACGGATGCTGGAGCGCGGGAACCGGGAGCGGGAGCGGTGCGCGGCCTGACCGGCGGCGTCACACGGATCACACCCCTCGGCGGCACACTCGCCGCACCCGCCGGCAGCACCGGCAGCACGGCCGCGGCGCGGGCACCGCACCGCGGCGGCAGAACCGGCGTAACGGACGCCACAGCCCGGCTCACAGCAAGGCGCGCGACAATCTCAAGAGGAACGGCAGCCCGGTACGCGGCAGCGGCGCGATCGGCGGCAGTGCGAGCAGCACGGTGAGCGGGAGCGGATTGTCCAGATACAGGCCGGGCAGGAGCCTGACCAGGAACGGCTTGACCAAGGGCGGCGCGGCCACGGCGGGGGTGGCCGCCGTCGGTCTTTTGCTGGCCGGCTGCAACCCCGGCGGCGGGGGCGTCCGCAAGGAGGGCTCCGCCACCCACACGCCCGCCCCGCGAGGTGCGCTGAGCGCGTCCCCGTCCCCCAGCTCGACCGCGCAGTACAAGAAGGTCAACGCGGTCAAGCTCCTCAAGGACGACCCGAAGGTCGGCGCGGACGTGAAGCGGTCCGTCGCCAAGCCGTGCGCCGCGGACGCCTACCCGGTCGAGGTGACCTACGCCTCGCTCACCGGCGGCTCCGCCCCCGACGTGATCGTCAACGTCATGACCTGCGCCGATTCGGTCGGTCTCGGTTCCTACGTCTACCGCGAGCAGGCCGGCGCCCCCGATGGGTATGACAACGTGTACGCCAATGAGCAGCCGTCGGTGTACGCCGGGGTGAACAAGGGGGACCTGGAGGTCTCCAAGCAGACCTACGCCACGGGCGACAAGGTGTGCTGCCCCTCGGGGGAGGATGTGATGACCTACCGCTGGGCGAACGACCGCTTCACCGAGTTCGACCGGTATCACACCGACTACAGCAAGACCACCGCCGGCGCCTCACCGGACGACGGCACGGGATCGGAGGGCTGAGACCACCGCATGGCCGACACCCATGTCCTCTTCGTCGAGGACGACGACGTCATCCGCGAAGCCACCCAACTCGCTCTGGAACGGGACGGTTTCGTGGTCACCGCCATGCCCGACGGGCTGGCGGGCCTGGAGGCGTTCCGCGCGAACCGCCCCGATATCGCCCTGCTCGACGTGATGGTGCCCGGGCTCGACGGCGTCAGCCTCTGCCGCCGCATCCGCGACGAGTCCACCGTGCCGGTGATCATGCTGTCGGCGCGCGCGGACTCCATCGACGTGGTGCTGGGCCTGGAGGCCGGCGCCGACGACTACGTCACCAAGCCGTTCGACGGTGCGGTGCTCGTCGCCCGTATCCGCGCCGTGCTGCGCCGCTTCGGGCACGCCGGCCAGAACCGCACCGGCGGCGGGCCCGCGGAGGAGGAGATCCTCGAAGAGACGGTCCTGCGCTTCGGCGACCTGGAGGTCGACACCGAGGGCATGGAGGTCCGCAAGGGCGGCGAGACGGTCGCCCTGACACCGACCGAGATGCGGCTGCTGCTGGAGTTCTCCAACGCGCCGGGTACGGTCCTCTCGCGCGACCGGCTGCTGGAGCGGGTCTGGGACTACGGCTGGGGCGGGGACACCCGGGTCGTCGACGTCCACGTCCAGCGGTTGCGCGGCAAGATCGGCCAGGACCGGATCGAGACGGTCCGCGGCTTCGGATACAAGCTGAGAGGCTGAGACCTCCAGTGGTGCGGCTGGCCCTGCGAACGGGCCTGAGATGGAAGCTCAGCGCCGCGATCGCGCTCGTCGGGGCGCTGGTCGCGGTGGCGCTGAGCATTGTCGTGCACAACGCCGCCCGCGTCTCCATGCTCGACAACAGCCGCGACGTGCAAATAGAACGGCTCAACTTCACGCAGAAGATCTTCGAGTCCACCAACCGCCTCCAGTTCGGCGCGAAGATCGACGACCCGGCGCTGCCCAAGGCACTCCGCAAGGAGGTCGTCGAGGGCGAGCGCGCCACCTTCCTCCAGGACACCGGCCAGACCGCCCCCGAGGTGTGGGCCGCCACCCCGCTCGGCAACGGGCGGGTGCTCTCCCTCCACGACCGCTTCCCGGACCGCTTCGCCGTCCTCGACGACCTGGACCAGGCGCTGCTGATCGGCTCCACGGCCGTGGTGGTCGGCGGCTGCGCGCTCGGCGTACTGGTCGGCGGGCGGCTCTCCAAGCGGCTGCGCAAGGCCGCCGCCGCGGCCGGGAAGCTGGCCGACGGCGACATGTCCGTGCGGATACGCGACGAGGTCGGCAGGGGCCGGGTCCACGACGAGACGGACGATCTGGCGTGGGCGGTGGACGCCATGTCGGACGCCCTCCAGCAGCGCATCGAGGCGGAGCGGCGGGTGACCGCCGATATCGCCCACGAGCTGCGGACGCCGGTGACCGGCCTGCTGACCGCCGCCGAACTCCTGCCGCCCGGACGGCCGTCGGAGCTGGTCCGCGACCGCGCGCAGGCGATGCGCACCCTCGTCGAGGACGTACTGGAGGTGGCCCGCCTCGACGGCTACGCGGAGCGGGCCGAGCTCCAGGACGTCTGCCTCGGCGAGTTCGTCACCCGCCGGGTGCGGGCGCTGGATCCCGACGTCACGGTCGAGATCGTGCGGGACGCGGTGGTCTCCACCGACCCGCGGCGCCTCGAACGCATCCTGGGCAACCTGATCGCCAACGCCGCGCGGCACGGCAAGCCGCCCATCGAGGTCACCGTGGAGGGCCGGGTCCTGCGGGTCCGCGACCACGGCGTCGGCTTCCCGGAGGCACTGCTGCGCGAGGGGCCGAGCCGGTTCCGCACCGGCAGCAGCGACCGGGCCGGTGTCGGCCACGGCCTGGGCCTGACGATCGCCGCCGGCCAGGCGCGGGTGCTCGGCGCCCGCCTCACCTTCCGCAACGCCGACGAGCTGACGGACGGCTCCACGGGCGCCGTGTCGGTCCTCTGGCTCCCGGAGAACGCCCCGACGGCGACCGGCAGCTTCCCGGTCATCCAGCTCCCGGACCGCTGACGGCTCCCGGACCGCTCCCCGACCAACGGCCTCCTGACCGCCAACGGCAGCGGCGGCGGTCAGGACCCCGAAGGACCCCCACCGCCGCCTCACCACTCGGTGACGGGACCGGTGTCAGTGCCGGTGGTGCCGGCTCAGCACGAACCAGAGCGTCACCAGCACCGCCACCAGGACGACCGCGCAGGCGATCTTCAACGGGCTGTACGGGCGCTCACCGGTGACCTCGCCCGTATCGGCGTTCACCATGACCTGCCACTGCTTGCCGTTGTAGACGTACGACGCGAACCACACCGGGAGCAGCATCAGCTTGAACGTCATCGCGCCGTAGCTGGTGTTGACCGCGTGCACCCGCTGCTGGTCACCGCCGATGTCCCGCTTGCAGTCCTCCTCGATGACCTTGGCCATCTTCTGCTGGGCGGTCTGGAAACCCGCCTCCGGCTCGACCTCGTAGCGCAGGGTCCTGAAGCCCGCCAGATACGCCTCCTGGTAGGCCACCGCCTGCTTCAGCGGCCAGGGCTCCAGCGCCGACAGCCGGTTGGTGTCGACGGTCCCGACCCCGGGGACGAGGACGTCGTCGAAGAACCGGTTGACGGTGCCGTTGACCCGGTACCAGCGGACCCTGGTCTCCTTGTCGTCGCCCATCCCGACGGTGTACTCCTCGCCGCGCTCACCGCTGTACGAGGACGTGGTCTGGGCGTCGTACGTCCAGTGCGGTACATACGTCCCGTGCAGGGACTCCGCCGAACCCACCTTCTTCAGGGCGTTCGGCGCGAACCAGCGGGACCGGGCCCACTTGCGCAGGTTCTCGTGCACGTCCCGCTTCGCGACCCGGAACGGCACCACGCCCTCGGGCACGATCCGGTCCTCGGCGGCCGAGGCGACCAACGGGGTGGCGCAGAACTGGCAGTTGCCGGACAGTGCGTCGGTCTGGTTGGCCGCACCGCAGCTCGGGCACTTGAGGATCTGCCCGCCCGACACCCGCGGCTTGGGCACCAGGGTCGCCAGTTCCTCCCAGGGGTGCTCCCGCACCTCGCGGTTGACCGGGACGATGGGCTGCTCGAACCGGCAGTGCGGACAGCGCAGGACGTTCGTCCCCGGCGCGTACTCGGAGGTCGAACCGCAGGACTGGCACGCGTAGGACTGCGGGGACTGCGGCTCGCTCGGCTGCTGCGGCTGCGCGGGCGGCTGCTGATACTGCTGTTGCTGCGGCGGCGGCTGCTGGTACGGCTGCTGAGGCTGCTGGTACGGCTGCTGCTGTTGCTGCGGGTACCCCTGCTGTTGCGGGTACCCCTGCTGCGGCGGATACGGCTGCCCCTGGTTGGGCTGCGGCGGGTACGGCTGCTGCTGTGGATACGCCTGCTGCTGCGGGTAGGGCTGCTGCGGCGGATACGGCTGCTGCTGGTTGGGCTGCTGGCCATAGGGCTGCTGAGGCTGGTACGGCTGATAGCTCATGGGGTCACCGGCTCCTGCGGTCGGTTACGCCTGCGGCGGCAGCGGGGGCGGAGTGGCGCGGAAGTGCTGGGCGAGTTCCGGCACGTTCTCCACCGGCTGCCAGCTGGCCATACCGTCCCGCCAGGCGAGCATCCCGGCCCGTACGGCCCCCGAGCCGATGTGCCCGGTGAACGTCGCATGGTCGTAGGGGCCCTGCTGCTGCCCGTCCACGGCGACGTACCACTGGTACTGCTGCTGACCGGGAAGCGGCGGCGGAACGGCCCCGCCGCCCGGCGCCGGCGCGGCGGGCGCGTACGGCTGCTGCTGTACCGGCTGGCTCTGCTGCGGCGTCGCGAACGCCTGCGCCATCTGCTGCCCCGCGGCCATGCCGAGGCCCAGGCCGATGCCCTCCCCGGCGCCGCCCGGGTTGTTCGCCGCGTCCCGCACCGCGTCCGCGGCCTGCATGCGCGCGTAGTTGTCGAGGTTCCCGATGATGCCCATGCGGCTGCGGGCGTCGATGGCCTGCTCGACCTCGGGCGGCAGCGAGATGTTCTCGATGATGAACTTCGGGATCGAGATGCCGTGCGAGGCCGCCAGCTCGTCGGTCAGCATCTTGCCCAGCCGGTCGCCCAGCTCGGCCTGGCGCGCGGCGAGGTCGAGCATCGGAATGCCCGAACTCCCCAGCAGCGTGCCGAGCTTGCCGACGATCAGCTGCCGGAAGTACTCCTCGACCTCTTCGGTGCGGAACATCGGGTCGGTGCCGGCCAGCTCGGTCAGCAGCTTCGCCGGGTCGGTCACCCGCGCCGCGTAGCCGCCGAACGCCCGCAGCCGCACCATGCCGAACTCCGGGTCCCGCACCGTGACCGGGTTCTGCGTGCCCCACTTCATGTCCGTGAACTGCCGGGTGGTGACGAAGTAGACCTCCGCCTTGAACGGCGAGTGGAAGCCGTACTTCCAGCCCTGCAGCGTCGACAGGATCGGCAGGTTCCCCGTCTGCAGCTCGTACATGCCCGGCGCGAAGACATCCGCGATCCGGCCCATATTGACGAAGACCGCCACCTGCGACTCGCGCACGATGAGCTTGGCGCCCATCTTGATCTCGTTCTCGTAGCGCGGGAAACGCCAGACGATCGTGTCCCGGCTGTCGTCCGTCCATTCCAGGATGTCGATGAACTCGCCGCGTACACGGTCCATGAAGCCCACGAGAAGTACCCCCCGTTCATCCGGGCTGATCCAGCCGGGCCTGCGGTGGCGGCGGCGGAGTCCCTTCGCTTATACGTCCGAGCCATACTAGGGCTGCGGCCCGAAGGCGCGGCGCGCGGGCTCAGCCCGCCCCCGCCACCTCGCACCAGACCGTCTTACCCACCGTTCCCTGCCGTACGCCCCAACGGAGCGCAACGGCGTCCAGCAGCGCTATCCCCCGCCCGTTCTCGTCGTCCACGGCGGCCCGCAGCAGCACGGGCAGCGCCCGCGGGTCCGGATCGGTCACCTCGACGCGCATCCGCCCGTCCCCGGCCCTGGCGACATGAACGACGACCGGCGTCCCCTCCCCCACATGCCGAATCACATTCCCCACCAACTCACTCACACACAGCTCCACTTCGCAGGACGCCGCCGCCGTACCGAGATGCGCCCTCACCGCCTGCCGCAGCAACGGCACCTCCTTCGGCACGGCCAGCAGCCGGACCGTCATCACCGCGCCGCCGCCTTGTGCAGCACCTCGGCGAGCCTGCGCGCGGTGGCCATGTTGCAGTTGCCCAGCGCGACGAGCGGAGGCGGGTAATCCCCCGCGAACGAGGGCATATCGACGCCGAGGGAGGGGAGCGTGATCCCGTTCGCCTTCAGCGCGACCTTGAGCCCTTCGGCGCATTCCTGCACGTCGTCCATGGCCGTTCACCTTCCCTGTGCGCATTGTGACCAATCGCTCACAGAGTGACGTCGGGCGGCGTGGCTTGGGAAGGGAATCGCGTTGCACGCGCGCAACCAGCAAGTAGTGGCGGTGAGTTATGCCTCCTCGCAAGGACCCGGATCCCTCCGCGAGCGTCCAGAGCTTCTACGGCGCAGAGTTGCGCTACCGCAGAGAGAAAGCGGGCCTCACCCTCGAACAGCTGGCGGAAGGCGCCTTCCGCGGCATCTCCCTGCTCAGCCAGATCGAACGCGGCGAGCGCGCGATGCCGATGGACTTCGCCGTCCACGTCGACAAGAAGCTCAACACGGACGGCTTCTTCCAGCGCCGTTGCGAAGATGCGGCAAAGGCCCGGCGGTCCGGGCATCCGGCGTACTTCGCGGAAATCCCCGACATGGAGAAGACCGCTACAACGATCGAGGACTGGGCACCGTTCGTCATCCCCGGTCTGTTGCAGACCAAGGCATACGTCCGAAAGCTCTGCGAAACGACAAGGCCATGGTCAGAGCCGGAGGGCGTCGAAGAGAAGGTCCGCGCACGACTGAAGCGCGCGGAGATCTGGAAGCGCAAGGGGCGTCCCTACTACTGGGCAATCCTGCGCGAAGAACTGATCCGCAAACTGGTGCTCCCGCCCGCCGGGATGGCCGAGCAGCTGGAACACATCCTCGACGTGATCCGCTCCACCCAAGGCGTTCTGCAGATCGTCCCGCGAACGACGGCCACGCACCCCCTGATGCAGGGACTGGCCAAGGTCATGACCTTTCCCGACACACCGCCGGTCGTCTGGATCGAGAGCGAATTCAGCGGCCAAACCATCGACTATCCACCACTCGTGACGGACTTTCGGAGGTCGTACGATCTGCTCAGGGCCGCCGCACTGCCGCCTGAGGCGTCCCTGGCCATGGTCGAGGAAGCGGCAAGGGGCTACAGAGATGAAGCGCAGCAACAGGGTTGAGCTGAGCACTGCCACCTGGCGCAAGAGCACTTACAGCAACGGCGACGGCGCCGACTGCATCGAGGTCATGGACGACCTCCCCGGCATCGTCCCCGTCCGGGACAGCAAGGACCCGCACGGACCGGCGCTCGTGTTCCCGGCCGCCGGGTGGTCGGCGTTCGTCGGCGCCGTCAAGGGAAGCCGACTCCCCAGCGCCTGAACGCAGTTCGGCCCCTGGTGCACGTATGCGCACACCAGGGGCCGTTCTGTAGTCGTCAGACGGCCTCGACGACCATCGCCCGCTCCGCAGGAGCATCCGCATCGGCGCCGTCCGCCGGCTTCGCCGGACCGCCCCGCAGCGGGACCTCCTTCAGGAACCAGGCGGCGGCAAACCCCACGACACTGATCGCCGCGCCCCACAGGAACACGTGGTGCGTACCGGAGGCCACCGCGTGGGCGTACGCGTCCTTGACCGGCGCCGGGAGCTTGGCCAGGCCCTTCGGGTCCATCTGGGCGCCGCCGCTGTTCATCTTGGCGGCGGCGGCCTTGCCGAGGCGGGCGACCATCGTCGACTGGACCTCGTTGGTGAAGATCGCGCCGAGGATCGCCACGCCGAAGGAGCCGCCGATCGTACGGAACAGCGTCGCGGACGAGGAGCCGACGCCCATGTCCTTCATCTCCACGCTGTTCTGCGCGATGAGCATCGTGGTCTGCATCAGGCAGCCCATACCGGCGCCGAGCACCGCCATGTACGCACCGGACGTGAAGCGCGTGGTGTCGGTGTCCATCAGGGCGAGCAGGGCCAGGCCGACGGTGATCAGCGCGCCGCCGAGGGTCACGAAGATCTTGTACTTGCCGGTCTGGGTGATGACCCGGCCCGCGACGAGCGAGACCACCATCATCGACAGCAGCATCGGGAGCAGCAGCAGACCGGAGTTGGTGGCCGAGGCGCCCTGCACGGACTGCTGGAACAGCGGCAGGAACGTCATCGAGCCGAACATCACGAAGCCGACCAGGAAACCGATGACCGTGACCAGCGAGAAGTTGCCGTTGCGGAAGATGTGCAGCGGCAGGACCGGGTCGCTCACCTTGCGCTCGACGAAGAGGAAGGCGATCAGCGCGACGACGCCGAGGATGCCCAGGCCCACGATCTGGCCGGAGAGCCAGGCGTACTGGGTGCCGCCCCAGGTGGTGATCAGTACGAGCGAGGTGATGCCGACCGTGAGCAGCGCGGCGCCGGCGTAGTCGATGCGGGTGCGCGAGCGCTTCTTCGGGAGGTGCAGCACCGCGGTGACCATGATCAGCGCGATCGCGCCGAGCGGCAGGTTGATGTAGAAGCTCCAGCGCCAGCCGAGGTGGTCGGTGATCGTGCCGCCGACGAGCGGCCCGCCGATCATCGCGACGGCCATGACGCCGGCCATCAGGCCCTGGTACTTGCCGCGCTCCCGCGGCGGGATCAGGTCGCCGATGATCGCCATGACGCCGACCATCAGACCGCCCGCGCCCAGGCCCTGGACGGCCCGGAAGCCGATCAGCTGGTTCATGTCCTGCGCCATGCCGGACAGCGCGGAGCCGATCAGGAAGAGCACGATGGACGTGAGGAAGACGCCCTTGCGCCCGTACATGTCGCCGAGCTTGCCCCAGATCGGCGTCGACGCGGCCGTGGCCAGCGTGTAGGCGGTGACCACCCAGGACAGGTGCGCCAGCCCGCCCAGTTCACCGACGATCGTCGGCATCGCGGTGCCGACGATCATGTTGTCCAGCATCGCGAGGAGCATCGCGATCATCAGCGCGAAGACCACCGTCCGTACGCTGGCGGGCTTTCTGCCCGTACTCTGCTCCGATATGTCCCCCGTCGGGGCCGCTGTCCGCGACTTCCCCATCACTTCCCCATCTTTCTTACTTACTTGCCGCCCGGCTAGTTCGATACGCTACGTAAGATAGAGAGCAACTAGCCGGGCGTCAAGTAAGTTTCTTGGGGCCCGGGTGGGTAGCGCCTGACCAGCGGGGCAGTGTCTGCTGGACGGGCAGGCCGTCAGCCGGCAACGACACCGCAGTCACCGCAGGAGAGCACCAATGGGCACACCGCACCCGCGCCGGGGCAACACCCGCCAGCGCATTCAGGACGTCGCTCTGGAGCTGTTCGCGGAACAGGGCTACGAGAAGACCTCGCTGCGCGAGATCGCCGAGCGGCTGGAGGTCACCAAGGCGGCGCTCTACTACCACTTCAAGACCAAGGAAGACATCATCATCAGCCTCTTCGAGGACCTGTGCAGGCCCATCGACGAGCTGATCGCCTGGGCCGAGGGGCAGCCGCGGACCCTGGAGACCAAGCAGGAGCTGGTCCGCCGCTACAGCGAGTCGCTGCGCTCCTCCGAGGCCCTTTTCCGCTTCATGCAGGAAAACCAGGCCACCGTGCGGGACCTCACCATCGGCCAGCGCTTCAAGCAGCGGATGCTGACGCTCTACGACCTGCTCAAGGAGCCCGACGCCGAGATGGTGGACCAGGTGCGCTGCATCACGGCGCTGTTCTCGATACATGCGGGCATGTTCGCGATGCAGAACGTCGTGGGCGACCCCGAGGAGAAGCGCGAGGCCATCCTCAGGGTCGCCACGGAACTGGTCACGGCGGCAAACCCGCCGAGCCGCCGGCCAGCCCGGCCGGATTCAGCTCAGACGGCGTCGCCGTGAGCCCGCAGGAATCCGGTCGGCTCGATGCCCGACCCGTAGTTGGGGCCGGTGCGGACCTCGAAGTGCAGGTGGGGACCGGTGGAGTTGCCGGTGCTCCCGGAGAGACCGATCTGCTGGCCGGTGGCGACCTGCTGGCCCACGTGGACCTCGATCTTTGAGAGATGCGCGTACTGGGTGTACATGCCGTCGGCGTGCTTGATCACGATCGCGTTGCCGTAGGCCGGACCGTCGCCGCCGCCCCACGGACCGGCCTTGACGATCGTGCCCTTGTGCACGGCGTGGACCGCGGTGCCGGTCGGCACGACGAAGTCCTGACCGCTGTGCTTGTGGGCCCAGTGCACACCGGCGATGCCGAAGGGCTCGCCGAGGACGTACTTCTCGACCGGCTTCACCCAGGCGTTGGCCATCTTCGCCGCGTCCACCTTGGCCTTCGCCGCGGCCGCCTTGGCGTCGGCGACGGCCTTGGTCTGCGCCGCGGCCTGGGCGCTGACGGCCTTGCTGGTGCCGGCGGACAGAGGCAGCAGCCCGGCGTCCGCGGCGGAGGCGACCCCGGCGCCCAGCGCGGCGGCGATACCGGCACCGGCGGCCACCACGGCCACCCGATTACGCAGCGCCGACTTCGCGACCTTGGTCGACTTGGCGGACTTCCGGGAATTACGTATCGCGGCGAACTTCGACATGCGGGTTTTCCCTCCAGGGAAAGTGAATGGGTGTTTTCCCGGCTGCGGTCCGGGAGCGCCATTCCTTGGTAACCCGCGTTCGCCATGACGCCAAGAGGCCCTTTCTACTATCGGAGTCCGTATGCGGGGATGCCGATCAAGGGCCTGGCCCTGCCCCCGCCGAGGCGTGGGCAAACCACCTCAAACCGACCCGACCGCCCTGTGCGCTACCGCCCATGACCTGGCATTTCTCCATACGAGGCCCGCGCGCGCCACGATCGACGAACCCCCGCTCCGGCACCCCTCCCCCAGGGAATCCGACCCCCCGGAACCACCCCGCCCCCATTCCCCTAAAGCCTCTAGTAGGCCCCAAAACCATGTGCCTCAAGTCACCAGCCGAAGGGGATTCACTGTGACCCGCATTACGCACAATCGGCGGCGAATGTG
Organism: Streptomyces sp. GS7; assembly: GCF_009834125.1. Classification (NCBI taxonomy): domain Bacteria; kingdom Bacillati; phylum Actinomycetota; class Actinomycetes; order Kitasatosporales; family Streptomycetaceae; genus Streptomyces; species Streptomyces sp. GS7. Next base: position 8,505,316 of record NZ_CP047146.1, read on the forward strand.
ACCTGGGTTACCCAATTCCGCCCGGCGGATTCCCGCCGGTGGATTCCACCCGACGGATTCCCGAAAGCGCCTGACCGGCACCGACCCACCGCTCTAGCCTGATCCGGACCCGACACGTCACCGCGTCGGCACGGCCCGGCGTCATCACAGGGGGAGGGCGGACCGCAGGTGGACCCGTCAGCAGTAGGCGTCAAGCTCGCGTCGAGCGTCGTCGCACCGCTCGTCAAGAAGCTCTTCGTCAAGGAGGGGCCGGGCGCCGGCCTCGTCGACCGCCCCGTACGGATCTCCGCCCTGGTCTCCTTCCGGGGCGAGCAGCGCACCCTCACCGACCGGGACCTGCACAAACTGGCGGCGGAGCTGGTGCGGCGCGCCGTACGGTCCGCCGGCCCCGGAGAGGGCCCGGTCCCCGAGGACGAGGAGACCGCCGTCGCCGACGCCCTGGCCGCCACCCTCGCCGGCCTCGGCACCCTCGACATGGACGACGTCCAGGCCGTCGCCCTCGGCGCCACCGCCCTGGCGGAGCGCCTGACGGCCGCCGCCCCGCAGGCGGCCCGCGAGCTGTCCCGGGACGCCGAACTCCTCCACCAGACCCTCGTCGACACCGCCTGCCTGCACATCGTCCACTTCTTCACCCAGCGCTCGACGTTCGTCGCCCGCACCCTGGTCCAGCAGAGCCGCAGCCTGGACGCGCTGATCGAGATCGTCGACGAGTTCCTCGAACGGCATCCGTCGCCCCGTACCGCCGACGCCGCCTTCGAGCGCGGATACCTCACCTACCTCGCCCGCAAGCACGGCCGCCTCACCATCTACGGCATCGACCTGCACAACTCCCCGGACCGCTGGCCGCTCGACGCCGCCTACATGAGCCTGGAGGCGACCGGCCCGAACCTCGCGGAAGGCCCCTTCGAGGACCTTCCGCCCCGTGCCACCGTCCCCGCCGACCAGGCCCTCGCCGGCCGCTCCCGGGTCCTCCTCCGCGGCACAGCCGGCTCCGGCAAGAGCACCCTCGTCCAGTGGCTGGCCGTCTCCTGCACCCGGCCCGTCGGCGAGACCACCCTCCCCCACCTCTACGGCCGCATCCCCTTCGTCCTCCCGCTCCGCACCCTCACCCGCTCCGGCTCCGTCCTCCCCACCCCCGACCGCTTCCTGACCGCCACCGGCTGCCCGGTCTCCGGCTCCCAGCCCGACGGCTGGGCGGAACGCGTCCTCGCCTCCGGCCGCGGCCTCCTCCTCGTCGACGGCCTGGACGAGATCCCGGAACGCGAACGCGACCACGCCCGCAGCTGGCTGCGCGATCTGCTCGACGCCTACCCGGGCAACCTCTGGCTGGTCACCACCCGCCCCTCCGCCGTACGCGAGGACTGGCTGGCCGCCGACGGCTTCGACGAGCTGACGCTCTCCCCCATGAGCCGCGACGAGGTCGCCGCGTTCATCGGACGCTGGCACCGGGCCGCGCGCCACGACGCCGACGACACCGACCGCCTCGACGCCTACGAGCAGTCCCTCCTCACCGCCGTCCGCACCAAGCCCGACCTCGGCCGGCTCGCCACCAACCCCCTGATGTGCGGCCTGATCTGCGCCCTGCACCGCGACCGCCGCGGCTACCTCCCGCACGGCCGCAAGGAGCTCTACGACGCCGCCCTGAACATGCTCCTCTCCCGCCGCGACCGGGAACGCGACATGCGCGGCCCGGACGGCGTCGAGCTGAGCGACGAGCCGCAGATCCAGCTCCTCCAGCGCCTGGCCTACTGGCTGATCCGCAACGGCCGCACCGAACTCGACCGCGACCGCGCCGAACGCCTCGTCGCCGACGCCCTCCCCGCCGTCCCCGCCGCCGCGTCCCAGGGCCCGGCCCCCGCCGTCTTCCGCCACCTCCTCCTCCGCAGCGGCCTGCTGCGCGAACCCGCCCCCGGTTCCGTGGACTTCGTGCACCGCACCTTCCAGGACTACCTGGGCGCCAGGGCCGCCATCGAGGAGGGCGACTTCGGCCTGCTGGTGGAGCATGCGGCGGACTCCCAGTGGGAGGACGTCATCCGCATGGCGGTGGCCCACGCCCGCCCCCGCGAACGGGCTGATCTGCTAAGGGAGTTGGTCACCAAGGGCGACGGTCTGGAGGACCCGGGCGCCCGCCTCCGCGTCCATCTCCTCGCCGTGGCCTGCCTGGAACACGCGACGGAACTGGACCCGGGGGTCCGCGAGGAGGTCAACTCCCGCGCGAAGGCGATCCTGCCGCCGCGTACCCGCGAGGAGTCGGAATTGCTGGCCGCGGCCGGCCCCATCGTCCTGGAACTCCTGCCCGGCCCGGACGGCCTGGAGGTCGACGAGGCACAGGAAGTGGTGGCCACCGCCGCGTCCATCGGCTCCGACGCCGCCCTGGAATGCATCAAGCGCTTCCGGTACCACCCCGAGATCACCGTCCGTGGCCAACTCAGCCTCCACTGGCCGGCGTTCGAGACCGGCCGCTACGCCGAGGAAATCATCCGGCACGTCGGCACCGATGTTCACATCACCGTCACCAACCCCGCCGAGCTGGCTGCCCTCAAAGCACTCGGCGGTCACCCGATGACGACCGTGAGGGGCCGGTTCACGCCCGGGGAACTCCTCGACGCACTCCACCCCGAGCAGCTCACCCACCTCATGCTCGACGACAACCCGGCGGTCAGCGATCTCGCGTTCCTCCGGGACTTCCCCGAACTGAGGTCGCTCACCCTGCGGGACTGTCCCGCGGTCGACGATGCCACGCCCCTCGCGGACCTGCGTCTATGGTTCCTGAGCATCAGCGGGGCGGACGGCAGAGGCGTGCGCACGCCCCGCGGGCTCGACGGCCTGCGCCATCTCCGGTCCCTGATTGTCTATGTCCCGCTTCCGCCCGAGGGCCTGGACGCCTTCCCGGCAGACGCTCCGTTGGTCCACCTGAGCCTCGGGCAGCGCATTCACCCCGACTTCACGCGCATCGCCTCGTGGCCACGTCTGACAAGCATGCAGCTGCGGCACCTCACCGACGACTTCGCCGAGGACCAGTGGCGTGCGCTCTGTGACCTGACCGAGCTGGAGGACTTCTCCTTCGGCCTGGCGGAGGGCGAGAACGGTCTGCGTGTTCCTCCTGGCCTGGCACTGCCGCAGGTGAAGAAGCTCAGCCTGCTCAATCTGGCACGCCGCTCCCCGGCCGAACTGACCGAGCAGCTGCGCACCGCCCTCCCGGCCTTCCCCGACGTCCGCAAGCTCCAGCTCTACGGCCTGATCGGCGGCTTCGTCGATCTCTCCCCCATGGAGACCCTCCCCGCCCTACGGGACCTCTATCTCTCTTACCTCGCCCCTTCCCCCGCCTACCCCCTCCCACCCCATCTCAACGTCACCCACTACCCCCGCCCCCGCACGTAAAGGACCCTCAAACACAAAACCGCCCCGGACCCGTACGAAACGGTTCCGGGGCGGCTGCGTATGTCAGGGACTACGCGTCCTTGCTCAGGTTGGGACCCGACCCACCCGCCGTGGACTCCACCGGCGGGGCGCTCGGCACCGCCGACTTCTCCTCGCCGCGGAAGGTGAACTTGGCGGTCTCACCCTCGCCCTCGACGTCGACGACCACGATGTGGCCGGGACGCAGCTCGCTGAAGAGGATCTTCTCCGAGAGGGCGTCCTCGATCTCGCGCTGAATCGTGCGGCGCAGCGGACGGGCGCCGAGCACCGGGTCGTACCCGCGCTTGGCCAGCAGCGACTTGGCCTCGCCACTGAGCTCGATGCCCATGTCGCGGTCCTTCAGCCGCTCGTCCACCTTGGCGATCATGAGGTCGACGATCTGGATGATGTCTTCCTCGGTGAGCTGGTGGAAGACGACGGTGTCGTCGACACGGTTGAGGAACTCGGGGCGGAAGTGCTGCTTGAGCTCTTCGTTGACCTTGTTCTTCATCCGCTCGTAGCCGGTCTTGACGTCGCCCTGGGCGGCGAAGCCCAGGTTGAAGCCCTTGGAGATGTCCCGGGTGCCGAGGTTGGTGGTCATGATGATGACCGTGTTCTTGAAGTCCACGACCCGGCCCTGGGAGTCGGTCAGGCGACCGTCCTCCAGGATCTGCAGCAGCGAGTTGAAGATGTCCGGGTGGGCCTTCTCGACCTCGTCGAAGAGCACCACCGAGAACGGCTTGCGGCGGACCTTCTCGGTCAGCTGGCCGCCCTCTTCGTAGCCGACGTAGCCGGGAGGCGAGCCGAAGAGCCGCGAGACGGTGTGCTTCTCGCTGAACTCCGACATGTCGAGGGAGATCAGCGCGTCCTCGTCGCCGAAGAGGAACTCGGCGAGCGTCTTGGACAGCTCGGTCTTACCGACACCGGACGGGCCGGCGAAGATGAACGAGCCACCGGGACGCTTGGGGTCCTTCAGACCGGCACGGGTGCGGCGGATGGCCTGGGAGAGCGCCTTGATGGCGTCCTTCTGGCCGATGACGCGCTTGTGCAGCTCGTCTTCCATCCGCAGGAGACGCGAGGACTCCTCCTCGGTGAGCTTGAAGACCGGGATGCCCGTGGCCGTGGCCAGGACCTCGGCGATCAGCTCCTCGTCCACCTCGGCGACGACGTCCATGTCGCCGGCCTTCCACTCCTTCTCCCGCTTCGCCTTCGCGGCCAGGAGCTGCTTCTCCTTGTCGCGCAGGCCGGCGGCCATCTCGAAGTCCTGCGAGTCGATCGCGGACTCCTTCTCGCGGCGCACGTCGGCGATCTTCTCGTCGAACTCGCGCAGGTCCGGCGGCGCGGTCATCCGGCGGATCCGCATCCGGGAGCCGGCCTCGTCGATCAGGTCGATCGCCTTGTCCGGCAGGAAGCGGTCGGAGATGTAGCGGTCGGCGAGGGTGGCCGCGGCGACCAGCGCGGAGTCCGTGATGGACACGCGGTGGTGCGCCTCGTAGCGGTCCCGCAGGCCCTTGAGGATCTCGATGGTGTGCGGCAGCGACGGCTCGGCGACCTGGATCGGCTGGAAGCGGCGCTCCAGGGCCGCGTCCTTCTCCAGGTGCTTGCGGTACTCGTCCAGCGTCGTCGCGCCGATGGTCTGCAGCTCGCCACGCGCCAGCATCGGCTTGAGGATGCTCGCGGCGTCGATGGCGCCCTCGGCGGCGCCCGCGCCGACCAGGGTGTGCAGCTCGTCGATGAACAGGATGATGTCGCCGCGGGTGCGGATCTCCTTGAGGACCTTCTTCAGGCGCTCTTCGAAGTCACCGCGGTAGCGGGAGCCGGCGACCAGCGCGCCGAGGTCGAGGGTGTAGAGGTGCTTGTCCTTGAGGGTCTCGGGCACCTCGCCCTTGACGATGGCCTGCGCCAGGCCCTCGACGACCGCCGTCTTGCCGACGCCGGGCTCGCCGATGAGGACCGGGTTGTTCTTCGTACGGCGGGACAGCACCTGCATGACCCGCTCGATTTCCTTCTCGCGCCCGATGACCGGGTCGAGCTTGGTTTCCCGGGCGGCCTGCGTGAGGTTGCGGCCGAACTGGTCCAGGACGAGCGAGGTCGAAGGCGTGCCCTCGGCCGGGCCGCCCGCGGTGGCGGCTTCCTTGCCCTGGTAGCCGGACAGCAGCTGGATGACCTGCTGCCGGACCCGGTTGAGATCGGCGCCGAGCTTCACGAGGACCTGGGCGGCGACACCCTCGCCCTCGCGGATCAGGCCGAGCAGGATGTGCTCGGTGCCGATGTAGTTGTGGCCGAGCTGGAGGGCCTCGCGGAGCGACAGCTCCAGGACCTTCTTGGCACGGGGAGTGAAGGGAATGTGGCCGGACGGGGCCTGCTGGCCCTGGCCGATGATCTCCTCCACCTGCTGGCGGACCGCCTCAAGCGAAATGCCGAGGCTCTCCAGGGCCTTAGCGGCGACACCCTCACCCTCGTGGATCAGACCCAGGAGGATGTGTTCGGTGCCGATGTAGTTGTGGTTGAGCATCCGGGCTTCTTCCTGAGCCAGGACGACAACCCGCCGCGCACGGTCGGTGAACCTCTCGAACATCGTTAATCGCTCCTCAGAGCGGTCAGGCAGTTAGGGGTCGGTCCCCTCCCTGTCCTTCCGCATGCTAGTCCCGCAGGGCGGGACAGCTCATTCCAACTGCCGACACCCGTCCGGATCACCCCGCTCCGACGGGGAAATTTACTGCCGAACAGCTGACATCTGCTCCAACTCGATGGTGCGAGACGATGTTCCCGCAGGCCAGGCATATACGCCCGCCGCCACTACGCCCGTGGCGAACGCGGCCCTCCCCGACACGCCGTCGGCCGCCGGCCGGAGACCGCGGCGAACCGCTCCGAGCGCCGGTCACAGCGTCTCTTCCCACTGAGACTTTCTTACCCGCTGCCACTGACACTCCATGCGGCGCGGACCTTTTCCATCCGCTACGGGCGAACATCCGCACACCACCGGACGCCCCCGCACTCCCCCCGGGGATATACGGAGCGCATCCTTACGGACACCCGACGTAACTTCCTGCGGTGCCGGGAGTTGCACCAGGCATGCCCCGCGCGCTTCCGCGACCCCGCTCCCCCCTCTCCGCCGTCCGCCGGTGGTACGAGGAGGAAATGGGCTGGCCGACCACCGGCACGGAGCAGGTGGAACTCCTCACGGGGGTGTGCTTCGACGCCCTGGAGGTGCCGGCCGACGCCGGAATCGCCGTGCTGCGGCGGATGCCGCACACGGGTCCGGTCGCGTTCCTCAGGGGCGGACGCGGCGGGAAACACCTCGGGGATCGGCCGAAATTGCTCATGCTCGTCGCTGCCGGCGGTGCCGAGGAACTCCCGGGAATCCTGGAATGGCTGGAGTGGGGCGCACTCGCGGCGGATCTCACGGCACGTGGCGCCGGTGACCGGATGCCCGCGCCGTCGCTCCCCCTGGGGGGCCGGGCGTCAGGCGGATTCGGCGCGCGGGAGGCCGCGGGATGGGTGCGGCCTCCCCGGCCTGGGTACGGGGCGGAGAATTCCCTGCCCACCACGGGGTTCGGGGCAGGAATCGGGGACGGTGGGGGCGCCCCCGACCTCGTACGGCTCGTGAGCGCGGCGGCCACCGAGTGCCACCGTGCCCGGTTGGTGCGTGCTCGTAATGCTCAATCGGATCGCGCGTGCGGCGATCAGCCGTTGGCCTTCTCGAATGCCTCGCGAATGTCGGCGGGGACACGGCCGCGGTCATTGACGTTGTAGCCGTTCTCCTTGGCCCACGCACGGATCTTCGCGGTGTCGGGAGAGCCTGCGGAAGCGGCGCGGACCTTGCCGCGGCCACCGGAACGGCCACCGGTCTTGCGGCCGGCCTTCACGAACTCGGCGAGCGAGTCGCGGAGCTTGTCGGCGTTGACCTCGGAGAGGTCGATCTCGTAGGACTTACCGTCGAGCGCGAACGTCACGGTCTCGTGGGCCTCGCCGCCGTCGAGGTCGTCCACAAGAAGAACCTGAACCTTCTGTGCCACCGGGTTTCCCTTTCATCGAATGTGGATTACGACGGAAAGCAAACCGCTTTTCCGGGAAAAACACAAACCCTTGGGTAGGGTTCACTTGCCCAGTGAGCGGGGAACGCATGCGTCCGTAGCCATGAGATAGGGGAGCGATTCGGACATAGAACGCTGATCACAGGTGCAGAAGCATGCGGCTGTTACCCAGGGTGTTGGGCTTCACTCGTTCGAGGCCGAGGAACTCCGCAACCCCCTCGTCATAGGAACGCAGCAGTTCGCTGTAGACATCACCGTCTACGGGAGTCTCGCCGATCTCCACGAAGCCGTGCTTGACGAAGAAGTCGACTTCGAAGGTGAGACAGAAAATTCGTCGCACTCCGAGCCACCTTGCGGTACGCAGCAGCTTGTCGAGGACTTGGTGGCCGACCCCCGCTCCCTTCAGCTCCGGATCCACTGCCAGGGTGCGGACCTCTGCCAGGTCTTCCCACATGACGTGGAGTGCTCCGCAGCCGACGACCTCGGCGTCTTCGTCGCGCTCGGCGACCCAGAACTCCTGGATGTCCTCGTAAAGCGTGACGGTGGCTTTGTCGAGCAGGATCCCGTCGCGCGAGTAGGCGTCGATGAGGCGGCGTACGGCCGGTACATCGCTGGTCCGGGCACGGCGGACGGTGAGCCCTTTTGAATGCGCAGGCATGCCCGGACGCTATCGCCCCTTGCTGTCCGCACCCGCCCCGGGTTCATCTCCGTCGCCCGATGCCGGGTCATCCGCGGCTTGCGGCTGTGCTTGTGGCTGTTCTTCGCGGGCGGGGGTCTGTTCTTCCTCCGCCTCGACGGGATCGTCGGCCTGGACCATCCGTACGGCATCGCGCAGAGCGTGCCGTTGTTCCGGCGACATCATGCCGAAGAAGGCCACAAGTGCGGCGGCGGGGTTGTCACTGGCGGACCATGCCTCGTTCATCAGTGCGGCCGAGTAGGCGGCGCGAGTGGAGACCGCTTCATATCGATAGGCGCGGCCTTCCGCTTCCCGGCGCACCCAGCCCTTCTGATGCAGGTTGTCCAATACGGTCATGACCGTTGTGTAGGCGATCGACCGTTCCTTCTGGAGATCTTCCAGGACTTCTCGAACGGTGACCGGGCGGTTCCACTCCCAGACCCGCGTCATCACCGCGTCTTCCAGATCACCCAAGCGTCTCGGCACACAAGAAGAATAGTGGGAGATGTCGCGAATGCCGGTTGATCTCGTTGCGTTTGGCCCGGAAAAAGGAGGTACGGCCCGGGATGGTCAATCCCGGGCCGTACTGTGCGGGCGGACCGCCGGAAAAGGCGGTGGCGGGTCAGGCGCCGAAGGCCTTGGGCTTCTGCCCGGCGGCCTCGGCACGGGCGAACGCCTCGTCGACCGCCGCGTCTTCCTTGGACTTGTTCTGGCCGCCCTGGCTCTTGATCATCGTCACGATCAGGCAGGTGAAGGCCACGGCCATCACGACGGGCGGCAGCAGCGCTGAGACGTAATCCATGGCATGGGCCTCCTTGTGGGCATGAGCCCGCGAAAGTACTCAGCCAGAGTACGCAGCGCTCATGCGGTGCGGGCCTCGGGGGGTGGGGCAGGCTTCCGCCGCGGCGGGAACACCTCGCCCGGGGTCGGGATGGGACGGTCCGGGCGCGGCGCCTTGGGGGCGGGTGCGGGGCGGGGCCGCTCCCGCTGCGGTTCGGGCCGCGGCTCCTTCTGGGGGTCCCGTTCGGGGCCGGGGCCGGAGTCCGGGCCCGGACGCGGCCGGGCGCCGGGGCGTCCGCCCGGGAGGCCGTCCGGGGAGCCGCCCGAGCGCCCGCCCGGCAGTGCGCGCAGCCGCGCCCGCACGGAGTGCTCGGCCAGCCGCTCGCAGTGCCCCAGCAGGGCGCGGCGGCGCTTGCGCTCGGCGGCGCCGGTGGGCCGCGCCAGCAGGGAGCGCAGCGCCGCGAGGTCGTCGGGACCGGGGATGTGGCCGGCCGCCAGCGCCTCCTGGAGCCGCGTGAGGTAGCCGGTGGCCGCGCCGGGCAGGGCGGCGCGATAGCGGGCGAGGTCGGCGAGCAGGAAGGCGCGCAGGCGGGCCCCTTCGCGGACCGCCTCGTCCACCGCCTCGGCCAGCCGCAGGTATTCCTGGACGTCCTGCGACCGGTCCGGGCCGAGGGCGTCCAGTGGGACGGCGTGGGACGTCGACTGGAGGGCATGGGCGAGGGCGCGACGCAGCACACGCAGCTCATCGGCGCCGAAGGCCATGCCGCCGCGGGATCCGTATGGCATTGGCATGCCGTGACTTTACGACCGATTCGGACAAAAGCCACTTAATTCGCATGCGGTGGCGCGGCAGCGGGCCGCGCCGTCACACGCGCGCACCGGCCGGACCCGCCGCCGGGGCCCGCTACGCGCGGCTGATGTTCCGCTCGTACACCAGCCGCAGGCCGATCAGGGTCAGCCACGGCTCGTGTTCGTCGATCACCGAGGACTCGCCGAGCACCATCGGCGCCAGCCCGCCGGTGGCGATCACCGTCACGTCCTCCGGGTCGTCCGCCAGCTCCCGGGCCATCCGGTGCACCACACCGTCCACCTGGCCGGCGAAGCCGTAGAGGATGCCGGACTGCATCGCCTCGACGGTGTTCTTGCCGATGACGCTGCGCGGCCGGGCCAGCTCGATCTTGCGGAGCTGGGCGCCCCTGACGCCCAGCGCGTCCACCGAGATCTCGATACCCGGCGCGATCACCCCGCCCACGTACTCGCCGCGCGCGCTGACCGCGTCGAAGGTGGTGGCCGTACCGAAGTCGACGACCACCGCGGGGCCGCCGTACAGCTCGACGGCCGCCAGCGCGTTGATGATCCGGTCGGCGCCGACCTCCTTGGGGTTGTCCATGAGGATCGGCACGCCGGTCTTGACGCCCGGCTCCACGAGGACGGCCGGGACGTCGCCGTAGTAGCGCCGGGTCACCTCGCGCAGCTCGTGCAGCACGGACGGCACGGTCGAGCAGATGGAGATGCCCTCGATGCCGTCGCCCAGGTCGTCGCCGAGCAGCGGGTGCATGCCCATGAGGCCCTGGAGGAGCACGGCCAGTTCGTCGGCGGTGCGGCGGGCGTCGGTGGAGATCCGCCAGTGCTCGACGATCTCCTCGCCGTCGAAGAGCCCCAGGACGGTGTGCGTGTTGCCTACGTCGATGGTCAGCAGCATGGTGGTCAGCGGTCCTCGTGATCGCGTGCGTCGGCGCCCTCGCCGGCGTCGCCCTCGCGCAGGTCCAGGCCGATGTCGAGGACCGGTGCGGAGTGGGTGAGCGCGCCCACCGCCAGGAAGTCGATTCCGGTCTCCGCGTACGCGCGGGCGTTGGCGAGGGTGAGCCGGCCGGAGGACTCCAGGATCGCGCGGCCGGCGACCAGGTCGACGGCCTCCTTGGTCTGCTCCGGCGTGAAGTTGTCCAGCAGGATCAGGTCGGCGCCCTCGGCGAGGATCGGCGGGATCTGGTCGAGCCGGTCCACCTCCACCTCGATCGGCACACCGGGGAACTCGGTCCGTACGGCGGAGAACGCGGCGGCGACACCGCCCGCCGCGACGACGTGGTTGTCCTTGATCAGCGCCGCGTCCGACAGCGACATGCGGTGGTTGACGCCGCCGCCGCAGCGCACCGCGAACTTCTCCAGGGCGCGCAGGCCCGGCGTCGTCTTCCGGGTGTCGCGGACCTTCGCCTTGGTGCCTTCGAGGACGTCCGCCCACGCCCGGGTCACGGTCGCGATACCGGACAGCCGGCCCAGCAGGTTCAGTGCGCTGCGCTCGGCGGTGAGCAGGTCGCGGGTGCGGGTGGTGACCGACAGCAGCTTCTGCCCGGGGGTGACCCGGTCGCCGTCCGCCACGTGCCGCTCGACCTCGAACTCGTCGGTGCACACGATGGACAGCACCGCCTCGGCGACCCGCAGCCCGGCGACCGTACCGGCCTGCCGGGCCGTGAAGTCCCCGGTGGCGACGGCGTCTTCGGGGACCGTCGCCACGGTGGTGACGTCCACTCCCTGATCGAGGTCCTCCTCGATGGCCATGTGCGCGATGTCCTCGACCTGTACGGGGTCGAGCCCGGCGGCCACCAGGAGCGCGGCCAGGTCGGGGTCGAGCCCGCAGGTCAGCGGGTCCAGCTCGTACGAGTCGTCGTCGCCGGCGCACCCGCAGGCGTCGCCGCAGCCGCCTCCGGCGGGGACGGCTCCGGGCCGGCCGATCTGGAGGAGGGGAAGGCCATCGGGGGTACCGGGGGTGCTGCTCACGGGGCGGGCTCCGTATCGGGGGTGGGGACGGGCTGAGAGGTGCTGCCGGTGGTCGGCGGGAAGTCGGCGGTCGCCGTCGTGCGGATGTCCAGGGCGCGGTCCGCGCCGAGGGTGATGCGGAAGTGCCGGCGCCAGGAGGCATCGTCGCGCTCCGGGTGGTCCTCGCGCCAATGGCAGCCGCGGGTCTCCTCGCGGCGCTGCGCGGCGGCGACCAGGACCCGCGCGACACACAGCAGGTTGGTGGCCTCCCACGCCTCCACGCCGGGCTCGGGGGCCTTGGTCTGGGCCGGCGGGGCGTCCGCTCCCCCGGCGGCACCGGGCGCCTGCGCCGCCAGGGCCGCCTCGGTCGCCGCGCGGTGCAGGCCGTCGAGGTCCGCGGCGGCCCGGGCCAGGCCCCCGGCGCTGCGCAGGACGCCGGCGCCGGCGGTCATGACGCGCTGGACCGCGGCGCGGGTCTCGGGCGCGAGGAGGGGCAGCGCGCGCGGCGCCCCGCGCCCCTCGACGGCGGACGGGACCGGCTCCGGGACGCGGCCCGCCGCCCCGTCGGAGGCGATGTCCGCGGCGATCCGCTCCGCGAACACCAGGCCCTCCAGAAGGGAGTTGGAGGCCAGGCGGTTGGCGCCGTGGACTCCGGTGCAGGCGACCTCGCCGCACGCGTACAGGCCCGGGACGGTCGTTCGGCCGTGCAGATCGGTGCGGACGCCGCCGGAGGCGTGGTGCGCGGCCGGGGCGACCGGTATCGGCTCGGTGACCGGGTCGATGCCGTGGGAGCGGCAGGCGGCCAGGATCGTCGGGAAGCGGTTCCGCCACATCTCGGCGCCGAAGTGGCGGGCGTCCAAGTACATGTGCTCGACGCCCTGTTCCTGCGCCCGCCGCATGATCGCCTTGGCCACGATGTCGCGCGGCGCCAGCTCGGCCAGCTCGTGCTGCCCGACCATGAACCGCGTGCCGGCCGCGTCGACCAGATGCGCGCCCTCACCCCGTACGGCCTCCGAGATCAGCGGCTGCTGACCCTCCGCCTCCGGCCCCAAATACAGGACGGTGGGGTGGAATTGGACGAATTCGAGGTCCGAGACCTCGGCGCCGGCGCGCAGCGCCAGCGCCACCCCGTCGCCCGTGGACACGGCCGGGTTGGTGGTCGCGGAGAAGACCTGCCCCATGCCCCCGGTGGCGAGCACCACCGCCGGGGCGTGCACCGCCCCGACACCGTCGTGCTGGCCCTCCCCCATGACATGCAGGGTGACGCCGGCGGTGCGGCCGTGGGCGTCGGTCAGGAGGTCGAGGACCAGCGCGTTCTCGATGGTGCGCAGGCCCGCGGTCCGCACCGCGGCGACCAGCGCGCGGGAGATCTCCGCGCCGGTGGCGTCACCGCCGGCGTGCGCGATCCGGCGGCGGTGGTGGCCGCCCTCCCTGGCGAGCGCGATCTCGTCGCTGCCGGGCGCGGTGTCGAAGCGGGCGCCCGCCCCGATCAGCCGGTGGACGGCGTCCGGGCCCTCGGTCACCAGCGCCCGCACCGCCGCCTCGTCGCACAGACCGGCGCCCGCGACGAGGGTGTCCGCCAGGTGCTGCTCGGGCGTGTCGCCGTCTCCGAGGGCCGCGGCGATACCGCCCTGCGCCCAACGGGTGGAGCCGTCGTCGAGCCGGGCCTTGGTGACGACGACGGTCCGGCGGCCGGCGGCGGCGCAGCGCAGCGCCGCGGTCAGTCCGGCCACCCCGGAGCCCACCACGACGACGTCCGCCGTGATGGACCACCCGGGGGCGGGGGCGGTGAGGCGTATGCCGGTGGGGCCGTTGCCGGTTCCGCTAGCGGTCATCGGGTCGCTCCGAGGGGGCCTTGGGGTGGGGTGGGTTTCGGGGACGATACGGGGGATGCCGGGGATGCCGGGGCCGTCTGCGGGCCGGCCCCCGGACGGTCCGGGTGCTGCGCGGCCTCGGGGGCGTCGGCCGGCGCCGCGCCCCCGGCGAACACCAGCCGGACGTTGTCGATCAGCCGCGTGGTGCCCACCTTGGCGGCGACCGCCAGGATCGCCTCGCCCTCGTAGCCGTCCGCGACCTCGGTGAAGTCCCCCGGGTCGACCAGGGCCACGTAATCGAGGCGCAGCGGCGGTTCGAGGTGGGCGGCGTCCGTCAGCACCGCGCGGGCCGCGGCGCGGGCCACGGACGGGCCGTGCGGCGGCCCGGACGCGGCGTAGGCGACGGCGTGCGCGTCGGCGGCGGCCCGGTCCTCGCCCAGGGCGGCCAGCGCCGCGGAACGGTCCTGCGTCGGGTGCCCGCTGGACGCCGCGCGGGCCCGCAGCGCCTCCTCGGCGGTGAGCCGGTCGCGGGCCGCGAAGAGCGCCGCGGAGAGCGCGAGCGCGGTGCGCCGCTCCGGGCCGGAGAGGTAGCGGTTGCGGCTGGAGCGGGCCAGCCCGTCGCTCTCCCGGACCGTGGGGACACCGACGATCTCGACGGGGAAATTGAGGTCGGCGGCCATCCGCCGGATGACCGCGAGCTGCTGGGCGTCCTTCTCCCCGAAGAACGCGACGTCCGGCGCGGTCAGATGGAGGAGCTTGGCGACGACGGTGAGGACGCCGTCGAAGTGCCCGGGGCGGCTGGCCCCTTCGAGGACGGTCCCCATGGGGCCCGCGCTGATCCGGACCTGCGGTTCGCCGCCCGGGTAGACCTCGTCGACGGACGGTGCGAACACGGCGTCGGCACCCGCCTCGCCGGCCAGGACGACATCCGCGTCCAGGGTGCGCGGGTAGCGGTCGAGGTCCTCGCCCGCACCGAACTGCAGCGGATTGACGAACACCGTGACCACGACCTGGCCCTTCGGCCCGACGTGGTCACGGGCCGCCCGGACCAGGGCCGCGTGCCCGTCGTGCAGTGCGCCCATGGTCATGACAACGGCCCTCGCGCCACTACCGCGGGACAGCTCCCGCAGCGCCGCGGCGGTGTGCACGAGCCGGGGCCGCGGCGCCGGCTGCCGACCGGCATCCAGGGACGGGCTGACGGGCGAGGAGGTCATGCGTCGCCTCCGGAGGGGCCGGGGTCGGGGGATTCTGGGGACTCGGGGGTGTCTGGGGTCTCTGGGGTTTCCGGGGACTCGGCGCCGGGGGGCCCGGAGGCTCCGGAGCGCGCGCCGCCCTCCGGGAGCGCACCGCCCGCCGGCGCCACGGCCCCCTCGGATGCCGGACCCGCGAGCACGTCCAGCAGCTCCTCGGCCAGTTCCGGCTTGAGCAGACCGCGGGCCAGCGCCCGGTCCGCGGTCGTACGGGCCATCGCCAGATACCCGGCGACGGCCTGCGGCGCATGGCGGCGCAACTCCGCCACATGGGCCGCGACGGTGCCCGCGTCGCCCCGTGCGACCGGCCCCGTCAGGGCCGCGTCACCGGACCGCAGCGCATTGTCCAGGGCCGCTCCGAGCAGCGGGCCGAGCATCCGGTCCGGGGCCTGGACACCTGCCTTCCGCAGCAGCTCCATCGACTGCGCGACCAGCGTGACCAGGTAGTTCGCACCGATGGCCAGCGCCGCGTGATACAGCGGACGGGCGGACTCCGCGATCCACTCCGGCTCCCCGCCCATCTCGATGACCAGCGCCTCGGCCGCCATCCGCAGCTCCTCCGGCGCGGTCACCCCGAACGAGCAGCCGGCGAGCCGCTGGACGTCCACCGACGTGCCCGTGAACGTCATCGCCGGATGCAGCGCCAGCGGCAGCGCACCGGCCCGCGTGGCCGGATCCAGCACCGCCGTTCCGTAGCGCCCGGACGTGTGCACCAGCAGCTGGCCCGGCCGCACGGCGCCGGTCTCGGCGAGCCCGCTCACCAGGCCGGCCAGCGCGTCGTCGGGGACGGTCAGCAGCACGAGATCGGCACGGGCCAGCACCTCGGCCGGGGTGACCAGCGGAACGTCGGGCAGCAGCTCGGCGGCCCGCCGCACCGAGGCGTCGGAGACCCCCGAAACGGCGACCGGACGATGCCCGGCAAGCTGCAGGGACGCGGCGAGCGCGGGCCCGACACGGCCTGCGCCGACGACTCCGACGGTGAGCCGGGCGGGCCGGTCCTGGGCCTCGATGGGTGGGTGAGCATTCACGCGGCGACGGCCTTCCGTTCCAGTCCGCGGGGGGTACCGGACGATTCGTCGCCATGCTACGCGAGTGCCTCCGACGGCCCGGAGAGCTGTACGGCGGGTGAGACGGAGGTCTCCGAGGAGAACCGCCCCACCACGCGGCGAAGCCGATCGACTTCCCGGGCGGGGCGCCGCGGGGCGGCCGGTGGCGGGGCCGGCGCTGTCGCCGGTCCGACCGGCGAACGGGCGGGCAGGGGGCGGCGAGCGGGCGGGCAGGTCGCGCGGACTTCGGACGTCGGCGACCGCGCCCTCTCCCCCGCCCCCCTCTCCCTCGCGCCCTCCCCCCTGGCCTCCCCATGGCCGCCCACCAGCCGTTTTCCGCCGCGCCAGAGGGCTGCCCGGCACACGCCTCAGCCTCCCTCCGAAAGTTATCCACAGGGCTCGCCGCCTCCCGCCCGCCTACGCCATGATCGACGCATCGCCGCGCACACAGCGCGAAACGCAGGGGAGGCGGGGGACATGACACAGAACGGAACAGATCACAACGAAACAGATCACCATGGGACAGACCAGAACGGAGCGGCGGACTGGAACGTGGCAGACCAGCATGGGGCACCCCGGCACGAGACGCCCCGGCACGGGAAAGCGCAGAACGAGACACCCGGGGACGGGGCGCCGACCACCATGGAGGGCGACGCCGCACTCGCGCGGAAACGACGGATCACCGCACACCGCGGCTCCGCACGCCAGCTGAGCGGCCCGGCCGTCGAGACGATCCGGGAGCGGCTGGCGCGCCTGGCGGCCGACGCTCCCGATGTGTACAACCTCGATGACTGGACGGATATCTACGGCATCGACGACAGCATCGTCGGCGAGCTGGAGCGCCGCACGGCCGAGGCGCTGGGCACCGAGGCCGCCGCGTTCTTCCCCACCGGCACGATGGCGCAGCAGGTGGCCCTGCGCTGCTGGGCGGGGCGGACGGGCGGCTCGACGGTCGCCGGCCATCCCCTGTCCCATATGGAGGTGCATGAGCGCGACGCCTATGCCGTGGTCAGCGGGCTGCGCATGGTGCATCCGACGAACGCCCCGCGGCTGCCGACCGCCGCCGAGATCTACGACATCCAGGAGCCGTTCGGGACCCTGGCCCTCGAACTCCCGCTGCGGGACGCCGGATTCCTCCTCCCGACGTGGGAGGAACTGACGGCGACGGTGGCGGCGGCCCGCGACCGGGACGCGGTGGTGCACTTCGACGGCGCCCGGTTGTGGGAGTGCGCCCCGCACTTCGGGCGCACTCTCCCGGAGATCGCCGCCCTCGCGGACAGCGTCTATGTCTCCTACTACAAGTCCCTGGGCGGCATATCAGGCGCTGCTCTCGCCGGCACCGAGGACTTCGTGGAGGAAGCGCGGGCCTGGCGGCACCGGTACGGCGGGCAGCTGTTCCAGCAGTGGCCGACGGCGCTGACCGCCCTGGCCGGACTGGACCGCGAGCTACCCCGGCTTCCGGACTACGTGGCACACGCGAAGGTCGTCGCGCAGGCGCTGCGGGAGGGTATGGCGGAGTCGGGCGTGCCGTGGTTCAGGGTGCACCCGGAGATACCGCACACCCATCAGTTCCAGGTATGGCTCCCGCACCCGCCGGATGTACTGAACGAGGCGGGCATCCGGCTCGCGGAGGAGACCCGGACGACGCTGTTCCGCACCTGGTTCGAGCCCGGCCCGGCAGGACCGCCGGGAATAGCGCAGACGGAGGTGACGGTGACGTCGTCCGCGATGGACTGGACTCCGGAGGAGATACGCACGGCCGTGGCCGACTTCGTGTCACGCATCGACGGCTGAGGCCGGGGGAAGGGGGTTGGGCTAACTTGGGCCGAGTTGGGCCGAGTTGGACGCGGGCGGGGCTGGGCCCTGCCGAGGTGGAGCCAGGGCCGCTGGTGTCGGGGCCGGCTCGACGCGGATGGGGGTGGGCTCAACGGCGGCACGGATAGCCCGGCCCCGCCCCGGACCCGGCCCCCTACCCCCAGGGCAGTGGCGGCGCCCGCTGCGGGCGGGTTCAACGAGGTCGCAGCCGAGCCCACACGGGTGCGGATAGCCACGCGGTGGGCACCACTGAGCCCGTCGTGACCGCCGACGCCTTGCCTTGTGCGCGAGCCGAGGCCGCAGCGGGCACGGATGCCCCGAGGTGGCCGCGCTAGTTCGCCGTCCGCGCGGACCGGCCCGGGGCGGGCGGGGCGGTCGGCGCTGCGCCGGAGTCTTTCGCGAGAGGGGCGGGGGTGGGGTGGGGCGGGGGGAGGGGCCCCCGGGGAAGGGAGCGGGACACCGACCCCGCCACCCCCCATTCACCCCGTACCCCCCGCCCGACCCACCCCACCCACCCGCCGCAACCACCCCACCCACCTCGACCGCCCCGCCCGTGCCCGCCACCGGTCCGCCGGATCCGTGACGATGGCCTGAAAACGGCGCCACTGCTGGATCTCACGGACGACGCGGACGGTGGCCGCGCCGGGTGCGGGCGGGGCGGCCTGGCCCTGCTGAGCTGCGCGGTAGGTGTCGAGGAGGTGCTGCTGTGTGGCGTTCATGTTTCTCACTGTGGGGCGGGCCGACGGCCGCCGCGCGTCGATTGACGGGAGCCGTCAATCGACGACGTCGCAGGTCGCGGCCTCGCGCATGATGGGTACATGGCCAACGTCATCGACATCACCGGGCTGCCGCCGGAGCGCGTCGTCTTCGCGCCCTCCCCGTTGGCGGAACTGGGCGCGGCGCTGCACGCACTGTCCGAGCCGGCGCACCACCCCGGGCTGCACGGCTGGGTCACCGCGACCAACGCGGGGCTGAAGACCGACCTCGCCGACCGGTTGTGCGAGGCGGACTTCCTGTGGCGGTCCGCCCGTTCGGACATCCTGCTGCCCTCCCACCCGGGGGCCACGCTGGCCGAGGATCTCGACGAACTCGACAAGATCGACGACGAGCGGTTCGTAGCCGCTGTCTTCGAGATCACGTGTTCGCCGGCATACACCCGCCTCACGCCGTCGCCCCTGGTCGACGAGGGTGAGCGGGCCCGCGTACGGGAGATGGCGGCGGCGCGCGGCCCGCGGCAGGCGGGGTTCACGGATCGGATGCTGACCGACCCGGACCGGCTGCGGGCGTGGTTGCGGCGCCTGTTCGAGGACTGCGAGGACGCGTTCTTCGGGGACATCTGGCGGCGGGTGGGCATCCAGCTGGCTGCGGACGCCCGGCACAAGACCGAGTTGCTGCGGCACAAGGGGCTGGCCGAGACGCTCCGGGCGACCTCGCGAGCGCTTTCGCTGGACGAGGCGCAGGACGGCAGCGGCGGCGCCCGGATCCTGGTCGACAAGCTCGCCGTCGGGCGGACGACGGCGTTCGCCAGCCCCGGGGATCCCGGGATCACCTTCCTGCCGACGTCGTTCGGCTGGCCGCATCTGCTGTTCAGCCACGCCCCAGGCTGGCGTCCGGTGCTCCAATACCCGGTCGCCGGCCAGGAGTTGCCCGCCACCGCCACACTGGAACTCGTTCAGCAGCGGCTGGAGGCGCTCAGCCACCCGATGCGGATGCGGCTGTGCCGGTCGCTGTCGCGGGGGCCGCATACGACGGGGGAGCTGGCGACCGCGTTCGGTATCACGGCGCCCGAGGTGTCGCGGCATGTCGCGGTGCTGAAGAAGGCCGGGCTGCTCCAGACGCGGCGGCGCGGGCGTTATGTGCTGCACCAGCTGGACCTCCAGGTGGTGGCCCGACTGGGCAGCGATTTCCTTGAGGGTGTGCTGCGCTGAAGCCATGGCTCATTGACGCGCAGCGCACCAAGACACGTAGTCCATCGAGGCACGTACTGCGTCAACGGCGTGCCGGGGATGGCAGTTGACGGCAGCTGGCGGCAGTTGTGGGCAGCTGCCGCCCCCCTCAGCTCTCCCCGGTCATGCCTACCCCGTCATACCTCCCCACCCCGCCGCACGCCCTGCTACGCCCTACGCTCCCGCGCCCCCGGCCCGCACCAGCCCCGTCTCGTAGGCCAGCACCACGGCCTGGACCCGGTCCCGCAGGCTCAACTTCGTGAGGATCCGGCCCACATGGGTCTTGACCGTCGCCTCGGACAGCACCAGCCGCGCCGCGATCTCACCGTTCGACAGCCCCTGCGCGACCAGCAGCAGCACCTCGCGCTCACGGTCCGTCAGCCGCTCCAGTTCGGGGCGCACCGGCTCGGCGGCGGTGGCGGGCAGCATCGGTGTGAAGCGGTCGAGGAGGCGGCGGGTGGTGGACGGCGCGACGACGGCGTCGCCGCTGTGCACCGCGCGGATCGCGGCGAGCAGCTCGCTGGGCGGCACGTCCTTGAGCATGAAGCCGCTGGCCCCGGCCTTCAGCGCGGAGAAGGCGTACTCGTCCAGGTCGAAGGTGGTCAGGATGAGCACCTTCGGGGCGCCTTCCTGCTGCCCGCCCGCGCAGATCCGGCGGGTGGCCTCCACCCCGTCGAGCTGCGGCATCCGGACGTCCATGAGGATCACGTCGACCTCGGTTCCACGCAGCACCTCCAGCGCCTGCGCCCCGTTCCCCGCCTCGGCGACGACCTCCATGTCGGGCTGCGCGGCCAGCACCATCCGGAAGCCGGTGCGCAGCAGCACCTGGTCGTCGACGAGCATCACGCGGATGGTCATGGCAGGGAGATCCCTTCACGGGTCGGTCGGCTGAGGCGTAGAGAGGGTGTAGGGGATGGCGGGGGGGGCGGAGAGCGATGTGGGGCGGTGCGTGGGGGTGTGTGGGTTGGCGGGAACTGTGGCGGGGGACTGTGGCGTGGGGGAGCTGCGGTGGGCGGAGGTGGAGGCGATCACCGCCCCGCTTTGAGGGGCAGTAGGGCGCTGACCCGGAAGCCGCCGCCCGGTCGCGGGCCCGCGTCGAGGATGCCGCCGACCATACCGACCCGCTCGCGCATGCCGATGAGCCCGTGCCCGAGGCCGTCCGCGCCGCCGTCCTCGTAGAGCTCGTGCTGCGCGCCCCGGCCGTCGTCCTCGACGAGCACATCCACGTCGCCGTCCTGGTAGGCGAGGCGGACGGTGGCGCTGACGCCGGGGCCGCCGTGCTTGCGCGCGTTGGTGAGCGCTTCCTGGACGATGCGGTAGGCGGTCAGCTCGACGCTGCTGGGCAGCGAGCGCGGTTCGCCGACCACGCGGAAGTCGACGGGCAGTCCCGCGCCCCGGACCTGGTCGATGAGGTCGGCGAGCTGCTCCACTCCGGGCTGGGGTACGTACTCGCCGCCCTCGGCCTGCTCGCCGGTGCGGAGCACGCCCAGCAGCCGGCGCATCTCGGCCAGCGCCTGGCGCCCGGTGCCGGAGATCGTCTCCAGTGCCTGCCGGGCCTGGTCGGGCGCGGCGTCGAGGACGTAGGCGGCGCCGTCGGCCTGGACGACCATCACCGAGACGTTGTGCGCGACGACGTCGTGCAGCTCGCGGGCGATCCGGGCGCGCTCGGCGGCGACCGCGATCCGGGACTGGGCCTCGCGTTCCTTTTCCAATCGGGTGGCCTTCTCTTCCAGTTGTGCCCAGTAGGCGCGGCGGGTGCGTACGGAGTCGCCGAGCACCCACGCCAGGACGAAGGGCACGGTGAGCAGCACCATGAGGAACAGCGTCGCCCACAGCGGCAGCGGGCCGGGGCTGTCCCGGAAGCGCAGCTGGGAGAGGACGGGGCCGATGAAGGCGCCGGCGAGTGCGAGGCGGGAGGCCCAGCGGCGGGCCGACGTCTCGGAGGCGACGGTGTAGATGATCACGAGCATCGCGAAGTCGCCCGGGTTGGGCGTGACGTGCAGGATGAGCTGGCCGACGCCTATGGCGGTCGTCAGCAGCAGCATCTTGACCGGGTACTTGCGGCGCAGCGCGATGACCAGGGAGAGGCCGATGGTGAAGGCCGCGGCGGGGATCTGCTCCCGGGGGCCGCGCTGACTTACGACCCACATGCTGGTGAACCCGAAGAGGAGGACGGACCAGAAGGTGTCCACTCCCGTCGGGTGCCTGCGGAAGAAGTCATAGAAGCGCTGCACGTAACCCAGCGTAGGGAGCGCTGACAGGTACAGGAGTCAACCGGAGGGGCGATCCTGTTGCGTGGGCCCTACTCCCCAAGGTGGAGGCGGTATGCGCCATTGTGTCGGCCCGGGGGTCGGTGTGTGGGGGCACCGTGGAGCCGGACGCCGCTCAGGGCCTTCCGGCAAGCCCGTGACCGGGCATTTCCGTACCCGCTCCGCGTCGGCCGGGTGGGGACTCCCCATACCGTGGGTTGACAGCCCGTACCGTTGTGCAGTCGGCGCACGCGGAGCGTGCGGAACGAGGAACGTGGGGACGTGGCGAAAGTGGAACGGCGCGGCCGGCCGGGCGGGGCGATCGGCGACGACGGCCCCGGTGCCCGGCCGGAGTCCGGTGGCTGGCGCGGCTGGCGGGAGGCGACCGAGCAGGCGCTCTACGGCCCCGGCGGCTTCTACACCCGGCCCGGTGGCCCCGGTCCGGCCGGCCATTTCCGTACCTCGGTCCATGCCTCCCCGCTGTACGCCGGCGCCGTCGCCTCGCTCCTCGGCCGCGTCGACGCCGCGCTCGGGCGGCCGGAAGAGCTGGCGCTGATCGATATGGGTGCGGGCCGCGGCGAGTTGCTGAGCGGGGTGCTGGGCGCGCTGCCCGAGGAGGTGGGCGCGCGGCTGCGCCCGTACGCCGTCGAGCGCGCCGCCCGCCCCGAGGGCCTGGATGCGCGGATCGAGTGGTGTGCCGAGCTGCCGGCGCCGGGCTCGCTCACGGGTCTGCTGTTCGCCAACGAATGGCTCGACAACGTGCCGGTGGACGTCGTCGAGACCGATGCGGACGGCGTCCCGCGCCGGGTCCTCGTACGGGCGGACGGTTCGGAGCGGCTGGGCGGACCGGTCGCCGGCCCGGACGCGGAATGGCTTGCCCGCTGGTGGCCGGAAGCGGCGCCGGAAGCCGCCGTGACCGGTCCCTCCCCCGGCCTGCGCGCCGAGATCGGCCGGCCCCGGGACGCCGCGTGGGCGCGCGCCGTCCGTACGCTCCGGGCCGGGCTCGCGGTCGCCGTGGACTATGCGCACCGGCGAGCCGACCGGCCGCTCTTCGGCACCCTCGCCGGCTTCCGCGCGGGCCGCGAGGTGCGTCCCGTCCCGGACGGCAGCTGCGACATCACCGCGCATGTCGCCCTGGACGCCTGCGCCGGACCGGGGGCCGAGCAGCTGACCCAGCGGGCCGCGCTGCACGCCCTGGGTGTGTCCGGCCGGCGTCCGCCGCTGTCCCTGGCCACCACCGATCCCGCGGGGTACGTGCGGGCCCTCGGCTCGGCGGGCGCGGCCGCGGAGCTGACCGATCCGGCGGGGCTGGGCGGCTTCGGCTGGCTGCTGGAGCCGGTCGGCTCGTCCTGTGCGGGGCTGCTCACCAGGGGCGTTGCCTGAGGTTGCGCGCCTTCGTGGGCGGCCGGTCCCGGCCCCCCTCAGCCGCCGCACCGCGCCCGCGCCCTGCGACACTGTCCCCATGACGGAGACGACGGTCGGCATCGGCGGCGCGGCGGAGAGCACCGACATGGTGCTGAACATCGGCCCGCAGCACCCCTCCACGCACGGTGTGCTGCGGCTGCGCCTCGTCCTGGACGGCGAGCGCATCCAGCATGCCGAGCCGGTGATCGGCTATATGCACCGCGGCGCCGAGAAGCTCTTCGAGGCGCGCGACTACCGCCAGATCATCATGCTCGCCAACCGCCACGACTGGCTGTCGGCGTTCTCCAACGAGCTGGGCGTGGTCCTCGGGGTCGAGCGGATGCTCGGCATGGAGGTGCCCGAGCGCGCCGTCTGGACGCGTACGCTGCTCGCCGAGCTGAACCGCGTCCTGAACCACCTGATGTTCCTCGGCTCGTATCCCCTGGAGCTGGGCGGCATCACGCCCGTGTTCTACGCCTTCCGGGAGCGCGAGGAGCTGCAGACCGTCATGGAGGAGATCTCCGGCGGCCGGATGCACTACATGTTCAACCGCGTCGGCGGCCTCAAGGAGGACCTGCCGGCCGGCTGGCTCGGCCGCGCCCGGCAGGCCGTCGCCGACGTCCGCTCCCGTATGGGCGTCTTCGACGACCTGGTTCTGGGCAACGAGATCTTCCGCGGCCGTACCCGCGGCATCGGCGTGCTCGCCCGCGAGACGGTGCACGCTTACGGCGTCTCCGGGCCGATCGCCCGCGCGTCCGGCGTCGACTTCGACCTGCGGCGCGACGAGCCGTATCTCGCCTACGGCGATCTCCGGTCCACGCTCAAGGTGGTCACCAGGGAGGAGGGCGACTGCCTGGCCCGCTTCGAGTGCCTGCTGGAGCAGACCCACAACTCCCTCGCCCTCGCCGACGCCTGCCTGGACCGCATCGCGGAGCTGCCGCCCGGCCCGATCAACCAGCGGCTCCCCAAGGTCCTCAAGGCCCCGGAGGGCACGACCTACGCCTGGACCGAGAACCCGCTCGGCATCAACGGCTACTACCTGGTCTCCAAGGGCGAGAAGACCCCGTACCGCCTCAAGCTCCGCTCCGCGTCGTACAACAACATCCAGGCGCTGACGGAGCTGCTGCCGGGCACCCTGGTCGCCGACATGGTCGCCATCCTGGGGTCGCTGTTCTTCGTGGTCGGGGACATCGACAAGTAGGCGGCGGGCCGGCGCGGTTGGCGCCGTCGGCCCGTGCGGCGGGTCGTCGACGGCTCGCGGGCGGCTTCGGGGAACGCGTCAGGCGCGGCGAGACACGGCAGGCGCGAGCAGACGAACGCTTCGGGGCCGTCCACAGCCTGTGGACGGCCCCGAAGCGTGTGACGGTGTGCTCGTGCCCGCCGTCAGGAGATCGCGCTGCGCAGTTCGGCGAGATCGAGCTGCTCGGTCTCGTCGTGTGCGGTCAGGTCGATGACCTCGCCGGCGCCGTGAGTCGTCGCACCGTCGGCAGACGGGGCGACAGTTGCTGCACCGTCGGCAGACGGGGCGACAGTTGCTGCACCGTCGGCAGACGGGGCGTCCGCCGCTGCGCTGTCCGCCGCGGCCCCGGCGGCCTCGTCGGCGCCGTCCTCCGGACGAACCGCGTCGGCCGCGTCGGCCTCATCGGCCGCCTCGGTGGTACGCGCCCCCTCGACGGCCTCCGTACGGGCCGTACGGGCCTCGGCCCGCGCCGACTGCTCCGCGACCGCCTCGTCGCCGACGACGTCCGCCAGATCGTCCTCCAGCGGCGCGGTCAGCTGCCGGGGCGAGACGCTCGCGTTCCCGAAGAAGTCGAAGCCGCCCAGCGTGCGGGTCACGGTCGGGCGGGTCGGGGCGATGGCAGCGGCGGCGGCCGGTACCGGGCGGAGCGCCAGTCCGCCGGGAGTGCCCGTACGGGTGGCCTGCGCGTCACCGCCCGTACGCTGCGCGACCGCCGCCCCGGGCTTCCCCTGGCCGGCGGCCTCGGGCTTCCCCTGGCCGTTCCCGCCGTCCTGGCGCTCCTTGGCGTGACGGCCGCCCGCCGCCTTGGCCTGCGCCGGAACCGGGGCCTCGGCCCGGCCCTTCGGCCGGGACTGCGACCGCCGGTTCCCGGCTGCCTCGCGCTGCCGGGCGGCGTTGGTGGCCAGCCGGCACAGTGCGCGGTCCGCCTCCGCGAACGTGGCGGTCCTCCGGGCCGGAGCCCGGTCCGCACCGTTCACGGACGCGCGCCGGGCCAGGACCAGACCGCCGCCGGACGCCGCCGCCTCGGCCGCGTCCGCGGTCTCGGCCCGGTCCGCGCCCTTGGCGGTGTCCGCGGCGTTCGCGGCGTTCACGGTCTTCGCGGTGTCCGGAGCATCCGGGGCGTCCGGGGTGCCGGCCTCGATGGCGAGCAGCCGGCGGCCCTCCAGGGCGCTGGCGCGCTCGGTCTCGGCGGTGGCGTAACGGCGCAGCAGCTCGGCGTGTTCGCTGCGCAGCCGGGCCAACTCGGCGCGCTTGGCGCGGAGTTTGGTGTCCAGGGCGGCGCGGATCTCACGCGATTCCTCGACGTCCGTTTCGAGCTCGGCTATCCGCTCCTCGGTGCGCCACTCGTCGCGCGCCCGGGCACGCGTGAGATCGGCGACCCGCTTGCCGGCCTTGCGGTCCCAGGTCCGCAGGAGTACGGCCCCGGTGACCGCGGCAGCCGCGGCGCCGGCGGCGAGCGCCCGTTGCACGAGGTCGTCGCCGACGAACCACGCGCCCGCGGCGCAGGCAATGGACGCACCGGCGACCGTCGATGGAGGAAGCAGCCGGTGGAGGGGTGGTGAATGGCGGTGGCGTCCTCGTGACATGGCCAGAAACTTACCGTGCGTGCGGGACCTATGGGGCCCCGCATGCCAATCCGTTTCCCGCTGGTTACTTCTTGACCAGCCCCTTGGACTCCAAATATGCCTGCGCTACATCCGCGGGCTTGAGACGCTCGGCATCGACCTTGCGGTTCAAGTTGATCAAGTCCTCGGTCGTCAGCACACTCGTGAGCTTGCCGAGAGCGGACTCGATCTCCTTGTCACCGG
The DNA here is from genome assembly GCF_009834125.1 of Streptomyces sp. GS7. NCBI lineage: Bacteria > Bacillati > Actinomycetota > Actinomycetes > Kitasatosporales > Streptomycetaceae > Streptomyces > Streptomyces sp. GS7. The sequence goes on from NZ_CP047146.1 coordinate 8,531,534, forward strand.
CTCTCTTGGCATTCACCACCGGCAACACATTGTCGGCGTTCTGGAGCTTCTTGTCGTCCTCCAGAAGCACCAGCCCGAAGTTGTCGAGAGTGGCGTCCGTGGTCGTGGTGAGCACCAGCTGGTCGGTACCGTCCTTGACCGCCTGCTTGGCCTGCGTGGTCCCCACGCCCTTGGGATCGAGGGCCGCGATGTCGATGCCGTAGGTCTTCTCCAGGCCCGGCTTGCAGAACACCCGCGTCTCGCACTCCTCACCCGACGCGAGCTTGACCTTCTGCTGGGATCCGCCCAGGTCGGAGAGGGTCTTCAGGTGGTACTTGGCGGCGAATTCCCTGGTGACCGCGAACGCGTTCTGATCCGTGGCCTTGCCCACCGGCAGCACCTTCAGACCGCGCGGCCCGGCGAGTGCCGTGAGCGCCGCCACCGTCTTGCCGATGTCGCTGGAGGCGACGGGCTTCGCCTTGGGGCCGTTCTTCTTGGCGTTGAGGAATTCCGCGAGGGTGGAGGCATATTCCGGAACGACATCGATCTGGCCCTTCTCCAGGGCCGGCTCATACAGCTCGCGATTGGTCAGCGTCTGCACGCGTGCGTGGTAACCGGCATCGTCGAGGAGTCTGGAATAGATCTCGGCGAGCACCTTTGACTCGGTGAAACCGGCCGAGCCGACGACGATCTCCCCCTTCCCGCCGCCCTTGCCCGTGCCGCCGCCCTGCTCCTCCAGGCTCTTGCCGCATGCGGCCAGGCCGGCGGCCAGCGCCATCACCGTTCCCGCGACAACCGCGGTACGCGCCGTGCGCGATGTGCTGCTCATGGAATTCACCATTCCGTTTGTTTGCATCCAGTCGGTCGATACATGTCGGGTCGGTGCCGGGCCGGCTGCCGGGTCCTGCCGGTTCGCCGCGCCGGGCGGGCACGGGGCCTACGGTGGCCGCCGTACGGGGCGCCATGGGTGCGGTACGGGTGCCGCGCGGGCCGCGACCGCGCACGGCAGGCCCGCCGCTCCCCGTCAGGCGGGTTTCCGCATCGCGGCCACCTCGCCGTCGTCGGCCTGCCGCTCCACGCTTACGCCGGCACCGGCACCGGCAATACGCCCCGCATCGCGGCCCGTTGGGCCCTCCTCCCCGGCGCGCGGGCCCTTCGCCCGGCGCCGCCGTCCCCGCATCGGATCGCAGCCCCGGTCCACCAGCACCAGCGTCCCCTCCACCACCAGCGCGAGCACCGCCACCAGCACCGCGCCGGCGACCACCTGCGCGGTGTCGTAGTTGCCGAATCCCGCGGTGATGATGCGGCCCAGCCCGCCGCCGCCGGCCAGGGCGGCCAGGGTCGCCGTGGCGACCACCTGGACCGCGGCCGAGCGCAGCCCCGTCATGATCAGCGGGTAGGCGAGCGGTATCTCGACCCGCAGCAGGAGCTGCGGGCCCGACATACCCATCCCGCGCGCCGCCTCGACCACATCGCGGTCCGCCTCCCGCATGCCCAGATAGGCGTTGGTCAGCAGCGGCGGCACCGCGAACAGCACCAGCGCGATGATCGTCGGCCAGTCTCCGTGGGTCCCCAGCGGACTCAGCGTCAGCAGCACCAGGACCGCGAACGTCGGCACCGCGCGCCCCACGTTGGAGAGGTTGACCGCCAGCGCGCCGCCCTTGCCGAGGTGCCCCAGCCAGAGCGCCACCGGCAGGGCTATCAGACAGGAGATCAGCAGGCACAGCCCGCTGAGGTAGAGGTGCTCGCCGAGGCGGTGCCACACCCCTTTCCCCCCGGCCCAGTTGGCGGCCGTCGTCAGCCACTGCCAGGCGCCCGTGATCGCGTCCATCGCTCACCCCACCGCCTTCGCCGCAGCCGCCGTGCGCCGGAACCGGCCCCCGGCCCGCGCCCGCGCCCGCCCCCGCGTCCACGGCGTCAGCAGCCGCTGAAGGCCCATCAGCAGCAGATCGGCCACGAGCGCGAGCAGCACGCACAGCACCGACGCCGTCAGCACCTCGGCCTTGAAGAAGCCCTCCATGCCGCTGGCTATGAGATTGCCCAGCCCGCCGTACCCGACGACCGAGCCGATGGTCGTCATCGCCACCGTCGAGACCGTGGCGATCCGCAGTCCGGCCACCAATGCGGGCAGCGCGAGCGGGAGTTCCACCTCGAACAGCAGCCGCGCGGAGCCGTAGCCCATCCCGCGCGCCGCCTCCCGCACCTCGGCGGGGACCGCCTCCAGGCCGGCGAGGATGTTGCGCACCAGGATCGTCAGCGAATACATCACCAGACCCGTGACGACCACCGCGGGCGAGACGCCGAACACCGGCGTCAGCAGCGCGAACATCGCCAGCGACGGGACCGTGTACAGCACCGTCGTCAGGCCCAGCACCGGGGCCGCGGCGCCCCGCCGGCGCCGGGCCAGCAGCGCCAGCGGAAAGGCGACCAGCAGCCCGATGAGCACGGACACGACCGTGATGCCGACATGCTGGACCGTGGCGTCCACCAACTCCTGGCTCCGGGTGCGCAGATACTCACCGCAGATCCAGTCGTTCGCCTCCAGGCAGCTCGGCCCGCCGCCCGACGCCAGGCTCCGAGCACCCGTCAGTGCGCCCGCCGCGGCCGCCGCACTCGCCGCTACGTCCACCCGTCGTCACCTCCCCCGCCCCGCTCGCTCACATTTCCGGTGACTGTCTGCGACCCTAACCCCCGGCACTGACAATCGGCCCGGCCCGGTATCCACTCGCAACACCCCGTTCACGACCGGCCCCGCGCGATCTGTACACAATGGGCCGTCGACACAGGGGGGAACCTTGATCCGCTTCGAGCACGTCACCAAGCGCTACGCCGACGGCACCACGGCCGTCGACGACCTCTCCTTCGAGGTCGCCGAGGGCGAACTCATCACCCTCGTAGGCCCGTCGGGCTGCGGCAAGACCACGACCATGAAGATGGTGAACCGGCTCATCGAGCCCACCGGCGGACGCATCCTCCTCGACGGCGAGGACATCGCCGCCGCCGACCCCGTCGAACTGCGCCGCCGCATCGGCTATGTCATCCAGCAGGTCGGCCTCTTCCCCCACAAGACCGTCCTCGACAACACCGCCACCGTCCCGCACCTCCTCGGCCGGCCCCGCAAGCAGGCCCGCGCCCGCGCCGCCGAACTCCTCGACCTGGTCGGCCTGGACCCGTCGGTGTACGGCGACCGCTACCCCGACCAGCTCTCCGGCGGCCAGCGCCAGCGCGTCGGCGTTGCCCGCGCGCTCGCCGCCGACCCGCCCGTCCTGCTGATGGACGAGCCGTTCGGCGCGGTCGACCCGGTCGTCCGCGAGCACCTCCAGAACGAGTTCCTGCGGCTCCAGTCGACGCTCCGCAAGACGGTCCTGTTCGTCACCCACGACATCGAGGAGGCGGTCCGCCTCGGCGACCGCATCGCCGTCTACGGTGCCGGGCGCATCGAGCAGCTGGACACCCCCGCGACCGTCCTGGGCGCCCCGGCCACCCCGTACACCGCGGAGTTCGTCGGCGCCGACCGCGGTCTCAAGCGCCTCTCGGTCACCCCCGTCGAGGCCGCCGACCTCGAAGAGCCGCCGGTGGTCCGCGCGGACGACCCCGCCGAGCGGGCCGCCGAACGGCTCGCCGCCGCCGGCGCCCCCTGGGCGGTCGTCCTGGACGGCGACGGATCCCCGTACGGCTGGGTCCCGGCCACCGCCCTCACCGGCACCGCGGGCGAGCCCGCCCCGCAGGACGCCACCGTTCGCGCGCACGCCCGCCGGATGGACGCCTGGCTGCCGCTCGGAGCGCCGCTGCGGCAGGCGCTCAGCACGATGCTCCAGCACGACGCCGGGTGGATAGCGGTCCGCGACGGCGACCGTCACCTGGGCGTCCTCACCCCCGCCCGTCTGCACTCCGCACTGCGCCGCGCCACCACCGCGGACGCCGCCGGCACCCCGCGCGGCGAGGTCGCCCTCGACACGGTCCCGGAAGCCGACGCGTCCTTGGGAGCCTGATCCGGGGCTCCGGCGCGGCGCCGGGGCGATCCGCCCCGACGCGCCCGCGGCCGGGGACCGTCCGACGGGTCGGGGCCGGACCGGCGCTACGCCCGCGCCGCCCCCGGGCCGTCGTCGTCACCCTCGCCGCCCTCCGGCAGCTTGCAGACCCGCTCCAGGAACATCGCCGCGGCGATCACCGCGGCGCCGGCCAGCACCGACAGCCCGGCGTAGATCGCCTGGGTGCGGCGCGGACCGACGTCCAGCCCGGAGGTCAGCAGGAAGACCCCGACCCCGCCGTACAGCCCGGCGACCAGGGACGCCACCAGCGCGCTCGCCTGGCCGCAGATCACCGCGCGGGCGGCCATCAGCGGTTCGATGCCCTTCGCGTCCGGCCGCCGCTCCCGCTGGGCCCGCAGCCCCGAACGGATCGAGACCGCCATGGCGGCCAGCACCACGGCGATCAGCGCCAGCACGATCGGCGCCGCCACCGGCACACCGGGCAGCGTCCCGTAGGAGTCCCACAGCCGGGCGCCCGCCCAGGCCAGGACCCCGGCCACCACGAACAGCCCGACCAGCACCTTGATCCGTAGCTGCTTCACCGAGCGATCGCCCCTCGTACCGTTCCGGCCATGCCTGCCGCGATGGCCCCGTCTGCCGTCTTGGGCCACACCTGCCGGCATGGCCGCGAGTCCGTCCCGTACGCGCGTATCGGCACCGCGCCGGGCGCACGCCTCAGTAGATCAGCGCACCCCGGCATCCCGCCGCGTCGTCGCCGTACGCGACCGACCCGCAACCCTAACGACTACTCCGGCAGCCGCAGTTCCAGGTCCGGGCGACGGATCACGCCCGCGCTGCCGACGGCCGACAGCAGCGCGGCCACCGCACCGCGCCCGGGGACCTCCGCCGCCGGGTCGACGTCGTGCCACGGCACCAGGACGAACGCCCGCTCATGGGCCCGCGGATGCGGCAGCGTCAGCCGGGGGTCCTGGGAGACCACGTCCTGGTAGGCGAGGATGTCCACGTCGATCGTGCGCGGCCCCCAGCGCTCGTCCCGCACCCGCTCGAAGGCTTCCTCGATGGCGTGCCCGCGCTCCAGCAGGGACTCCGGCGGCAGCGTCGTCTTGATCAGCACCACGGCGTTGAAATACGACGGCTGCGAACCGGGGTCGACGCCCCACGGCTCGGTCTCGTACACCGGCGAGACGGCCTTGACCCGCAGTCCGGGGGTGTCCTCCAGCGCGTCCACGGCGCCCTGGAGGGTCTCCAGGCGGTTGCCGAGATTGCTGCCCAGCGAGATCACGGCGCGCTTGGGGTTGGAGAGCGTCACATCGGCGGCGTCCACCTGCTCCACCACGGAGGCGGGCACCGGCTGGACGGTCGGGTCACCGAAGTGGTCGGCGGGGGCGGGGCGGGACGCGCCGGCGCCGCCGGGCATGGGGGTGGGGTGGCGGGTGGGTTTCATGCTCGACTCCGAGTGATGGTGATGGTCACGTCATCGAAGGGGACGGTGATCGGTGCGTCCGGCTTGTGGACCACCACCTCCACCTCGTGCACCCCCTCGTGCTTCAGGCACTGGTCGGCGATGCGCTCCGCCAGGGTCTCGATGAGGTCGACGGGCTCGCCTTCGACGACGGCCACCACCTCCTCGGCGACGACGCCGTAGTGGACGGTCTTCCCGAGATCGTCGGAGGCCGCCGCCGGGCGGGTGTCCAGGCCGAGCACCAGGTCCACGATGAAGGTCTGGCCTTCCTCGCGCTCCCGGGGGAACACCCCGTGGTGCCCCCTGGCCTTCAGCCCACGCAGCGCGACACGATCCACGCGAATCACTCCCACTGGTCCGGCACCTCTGGCGCCACTGTTCGTCGGATTCCGGGCAGCCACCAGACGCGTCCGGCAGCGCTGCCCTGTTCGAATCTACCTGCGAGCACCGACATTGCTCGCCCATGGGGGCTATGGACAAGGCCCCGTTCTGCTGCTAAGCCGTGTCGCGCAGGCAGCCCGGCAGGGAGAGCGGGAGATCGTCCGCGCGCCTCTTACCCGCGATCTCCCGCCCCACCCCTACCCGTACGGCACTTGGCTCGAACGGGTGCGCCCAGACCGGCGCGCTGACACCGCGACGCCGGCGGCCGGCCGGGCCCGGAGGCTGCGCTTGTGCATCCGCTCACATGGCGCCCGCGGGGCCGTTCTCCTCGCTCTCGTCGTCGTCCTCGTCCTCGTCGTCCTCGCGGTCCGCCAGCACCGGCGACCCGTGGTGCGACCAGACCCGCCAGCCGTCCTCCGTGCGCTTGAAGACGTTGGTCGCCACGACCAGCTGGCCGATCAGCGGCCCCACCGAGCCGTCGTCCTCGGCCGGGCCGCCGCTGAGGATGTTCTCCGTGCACGTCACCAGGGCGGTGTCGCCGATGACGTCGATCTCCACATCCGTCAGGAAGAACTGGATGTACTCGGTGTTCGCCATGATCAGCGCGTACGAGCGGAGCACCTCCCCGCGCCCGCGCAGCACCGGCCACCCCGGGTGGACCACGCTCACCTGACCGTCCAGCCACAGCTCGGACAGCGCCTCGTGATCCCCGCGCTCGATGGTCTCGTACAGCGTGGTGTTCGCCTGCTCGACCAGCTCGATGTCCGTCCGTGGGCCCAACCCGCTCACTTCGTCCCCGTCGTGTTCACCGTCGTCGTACCGCTCGCCACGTCCGCACCGGACACACCGGTGCCCCGGGTCGCCTCCGCCGTTCCTGCCACTTCTGCCGCGTCCTCGACAGCACGGGCCACCCGCACCGCGTCCGCGCTCGCCCTGACCTCGTGCACCCGCACCGCCCAGGCCCCCTCTCGCGCCACGATCGCCGACACCGCCGCGGTCGCGGCATCGCGCTCCCGGGCCGGCGGTGGAGCGGCACCCTCGCCGCCTGCCAGCACCCTGCCCAGGAACCGTTTTCTCGATGCGGCCACCAGCAGCGGCCGGCCAAGCGCCCGCAGCCGCGGCAGATGGGCCACCAGCGCCAGGTCGTGCCCGGCGTCCTTGGCGAAGCCCAGGCCCGGGTCTATGACGATCCGCTCCGGGTCGATGCCGCCGGCGACCGCGCGCTCCATGCTCCGCGCCAGCTCGTCGACGACCTCGCCGACGACGTCCCCGTATACCGCGCGGTTGTTCATGTCGATGGACTGGCCGCGCCAGTGCATCACCACGAACGGGACGTGGTGGGAGGCGACCACCGGCACCATGTCCGGATCCGCGGCGCCCGCGCTCACGTCGTTGACCAGGCACGCCCCGGCCTCCACCGCCTCCTCGGCGACCGAGGCGCGCATCGTGTCGACGGAGACCACGACACCGGCCGCGGCCAGCTCCCGGACCACCGGGACGACCCGGCGCAGCTCCTCGCCCTCGTCCACCCGGGCAGCGCCGGGGCGGGTCGACTCGCCGCCGACGTCCACCATGTCGGCGCCCTGCGCCACGAGGTCCAGACCGTGTTTGACGGCGAGTTCGGTGTCGAACCACAGGCCGCCGTCGGAGAACGAATCGGGCGTCACATTCACGACGCCCATCACCGCGCAGCGGTCCCAGTCCGGCAGTCCGGCCACCCGGCCACGCAAGGTACTCATGGCACCAGCGTAGGCCGTGTGCCGACCGGCCGGATTGCCGCCGCCCACTGGCCGTATCCCCCGTGGGGCAGGCCCGTCGCCCGGTCCGCCCGGTGCGCCGTACGGGATGCCGCTACGCGACCTTCTCCAGCGCGCCGGCCGCCAGCACACTGTGCTCCTCATGGGCGCACGGCCGCGGCTCGGGCGCGTTGCGGCGGCGCAGCGCGCGCGGCAGCCCCAGCTCCAGATAGCCCTCGGCCTGGAGCGCCGCGAGGCCGATCCGCGGAATGTCCCGGCTGTTGCGGAAGACCACGAAACGCGGCTCCCAGCGTGGCTGGAACTTGTCGTTGAACTTGTAGAGCGACTCGATCTGGTACCAGCGGGACAGGAAGATCAGCATCGCCCGCCAGAGCCGGATGACCGGCCCCGCGCCCAGCTTCTCGCCGCGCTCCAGGGAGGAGCGGAAGACCGCGAAGTTCAGCGACACCTGCTTGACCCTGAGGTCCGGCGCCGCCTGCAGGGCGGCGACGATCAGCAGCTCGTTCATCCCGGGGTCCGCGCCGCGGTCCCGCCGCATCAGCTCCAGGGAGATCCCGTCCCGGCCCCACGGCACGAAGTGCTGCATCGCCTTCAGATCCCCGTACGGCCCGGCCTCCTCGCCTTCGGCGGGTGCCAGGTGCGCGGTGGCGATCACCGCGTCGCCGTCGGCCGCCGCGTCGATCCGGCCCAGCGCCATGGAGAACCCGCGCTCGGTGTCGGTGTCCCGCCAGGCGTCGGCGGCCTTCTGGATGCGCTCCAGCTCCTCGGGCTCCAGATCGCGCACCCGCCGCACCCGGGTCTGGTAGCCGTTGCGCTCGATACGCTTGACCATCTGCCGGACGTTGCGCATCGCGCGCCCGGAGAGGGTGAAGTCGGCGACGTCCACGATCGCCTCGTCGCCGAGTTCCAGGGCGTCCATCCCGGTCTCCCGGGTCCACACCTGGCCGCCGGTCTCGCTGCACCCGGTGACCGCCGGGGTCCAGGAGTGCGCCCGCGCCTCCTCCATGAACCGCTCGATGGCGCCCGGCCACGCCTCGACGTCCCCGATCGGGTCGCCGCTGGCGAGCATCACCCCGGAGATCACCCGGTAGCAGACCGCGGCCTTGCCGGACGGGGAGAAGACCGCGCCCTTGTCCCGGCGCAGCGCGAAGTAGCCGAGCGAGTCCCGGCCGCCGTGCCTGGTCAGCAGCTCCCGCAGCCGCTGCTCGTCCTCGTCGGTCAGCCGGGCCGCGGGGTGCTCGGGGCGGAAGGCGAGGTACGCGGTGGTGGCGGCGGTCAGCAGACCGAGTGCGCCCAGGGAGTAACCGACGGTGTAGTCAACGCCGTTGGTATAGCTGACGGGTCCCTCGAAGCCGACGAGGCCCCAGAGAACGTGTTCGGCGCGCTCCCAGAAGGAGGGCGAGCCGACGATCTTGTGCGGGTGGGAGCTGACGATCACCATGCCGATGCCGAAACTGACACCGCCGAGGGCGACGAGGTTGGCCACCGCCTTCCAGCGGCTGCGCGGGTCGGGCAGGGCCGCGAATTCCCGGCGATGCCACAGCAGGAACACCAGCAGCGCCAGCGAGAGCACCGCTCCGAAAACGGAGTGGCGGTACACGAGCTGAGCGGCGATCCCGAAGGGGAGCAGTGCCACCGCCGCACCCCACGCCCGCCGCTTGCGACGCTTGAGCCCGTGAGCCAGAAGGAGCAGGAGAATGCCGACGACAAGGGAGGCGGAGGCCGCCAGCGGGCTCACCGCGCCCGGCAGCACCTCGGCCACCGCGTGCACCCGGCTGTACCGGAAACGCGGGAAGATACCGGCGACCAGATTCAGCAGTCCGACCACCACTCCGGCCGTCCCGACGAGGCCCGGTACCGTCTCGGACCGAGGGCCGCGGAGCCAGCGTGGCGCACGCCACGCAACCGTCTCCGACTTTTCGCCATCTAGCCTGTCAGACATCACTTTCCCGTCGCCCCGGTCGAGAGAACGTGCGAGCCTAGTCGCAGCATCTGGACTTTTGCGCCCTGTATGACGGCGTCATAGGGCTCGGGGTTCCACTTGCGGTACGGATGGCCCGGCCGCCCGGAAGAAAGCACCACATGGGTCTCACCAGCAAGAAAGTGCTGCTTCTTGCCATCCTGTTCGCGGTGGCACTGTTCGCCCTCACGGTATGGCTGTGGCCGCGGCTGTCCAAGGGGAACTGGCGCGCGGTGCTCGGCCGCATCGGGCTGCTCTTCGCCACGCAGATCTCGCTCTTCGCGGCGATCGGCCTGTTCGCGAACAACATGTTCGGTTTCTACGCCTCCTGGGCCGACCTCTTCGGCCAGGAGCAGCAGCCCGGCATCGTCACCAACTACAAGTCCGGACCGAACGGCACCAACCTGAAGATGCTGGGCAACGAGCGCCTGAGCATCCAGGGCGCCTCCATGCCGACCACCGCCGGCCGGCTCGACAAGGTGCTCGTCCACGGCCAGAAGTCCAAGATCAACAGCCCGGCGTACGTCTACCTGCCGCCGCAGTACTTTCAGCAGCGGTACGCGAACAAGAAGTTCCCCGCGGCCGTGATCCTCACCGGCTACCCGGGCACCGCCGAGGCGCTCTACAAGAAGCTGCACTACCCGCAGACCCAGTTCGACATGCTCCGGGAACAGAGCATGCAGCCGACCGTCCTCGTGATGATGCGGCCCACCGTCGCCCCGCCCCGGGACACCGAGTGCGTGGACATACCGCGCGGTCCGCAGACCGAGACGTTCTTCACCCAGGACCTGCGCCACAGCCTCTCCAGCGAGTACCGCATCGGCAAGGACGCCAAGAGCTGGGGCATCATGGGCGACTCCACCGGCGGCTACTGCGCCCTGAAGATGACCATGCGCCACCCCAACTCGTTCTCCACGGCCGTCTCCCTCTCCGGTGACTACAAGGCGCCCATCGACACCACCACCGGCGACCTCTTCGGCGGCAGCGCCCAGCTCAAGCGGGAGAACGACCTCCTGTGGCGGCAGAAGCACCTGCCCGGTCCCCCGGTGAACCTGCTGGTCACCAGCAGCAGGCACGGCGAGGGCAACTACAAGAACACGCTCAAGTTCATCGAGGGCACCAAGTCGCCGTCCCGCGTCGCGTCGATCATCCTCGACAGCGGCGGCCACAACTTCAACACCTGGCGCCGGGAGATCCCCGCCGCCCTCCAGTGGATGGGCAACCGCCTCTCGGTCTGACGCCACGGCGCCCGGCCCCCACAGCCGAAAGCGGCCCGGTGCCCGCAGCACACGCTGCGGGCGCCGGGCCGCTTCTCGTTCGCCGTACGGGCACCGCGGCGGGCCAGGGGCGCGCGCCGGCGAGGGGCTACGGGTGGGCCGGGTCAGCGCGCCAGTATCAGGCTCATCGCCTCGGCTCGGGTCGCCGGGTCGCGGAGCTGCCCGCGCACCGCGGAGGTGGTCGTCTTGGCACCCGGCTTGCGCACCCCGCGCATCGTCATGCACATGTGCTCGCACTCGATGACCACGATCACCCCGCGCGGCTCCAGGATCTCCATCAGCGAGTCCGCGATCTGCGTGGTCAGCCGCTCCTGGACCTGCGGGCGCCGGGCGAACACGTCGACCAGCCGGGCCAGCTTGGACAGCCCGGTGATCTTGCCGTCGGTGGACGGGATGTAGCCGACGTGGGCCACTCCGACGAACGGGACGAGGTGGTGCTCGCAGTTCGAGACCACCTCGATGTCCTTGACCAGCACCATCTCGTCATGACCGATGTCGAAGGTGGTGGTCAGCACGTCCTCGGGCTTCTGCCAGAGACCGGCGAACAGCTCCTTGTACGCCCGTGCCACCCGCGCCGGCGTCTCCAGCAGGCCCTCGCGGTCCGGGTCCTCGCCCACCGCGATGAGCAGCTCGCGGACGGCGTTCTCGGCGCGCTTCTCGTCAAACGTGCCGATCTTGCTGTCGACGTCCAGCGTCACAGGGTCCGTCATTGGTGCCTCGTTCCTTCTGCGCCCGCTCGAAAACGCGGAGTGCCGCGCCCCCCAGGCTAAACCTGGGGGGCGCGGCACGTATTCCGGGGCGCCCGGGCGGGCGCCGGGCTCAGCTCTCGGGACGCCGGTCCTCGGGAGCCTCCGCCTTCTCCGTGGAGACGGTGCCGGACGCCGCCGTCACGGAGCCGTTGGCCGGGGCCAGCTCCTTCGGCGACAGCACCGGCGGGCGGGTCGAGGGCGTACGGCGCGAGGAGCCGGTCCACGCCGGGCGGGCCGGGCGCTTGACGACGTGCTTGAAGAGCTCGGCGATCTCCTCCTTGTTGAGCGTCTCCTTCTCCAGGAGCGTCAGCACGAGGTTGTCGAGCACATCGCGGTTCTCGACCAGGATCTCCCACGCCTCGTTGTGCGCGGTCTCGATCAGCTTCTTGACTTCCTCGTCGACCAGCGCGGCGACCTCTTCCGAGTAGTCTCGCTGGTGACCCATCTCACGGCCCAGGAACGGCTCGGAGTTGTCCGTGCCGAACTTGATCGCGCCGAGCCGCTCGGTCATGCCGTACTGCGTGACCATCGCGCGGGCCGTCGCGGTCGCCTTCTCGATGTCGTTCGCGGCGCCCGTGGTCGGGTCGTGGAAGACCAGCTCCTCCGCCGCGCGGCCGCCCAGCATGTACGCCAGCTGGTCGAGCATCTCGTTGCGGGTGGTGGAGTACTTGTCCTCGTCGGGCAGGACCATGGTGTAGCCCAGGGCCCGGCCGCGGGACAGGATCGTGATCTTGTGGACCGGGTCGGAGTTCGGCGAAGCCGCCGCGACCAGGGCGTGTCCGCCCTCGTGGTACGCGGTGATCTTCTTCTCCTTCTCGGACATGATCCGGGTCCGCTTCTGCGGTCCGGCCACGACGCGGTCGATCGCCTCGTCCAGGAAGTGGTTGTTGATCAGCTTCTCGTCGCTCCGGGCCGTCAGCAGCGCGGCCTCGTTGAGGACGTTGGACAGATCGGCACCGGTGAAGCCCGGGGTGCGCTTGGCGACGGCCGAGAGGTCGACGTCCGGCGCGACCGGCTTGCCCTTCTGGTGGACCTTGAGGATCTCCAGACGGCCCTGCAGGTCCGGGCGGTCGACGGCGATCTGCCGGTCGAAACGGCCGGGGCGCAGCAGCGCCGGGTCGAGGATGTCCGGACGGTTCGTGGCGGCGATCAGGATCACGCCGCCCTTCACGTCGAAGCCGTCCATCTCGACAAGGAGCTGGTTCAGGGTCTGCTCGCGCTCGTCGTGGCCGCCGCCGAGGCCCGCACCGCGGTGCCGGCCGACGGCGTCGATCTCGTCGACGAAGACGATCGCCGGGGCGTTCGCCTTGGCCTGCTCGAAGAGGTCGCGGACCCGGGAGGCACCGACACCGACGAACATCTCGACGAAGTCGGAGCCGGAGATCGAGTAGAACGGGACGCCGGCCTCGCCCGCGACGGCGCGCGCGAGCAGCGTCTTGCCCGTACCGGGCGGGCCGTACAGCAGCACGCCCTTGGGGATCTTGGCGCCGACGGCCTGGAACTTCGCCGGGTCCTGGAGGAACTCCTTGATCTCGTGGAGTTCCTCGACGGCCTCGTCGGATCCCGCGACGTCCGCGAAGGTCGTCTTGGGGGTGTCCTTGGTGATCAGCTTCGCCTTCGACTTGCCGAAGTTCATCACCCGGGAGCCGCCGCCCTGCACCTGGTTCATCACGACCAGGATGCCGATGGGCAGGAGGATGAAGGGCAGCAGCGAGATCAGCACGCCGACGAACGGGTTCTGCTTCGACGGGGAGACGGTGTACCCGTCCTTGATCTCGCCGGTCTGGTACTTGGCCTGCAAATTCTTGGCGATGTCGACGCCCTGGTCGCCGATGTAGCTCGCCTGGATCTTGTTGGAGCCGTCGATCTTGTTGTTGCCCGACAGCTCGATCTTGATCTTGTTCTCGTCGCCGGTGGTCAGCTCGGCGGATTTCACCTTGTTGTCAGCGATCGCCTTGACGACCTGACCGGTGTCCACCGTCTTAAAACCGCCGGACGAGCCGACGACCTGCATCAACACGACCACGGCGAGGACGGCCAGCACGATCCACATGACCGGCCCACGGAAGTATCGCTTCACGTCCATCCATACGGAGCCCGTGTGAGGCCCCGTCCCTCCTGCCACAGTGAGGCACAACGCCCTCGGGAGGGCTGGTCGTGCGTACGGTGTTTTACTGGCCCGAAAACAGACTGCCTTCGGACGGTACCCCAGCATTGTCACCCGGCGCCTGCGCCGACAGTGAACAATGAAGCCGAGGAATCCCCTCTTCCTGCTCCAACGGCGGGAAACCGCGAACGGTTCCCGCCGGGCGGCGCAGGCGGGTCCGGGACCTCGCCGGCCACGGCGGCCGGCGAGCGGATGGTGCGCTCTCAGCCCCCGTAGACGTGGGGCGAGAGGGTACCGACGAACGGCAGATTGCGGTACTTCTCCGCGAAGTCCAGGCCGTAGCCGACGACGAATTCGTTGGGGATGTCGAAGCCGATCCACTTCACGTCGATCGCGACCTTCGCCGCCTCCGGCTTGCGCAGCAGCGTGCACACCTCCAGCGAGGCGGGCTCCCGCGAGCCGAGGTTCGACAGCAGCCACGACAGCGTCAGGCCGGAGTCGATGATGTCCTCGACGATCAGGACGTGCTTGCCCTTGATGTCGGTGTCCAGGTCCTTGAGGATGCGGACCACGCCGGAGGACTGGGTGCCCGCGCCGTAGGAGGACACGGCCATCCAGTCCATCGTGACGGGGGTGGACAGCGCGCGCGCCAGGTCCGCCATCACCATCACCGCGCCCTTGAGGACACCGACGATGAGCAGGTCCTTGCCCGCGTACTCCGCGTCGATCTTCGCGGCCAGCTCGGCCAGCTTCGCTTCGATCTCTTCTTTGCTGATGAGCACCGACTGAAGTTCGGCGCCCATGTCCTTGTCGTCCACCCGTGCCACTCTCGCTCGCTTCGGTGTGCAGATCAGCCGTGAACCTCACGAAGCGGGACCCGGTCGCAAGATCACGGAGCAGGGTGGTCTTCTGCGGCTCAGCCCTGCCGAATGACCAGTCTGCCACCCTGCCGTCGCACACCCACCCGCCCGGGGAGGTTGATGGCGCCCTGCCCACGCCAGGCGGTGATCAACCGGTCCACTTCTTCGATGTGCCGGGCGAACAGCGAACCGGCAGGTGAACCGGCCGCGATGACGGCCCTGCGCAGCACCCGGCGGCGTACCGCGGGCGGCAGCGCGAAGAGGGCGGCGACGTCGAGGGTGCCGGAATCGTCCAGCACCGTGCCCTCGGCCTCGGCGGCCCAGGCGTCCAGTGCGTCGGCGTCGTCCCGCGAGAGCTGGGCGGTGCGCGCCAGCGCCTCGACGACGCCCTTGCCGAGGCACTTCTCCAGGGCGGGCAGCCCCTCGTGCCGCAGTCGTGAGCGGGTGTAGGCGGGGTCGGTGTTGTGGGGGTCGTCCCAGACGGGCAGCGCCTGGATGAGGCACGCCTTGCGGGCGGTCTGCCGGTCGAGGTCCAGGAAGGGGCGGCGGTAGCGGCCGTCCGTCCCGGTGGTCGCTGCCATCCCGGACAGCGAGCGGATGCCGGACCCGCGGGCGAGACCGAGGAGCACGGTCTCCGCCTGGTCGTCGCGGGTGTGGCCGAGGAGGATCGCGCTGGCGCCGTGGCGGTCGGCGGTGGCGTCCAGGGCGGCGTAGCGGGCGTCGCGGGCGGCGGCTTCCGGGCCGCCCCCGCGCCCGACGTGGACGCTGACGACGTCGACGGGGTCGAGCCGCAGGGCCCGCAGGCGTACGGCGACCTCGGCGGCGCGGAGGTCGGAGCCCTCCTGGAGGCCGTGGTCGATGGTCACACCCCCGGCGCGGACCCCCAGCTTGGGAGCCTCGAAGGCGAGGGCGGAGGCGAGCGCCATCGAGTCGGCGCCGCCGGAGCAGGCGACGAGCACGAGCGGGGCCTCGTGCTGGTCCTGCGCGCAGTGGTGGTTGAGTACGTCGTGGAGCACGCGGCGGACCGCCAGGCGTATCGCGGCGACCGCTGGATGGGGACCCATGTCCGTTTCCAATCGTTCAGCTGGGGGACGAGCTTCGGGCCGTGGACGGCACTTCGTCACACAGAGTGCCTAGATGGTGACAGAGACGAGCAGTTCCCCGAGCATTGCACGCCTATCCACCGGTCACGGTCCCTCAGACGGGTGATTGGAGGGGCGCGCTACTGCCGCACGGCGTGCCCAGCTCACGCCGTGCGCTTATGGTGCTCCGTCGGCCTTCCGATGCACCCGCGCGACCCAGTCCGCCGGTTTGGCGATCTCTTGTTTCGTGGGGAGGGTGTTCGGCGACGTCCAGATCCGGTTGAAGCCGTCCGTGCCGACCTCCTTGACGACGGACCGCACGAACCGCTCCCCGTCACGGTACTGCCGCAGCTTCGCGTCCAGCCCCAGCAGCTTGCGCAGCGCCAGATCCAGCCGGCCCGCGCCGCTGGCCCGGCGCTGCTGGAACTTCTCCCTGATCTCCGCGACCGACGGCACCACCTCGGGCCCCACCCCGTCCATGACGAAGTCGGCGTGCCCCTCCAGCAGCGACATCACCGCCGTCAACCGCCCGAGGATCTCCCGCTGGGCGGGCGTCTGCACGAGATCGACGATCGACCGGGTGCCGTCGTCGCCCTCCTCGCCCTCCGGCTTGGCGCCGGCCAGCGACTGGGCCGCCTCCCGCAGCCGCTCCAGCAGCGTCCCCGGGTCGATGTCGGTCTCCCCCAGGAACGACTGGATCTCGCCCTCGATGTGGTCCCGCAGCCAGGGCACGGCGGTGAACTGGGTCCGGTGCGTCTCCTCATGGAGGCACACCCACAGCCGGAAGTCGTGCGGCGCGACGTCCAGCTCGCGCTCCACGTGGACGATGTTCGGCGCCACGAGCAGCAGCCGGCCGCCCTGTGCCGCGGCCGGCAGATCACGCGTGGGCGGCGCGAACGTCTCGTACTGGCCCAGGACCCGCGACGCCAGGAACGACAGCAGCATCCCCAGCTCCACGCCGGTCACCTTGCCGCCGACCGCGCCGAGCACCGCACCACCGGGCACGTTCGAGCGCCGGTCCTCCATCTTGGCCAGAAGCGGCCGCAGGACAGCCCGGAAGCCGGCCACGTTGGCCCGGATCCAGCCGGGCCGGTCCACGACCAGCACCGGCGTGTCATGCGGCACCGCCGGGCCCTCCGCACCCGGCTGCGCCATCCGGGTGAACGCCCGGACGTGCTCCTCGGAGGACTTGGCATGCCTCCGCAACTCCGCGACGATCTCCCGCGCCTCGTCCCGGCTCACCTCCGGACCGGGCCGGACGAATCGCGTCGCGGTCGCAACCGCGAGATTCCAGTCGACCATCTCCGCACCACCGATGCTCGTCATGGCTTCACGGTACGGGGGCGCTGGGCTTGCTGGTAGCCGATCCGCTGCGCTTGGCCTCGTTCCCACGTTGTCGGCTGTCCCGCCGTACCGCTGCGCTGGGCACGCTTCCCACGTTTTCGGCTTTCCCGCCGTGGTGGTTTCGCTGTGTTCTGCCTGCGGCGCGGGGCTCGCTTCTTGCGTTGGCGGCTTTCCCGCCGTGGGGGGAGTTGATCCGCTGCGCGGGGCTGTCGGGGTGCGGTGACGGGCCTCCGGGGGCGGTGTGCAGGACTGCTTCGCTTTACGTCCTGCACACCGCCCCCTCCGGCCCGTCCCCTCCCGTGCGTGGTGGGGAGAAACGGTGGGTGGGGGCGGGCCGAACCGGTCAGCGGCAGCCGCAGTTGGCCACTGTGGAGGCCATGCGGTCGAGGGCCTGTTGTGCGGCCTGGGCGTCGGTGGTGCCGGTGGTCATGAAGGCGAAGGCGAGCAGCCGGCCGTCCGCGTCCACGACGGTGCCGGCCAGGGTGTTGACGCCGGTGAGGGTGCCGGTCTTGGCACGTACGGCGCCGGCGCCCGCGGTGTCGCCCACGTAGCGCCCGCTCAGGGTGCCGGTGAACGCGGCCACCGGGAGGCCGGTGACGACCGGGCGCAGGTCCGGCTTGTCGGGGGCGGCGGCGGCCAGCAGGAGGTGCGAGAGCAGGTTCGCGGAGACCTTGTCGTCGCGGTCCAGGCCGCTGCCGTCCTCGAAGACGGCGCCGGCCAGCGGGAGGTGCTGGGCTGCCAGGGCGTCGCGTACGGCCGTGGCGGCGCCGGCGAAGTCGGCGGGCCGCCCGGAACCGCGGGCGGTCTGGCGGGCCAGCGCCTCGGCGATGTCGTTGTCGCTGTTGGTCAGCATCCGTTCCACGAGGGCGGAGAGGGGGAGGGAGTGGACGGCGGCGATCCGGTCGGGGCGTTGCGGGGCGGCGGCCTCGCCGGGGTCGCCGTCGACGGTGATACCGCGCTGCCGGAGCAGCCCCGCGAAGGCGCCGGCCGCGTCGCCCGCCGGGTCGGTGGCGCGCGGTGCGGGGCCGTGGTCGCTTCCGTCGAGGCGGGCCTCGTCGGTCATCAGGGCGGTGACGGGGGCGAGGTTCTCGTTGGGGCCGATGGGGTGCTCGACGGGTCCCGTGTAGGCGGAGGTGTCGTAGCCGAGGCCGACCTTGGTGATCCCGCGCCGCTTGAGGACGCGGGCCGTGTCGTCGGCGAGGGTACGCAGGCTGGCGGGCCGTTCCCCGCCGCCCGGTGCGGGCGCCCGGGTGGTGAGGGTCGGATCGCCGCCGCCGACCAGCACGATGCGGTCCTTGCCGCCCATGACGACGGAGGTGTCGATGCGGTGGTCGGCGCCGAGCTTGGAGAGCGCGGCGACGGCGGTGGCGAGCTTCACCGTGGAGGCGGGGGTGGCGGCCTCGTCCTGTTTGGCGCCGAACACCTGCCGGCCGGACGCGACGTCCAGGACGGACGCGGTACGCAGCGGGCCGAGTGCCGGATCCGCCAGCAGCGCCGCGAGCGCGTCGGCCAGCCCCGCGTCGGTCGGTACGGGTGCGGTGCCGGGCCCCACGGCGCCGTGCGCGGGTCCGCTGAGCGCCGCGAGCACGGGCGGCGCGCTCGGCGACGGGCGGGGCGCCCGGCCGTCATCGTGATGCTCGCCACCTGTGTCCGGTACGCCGGCCGCGGCGGCCCGCTCGGCCGTACGCTGACCGGAGTCCCACGGCCCGGCCGCCGCGACCGCGGCGACCGCGACCGCCAGTCCGGTAGCGGCGGACAGTGCCGTCAGCCGCCAGGTCTGCCGCGTATGCCGCGGTGTGGCCCGCCACGTCTGCCGGGCGGCGAACGACGCCGCGTACGCAGCACGGTGCGCGGTCCGTCCCGCGGTGCGGGCGGAACGCTGTGCGCGACGCGCCGCCACCCGCGCGGAGCGCTGCGCCGACTGCCACCTGACCTGCCATGTTCGGGTCTCGGGCACCTCGGACCAGCCCCTTTCGCCACCACACACCTGCGTGGGGGACACTTAATCACCAGACGTATGTGTTGATCATGGAGGAGCCACCCGTGGAGTTCGACGTCACCATCGAGATCCCGAAGGGTTCGCGGAACAAGTACGAGGTGGACCACGAGACCGGTCGGATCCGCCTGGACCGTCGACTCTTCACCTCGACCAGCTACCCGGCCGACTACGGCTTTGTCGAGAACACCCTGGGCGAGGACGGCGACCCGCTGGACGCGCTGGTCATCCTGGACGAGCCGACCTTCCCCGGCTGCCTCATCAAGTGCCGCGCCATCGGCATGTTCCGGATGACGGACGAGGCCGGCGGCGACGACAAGCTGCTGTGCGTGCCCGCGTCCGACCCGCGGGTGGAGCACCTCCGCGACATCCACCACGTCTCGGAGTTCGACCGCCTGGAGATCCAGCACTTCTTCGAGGTCTACAAGGACCTGGAGCCCGGCAAGTCCGTCGAGGGCGCCAACTGGGTCGGCCGCGCCGAGGCCGAGGCCGAGATCGAGGCGTCCTACAAGCGCCTTGAGGCGCAGGGCGGCGCGCACTGACCTGACGAGCGGACCCGGCGCGGGGCGGGGCTCTCCGGCCCCGCCGCGCCCTTGGGCGCGCTCTGATTTTCGTACGCGAACGGGCGGCACCCAGTCGGGGTGCCGCCCGTCGTTCGTGTCGTGGGTCCGCGGGGCGGACGTCGGGGGCCGGGGCCTCCCGGCCGCGGGGCGCGGGCCGCGGTGTTACGGGTGTTACGCAGCGGCGGGCGCGAGGGCCGCCGCCGGGGCCTTGCCGGCGAGCGCCGGGCTCTTGTCGCTCTGCGCGAAGACATAGAGGAGCGCCGGGTGCGTGGCGGCGAAGGCCAGCACGAAGCGGTTGAGCCCCATGAACTGCCCGATTCCCAGGTGGAAGAGCGTCATCGAGCCGAGGTACGCCTTCGCCGCCGGCTTCGGCAGGACGAAGACCAGCGGGAAGCCGACCTCCGCGGCGACCGTCGTCCAGGTGATGAGCTTGCCCAGCATCGGGTACTTGTGCACGAGCTTGTAGATGTTCGGGTCCCCGTAGTTGTGCGTGCGGATGACGCCGCTGAACGCCTCTCCGCTCAGCCACACCGGGGACACCAGCTTGACGACACCGGACGCGACGTAGGAGATGGTCGTCTCCAGGGCGAGCGCGCGCATGGCCACGTCGCGGCCCTTCTCGCCGTCCTTGAAGGTGCCGGTCGAGGCGAGGACGACGTTGATCACCTGCTGGAGCTGGTCGGCGCCGTCTCCGCCGTAGGGGGTGCGCAGGCGTGAGGCGGCGCCCGTCACCGCCAGTACGGCGCTGCCCGCCGCGCGCACTCCGCGCTTGTGGCCCCAGATCATCGTGGCGGCGGAGGCTCCCGCCTGCACTCCGTACAGGGCGACCGCGGCCTTCTTGGAGCTGAGGGCGCGGGTCAGCTTGGGAAAGCGCTTGGCGAACTTGGGGCGCGTGCTCTCCAGTTGGGCACTCAGCAGTTCGCCGTCATCGAGCTTGCGGTGCTGGCTCAGCATTTCCAGTGACGAGACCAGCGTCCCCAACGAGGCCACTCGGCGTGCCGTGACCTCGGGCGCATCGTTGAGAAACAAGGTGAGTGCCCCCTGTGCGTTGATAATGTTCGGTGGGTATGCGAAGGCGGGGGCACGGTGCGTCCGATACACGTACCGTGCCCCCGCCCTCATTCATCAGTGAGCGATGTTGTGCGTCAGCATGTTGAGCGCGTCAGCGGTCGCCGCGGTGGCCGCGAAACCGACCGGGGTGGCCTCCGGGGTCGCCACGGTGGCGAGCGGGGTGGTCATGGTCGGGGTGGCGTCGGAGCCGATGCGGCCCGGCTTGACGTCGACCAGCTCGGCGTTGGCGAACTCAGCCAGCATAGACATGTGCTGTCCTCTTTCTTTTGGTATTCAGAGCAAGTTCTCCGGCCATTCGGCAGGAGGGCACGAACTCACGTGGCAGAGGGGATTGCCGAGTGAGTTCGCAGCTTCCGGCCGAGAGGATTACCAAGCCCGCTAGGCGGCAGCGGGGGCAAACTCCGTCTTCGCCACGCCCGTGTCCTCCAACGGGAATTCCCTGGAGACGAAGGTGGGCTCGATCTGTCGCTCCTCCGGGGCGAGGAGGTACGAGAACATCAGCAGGAACTGACTGTGCGTGGCGCCTTCGGCGTGCGGCAGGTGGTCCCGGACGAAACTGGAGAGCAACCCGTATCCGGGCGACCGCACCACGGGGTCCATCGCCGCCCCGTAGGCCGCCGAGCGGATCCGGACCTCCGAGACCGCGTCGAACAGGGCCTTGGGGGAACGGTTGCGGGCGTTCCAGGCCAGCGCGTACCAGGGCCGGTCACGGGTGATCGGGACGTCCTGCCACTCGCCGGGCTTGCCGTCGACGATGTCCCGGTAGAGCAGATGGTTGTCCTTGACTCCCGGATTCGGCCCGAAGAAGCGCCAGTTCGGGGTCGGTATTCCCAACCTCCCCTTCTTGAGGAGCTTGTCGAAGCGCTGCTCGGGCACCTGTGCCACAGCCGTCGCGACGAGCCAGGCGGCGAGTGAAACCGTGACGGCGGCTGTCTTCACGCGCTCCGTGTTCACGCGCACGATCACGTCAGCTCCTTTTCACGTTCCTCGGCATTCCCGGCGACCGGGCCGTTCTTGGCGGACTGCTGCTGTTCCGAGCCGGTCCGTTCGGTCGGCGGTTCGCCGGCGATCACCTCCGCCACCTGCTCGGCGTGCGGCTTGATGGAGAGCAGCGACTCGTGGTCGGCACCGTCGACGAAGTGGTGCCGGGACCTCGTCGACAGGGCGGCCAGCCGGGTCTGGACGATGTGGTGCGCGGCGTTGTCGCCCTGGTTGTTCTCCGCGGTGACCACGGTCAGCGGAACGTCCAGTTCGGTCAGTTCCGGATAGGTCATCGCGTCCCGGTAGTCCCGGAACGTCAGCGCCCAGGTGCGGGGGTGCGCCAGGAACGACGTGTAGAGACGGTTGATTTCGGGGCGGTAGGTCTTGTGCTGGTTCAGGGCGGGGCTGAAGACCGAGAGGCCCGTCACCGCCCACACCTGCTCCATGAGCATCGACTGGTGGGACCAGCGGTCCATGTCGGAGCGGCGGCTGCTGCGCAGGTGGTTCACCTCGGTGGCGTCGATCATGACCACCGCGGTCACGCCCTCCGTCGCCCCTGGGTGGCGCGACGCGTAGGCGGCGATCAGGTATCCGCCGAGGGAGTGCCCGGCCAGCACCAGCGGAAGGTCGGCGACATACGTTTCACGCAGCTCCTGCACCAGCGCGAAATGATGCTCCAGACCGTAGCGAGGTGACGGCGTGCTGAGCCCGTATCCGGGCCGGTTGTACCGCACATACCCCATGTCTTCGGGGAGTGCGTCGCAGACCCAGTCCCAGTATTCATGGGGCATGCCCAGTCCGTTTTCCAGCAGGACCATGCGCCGGGCGTGCGGAGGAATATTGACGTCAACCTCTACGAGGCTGCCATCCGGCCTCTCGTGCATCATATAGCGACGCGCGCGTTCGCGTTTACCTGTGAATCGCGTTACCGCACCGGCCAGAAGGCTTACGCCGGCGATCCCAGCGATTCCCACGGCGAACTGGCGCTCCAGAGACGCCACATTCCCTCCCCCGTGATTTCCAGTGGCTGATGTCCAGAACACTAACACCCGCCGCCCCGTTAAAATAATGAGTTAGTTGACTCTTCGCTCCGGACGAATCTTTCCGCGCGGCATGGGCACGCGACTGGGGATACCCCGCCCAAACTTCCGGAGTTCCATGTACAGCTCGCCTATCGTGGCCTTCAACATGGCGTTTTCCTGGGTCAACTCAGCTATCCGGGATGCCTCCTCGGAGTCCCTTCCACTCTCGCCGGCCAGGCCGTTGCGAGCCCCCTCAATAAACTGTCGGCGCCAGTTTGATACTGACTGTTCGGAGACTCCAGCTTCACGCGCGGCCTCTGCCGCGGTCAGTTGGCCACTCATGACTCTGACCAGGAGACCGAGTTTCTTGTCTGCGGGCAAAATCGGTGGACGTCCCACGTGGAACCCCCTTCTACGATCCGCGTTCCGGTGTGCCGTACTCAGGGTGTGACGTAGCAACAGATGAACAGGGCGACCGTTTTTCGCTGTGGCGAGTGCCGTCCCGGCCCGTGGGCCTCGCACTCCAGTCCGGCCGCGCGGGCATGATCGTGGGCATCATCCGGGGTGGTCGGCCGGGTGAATGCGGTTCCCACCCGGATGGTGCCGGTGGTCAACGTTCCAGGATCGGCTGCTTGTTGCGCAGCTCGGTGACCAGGCTGCCGCCGGGGGCGGGAAGCCGGCCACTCACCGGTCGGCCTGTTGGTCGTTCCTCGGGAACATGCCGGAACGACGAGGTCGCGCCGGCGCGGGACGTCAGCCCGCAGCGGGATTCCGAGGTGTGGTTACGTATGCCCCCGAGGACGAATGCAATGGTTCTCGCCCCGGGCGCGGAATGGGCGGCCGGCAGACCCTTCACGGTCTCCGTGGTACGTCTGCCGCCAGGAAACTGGCGGTCGCGCCGGCCTTCGAACTTCCACCCACAGCCAATGTCTTCTCCCCCGTTTTCCACACGTGCTCCCTCGTTTTGTCCCCACTGTCGAACCCGACGGGAACGCCGTGAAGCAGAAGAGCCGGAACGAGGCAAGACGCCGTTACCAGAAACGACGCCATACGCCAATACAGCTGCGCAGAAGAATCACAGCCGCCTGCCTGGTGGGTCAGACCAGCAGGTCCTATCGATCCAGTGGTATCGCCTCAACGGAGTGTGGGGAACTTCACGTTTATGCCGTGTCAGTCCATCATATACGCCGGCACGGATACCAGTGAATAGTACACAGCGACACGAAGGCGCCCAGCTGTCGCCGCCCGGGGCCGGACGGCCGACAGGTGTCCGAAATTGGTTGACTGCGGCCCCTTTGTGCCCAGCGCTCGCGGGCCGCATCGGCTTTCCGGGTCGCGTTTCCTTTACCTGACCCGGACCGCGACCCGCACCCAACCCTCCGGCGTTGCCTAGACCTTTGCCTATTCTTAGCGGCCGGATTACCGGCGCGCCGACCGAGAAGCCGCCCCCACCCGCACCGGCTCGAACCGACGACGACAAAGAATGGAACCGGCGCTTTGGCGCGGCAGCCCGCATTTAAATAACGGCAGCCTTCGGTGACAGCACGGGTACGTTACGTATATCGAAACGGTGCCGTAGTGCGGAAATCGCGGCCAGATAGCCGGACATGCCGTGCACGCTGGGCCCCGGCGGGGTGGCCGAGGAGCACAGGAACACTCCGGGCAGCGGTGTGCGGTAGGGGTCGACGTGGGGCACGGGCCGCGCGATGCTCTGGTACAGCGTCATCGCACCCGAACCGATGTCCCCGCCCACGTAGTTGGGGTTGTAGGTCTCGTACGCGGCGGCGGGCACGGAGCGGTGGGCGACGACCGTGTCCCCGAACCCCGGGGCGTAGCGCTCGATGCGGGCGCGCACCAGGTCGTAGGGGTCGGTGGGATCGCCGTTCGGCACATGGGCGTAGGCCCACACGGGGCGCTTCCCGGGCAGCGCACGTCCCGGATCGGTCACCGCGGGGTCCACGAGCAGGACGAACGGCTCCCTGGTCCGTACCCCGCGTGCGTTCCTCGTCTCCTGGCGCACCATCTCGGCATGCGTGCCGCCCAGATGCACCGTCCCGGCGCGGCCCACCGCGGGATCGGCCCAGGGGATCGGCTCGGAGACCAGGAAGTCGACCTTGGCGGCGCCGGGACCGTAGCGGAACCGCGCGAGGGCGCGCGCGTAGGAGCGGGGCAGCCGTTCGCCCGCGAGGGCCAGGAAGCCCTTGGGGCTGGTGTCCAGCAACACCGCCCGCGCGCCGCCCAGTTGCGCCAGGTCCGTCACCGCGTGCCCGGTGTGGAAGACGCCGCCGTGCGCGGTGATGTCCTGGGCCATCGCCTCCGCGATACGGGCGCTGCCGCCGCGCGGCAGCGGCCACCCCGTCCCGTGCGCCAGGTGGCCGAGCAGCATGGCCACCGCGCCGGCCGCGAGACTCGGCAGCCTGCCGACCGCGTGCGCGGCGACGCCGGTGAGCAGGGCCGCCGCCTCCTCGCCCTGGAAGCGTGCCGCGCCGAGCCCGGTGCCGTGGACGGCCACCCTGCCGGCCAGGAGCAGGGCGGCGGCGGGATCCCGCGGCAGGCTGCGCTGCCCGCCGAGGATCAGCTCGACGACGGCTTCGCTGTGCTCCAGAAGCGGGCGCATCAGCCGCCGCCAGCGCGGGCCGTCGGGGCCCAGGTGCGCGCAGGTGTCCGCCAGCGAGCGGTAGGCCAGGGCGGCCCGGCCCCCGTCCAGCGGGTGGGCGTAGCTGATCTCGGGGTGCAGCAGCTCGACCCCGCGGGCCGCCAGGTCGAACGCGCGGAAGAACGGGGAGGCGGCGGCCATGGGATGGACGGCGGAGCAGATGTCGTGGACCACGCCGCTGTCGAAGAGCGGCGCGGTGCGCAGCCCGCCGCCGATGGTCTCGGCTGCCTCGTGGAGTTCGACCTTCAGGCCGGCTCGGGCCAGGACCACACCGGCCGCCAGGCCGTTGGGGCCGGTGCCGACGATGGCCACGTCCGTGCTGCTCACCACTGCTCCTCGATCCTGATGGGCCGAAGCCGCACCGTCTGCTCGTTGAGGCCGCCCCATTGGGGCCAGCCGAGCGCGGACGCCAGCGGACCCGCCCCCGGCTCCCCGCGCACCCAGTCGGTCGCCGTGGCGACGGGCGCGGACCCGGCGTGCAGTTGGGAGCCCGCCAGCCGCCGGTACAGCTCGTCGTGCTCCATCAGGTCCTGGTGCACGCCGGTGGCGCGGACCCGGCCGCCTTCCAGCACCACGATCTTCTCGGCGTCGACCACCGTGGAGATGCGGTGGGCGATGGCGATGACCGCGCACTGCTGGGACACCCGGCGCAGCACGTCGCGGAAGTCCCGCTCCGAGTCGGAGTCCAGGTTGGAGGTCGCCTCGTCCAGCAGCATGACCGCGGGCTTCTGGAGCAACGTACGGGCGATGCACAGGCGTTGGCGCTGCCCGCCGGACAGTCCGCTGCCCTGGTCGCCGAGTTCGGTGTCGAGTCCCTTCGGGAGACCGGCGACCACCGAGGTGAGGCCGGCCATCTCCACCGCCTCCCAGATGTCGTCCTCGGCGGCGTGCGGATGGGCGTAGGTCAGGTTCTCCCGGACCGTGCCGCGCATGGTCGCGCTGTCCTGCTGGACGTAGCCGACCAGCCCGCGGACGGTGTCGAGCGGCAGCGTCTCGATGTTCTTCCCGCCGATCAGGATGACGCCGCCGTCGAGCGCGTAGAAGCGCTCGATGAGCTGGAACATGCTGGTCTTGCCCGCGCCCGAGGGCCCGACCACCGCCGTCAGCCCGCGCGCCGGCACGGTGAGCGAGATGCCGTGGAGGACCTGCGTCCGCTCCCCCTCCTCGCCCCGCCGGTAGCCGAACCGCACGTCGTGGAACTCGACCGCCGGCACGTGCAGGGCCAGCGGCCCGACGGGCGCGCCGCCGGACGCCTCCTCCGCCCCGTTGCCCTCCTGGGGCATGCGGGCCAGCTCGTCGACCCGCTGGATGGCGGCCCGGCCCTGGATGAACTGGCCTATCCCCATGAAGAACGTCACCAGCGGCGACACCAGCTGGAAGAGGTACATGATGAACGTGGTCAGGTCGGCCATCTTCATCTCGCCGCGGGCCACCCAGGCCATTCCGGCACCGACGACGACGGCCAGCGCGCCCTGCGTACCGACGTTCATGGACGGTGTGAACAGGGCGTTGTAGGCGTTGACCCGGATACCCGAACGCCGCGCCCGCTCGGCCAGCTTGCCGATGCGGGCGGTCTCCCGCGTCTCGGCGCGCGACGCCTTGACGGTGGGCAGCGCGGCGAGCACGCGCTGTACGGCGGTGCCGAACTGGCCGGTGTCGTCCCGGTTTTGGAGGGCCACCCTGCGCAGCTTGCGCGCGATGGAGAGCGAGATGAGGCTGGCGGCGCCGAGGCAGCCGATGGTGATGAGCATCAGCCGCACGTCGATGAGGAACATCAGCACCACGCCGCCGATCACGGTGGCACCGCTGATGATCAGCTGGGCGAGGCTCTGCGAGAGGGCGATCTTCACCAGTGAGGTGTCGGTGACCGTGCGGGTGAGGATGTCGCCCTGGGGCCGCTTCCCGAATTCCGTGAGGTCGGCGCGGAGCAGCCGTCCGGTCAGCAGCTGGCGGACGTCGTAGACGATGTTCTCCCCGGCCCGCCCGATGACGTACGCCTGGAGCGAGGAGAAGACCGCGCCCACGCAGAAGAGGGTGACGAGCCGGACGATCGGGAAGGCCAGCGATTCGCCCTTGCCCGCCGCCTCGATCAGTTTTCCGATGGACCACGGTTGGGTGAGCGAGGCGCCCACGCCCAGCAGGCCCAGCAGCACACCCGTGACGAGCAGTCTGGTGTGTTGTCTGACGACGCTAGAGACCGATCCGGCGCCGTGTCCGGTCCTGCTACTCAGGCTTGCGTGGCCGGCATGACTCGCCATGAGTGCTCCCCCCGTATTGACGACGGTCACGGCGCGTGCGCGACCAGGAGAACAGCCCTGTCTTATCAGGGACTGTCGTCGTCAAGATGTTCGAAGCTAACACGCCGTCCGGCGTCAAGTTATGGGTTAGTTGAGGCACCGGAAGACGGCCCCGCCGATCACTGGCGGGCGGCTGGGGCCGCGTCAGTTAACTCGTCTCTTCTTTACTTGGCGCAGGTCCCGGGGGGGAGCCCGGGAAGGGCGGCCGTGGCGCCGCCGGGCGCCGAACGCCATGAAGGTAGCGCCCACCGCATCGGCTGACAAGACCGTTCCGACGCGGTGCGGAAAACCCGGATAGGAATTGCCGGCGGCCCCTCGCATTCCCCGGACCGCCATAGGCGGAACACAGCCCATATCCACGGACCATATCCCCCGTGGCTTTACCGGAATGGATGGGGAATTCGTCGACGGCCGCCGGGTGTTGCCCTAGAAACCGCGGGTCCGCTTGGCCGCCCGGCGGCCCGCGCCCGCCTCCGTGATGCCCGGCGCCCGCAGGAACAGCCGCGCGACCTCGCTTCCCAGGTTGACCCCGACGGCGATCGCCAGCGCCAGCGAGGCGGCCCGGATCAGCGACGAGATGCCCTCCAGCAGATTGCCCTGGGCGAAGTTGAGCAGCCCGAAGTACGTCGCGCTACCGGGGAGCAGCGGGCCGATCGCCGCGGTGACGTACGGCAGCGCCGAGGCGTAGCGGTACCGGGAGAGCAGCTGGCCGAAGAGGCCGACGAGCCCGGCGGCGATGGCTGTGGACGGTACGGCGTTGAAGCCGGCGGTCACGTTCAGCGCCCCGTACACGACCCAGGCGACCCCGCCGTTTATCGTCGCGAACGCGACGGTGTGCCGCTCCTGTTGGAGCAGCACACAGAACGCCAGCGCCAGCAGCATGGACGCGACGGTCTGCACCAGCGGATCGTTGAACAGCCCCAGCGCCTGCTCGGGGTTGAGCCGCTTGAGGCCGGGGTCGATCTGGAGCCCGATGTAGAGCACCGACAGCACGCCGACGACGATGCCGACGATCAGGTAGCCGACCTCCAACAGCCGGGCGGCGGCGGTGATGTAGTAACCCGTCAGCCCGTCCTGCACACCGGCGACCAGCGCCCGCCCCGGGATCAGCGCGAACAGCCCACCGGTGATCACCGCGGACGCCTGCACGTTGGAGTGCGCCAGGCCGAACGCGAGCCCTATCGCCGCCGGCGGCATCGCCGCACACACGAACTGGTAGAACTCCGGGAGCCCGCGCCCGGACGCCAGCCACGCCAGCCGGTCGCCGAGCATCGAGCCCACCGCCGCCGCCGCGAACACCAGCGCCCCGCCGCCGACCAGCATGCTCGCCGCGCCGGAGAGCAGCCCGGAGGCCAGCGTCAGCGCCCAGCTCGGGTACGGGTGGCGGTTCCGCCGGATCTCGGCCAGACCGCGGTACGCCTCCTCCAGGGTGATGCCCTCGGAGGTGATCTCGTCGACCAGCCGGAACACCGCGGACAGCCGGTTGTAGTCGACCCCGCGCCGCCGCACCGTCCGGCTGGCGGTGACCGGGTCGTCGACCAGCGACGGCTGGTACGAGATCGACAGCAGCGTGAACGTGACGGTCGGCTCGACCCGCTCCAGGCCGTACGCGTGCGCCACGCCGAACATGGCCGCCTCGACGTCCTCCGCGCCCTCGCCGCCCGCCAGCAGGATCTCGCCGATACGCAGCGTCAGGTCGAGCACGCGGGGAACGGCGGGGCCGCCGGTCTCGTCTTCGGCGCGCTCCACCCGCTCGGGCACCGGCCGCTCGTGGATCGGCATCCGGAGCATCGTGCGCATCCGGTCCTGCCACGGCGCCTCCTTGGTGAGGCTGAGGACCGGGATGCCGTGCGGCGGGGTGAACGCCAGACCGCCGGCCACGGTGCCCGGCAGCGGGGTCTGCCCGGTGGTGCTCCCGGGCGGCGCGAACGCCGACCCCTCCTGCTCGGCCGGCGCCTCCGGGCGCAGGCCCTCGGGCAGCGCGAACTCGGAGGTGGGGTGCTCCTCTTCGGGCGTCGGCGGCAGCGGCACGCCCAGCGGTGGCGTGAAGGCGCTGTGCGCCTCGTCCGACTGCGGTTTGCGCTCCTCGGGAAGGCCGGCCGGCTCCGAGGTCCCAGGGTCACCGGTACCGCCGCCCCTGCCCGCGCCGGTGCTGTTGCCGCTGCTGCCGCGCTGCCCGCGCGGTGGGTCCGACACCACGTCTCTCCGCTCCTCTTACGCCTCCTGCCGACCGGTCATGCACACGATGCCGTATGCCGGGGCGTGGCGCTTGCCCGGGTACCACCTTTTCCGGACCGCGTGGAGTCGGACGCGGCGGCGCGGGAGCGGGGCGCGGTGTCCGGGCCGGGGCGTCAGCGCTTGGCGTGCCGCCCGCGGCGGCCGTCGCCCGGTGCGCCCAGGGGCCGGTCCGGGCTCCCCGCCGGGCGGACGGCCGCACCCGCCGGCTCCTTCGCCGCCTTGCCGCGCGCCCGGAGGTACTCGATGACGATCGGGACCACGGAGACCAGCACGATCCCCACGAGGATCAGCTCGATGTGCGTGTGCACGAACGCGACGTTGCCCAGCGCTGCGCCCAGCAGCGTCACCCCGGCGCCCCACAGCGAACCGCCGATGAGGTTGAAGGTGATGAAGGAGCGGTAGTTCATCCGGCTCACGCCGGCGATGATCGGCGTGAACGTCCGCACGATCGGCACGAAGCGGGCCAGGATCAGCGACTTCGGGCCGTGCTTCTCGAAGAAGAGGTGCGCCTTCTCGACGTTCTCCTGCTTGAAGAGCCGCGAGTCGGGACGCCTGAAGAGCGACGGGCCGACCTTGCGCCCGAAGAGGTAGCCGGCCTGGTCGCCCAGGACGGCGGCCAGCACCACCAGCAGGCACACCGCCCACAGCGGGGTGTTCAGCTTGTTCGTCGTCACCAGCAGCCCGGTCGTGAACAGCAGCGAGTCACCCGGCAGGAAGAAACCGATCAGCAGGCCGGACTCGGCGAAGACGATGAACAGGAGGCCGACCAGACCGAAGGTCTGGAGGAGATAGTCCGGGTCCAGCCACTGGGGGCCGAGCGCGAGGGTATTCACGGGGTGAGGGCTCCTGGGTCGAGGGCGCCGGGTCGCGCGATGCGACGAGCCAAAGCGGGGGTGCAGGCGCAGTGTGCGGCCCAAAGCTATCAACGGACTGTGCCGCCTCGTGGTTCCAGCCGAAGGACCGGGAGCCTTGGGAACCCGGCCCTCCGGCGCCCCGGGCCCCCCGGATCCGACCCTGCCACCCGACCGCGCCCCGGCCGCTGGCCGCCCCTGCCGTACCGGGTGATGCTGGCCGCAAGGAGGTGCGGATCATGGGCATCGAGGAGTACGGCGGGGGACAGCAGGCATCGGACGTCCTGGTGGTCACCACGAACGACGTCCCCGGATTCCACGTGACGCGGGTGATCGGCGAGGTCTTCGGCCTGACCGTCCGCTCGCGGCATCTCGGCAGCCAGATCGGCGCCGGCCTGAAGTCGATGATCGGCGGCGAGCTGCGCGGCCTGACCAAGACCCTCGTCGAGACCCGCAACCAGGCCATGGAGCGGCTGGTGGAACAGGCCCGCTCCCGGGGTGCGAACGCGGTGCTCATGTTCCGCTTCGACGTCACCGAGGCCGCCGACGTCGGCACCGAGGTGTGCGCCTACGGCACGGCCGTGGTCCTGTCCCCCGCGAGCTGACCGGGAGCCGCCCGCGACCGTACGGGCCGGAGAGCGGCGCGCTCCGGCCCGCACGCTTCCGCGGAGCGACGCCCGGCACTCACCTCACAGGCGCCGGACCGCGTTTCACAGGTGCCGGACCGCGTTCGCCAGCATCGCGTCCCGCATGTACACCGCCAGACCGGGCCGGATCGCCTCGTACGTGGCGGTGAACCGCTCGTCCGCGACGTACATCTCCCCCAGCCCGGTGTGGATCTCGTAGGTGCAGTCGTAAGAGGAGCCCCCGATGAACCGGCGGTGCTCCTCCGCGACGTCCATCGCCGCCTCGGAGTCCGCCGGCACGCCCTGCGCCAGCAGGTCGGCCATCCTGCGGTGGATGGCGTCGAACTCCGCCCCCAGCCGCTTCCAGTCCTCCTTGGTGTACGCGGCCGTCCGCCGCGCCGACTCCTTGTAGGCGTCGGTGCCGCCCCAGCGCCGCTCCGCCTCGGCGGCGTACCGGTCGGGGTCGAAGTCCCCGAAGACCTCGAACTTCTCCTCCGGGGTGAGCCGTACGTTCATTCTGCGTGCCTCCATCGCGTTCTCGACGGCGGCGGCCATCTCCCGGAGCTTCCCGATCCGCGCGGTCAGCAGGTCGTGCTGGCGCCGCAGGTGCTCCTGCGGGTCCGCGTCCGGGTCGTCCAGGAGGGCCGCCACCTCGTCGAGCGGAAAGCCGAGCTCGCGGTAGAACAGGATCTGCTGGAGCCGGTCCAGGTCGTGGTCGCCGTACCGGCGGTGACCTGCGTGGCTGCGCTCGCTGGGCACCAGCAGCCCGATCTCGTCGTAGTGGTGCAGGGTGCGCACCGTGATCCCGGCGAAACCGGCGACCTGCCCTACCGAATAGCTCACTTCCGCTCCCTCGTCGGTCATCGGTACGCGCTTCACGATGGGTCCTCACGCCGCGTGAGGTGCAAGCCCGGCCGTACCGATACGCCTGCGCATGCGGATACGGGCGGGCGGCCGGCCGCGGTGGTCCGGATTCTGAACGGCCGGTGAGGCACCGGCCGCCCGGTGGCATCCTTCCGGCCATGCTCGGAATAACGGATCTGTCCACGTATCTGGCGGGCCTGGCACTGATCATTCTGCTGCCGGGCCCGAATTCGCTCTATGTCGTCTCCGTGGCCGCCCGGCGCGGCCGGCGGGTGGCGTACCGCGCCGCGGCGGGCGTGCTGTGCGGCGACACGGTGCTGATGACGCTGTCGGCGGGCGGGGTGGCCTCGCTGCTGAAGACCAGCCCGCTGCTCTTCGGCATCGTGAAGTTCGCCGGCGCGGGCTACCTCACGTGGCTGGCCGTCGGGATGCTGCGCGGCGCCTGGTCCCTGTGGCGCGGCGGCCGGGACCGCAGGTCCGTACGGCACGCCGGCGCCGCGGGGGAGGCGGCGGCCCAGGGCGCGGCCGTGGCGGCCCGGGACGGCGCGGCCGTGCCAGGGGGCGCCCCGGCGGCCCCGGCCCCGTCCCCGGCCCCCAAGCAGGCCGCCGAACGGCCGTTCCGCCGGGCGCTGGTGGTGAGCCTGCTCAACCCGAAGGCGATCTTGTTCTTCATCTCCTTCTTCGTGCAGTTCGTGGACCCGTCCTATGCGCACCCGGTGCTGTCGTTCCTGGCCCTCGGCGCCTGGGCGCAGCTGTTCAGCCTCAGCTACCTCTCGGTCCTGATCTTCAGCGGGACGTTCCTGGCGGCGACCTTCCGGCGCCGCAAGCGGCTGACGGCCGGGCTGTCCGCGGGCGCCGGCGCCGCCTTCCTCGGTTTCGCGGCGAAACTGTCGCTGGCCAGCGCGAGCTGAGCCACCGCCCGGCAGCACCGCCGTACGGGGCCGCGCGGCCCCGTACGGCCCCCGGCGCTTCCACTGGCCGAACCCTGGAGGCCATGCACCCCCTATGCCCCTATTGTCGGGTTCCAGGAGGTGCACCCATGCCCACGCACGACGTGAACGTCGCGGTCATCTACTACTCCTCGACCGGCACCATCGCCGAGCTGGCCCGCCTGATCGCGGACGCCGCCGAGCACGCCGGCGCCGACGTACGCCTGCGCCGGGCCGCCGAACTCGCCCCGCAGGCCGCCATCGACGCCAACCCGGCCTGGGCCGCGAACGTCACCGCCACCGCCGACATCCTGGAGGCGAGCCACGAGGACATGATCTGGGCGGACGCGGTGATCTTCGGGACCCCCACCCGCTTCGGCAACGTCACGTCCCAGCTCAAGCAGTTCCTCGACACCCTCGGCGGCCTCTGGCGGCAGGGCAGGCTGGCCGACAAGGTCTACAGCGGCTTCACCGGCTCCGCCACCGCGCACGGCGGCCAGGAGTCCACCCTCCTCGCGCTCTACCACTCCGTCCACCAC
Source organism: Streptomyces sp. GS7 (assembly GCF_009834125.1). Classification (NCBI taxonomy): domain Bacteria; kingdom Bacillati; phylum Actinomycetota; class Actinomycetes; order Kitasatosporales; family Streptomycetaceae; genus Streptomyces; species Streptomyces sp. GS7. The sequence goes on from NZ_CP047146.1 coordinate 8,565,117, forward strand.
TTCGGCGGCATCCTCATCGCCCCCGGCTACACGGACCCGGCGAAGTTCGCCGACGGCAACCCCTACGGCACCTCGCACGTCGGCGGCCCCGAAACCCCGCTCGACGCGAACGCCCGCACCGCCGCCCGGATCCAGGCGGAACGTGTCGTGAAATTCACCAAAGCCATCAAAGCCGGTCTTTCCGCTGCGAGTTGACGGGTATCCCCCTCAGATGACTCTCCACAAAGGCGCATCCGACCGCGACCGCTCGCGCCGGCCGCGACCGGTCAACCCCTTCTACGGCGAGGCCGACCCGGTCGCCGGCATGGAAACCTCTCCCCCGCGGCACACCCTGCCCGAGGGCCCGGTCTCCCCGCACACCGCCTACCAGTTCGTGCACGACGAGCTGATGCTGGACGGCAACTCCCGGCTGAACCTGGCCACCTTCGTCACCACGTGGATGGAACCGCAGGCCGGCGCCCTGATGTCGGAGTGCCAGGACAAGAACATGATCGACAAGGACGAGTACCCGCGCACCGCCGAACTGGAGCGGCGCTGCGTGGCGATGCTCGCCGACCTCTGGCACGCGCCCGACCCGTCCGCCACCATCGGCTGCTCGACCACCGGCTCCAGCGAAGCCTGCATGCTCGCCGGGATGGCCCTCAAACGGCGCTGGTCCCGGCGCAACACGGACCGCTATCCCGCCACCGCCCGCCCCAACCTCGTCATGGGCGCCAACGTCCAGGTCTGCTGGGAGAAGTTCTGCACCTTCTGGGAGGTCGAGGCCCGCCAGGTCCCCATGGAGGGCGACCGCTTCCACCTCGACGCGGCCTCCGCGGCCGCGCTCTGCGACGAGAACACCATCGGCGTGGTGGCCGTCCTCGGCTCGACCTTCGACGGGTCGTACGAGCCGGTGGCGGAGATCTGCGCGGCCCTCGACGCCCTCCAGGAGCGCACCGGCCTGGACGTCCCGGTCCATGTCGACGGCGCGTCCGGCGCCATGATCGCCCCGTTCCTCGACCCCGACCTGGTCTGGGACTTCCGGCTCCCCCGGGTCGCCTCCATCAACACCTCCGGCCACAAGTACGGCCTGGTCTACCCGGGTGTCGGCTGGGCACTGTGGCGCGACGAGGAGGCGCTCCCCGAGGAGCTGGTCTTCCGCGTCAACTACCTGGGCGGCGACATGCCGACCTTCGCCCTGAACTTCTCCCGGCCCGGCGCCCAGGTGGTCGCCCAGTACTACACCTTCCTGCGGCTGGGCAGGGAGGGCTACCGCGCGGTACAGCAGGCCACCCGCGACGTGGCCCGCTCACTGGCCGAACGGATCGCCGCGCTGGGCGACTTCCGGCTGCTCACCCGGGGCGACCAGCTGCCGGTCTTCGCCTTCACGACCGCGGACGGCGTCACCGCCTTCGACGTCTTCGACGTGTCCCGCCGGATGAAGGAGCGCGGCTGGCTCCTCCCCGCCTACACCTTCCCGCCGCACCGCGAGGACCTCTCCGTCCTCCGGATCGTCTGCCGCAACGGCTTCTCCCAGGACCTCGCCGACCTCTTCCTCACGGACCTGGAGAGCCTGCTGCCCGAACTCCGCATCCAGCCACGCCCGTTGAGCCGCCCGGAGAACGTCGCCACCGCGTTCCACCACTAGGTCCCGTCCGGCGGGTCAGGGTGCGCCCGGCCCCGGACCGTCGGCGGCGTCGTCGTCCCCGTCGCCCTCGTCACCCCCGCTCGCGTACGGGTTCTCCCGCCCCTCCGCGAGCACCCCCCTGAAGGGCTCCCCCTCGCCCGCGAAGACATAGGCGCCGCCCTCGATCCGCGCGATCAGCTCCCGGGTCCACTCCGCACCGCCGTCCGCCGAGTGCACCCACATGTTCATGATCTCGCCGATGTGGCCGAGCTGTCCGGTCCCGCCCTCGGGCGTGTAGTACGAGGTGACCGTGGACCGCCATTCGGTGAGCGCCCGCACCCGCTCCCCGAGCAGCGCCACCGCCTCCTCCCGCGGCAGGTCCACCATGAAGCCGAGACCGGCGCTCAGCACGTCGGTCTTCGGATCCCGCTGCGCCAGCGCCGCCCGCAGCAGCGTGAAGTACTCCGCCTCACCCGCCGCGGTCAGCTCGTACTCGGTACGCGGCGGGCCGCCGGCGGTGCTGGGCGCGATGTCGTGGGCGTGCAGCATCCCCTGCTTCGCCATCTGCTTCAGCGCGTGGTAGATCGACCCCGGCTTGGCGTTGGACCACTCGTGGGCGCCCCAGTACTCCAGGTCGTTGCGCACCTGATAGCCGTGCGCCCGGCCGTGCTGCCGCACGGCCCCCAGCACCAGCAGCCGGATCGCCGACATCGTCTCCTCAATCCCTCGCGCGCGTCCCTGCCGTCAGCCTAGGCCGCCGCGCACCGGGACCGGCGGTCACCCCTCTCGGGCCGCCCGCTCCTCGGCCACCAGCTCGAACGCGGTCCTGCCGTCCAGGGACTCCCGGATGATGTCGGCATGGCCCGCGTGCCGCGCGGTCTCCTCGATCAGATGCAGCACCAGCCAGCGCATCGAGTGCCGGCCCCCGTCCGGGAACCAGGGCGCCTTCGGCAGTGGGAAGGTGTCGTCCAGGCTCGGCACGGAGCGGATGAACTTCTCGGTCTTCTCCGCGACGTCGTCCCAGAACGCCAGCATCCCGGCCACCGTCTGGCCGTCCTCCAGCTGGAAGGACAGATGCCAGTTGTCCCGGTCCCGCGCGATGGAGTGCTCCCGCTGCTGCGCGGTCTCCAGCCAGCGCTGCTCGACCTCCGCGGCATGCTTGACCAGCCCGGCCGGCGACAGCTCGCTGGCGCTCGGCCGCCGCCGCGCCTGCTCGTCGGTCAGCCCGAGGACCGCCCGCCGCAGCCCGCCGCGCTGCGCCTCCAGGAAGGCCAGCAGCGCACCGCGCTCGTCACCGTGGGCCTCGGCAGGGACAAGAGTGGGCATGACAGCCGCCTTTCACGACAGGTACCGGCGGCCGGCGGGAGCCGGCCGGCCGTCTTCCGACACCCCGCACGCTACGGCCCCTTGCGGTCAGCCCGTGACCTCAACTGGCCGCGCGCGTACCGGATCGCGGTCCGGCGGCCTCAGATCGGAAAGTGGGACCGCCCGTGCTGGATGGACACCCACTTCTGCGTCGTGAACGCCTCGATCGTGGACTCCCCGTTCAGCCGCCCGACCCCGGAGAACTTCTCCCCGCCGAACGCCACCTGCGGCTCGTCGTTGACCGTCCCGTCGTTGACGTGGACCATCCCGGTCTCGATCCGCTGGGCGATCCGCACCCCGCGCTCCACGTTGGCGGTGTGCACCGCCCCGCTGAGCCCGTAGGGCGAGTCGTTGGCGATCCGCACCGCCTCGTCCTCCCCGTCGAACGACACCAGCAGGACGACCGGCCCGAAGATCTCCTGGCCGTGCAGCCCGGAGTCCGCGGGCAGCCCGGCCAGCACGCTCGGCTCGACGAGGTTGCCGTCCGTACGGCCGCGCAGCAGCGCCGTGGCGCCCTCGGCGACCGCCCGGTCCACCAGCGAGGTCAGCGCCTCCGCCTGGAACCCGTTGATCAGCGGGCCTATCTGGGTCTGCGGATCGCGGGGATCGCCGGTCCGCAGTGACGCCACCCTGGCGACGAACTTCTTGGTGAACTCCGCCTCCACGGCGCGGTCCACCAGCACCCTGTTGGCCGCCATGCAGACCTGCCCCTGGTAGACGAACCGGCTGAAGACGGCGGCGTCCACGGCGTAGTCGATGTCTGCGTCGTCCATGACGATCAGCGCGCTGTTGCCGCTGAGTTCGAGGATCACCCGCTTGAAGTGCCCGGCGCTGACCGCCGCCACATGCCGGCCGACCTTGTCCGACCCGGCGAACGAGATCACCCGGGGCACCGGGTGCTCGATCAGCGCGTCACCGATCTCCGCGATGTCCGTGATCAGTACGTTGAGCAGCCCGTCCGGCAGCCCGGCGTCCTGGAAGAGCTTGGCGATCAGCCCGCCACCGGTGATCGGGGTGTTCTGGTTGGGCTTGATCACCACGGCGTTGCCGAGCGCCAGCGCCGGGGCCACCGACTTCATGGAGATCAGGAACGGGAAGTTGAACGGGCTGATCACGCCGATCACCCCGACCGGCAGGCCGTAGACGCGGTTCTCCTTGCCGTCCACCGGCGAGGGCAGTATCCGTCCCTGGGGCCGCAGCGCGAGTTGTATCGCCTCGCGCACGAACTCCTTGGCGAGCCGGACCTCGTAGGCGGCCTTGCTGCGGGTGCCGCCCAGTTCGAGGACGAGTGCCTCGATGATCTCCTCTTCGCGCTCCTCGATCAGCCGCAGCAGCCGCTCGGTGACCTCTCGCCGCTCGTAGGGATTCGACCGGGCCCAGGCGCGCTGCGCCCGTTCGGCGGCGCGGTACGCCTCGTCGACCTGGTCCACTCCGGCGACCGTGATCGACGCCAGCTTCTCCTGGTCGTAGGGGTTGAAATCGATGATGTCCCACGAGCCGCTGCCGGCCCGCCATTCACCGTCGATGAACTGGTAGGCCAGGTCTGCGAAGAAGGACATGGCATCCCTACTCTGTGCGGCTCTGCTCTGCGGGGGGCTGATCCGGCGTCATCCTACTGCCGCGTCAAGTGAGTTGGAGTAGACCACGCAGGAGATCCCTGGTCTGGGAGGGATCCGGACTGTCCTCCTGGAGCCGCGCCATCGCCCGCTCGTACTGGGCGACCTCCTCCGCCTTGTCCAAGTAGAGGGCGCTGGTGAGCTGTTCGAGATAGATCACGTCGGACAGATCGGACTCCGGGAACCGCAGCATGGTGAACGCGCCGCTCTCGCCGGCGTGCCCGCCGAAGTTGAACGGCATGACCTGCAACCGCACGTTGGGCCGCTCGGAGATGTCGATCAGATGCTTCAACTGGCCCCGCATCACCGCCCGTCCGCCGTACGGACGTCTCAGCGCCGCCTCGTCCAGCACGCAGTGCAGCTGCGGCGCCCGCTCGGATATCAGCAGCTTCTGCCGCTCCTGGCGCAGCGCCACCCGGCGCTGGATGTCGGCCGCCGGCGCACCCGGCATGCCCCGCGAGACGACCGCGTGCGCATACTCCTCGGTCTGCAACAGCCCGTGGACGAACTGGACTTCGTAGACGCGGATCAGCGAGGCCGCCCCTTCCAGCCCCACGTACGTCTGGAACCACCCGGGCAGCACGTCGCCGTAACTGTGCCACCAGCCCGCGACGTTGGCCTCGCGGGCCAGTGCGAGCAGCGCCTCGCGCTCCTGCTCGTCGCCCACGCCGTACAGCGTGAGGAGATCGGCGACATCGCGTGCTTTGAAGCTCACTCTGCCCAACTCCATGCGGCTGATCTTCGACTCGGACGCACGGATCGAGTAGCCGGCCGCTTCGCGGGTTATCCCGCGCGATTCACGCAGCCGACGGAGCTGCGACCCGAGCAGGATCCGCCGCACCACCGACCCGCTCGACTCACTTGCGGACACCTCTCTGACCCTCCTGTGACCCCACCCCGTCCAACAGTGGGCCGCAGTCTGCCATGTTCAGGCTTCGTTGAGTGCTCATCCGGTTACTGATATGTGCGGCCCCCGCAAGCCCTCCACAAGAAATCACAGGAAGAATACGGCGCTTATGCGGCCAGCCCTACGCAATCACGTCAGCTGCACGTGCATCTGCCCTTGCATCTGTCCTACGCATTGGGAACCATAGGCGTCGCACGCATGCACGCTCGTGAAAGATCCGCCAGATCCGGCTGACCGGCCAGGGTCATGACGTCCGCGAACGCCAGGAGTGCCTCGCATGGGGACCAAGGTTATGACCATGCTCGATTTCGAGCCGTTATGGCAGGGCTTTCCTCCCGTCGACCCCTTGGCCGTCTCCGGATCCGCGTCCTGCTCGCTCCCGCCGCGCTACGAATCGGTCGGCGGGGCACGGAGGTTCACCCGCGAAACGCTCTGCGGCTGGGGCCTGGAGGACCTCTTCGACGGGGTCGCCCTGGTGGTCTCCGAGCTCGTCACCAACGCCCTGCGCCACGCGGTGCTCGCCGCCCCCGACCGGACTCCCGAATTCGGCTCGGAATACGCGGAATACACCGAGTACACAGACGCGGTGCCGCCCGCCCGGCTCCACCTGATGCGCTGGTCCTCCCGGCTCGTCTGCGCCGTACGGGACCCCAGCGACGCGTCTCCCGAGGCCGGCGAGGCGGACTCCGCCGCCGAGTCGGGGCGCGGGCTCTACCTGGTCGACTCCTTCAGCGACAGCTGGGGCTGGCACCGACTGTCCGGGGCCCAGCACGGAAAGGTCGTGTGGGCCCTCTTCCGGCTCCCCTGAGAGCCGGCCGCCGCGGGCCTGCCGCCACAGCGCCCGCGGCCCGCGCACACGACGAACGGGCGCCCGTATGCCACGGGCGCCCGTTCGCGTGTCCGCGCCGCGCCACCCGGCCACGCGGGGCCGGGTCGGTCGCGTACGCGGTGCCGGTCGCGTACGACGTGTCAGTCGCGTACCAGGTGGTCGAACTCCCCGTCCTTGACGCCGAGCAGCATCGCCTCGACCTCGGCCGGCGTGTAGACCAGCGCCGGGCCGTCCGGGAAGCGGGAGTTGCGGACCGCGATGTCACCGCCGGGCAGCTTGGCGAACTCCACGCAGGATCCCTGGGAGTTGCTGTGCCGGCTCTTCTGCCATGACACATCACGGAGATCCGTTGCGGCCATGCCGTTGTATGCGTGGGGCACAGGGCTCTCCCGGTGGTGAACGCGGTGATAAACGGTGTCAACTGCCCCGGATCATAGCTGCGTTCACATGCTGATGCATGCGCAGATGCACGTGCACGACAGCCGGTGCCGAGACCGTCACCGCCCGTGGAGCAGTCACCGTCCGTGGCGCGCTCACCGCCCCTGGAGCACCTTCCCCAAACCCTCCGTCACAATCGACCGCCATCCGCCGCCCATGACCCTGTGCGCCTGCACCTGGAACGGGTCGTCCGGGTCGAAGCCCTCGTGGACGAGGAAGAGACGCGTACCGCGCCCTTCGGGTTCCAGGGTCCAGGTGATCGTCCAGTCGGCGAGGTTGCCCTGCCCCTCGTCCGCGTCCCGCCAGCGCAGCCGCAGCATCTTCTCCGGCTCGAACGCCTCGACCTCGGCGATGACGGTGCCGGAGAAGTTGCTGTTCGGCCGGGGCGGCGTTCGCATCTCGTAGCAGTGGCCGACCTCCAGCCGGAAGTCACCGGGCATCAGCCACTGGGCGATCAGCTCCGGCTCGGTCAGCGCCCGCCAGACCTTGCCGGGAGGATGCGCCAGGAAGTGCGCGACACGGATCGTGGTCGGATCGTCGTCGGGAACCGCGAAAGGGTGTGTGGTCATTGCGCCTCGCCGTCGGGAGCGTCGGGATCACCAGAAGCATCGGGAGCGTCGGGATCGTCGGGAATGCGGTCGAGCAGCTCGCCGAGGCCCGCGAGCTTCGCGCGCCAGAACCGCTCGTAGGGGCCGAGCCAGTCCTGCACCTCGCCGAGCGGCTCGGCCTCCAGGCGGTAGATCCGCCGCCGGCCGGCCCGCTGCTCGCTCACCAGCCCGGCCTGGCGCAGCACCTTCAGATGCTCGGACAGGCTCGGCCGGCTCATCGCGAAGTGCTCGGCCAGCCGCTGGACGGGCTGCGGCCCGCCGTCGCGCAGCAGGCGGAGCACCTCGCGCCGGGTGCCGTTGGCGAGCGCCGCGAAGACGCGGTCCCGATCCGGTTCGGACAGGACGGCGCGCAGCGGTGCGGGTGTGGCGTTCACACCCCCGACAATATGTAGGAGATTCCCTACGCGTCAAACGTAGGGAATCTCCTACGTATCCTCCTGTGCATCACCGCGAGGCGTACGGCAGCAACGCCATCTCCCGGGCGTTCTTGATCGCGCGGGCCAGCTGCCGCTGCTGCCGGGCGGTGACCCGGGTGACCCGGCGGCTGCGTATCTTGCCGCGGTCCGAGAGGAACTTCCGCAGCAGGTCGGTGTCCTTGTAGTCGATGTACGTGATCCCGGCCGCGTCCAGCGGGTTGGGACGGGGCGCGGGCTTACGGCGCGGGTCGGGCCTACGGGGCATGGTCACGGCTTTCTCGTGCGTGCGGATGCGGCCGGTTCCCCAGCGGAGAACGGCCGGTTCGGCGAGGGGCGGCCCGTGGGCTCACGGAACGGGAGCCCACAGAAAGCTGCCTCACGGAACGGGAGCCCACAGAACGCCGCCTCGCGGGACGGGGACTCGCGGGACGGGGACTCACAGAACGGCGCCTCGCGGAACGGGAGTTCACAGATGGGCGCCGAACGGAACGGCGCCTCACGACACCGGGTCGAGGAGCGCGTCGAAGGCGGGCGGAAGGCTCTTCCAGGCCGGCGGCCCGCCCGCGTACTCGGCGTCGGTGAGCAGACAGGACTCCAGCAGGGACCGGAGTCCCTCGCGGTCCAGGCCGGGCGAGGTGAAGACCAGGTGCTGGGCCCGGTCGCCGTGCTCCGGATGCCAGTCCAGCGCGGCGGCGGCCCGGCGCATCGGCGGCACCATCTCCCAGGCGGCGTCCGGCAGCGAGGCCAGCCACGGCCCGGCGCTCTCCACGCACAGCGCACCGCCCGCCGCGTCCCAGGACAGCAGCGCGTCCGGCCGGTCGGCCAGCCAGAACCGGCCCCGGCTGCGCGCCGCCGCACAGGTCAGGTCCTCCAGGGCCGCGTAGAGCCGCTCGGGGTGGAAGGGCCGGGTGCGCCGCCATACGAGCGTGCCGACCCCGGCCGCGTCGGCCTCCTGGGGCAGCAGCGCACACGCCGGATGCTGCCGGGCGGCAGCCGCCTCCACGTCGAAGCCGGCCAGCGCCGCGGCGGCCAACTCGACGGATGCCACGTCGACTTGGCGCGCCGTCGGGTGCAGCTGCGCCAGCAGTGCGAGATCGGCCTCGTCCGCGGCCTCCTCCCCCGCGGCCAGCGCGAGCACCGGCGCGTACTCCAGCTGCCGAGCCCAGGTGTCGGCGACCGTGCGCTGGTCGGAGGCCGCGGCCGCCAGCCCCGCCTCCGACAGATCGTCGCCGCAGGCGAGATACGGCAGCAGCAGCGCCGGATCGACGGCGGTGATCACCCCGGTCAGCGCCAGGTTCTCGCTGCCGCACGCGTTGATCACCTCGGCCATCGCCTTCGGCTCGACCGAGTCCCACAGCTCCACGACCGCCAGCCGGCAGGTCCGGCCGGCGGCCAGCCGCTCCAGCTCGGGCACCAGGTCCTCGCGCAGCGCACAGCAGGCGCAGTCGTTGACCAGCGGCGCCTCACCGGTGTCCAGCGTGCCGCCGGCGTCGCGGACGGTGCGCCGCACGGTGCCGTCGGCGGCCGAGGCCAGATCGTGGTGGAGGGCGACGCTGCCGGGCACGGTGCGCAGCAGCCGCTCGACGGCGGCCCGCCGGGCGTCCGCGTGCAGCCCGCCCACCAGCGCGACGCTCAGCCGCTCCATCAGCGGGCCCCGCGCTTGCCGTACCGGCGCTCGAACCGCTCGACCCGGCCGGCGGTGTCCAGCACCCGGGCGGCGCCTGTGTAGAAGGGGTGGCTCGCCGAGGAGATCTCGACGTCGATGACGGGATAGGTGTGGCCGTCCTCCCACTCGATGGTCTTGTCGCTCGTCGCCGTCGAGCGGGTCAGGAAGGCGAAGTCCCCGGCCCGGTCGCGGAAGACGACGGGCCCGTAGGCGGGGTGGATTCCGTTCTTCATCGGACCTCAGCGCTCCTCTCGGAAGGTGACGTGCCGCCCGACGACCGGGTCGTACTTGCGCAGTTCCAGGCGGTCGGGGTCGTTGCGGCGGTTCTTGCGGGTGACGTAGGTGAACCCGGTGCCGGCGGTGGACCGGAGCTTGACGACCGGGCGTGTTTCGTTGCGGGCCATGCCAGGTAGTATACGCAAATGGTTTCCATTTTCAATAAGCCCCTGGAGGGCCCGACCACCGAAAGGACCGCTCCATGTCCGCCCACTGCCAGCTGACCGGCCGCAAGCCGGGCTTCGGCAAGACCGTCTCCCACTCGCACCGCCGCACCCCGCGCCGCTTCGACCCCAACATCCAGCGCAAGCGCTACTGGCTGGAGAGCGAGGGCCGGCACATCCGCCTGACGCTCAGCACCAAGGCCGTCAAAACCATCGACGCGATCGGCATCGAAGCGGCCGTCGCCCGTATCCGCGCCCGGGGGGAGAAGGTCTGATGGCCAAGAAGAGCAAGATCGCCAAGAACGAGCAGCGCCGCGCGACCGTCGCCCGCTACGCGGCCCGCCGGGCCGTCCTCAAGGCCGTCATCCGCAGCCCGCACACCCCTGAGGAGGAGCGCACCGCCGCGCAGCGCGAGCTCTCCCGCCAGCCCCGGGACGCCAGCGCCACCCGCGTCCGCAACCGCGACGGCGTCGACGGCCGCCCGCGCGGCTACTTCCGCGCCTTCGGCCTCTCCCGCGTCCGGCTGCGCGAACAGGCCCACCAGGGCCATCTCCCGGGCGTACGCAAGTCCAGCTGGTAGACCGCCGCCCGGCCGCCGTCCCCCGGAACGCCCCCTGGGGGTCGGCAGCCGGGCCGTTCGGGTAATACTGGACAGACTCCGCAGGCACCCCCGACGAAAGCGAGAGCGTCCATGTTCCGCAACGCCCTGGAGCCCTGGCACCTGATCCTGGTCGTCGCCGTGCTCGTGCTGCTCTTCGGTTCCAAGAAGCTCCCCGACATGGCGCGCGGCCTCGGCCGCTCGATGCGCATCCTCAAGTCGGAGGCCAAGGCCCTCAAGGACGAGCGCCCGGCCGACGCCCCCCGCCCGGACCAGGCGCCCCACGTGGAGCAGGCCCCCCGCCCGGAACAGGCCCCCGGCCACTGACCCGGCCGGCGGCCACCGCACTCAGCTGTCGCCGCCCTCCTCGATCAACCGCCGCACCTCGCGGTCGATCAGCCCCAGCCGGGCCTCCGCGACCAGCGGCACCGCCCGGCGCTGCCGGCGCGCCTCGGCGAGATCGATGTCCACGGTGACCAGCGCGGGCTCCCACTTGGGCGCCTGCGCCACCACCGCGCCCCGCGGGTCCACCACCCGCGAGCCGCCCCAGAACGTCGCCCCGTGCTCGTTGCCGACCCGGTTGACGAACACCACCCAGCACTGCAGCATCTTCGCCGTATAGGCCAGCAGCGTGTCCCAGTACAGCCCGGTGTCCATCGCCTCCGGATCCAGGCTCGCCGCACTGTTGGTCGGCACGAACAGCACCTCGGCCCCGTCCTGCACCGCCAGCCACGGCAGTACGGGCTGCCAGGCGTCGTTGCACACCAGCGTCGCGCCCCGCCCGCCGGTCTTCGACTTCGTCAGCTCGTACGCGCGCAGCGACTGCCCCGGGCTGACGTGCTTGCGCTCTTCCCAGGCCAGGTAGTTGGGGAGATAGAGCTTGCGATGCGCATGCACCAGCGCCCCGTCCGCGTAGTGCGCGGAAGTGTTGTACGCGCGCAGGCTGGTGTGCTCGTGGAAGCCGACCAGCACGTCCGGCCCCAGAGTGCTCAGCTCCAGCAGCCGCGGATCGCCCGCCTCGATGGACTTGTCCCGCTTGAGCGCCCCCAAGTGGTAGCCGTGCAGGCTGAGTTCGGGGAACACCACGAGATCGGCCCCCTGGGCCGCCGCCTGCTCGATCTGCTCCCGTGCGATCCGGAGGTTCTCCGGCACATCTCCCAGCACGCAGTCCGTCTGCGATAGCGCGATGAGCATGCCCACTCCCCCTCGATTAATTACCTTTAATAGCCTTTATAACCTTTCTCCAATTTTGCCAGAAAAAACCCGCCGCTCGCTTCGAACGCACCCCCGCGGCGGCCGGCACCACCGGGGGCCAGCTCCCCGCACAGATGGAGCCGGCCCCCGAGAACGCACTCGGCGCCTCGGCCAGGGCCGAAACCCGTCGGCGGTCGCCCACGCCGCCGCCCGAGAAGATCGGGATGCTGTCCCTGATGCGCGACAGCTTCCTCGTCGCCCTCGGCCTGCGTCGGGTTCCCGGCGCACTGCCGGTCCCGCGGCGAGGACAGCACGTCGACGCCCTGGACCGTGCTGGGAGCCGTTGCCATTGACAGTGTGTTGACGGTGTGCGGGGTCGTCCTGATCACCGATCACCACGGCGCGCGGAGCAGCCGCACCCCCCGCCCGAACGTCACCGCAATTTCCGCGGCGCCATCATCTTCTTCATCGCGCAAACCCTTCAGAAGAAGGAACTCCCGAAACGGGACCCCGACGCCGCTCCAGAACCACGACATACACCGGGGACCGAGAAACCCGAACAACGACAACGAATCCCCGTCCCCATTTCTCGCCTCCGGCCACCATGCCAAATACCCCGCCGCCCTCATCCACCCCACGGGGGATTTTGCATGCACCCCACCACACACCATCCTCAACGATTCGACGCGCCGCCCCGCGGTCACGAGCGAATAACAATTCCGCGCACCCGTGCAACCGAAATAGAAAACCGGGCCGCCCAGACGAAGGAAATCTGGGCGGCCCGGGAATTACTTGCGTCCAGCTCCTGCGCTTGCCGTGACCCGAGCGGATCGAAGGGTCGTCGATGACGTGCGACAGCGCCTCGTCACCCTTGGCCCGGGTGGAGGGCTCGGTGCACTGCCGGTTCCACGGCGCGGACAGCGCATTGACGCCCCGCACCGAGACCGGGACAGAGCCGAACAGCGAGCCGAAGTCCGCCTTGGCGGGCAGGCCGATGCAGGGGCAACGCGGCTGCGATCCACCATCCGGACCGTGGTGCCGACCGTCCGGTTCCGGTCGGCGTACACGTTGACGGTCCGGCGGCTGAGGCGTCTCACAGCCGCGCCGATTTCACCGGGCGAACACACAGGAAAGTGAATTTCCGCGTCGCCGGATGCGTTACTTGACCGGCAGACCGCCGAGCAGCGAAACCTTCCTGTTCTTGGTGGCCCCCGTGGCACCACCGAGAATCCTCTTCGGTCCGTACTTGACGGTTTCCGCCGTCTTCTTGACAGTGTCGACCAGCGGCGTGATCTGGCGGCCTTCAAGGTGCTTGTTGTGCAGCGCTTCGGCCCCTGCGCCGTTGTGGCTCATGCGCGGCGAGCCGGGATTGGCAGCGAAAGCGGGGACGGCCGCGCCCAGCGCCATGACAGAACCAGCCACAACCGCGGCAGACTTCGCGTACTTCACTTTCAACTGTCCCTTCTGGGGCGGTGCTTGTGGAGATCGCGACATCAGCGCCGCGTGAGCAATCACTTCGCTGCTCGGAACACCGCTTTTCCCCCTGACTAACGAGTGCCGCCCCACGGAGAAACTATGGATTTCCGCCTTCTTGGCGGCGCCACTCGAAAGCTGCCGGCCGTTCCGACACACCCCGTACGGGCAGAATGCCACCGGCCCCGACACGCAGCGCGGGCGAGCCGGGGCCGGTCACATCAACACGGCTCGAATTTCTTCGAGTCAGCGGTTGATGCACTTGTTGCCGAATGCCGGGTTGAGGAACCCGATGAAGTTGGCCGAGTTGCCGCAGATGTTGATCGGGATGTGGATCGGCATCTGGACGACGTTGCCCGAGAGCACCCCGGGGGACCCCTTGGCGGCACCCTTGGCGCCCGCGTCGGCGAACGCCGGCGTAGCGGCGCCCACTGCGAGGAGCGTACCGGCGGTGACTGCGGCGACCTTTGCGTACTTCACTTTGCGCCCTTCCTGCAGCGGGTCCGTAGCGCACACGACCGTCGTGTCGCACGGGCGCGGATCTGCTCGCCCGTAACTCCGCTGTCGATATTGGTAACGATTTCCCCTCGTCGACGAAACTCTTGCGGAGAAGTTTTCGGAGGAATCGCCCGAACGTCGCAAGACCATTTCAGGAAACATCCCGCACATACGATGCGGAAAAAACACCGCAATTCGAACAGGCGGGGCGGCTGCCGAATATTAATTCTCGCCGATAGGGGTGAAGAATTCCGACCCTATGGTTCGTCACGCGATACCGCGGGCCCGGGGCCGCGGGGAGAGCGGGCCACGGAGATCCCGGCCTGCGGCCGATGGCCGGCTCAGCGGTTGCGCACGCCGCTGTCCGAGCGGATCGGAATGTCGTCGATGGTCGGCGACAGCGCCTCGCCGCCCTTGGCCCGGGCGGGGTGCTCGGCACACTGCCGGTTCCGCGGCGAGGCCGGGACATCCACGTCCCGAGCCACGTCCTGGACCAGGCCCTGAACCGTGACCGGAACGCTCCCGGCCGAGGAGCCGACGTCGGCCTCGGCGGGGAAACCGATGCCCGGCTTGTTCGGCGAGCCCTGGATCAGCTCCGGCTGCGGGCTCGTCCTGCCGTGCGTCGTGGAGTAGCCGAATGCGCTCTTGGCGCGGTTCCCGTTCACCGTGGAAGTGCCGTGGTGGCCACCGATCGCCATCGCCTGCGGGGCGACCGTCGCCGAGATACCGACCGGGGATGCGGTCGCAGCCGTCGCGGCCAGAACCTTCTTGGTCACATCTCACCCTTCTCGCAGCGGAGTGCCCGTATCCAGAGCGCACTGGATCAACTCCCCTTCAAGGGCGCGGTTTCGCCGATTCACCCGGTTGCCACGCAACCATAGACAGATATCACCGCACCGGGGCGCCGGCGCGGCATGGCCTTCACCGGCCCGCGCCGAACGCCGTGACGGGAACGCCGACGGGCCCGGGGCGCGGCATGCGGAAGGCTCGCCCCGGAGGGGGCGAGCCTCAACCGCTCGGCGGGGACTACTCGTTGATGCAGAGGTTGCCGAACGCCGGGTTGAGCACCCCGATGAAGGGAGTGACGGAGTTGCCGCAGACGTTGATCGGCATGTCGATCGGCACCTGGATGAGGTTGCCGGAGAGCACGCCGGGCGAGCCCACGGCCTTGCCTACGGCGAGGGCGCCCTTGTGGTGGTGGTGGTGACGGTGGTGGCCGCCGGCGCTCGCCACACCGGCCCCACCGACGACGGCGATGCCCGCGGCGGCGGACAGGGCGACGGCCTTGGAGACAATCTTCACGATGAACCTCATTCACTGAGCAGAATTCAGGATTCTGTACGCGCCGCCTGGAGCGACAAGCAGTTCAACGCAACAAACCGGGCAAAAGTAGCGGGACCAATCGGGTGATAGTGGATGAAAGTGTCGTATGGGACAGCAGTGGCGCCCCTACGACACGCGCTCTACCGCTTCCGATGCCCGCCGTCCGCGCCATCGTCGCACGTCAACCGTGACACACGGTTGATTGTCAGTGGCGTCGTGTGCAATGGCGTCATGAAGGTATCCCACGCGCAGGTGCCGGCCTGGCGGTTGCGGCAGCAGAGCCTGACGCCGGGCGCCGACGCCCCGGCCGAGGACGTGGTGGCGCGGCTGGCCGGCGTCCAGGCGCAGGTCGCCTCCGCCGCCGAACTCACCGTGACGACACGGCAGATGACGCCGGACACCGCTGCCGTGCGGCGGGCCCTGGCCGCGCGCACCCTGGTCAGGACCTGGGCGATGCGGGCGTTGCGAAGGGCGCCGCCAGGGGACCTGCCCCGGACAGCCCCCGGGGCAGCCGCCATGGATGTGCCGGCACTGCCGGGAACGGCACCGTCGGCGACGCCGCCTTGCTCCCGGTGCCTCGCCGAGGCCGGGCTCGGCGGCATTGTCAGACCCTGGTGCAAGACTCGGCGGCATGAGATGGGCGGTGTCAGAGACGGACGACGGGGGTGTTCGTCTCTGTCCGCTCACTCAGGACGGGCGGCCCGCCGGTCCCGTGGTGAGCGAGCCCTCGCTCACCGAGGCGGTGCGGTCCCGCCCCGAGGTCGAGCGCTGGGTGTGGCGGTCCACGGCCGAGATCTACCGGCGTCTGCTGGCCTGCGGGGTGCGGGTCGAGCGCTGCTACGACGTCGAGGCGGCGGAGGCGCTGCTGATCGGCCACGAGGAGGGCCAGTCGGGCCAGCCGCGTTCGCTGGCCGCCGCCTGGGCGCGGCTGCACGGCCTGCCCGTCCCGCGGGACGCTCCCGCCCGCGCCGCCGAGACCCAGCCGTCCCTGTTCGAGCCGGGACCGGTGCCGCTGCCACCGGGCACGGACGAGTTCACCGCACTGCTGGAGGTCTATGCCGGCCAGGTGACGCGTACGGCCGAGACCGAGCATCCGGAGCGGATGCGGCTGCTGCTGGCGGCCGAGTCGGCGGGCATGCTGGTCGCCGCGGAGATGGCGCGGACCGGAGTGCCCTGGCGGGCGGACGTGCACCGGGAGGTGCTGGACGGGCTGCTGGGCGAGCGCTATCCGGGCGGGCTGGAACCGCGCCGTATGGCGGAGCTGGCCGACGAGGTGTCGCGGGCCTTCGGGGAGGGCGTACGGGTCCGCCCCGATCTGCCCAACGACATCATCAGGGCCTTCGCCCGTGCCGGCATCGCCCTGACCTCGACGCGCAAAGGGGAACTCCAGCAGATCGACCACCCCGCGGTGGCACCGCTGCTCGCGTACAAGTCCCTCTACCGCCTGCACACCGCCCATGGCTGGTCCTGGCTCCAGCAGTGGGTGCACGACGGCCGCTTCCGCCCCGAGTACCTGCCCGGCGGCACGGTCTCCGGCCGCTGGACCACCAACGGCGGCGGCGCCCTCCAGATCCCCAAGGTGATCCGGCAGGCCGTGCGCGCCGACCCCGGCTGGCGCCTGGTGGTCGCCGACGCCGACCAGATGGAGCCGCGGGTGCTGGCCGCTGTCTCCCGCGACCAGGGCCTGATGGAGGTGGCCGGCAGCGGCAGGGACCTGTATGCGGATCTGGCGGCGCGCGCCTTCGGCGGCGACCGCGACCAGGCCAAACTCGCCTTGCTGGGCGCCATTTACGGCCAGACCTCGGGCGACGCCCTCAAGCACATGGCCGATCTCCGCCGCCGCTACCCGGCCGCGGTGGCGTATGTCGACGACGCCGCCCGCGCCGGTGAGGAGGGCCGCCTGGTGCGCACGTGGCTGGGCCGCACCTGCCCGCCCGCATCCATGGCCACCCCCGACGAAGCGGGCCTGCCCCAGGAGGACGAGGCACCCACGGGATACGGCAGCAGTTCCGCGGCCCGCGCCCGCGGCCGTTTCACCCGCAACTTCGTGGTGCAGGGCAGCGCCGCCGACTGGGCACTGCTGATGCTGGCCGCGCTGCGCCAGTCCCTGGCACGGCCCGGACTCCGCGCCGAACTGGTCTTCTTCCAGCACGACGAGGTGATCGTGCACTGCCCGGTGGAGGAGGCCGGGACGGTGTCCGAGGCGATCGCGACGGCGGCGGACTCGGCGGGTCGGATCGCCTTCGGGCCGACACCGGTGCGGTTCCCGTTCACCACGGCGGTGGTGGAGTGCTACGCGGACGCGAAGTGAGCGGGGCGTGCCGTGAGATGGCGAGTGTGCCGTGAGATGGGGAGTGCCGTGAGCGGGCAGTCCCGCGTTCGGGCAATCCCGCGTTCGGGCAGTCCCGCTACGGGCGCGCGGGGGCGCCGGTTGGCATCGACGTATGGCCGCGCTGCCGGCTGAAGCAGACGTGCCGTTCCCGGACGATCTGCCAGGCCGTCTGCCGCGCCATGTACCGGACCACCCACCGGCCCCGACGCACCTCTTTCGCCGTTACTGCAGCGGCTGTCGGTGCCACGGTGCAGAGTGAGGCGTGTGCGCACGCGCGCTGCGTACGCCCGTCGTGACCAGAGGAGAGCGCCCGTCATGGCCGTACCGCCCGGTATACAGGTCCACCCCGAACTCGTGCCGTTCCTCAAGGCGTTGCCACCGTATTCCGATGCGTACCAGGACATCGCGGCCACCCGCGAGAGGTTCCACGCGCTGCTGTCGATGCGGGCGGCCGACCGCTCGGGCGTACGCAGCAAGCGCTATGACGTCCCGCGGCCGGACGGCAGCGCGCTGACGGTCGAGGTCTACTGGCCGGAGGACGACGGTGACAACGGTGACACCGGTGACGCCTCCTCCGCGGCGCCGTTGCCTGCCGTACTGCACTTCCACGGTGGCGGCTATGCCATCGGCCGTTCGCTGCCCGGCCAGGACCGCACCGCGCTCGAACTCTGCCGCAACCTGCCCGCCGTCACGATCGCCGTCGAATACCGCCTCGCGCCCGAGCACCGCTATCCGGCCGGTGTGGAGGACTGTTATCTCGCCCTGGAATGGACGGCGGCGCAGGCGGCCGAACTGGGCATCGACCCCGAACGGATCGCCGTCACCGGCAGGTCGGCGGGCGGCGGGCTGAGCGCGGCAGTCGCCCTGATGGCACGCGACCGCGGCGGCCCGGCCATCGCCTACCAGTCGATGTGCGTCCCCGACCTGGACGACCGCGTCGCCGATGAGCCCATCCCGGTGGACACCTCCGACGCCACCCCGAACCCCCTGGTGAACAGCCGGCGTTCGGTCCGCGCGGTCTGGCGCCACTACCTCCCGGAGGGTTACCCGCCGGAGGGGACGACGCCGGATGCCTACGCCTCCCCGGCCCGCGCCTCCGACCTCTCGGGGCTGCCGCCCGCCTATGTCCAGGTCTGCGACCTCGACTCGCTGCGCGACGCGGGCCTGGCGTACGCCCGGCGCCTGATGGATGCCGGAGTGCCGGTCACCGTCCACAATGTCCCCGGTGCCTGGCACGGCTTCGAGCTGTACGCACCCGAAACCCGCCTGGCGAAGGAAACGACGGCCCACTGGACGGAGCATCTGCGGGCGGCGCTGTACCCGGAGGCGGTGGCTTAGGAGGCGGTGGCTCGGGGGCGGGGTGAGGGCCGGGGCGGTGTGAGCGGCCTCTGCGGTACGAGCGGCTTCAGCGGTACGAGCAGCCGCAGCAGTACGAGAAGCCTCTGCCGTGCGGCCCTTCCGCCGCCCGAACGCCCCTCAGCCATCCGAACGCCCCTCCCCCACCCCCTCAACCGTTGATATCAAGCCACGCGTGATGCGGGTCATGGTCGCGACCAGGACCTCGCGTGGTTGTTCCGGGCGATCCAGCCACCACAGGGCGAGCCCATAGAGCGAACTGCGGATGGCCTCGGCGAGGGGTTCCAGCTCGGCCTCCGGGATGCCGGGGACGAACTCGCGCAGCAGGGCCATGTCCGTTGCGCGCTGCCTGCGCTGGAGTTCGCGGTGGAAGGCCTGCACCTCCGCGTCGCCCGTGGTGTCGCGGAACATCATCCGCCAGGTGTACGGGTGGGCCTGCACATACCCGAACCAGGCGTCGTACATCGCCTCCATACGGCGGCCCAAGTCACCCTCACCGTACAGAAGTTCATGGACGGGGGCGGCGGCCAGCTCGTCTCGGTGCCGCTCCAGCAGGGCGAGATGGAGCTCCTGCTTGGAGTCGAAGTGGCGGTAGAGCATCGGCTTGCTCAGACCGGCCTCGGCCGCGATCTCCCCGATGGTGGTGCCCGCGAAGCCGCGCTCGGCGAACAGCCGGGCGGCCACGTCCTCGATGCGTGTCCTGGCCTCGGCCCGGGCGGCGCGGTTCCGGTCGATCTCGCTCATGCGACGTCCTCGTGCGGTGTCGGTGCGGGTGGTGGGAGCTGGCGCGTTTCGGCCGGGGGATTCCGCTCGCAACTGTCCTCGCGATGAAGGATACTTGGCCGTGTACCAAGCGGTATACGCATAGGTAACTTCGTAACTTCCGTGGGATCGGGCAGGGAGGCAGAGCCGTGATCGTTTCCGTACATCTCGCCGACGTCGGTGTCCGCTCCGTGCGGGCCGTCCTCGGCCAGTGCCCCCGCCCCGGAGCGACCCCCGGCCTGCGCTACGCCGAGACCACCCTCACCGGCGCCATCGCCTCCGGCCCGCCCAAGCTGCGCCCCGGCCGGGCCGCGCTGATCGCCTCATGGGAGGACGACGCCGCCCTGGACCGCTTCCTCGCCGAAGACCCGCTGCCCCGCCTGCTGTCCGGCGGCTGGCAGGTGCGCCTGCTGCCGGTGCGGGTCTCGGGCGCCTGGAGTCCGATGCCGGTCGAGACGGACCCTGATGCCGCGTCGGCGGACGAGGACGGTCCGGTCGCCGTCCTCACCCTGGGGAAGCTGCGGCTGCGCCGGGCGGTCCCGTTCCTGCGCGCCAATTCCGCCGCCGCCGGCCGGGCCGCGGCCGATCCCGCCCTGCTCGCGTCCACCGCCCTGGCCAGGCCGCCGCGCTTCGTCGGCACGTTCTCCCTATGGCAGAGCGTCTCCGCGATGAGCCGCTACGCATACGGCTCCGCGCAGCCTCAGCACAAGGCAGCGGTCCAGGAACACCGGGCGGCGCCGTTCCACCACGAAGCCGCGTTTCTCCGCTGCCGCCCCTACGGCGCCCAGGGCACGCTGGACGGCGCCGAGCCGATAACCACGGCCGCGCAGCCCGGCCACGTCCTAAACTCGCCGGGTAGGGGGCCGGCAGCAGACCGACGACGGACATCCGATCCGCGAAGGGACCAGCGTTGACCGACACCGAAGGGGCAGCCGACGCCCCGGTCGCGACTGAGGCGCCGGTCACGAAGCCGAGCCCCGAGAACCGCCGCAAGCGGATCACCGACCGGGTGCCGGCCGAGGGTCGGGTGACCATCGAGGACCTGGTCCAGGAGCGCCGCGCCAGCCAGGAGCGCGGCGCAGGGTGCTGCTCGTGGACCACTCCGGGTTCGGCCGACAGGCGCTCTACGAGCTGGCGCCGCCGGCCGAATTCGATCTCGTCATCTCCGATGAACTCCTTCCCCAGGAGGAGCAGGACGCGCTTCAATCCCTGGGGGCGCGATACGAGTTGGCGGCGGAGGGGAGTCGGCAGGGATGAGCGTTGACGACGGTGAGACGGAGAAGCCGAGCGCGGACGACCAGTACGGTCAGCGCGGCCCACACGGTCCACACGGGCAGCGGGCACAGGCAGGACCCGGGCAACACGGGCAACAGGGTCAGCCCGGCGGGAGCGACGCGCAGAGCGGCACCGCCCCGGGCAGCCGCACCGCCCCGGCAGGCAATGCCGCCCCATCCGCCGGATCCACCCCGGCCGGTGACGCCCTCCCGCCCATCGGCACTCCCGTCACCGATACCGCCGGCGGCCGCGATCTGGAGCGCATCAATCCGCCCCACCTCGCACCGCCGACCGGATTCAGCCACGCCGTCCGCGCCACCGCCCCCGGCACCCTGGTCTTCCTCGCCGGGCAGACCGCCCTCGACGGTTCGGGCCGGATCGTCGGGGACGGCATCGTCGAGCAGTTCGAGCGGGCGCTGACCAACCTCCTGGAGGTGGCGGCCGCCTCCGGCGCCAGGCCGTCCGACCTGGCCAAGCTCACCGTCTTCGCCGTCGACATCGCCGACTACCGCCGGCACGCCCGGGACATCGGGCGGGTGTGGAAACGCCTGGTGGGCAGCGACTTCCCGGCCATGGCCGTCATCGGCGCCACCCGCCTGTGGGACGAAGCGGCCCTGGTCGAAATCGAGGGCATCGCCGTCGTCCGGCAGTGACGAAGGCCCCGCCCCTACCTCGCGCCTCCCCCGCCAACTCCCCGCTCCCCGACGCCCGCCGCACCGCGCAGCGCAGCGCCCCACTCCCCCCGTACGCCACCGACTCCCTACGCCCGCTCGCTCCCCGTCACGCCCCGGCCCCCGTACATCCGCTCACTCCCCCTCCCCCTCCGTCCCACACGTCGCCACCAACGCCTCGGCGTCCGCCGGCGACAGCGTGATCCCGAACTCCGAGTCCAGGAGCCCCGGGATCTCCTCCGGCGCGACCTCCCGTACCTCGCGCGACCAGTCCGGCCGGGTCCGCACGAACTCCCGCCCGACGAGCGTGCGGCGCACATCGGCCAGCGGCAGCAGCACCACGATCTTGCCGGTGAACGGCGACCGCGGATGGGTCGATATGTAGTGGTTGAAGACGCTGTAGTCGACCGGGAAGCGGCGCTCCGCCCCGAAGGCGTACAGGTCGAACCAGCCGTCGTCGTGCCGCGAGCGCAGCACCCACGACTCGGCCTCCTTCTCGTACACCAGGCCGAAGGTCCAGTCGCCCTGCTGCACCTCGACACCGTCCTGCAACGGGATCGGTGCGAGCAGCGCCTCACCGCCGAAGCCGACGTCGGTGATCCAGTCCGTACCGTCCAGCTCGACCTTCAACAGCGCGTGCGTGACCGGGCGCACCATGCGCTCGCCCATCCGGACACGCGCGCCGAGCCCGGTGACACGGAAGCCCAGGCGCTCCAGGGCGGCGGCGTACAGGAGGTTCTGCTCGTAGCAGTAGCCGCCGCGCCGCTGCCGGACCATCTTCGCCTGCAGGGCTTCCAGGTCGAGCGGGATCGGGCGGCCCAGCACGATCTCGATGTTCTCGAAGCCGATCGACGCACTGTGCCCGGCATGCAGCTTCCGCAGCGTCTCCAGGGTCGGCCGGCGGTCGCCCTCGTAGCCGATACGCATCAGATACGCGTCCAGATCGAGCTGCTCGCCGCCCCACTGGGATGCGGTCATGGTGCTCCCCCTCGTCATGGCGTGCTCCTGCCGGAGCCTGGAGGGAGCTTAGGAGACGCCGTGTCCGGAGGGCGATCGGCTCTTCGGCTGACGACCTGGGGCCGCCGGGCCCACCACCGGGCGGACGCGGGCTCACGGCCTACGGCAACCCGGTCCTGGGACCAGCGCCCGACCCGCGACGAGCCCCATCGTCCAGCGCCCACCCCCTCCCGGCCGCCTCCCTTCCCGGCCGCCCCCTTGCCGACGCACTCCGGCCGACGTGCCCTGGTTGCCCGGGCCGACGTGTCCTGGCCGACGTCCTGGCAGTCGTGCCCCGGCCGTCGCCTCGCGCACCGCCTCACCCCCGCCCGCTCGCCGCCTCCACCGGCTCCTTCCTGAACGCCCACGCCATCGTCGGCTCCACCGCGAACCGGAAGATCCGCTGCACCGGCGGCGTACACAGCAGGGTGATCACGGTCCCGGCGATCAGGGTCAGCAGCACCACGCCCCAGGGGGTGTGCAGCCATGCGTGGTGGTACCAGCCCCAGAAGCG
Source organism: Streptomyces sp. GS7 (assembly GCF_009834125.1). NCBI lineage: Bacteria > Bacillati > Actinomycetota > Actinomycetes > Kitasatosporales > Streptomycetaceae > Streptomyces > Streptomyces sp. GS7. The sequence goes on from NZ_CP047146.1 coordinate 8,588,000, forward strand.
CGACCCCTTCGCGAGGAAGCCGTGCAGGAGGTAGCCGTAAAGGGTGCCCGCGCCCAGCGCCGTACACCACATGGTGCGGCCCGGCACCCAGGCGAAGAAACAGGCCACCAGCACCAGCGAGCAGCCGAACATCGCCAGGGTCATCACCACACCGCACCACCACGGGGCGCCCAGTTCCTGCGCGCTGTCGCGGTGGTAGAACCACGCGGCGTTCATCCGGGGCGCGGCCCAGTACGCGACGAGCAGCGCGGCGCCGAGGACCGGGACGGCCACGATCCGCACCCACCGGCGGCGTACGAGCGCGAAGTGCTCCGGCCGCAGGTTCAGCCCCAGCACGAAGAACGGCAGGAACTGCAGCACCCGTTGGAGATTCAGATCGTCGCCGATCTCCGGCGTGACGGACGCCATCATGGCGATGGTCAGCGCCAGCGGCAGCGGCGCGCGCACGATCTTCCACAGCGGTGCGGTCAGCCGCCAGATGAACAGCGCCACCAGGAACCAGGTCAGATACCAGGGGTCCAGGAGGCTGATCGGGTAGTTCGGAGCGCCGCCTGCCCAGCGTTTGAAGAAGGTGTAGGCGACTTCGAAGATGAGGTACGGGACCGCGACGCCGGTGATCAGCCGCTGCAATCGGTCACGGCGCAAATCGAAACTGCGCGAGAAATAACCGGAGATGATAATGAACGCCGGCATGTGGAACGCATAGACGGCGAGATAGAGCGCCGCCGCCGTCCGGCTGCCGAAGCGCAGCGGTTCCCACGCGTGCCCCATTGCCACCAGCACGATGGCCAGGTATTTCGCGTTGTCGAAGAACGCGTCGCGGGATGTGCCCCCGACAGCACCGGCCACCCCCCGCCCCGTACGCATACCCGTACAGGCTTTCCCCTTACGCCCGTTGACCGTACCGCCCTGGGCGCTACGACCGTCGGCCGTACCGTCCCGGGCCTTACGCCCGCGGACCGTTTCAGCATGCCCCTGACGTTCTTCGCCCGTCAGGACACCGTACGGCCGATCGACGCCCGCCGACCCGTCAGCTCGAATTCCCTCCTCCGCCGGCGAATTGGCGTCCGCCATCTCCTCTTCCGTGGTTGCCGCGGAGGAGAGCGTGGCCGTCGAAGCGCCCGTACCTTCCGCCGTGCCACCCGCGTCCGGCGCGTCATCCGGCATCTGCCGTGGCGTCGGGAGCGGCACCCGCCGCTCGCCGGGCGCCGGAACATCGTTCGTCAAGGGCCCTCCTCGTACGCACCCAGAGGACGAGCCGGACGCGGACCCGAACATTTCCCCGAAAGGGAACCCGAAAGCCGAATCCCGCGCCTTGTTTTCCTTACGAGGAGTGTGGCGGCGTCAAACACCCCAGGCACCTTAGCCCCGCCACCGGAATCCCGTAAATCCCGCCCTGCCATGCCCGCCCACCATGGCCCCGCCCTCCGCGGCCCCTCCACTCAACACGGAAAAAACGCCGCAAAATATGGACCATACGCGCGCAGGCACCGCACGCGTACCGGAAAAATTCAGCCGAGTCCCGCAACCAGCGCGATGACGGACAGCAGCAACGCCCCGCAGCCGCCCACCACTCCGGCGATCCGGGCACTCCGATGCTCGGCCAATCGCCCCGAATGGACCCAGGCGGCAAGCAGAAAGGCGATTCCACCGGCCACGAACCACGGCCCCCACAGATACGTGTACCAGCGGCTCACCCCCCGCAGTTCCGGCGCGAGTTCGACGGCGCGCGCCTCCACGAGCAGCCCCTGCCCGACGAACAGCGCCCCGTGCCAGACCAGGAGCACCCCCGCGCCCCATGCCAGCAACTGGAGTATGCAGCTCATCCCGCGCCCCCATGCGCGGCGGCGCACCAATGCCAATCCCACGAGCCCGCCGACGACTTTGAGCACGCCGGTCAGCCACAACACGGCGACAAAACCGGCGTTCCGCTCCTCCGCGAGGCGGACCAGCGACGGCGAAACCGTGGACTCCGCCCCTGCCGCCCCGCCCAGTGCCCAGTAAAAGCTCGGTACGGCGAAAACAAATCCCCATACGGCGGCGGCCCACCCCGGCCAGGCGACCGAATACCGGCTGCCATCCGCCCGCGCACTCTCGTCAGCCCGAGCACTCTCCATGGCCGCGATTCTGCCCGCCGGGGCAACCACGGATCGCCGCTTTACCCAACGCGTACCGAGCGAAGCGAAGCGAAAGCACGGAACAACACAGAACAGAACCGGACCCAACCACGTCTGATCCGGAACGAAGCCGGCCGAACCGAAGCCGGCCGAACCGAACCGAACTGCGCCAGAGCGGTCCGGACCGGGCCGGACCGCTCTGGGCCAACACCCACCGCCCTAGTCGATAACCCCTTCCACACCCCGCCCCTGCACCGACTGCGCGCTCTCCTTCGCCCCCACGTCCCACGCATAGATCTCCAGCCGCCGCCCATGCGGCCCGCGCAGCCGGTGCACGGCCCTGGCCCACTTCGAACTGACCTCGGCCATACGGGGATTGATCTGATCGGCGAAACGCGCGTAGCGCCGCAGTTTCCTCACCGACGGTGCCCCCAGAATCCCCGTACGCACCTTCGGCATCAGCCGGTGCACCCTTTTCACGCACCGTACGCAGAAACTCTGCACCACCAGCCGGTGGCGGATATGCGCACGGTCCAGCCACCCCAGTGCGCGCAGTTCACGCAGCGCCTGCGCCTCGACTCCGGGGTATTCCTCGGGCGCCTTGAGTTCCAGCAGCAGACCCTGCCCATTGCGGTCCAGCCTCCGCAGATAGTCGGCGAGCGTCGGCACCCGCTCCCCCGCGAACTGCTTTCCGAACCAGCTCCCGGCATCCAGCCGCGCGATCTCGGCCGCGGTGAAATCCCGCACCCGCCACGGCGCCCGCCCCGGAAACACCTTCGCGGCATCGGTGGTCCGATTGAGCGTGGTGTCGTGTATCACCACCAGCCGCCCGTCCTTGGTCCGCTGCACGTCGTTCTCGACCCATACGAGCCCGCGGCGGTGCGCCGCGTCGACGGCGGCAAGGGTGTTCTCCGGCGCGTAACGGGAAGCGCCACGGTGCGCGATCACAAAGGGCGCCTGATGCCCGGCCCTGATACCCACGACCGTCCCGCCTCTGGTGGCCAGATCCGCATGCCCTTCGGGGCCGGTCGCCAGCGCGGCCGACGCCATGGTCGCCATCACCAGAAACGCGATTCCACCGGCCGCGATCCGCATCGTTCTCCCCAGCATGCGGGGGCCTCCAGGTCGCTCGGCCGCAGACGTGCCCATCTGCGTCAGGTACGCCCCCTAGGGCTCCCTCCGCCCTCCACGAACGCGGATACGCCCTGCCTCCCGACTCTGCCCCCGCCCCCGCAGCCCCGCCACGCGAACGCCTCCCCTCCCCACGGCCCCCGGCACCCCACCACCCCGCCTTTCCGCAGGCCGGAGCCCACCCCGGCCTCCGGGGCCCCATCCGGCCATTCGCGCGAATGCCCTCGCGCCCGCCCCGACGCCTGGCCCGGCGCCCGGCCCCGCTTCAGCAACGTCGTCCTGCGCGGCGCTCTCTACGGGCCGACGGTCGCCCCCCCGGTGGTCCCACTCACCGCCAGCGCCTACACCCTCACCCTCGACGCCCTCACCTGGCTCCTCACCGCGCTGATCAACGCGAGCCAGGGCATCGGATGGCTTTGCGGGCGGTCCTGAGGTCCCGCGGCGATCAAGCCCAACCGCCCCGAATCCATGCCCACACCGGCGATCGCCCGGCCCCGGACCCGCCCCAACCCAGCCACACCGCCGTCGACTTACTCCCGGCCGCCCCCGGTCCCGCCGCCCAAGCAACCGCACCCCGGCCCCAAACAAGAAAAAACCCAGGTCAGAACTTCCTGACCTGGGCTTTCACAAGAGCCGCCTTCGGGATTCGAACCCGAGACCTACGCATTACGAGTGCGTTGCTCTGGCCAACTGAGCTAAGGCGGCGTGGTGCGCGGCCCAGTCTACACAGGAGCGGGGGGTGCTTTGTAATCGGTTCGGGGGCTGGTCAGGGGGGTGTGGGGTGGGTCACGTGCAGCGCTTGTTCTTGGCGGGTGGGGTGCCTTCGAGGAGGTAGGTGTTGATGGCGGTGTCGATGCAGTCGCTGCCGCGGCCGTAGGCGGTGTGGCCGTCGCCCACGTACGTGAGGAGGGTGGCGCTGGAGAGCTGCGCGGCGAGGCCCTTGGCCCAGGTGTACGGGGTGGCCGGGTCGCGGGTGGTGCCGACGACGACGATGGGGTCGGCGCCCTTGGCCGCGATGCGGTGGGGGGTGCCGGTGGGCTTGACCGGCCAGTACGTGCAGTTCAGGGCGGACCAGGCGAAGTTGTCGCCGAAGACCGGGGATGCCTTGCGGAAGGCGGGCAGGGCGGCGCGGACCTGGTCGGGGCCGGTGAAGGCGGGGGCGAGGTCGAGGCAGTTGACGGCGGGGTTGGCGTACATCTGGTTGGCGTAGTGGCCGTCGGAGTGGCGCTCGTAGTAGCTGTCCGAGAGGGCGAGCAGCCCGCGGCCGTTGCCGGCCTGGGCCTGGGCGAGGTACTCGCGGAGTTCGGGCCAGGCGCCCTGGTCGTACATGGCGGCGATGACGCCGGTCGTGGCGAGGGACTCGGTGAGCTTGCGGTCCTGGCCGGTGTCCTCCGGCTGGGCGTCCAGCTTCTTGAAGAGGGCGGAGAGCTGCTTGCCGGCGTCCTCGGGGTTCTTGTCGCCGAGGGGGCAGTCCTTCTTCTTGACGCAGTCGGCGGCGAAGGCCAGGAAGGCGGTGTTGAAGCCGGCGGTCTGGTCGAGGTTGATGGCGCGCGAGTTCAGCGACGGGTCCATGGCGCCGTCGAGGACCAGGCGGCCGGAGTGGGACGGGAAGAGGCCCGCGTAGGTCGCGCCGAGGAAGGTGCCGTAGGAGGCGCCGACGTACGTCAGCTTCCGGTCGCCCAGGACGGCGCGCAGGATGTCCATGTCGCGGGCCGCCTCGATGGTGGAGACGTGCGGCAGCAGCTTGCCGGAGTGGGCCTCGCAGCCCTTGGCGAAGTTGCGGTAGGCGGTGACCAGCTGGTTGACCTCGGCGGGGGTGCCGGGGGTCGTGTCGGTCTGGGTGAAGCGGTCCATCTGCTGGTTGCTGAGGCATTCGATCGGCTCGCTGCGGGCCACGCCGCGCGGGTCCATCGCCACCATGTCGTAGCGCGCGCGGATGGCGGCCGGCTGGGGCGCGTACTGCTGGAGGTAGTCGATCGCGGAGCCGCCGGGGCCGCCGGGGTTGACCATCAGGGAACCGAGCCGCGTCCCGGGGCCGGTGGCCTGCCTGCGGGCCACGGCGAGCCGCAGGTCGGTGGCCGCGCTGGGTTTGGCGTAGTCCAGGGGGGCCTTCATCGTCGCGCACTGGAAGCCCGCCACCCCGCAGTCGTGCCAGCTCAGCTTCTGGTCGTAGTACGGGCGGAGGTCGGCCGGGACCGCGAGGGGCAGCGGCGCGAGGGGCGAGCCGCCGGACGCCTGGCGCTCGATGCCGGCGTCGTTCGTACGCCCCGGGGACGGCGCGCCACCGGGCGACGAACTCCCGGACGAGCAGCCGGAGATCAGCAGGGCGAGGGCCGCGGCGGCAGCGGCGGCTGCGGCGGCGGGGGTGCGGAGCAGGCGGCTGGGCTGCATGGGAGGTCCCTGGGGTGTGTGGCCGGTGGTCCTGGGGCGGGCGTCCTTCAATCGCGAGTGCTTTACGGAGCGTATCGGGGCGGGGACGGTGAGTACGTACTCCTGAGGACGGTGGGGCGTGATTCAGCCTGCGCGCAGCGCGGCCGTCATCGCCTCGACCGCGAGCAGGGGGGCGACGTTGCGGTCCAGGGCCTCCCGGCAGGCGATGACCGCCTCTATGCGGCGCAGGGTGCGCTCCGGTGTGGAGGAGGTGGCGATGCGCTGGATGCTGTCGCGCACCTCGTCGTTGGCGAGCGGGACCGAGGCGCCCACCTGGAGGGCGAGGACGTCGCGGTAGAAGCCGGTGAGGTCGACCAGGGCCAGGTCGAGGCTGTCGCGCTGCGTACGGGTGGAGCGGCGCTTCTGCTTGTCCTGGAGCTCCTTCATGGCGCCGGCGGTGCCGCGGGGCAGCCGTCCGCCGGTGCCCGCGGCGGCGCCGAGGGCGGCGCGCAGCTCCTCGGTCTCCTTGGCGTCGACCTCCTCCGCGACCTGCTTGGCGTCCTCCGACGCCGCGTCGATCAGCTCCTGGGCGGCCTTGAGGCAGCCGCCGATGTCGTCGACCCGGAGCGGGAGCTTCAGGACGGCCGCCCGGCGGGCCCGGGCGCGCTCGTCGGTGGCGAGCCGGCGGGCCCGGTCGATGTGCCCCTGGGTGGCGCGGGCGGCCCGGTCGGCGGCCTCCGGGTCGATGCCGTCGCGCCGTACGAGGACGTCGGCGACCGCGCTGACCGGGGGCGTACGGAGGGTGAGGTGGCGGCAGCGGGAGCGGATCGTGGGGAGCACGTCCTCGATGGAGGGCGCGCACAGGAGCCAGACCGTACGGGGAGCGGGCTCCTCCACGGCCTTGAGGAGGACGTTGCCGGCGCCTTCGGTGAGGCGGTCGGCGTCCTCCAGGACGATCACCTGCCAGCGCCCGCCGGCCGGCGAGAGCGAGGCCCTGCGGACCAGGTCTCGGGTCTCCTTGACGCCGATGGACAGCAGGTCCGTACGGACGATCTCGACGTCGGCGTGGGTGCCGACCAGGGTGGTGTGGCAGCCGTCGCAGAAGCCGCAGCCGGGGGCGGGACCGGAGGAGCCGAATCCGGCGCTGTCCGGGCTGACGCACTGGAGGGCCGCCGCGAAGGCGCGCGCGGCGGTGTCCCGGCCGGCGCCGGGCGGGCCCGTGAACAGCCAGGCGTGGGTCATCTGCGAGGTGCCGGTGCGCTCGGCCGGCGGCTGCTCGCCGCCCGCCCGCGCCGCGCTCTCGGCGGCCACGACGGCGTCCGCGTCGCGCGCGGCCGCGGCGAGCTGCGCCGTCACCCGCTCCTGGCCGACCACGTCGTCCCATACCGCCATCGCTGCCGCCGTCCTGTCCGTTCTGCGTGCCGTGCCGGCGCGGTCGCGGGTCCGGGCGCATCCGCCCGACGCCTCCTCCGCGCGTATCCCATTGTGGTCCACCCCACTGACAACCGGATCCCGGCCGCGGCCGGCCCCCGGCTCACGCACCGCCCCGCACGCCGAACGGCCGTGGCCGCAGCGGGAATTGCTGCGGCCACGGCCGTTCGGTCGGAGCGCTCCGGTCAGCCGCGCCGGCCGCGGCCCCGGCGGCCCTTGCCGCCCGCGCCGCCTTCCGCGTCGTCGTCCGGGCGCGTGCCGAGGAGTTCGTCGGCCAGCGTCGGCAGGTCGTCCAGCGGGGTCTCCTCCGCCCACTCCGGGCGCGGGCGGCCGTGCTGCCCGTGCTCCGCGGGCCGGCCGGTGGCCGGGTCGACCTGCGGGAGTTCGCGGGTCCGCTCCGGGCCGCCCTCGGCCGGTTCGCCGTGCGCGTCCCTGCCGTCCTCCTGGAACATCCACGGCGGCACCCGGTCCGCCGGGTCGTCGTCGCGTACGGGCGGCAGCACGGTCGTCTCCTCGGAGTCCGCACCGCCTCCCCGGCCGGCGTCCCGGACCGGCGGCAGCACCGCCGTCTCGTCCGCCTCCCGCGCCTCGGGCCGCGGCAGCGCCGCGGTCCGCTCGCCGTCCGCGGCGGTGCCCGTACCGGAACCGGAAGCCCCGTTCCCGGAAGCGGTCCGGGTTTCGTTCTCCTTGGCCACCCGCTTCCGCAGCTGCGTGACGTCCGTCTCCGTGGTCCGCGCCTCGGCCGATTCGGCCGCCGCGGCAGCCGCCTTCGCCTCCGCGGCCGCAGCCGCCCGGGCCGCCTCGACCCGGGCCTGCTCGGCGCGCAGCAGCGCCTCCTCGGCCTTGCGCTGCTTCTCCAGGCGGCGCTCCTCGGCCTCCCGGCGCAGCCGCGCCTCCTCCTCGTGCTGCTTGCGCAGCCGCTCCTGTTCGGCCTGGCGGGCCTTCTCCTCCGCCTCGCGGCGCTGCCGCTCCGCCTCCGCCGCCGCCCGGGCCTCCTCGGCGCGCTGCCGCGCCTCCTCGGCCTGGCGGGCGGCCTCCCGGGCCTTGGCCTCATCGGCCTCGCGGCGCTTGCGCTCCTCTTCCTCCGCACGCAGCTTGGCCAGCTGCTCCTGGCGCTCACGCTCCAGGCGCGCCTCCTCCGCCTTGCGCGCGGCCTCCTCCTCGGCCTTGCGGCGAGCCTCCTCCTCGGCTGCCTTGCGGGCCTCGGCCTGTGCCTTGAGCTCCGCCTCGGACAGCGGCAGGACCTGGTCGAGGCGGTGGCGTACGGCGGTGGTGACGGCCTCCGGCTCCTGGCCGGCGTCGACGACCAGGTAGCGGGCCGGGTCGGCGGCGGCCAGCGCCAGGAATCCGGCGCGCACCCGCTCGTGGAACTCGGCGGGCTCGGACTCCATCCGGTCCGGCGCCTCGGTGAAGCGCTCGCGCGCGGTCTCCGGCGAGACGTCCAGCAGCACGGTCAGATGCGGGATGAGGCCGTCCGTCGCCCAGCGGTTGATCCGGGCGATCTCCGTGGGTGCGAGGTTGCGGCCGGCGCCCTGGTAGGCCACCGAGGAGTCGATGTAGCGGTCGGTGACGACGATCGCGCCGCGTTCCAGGGCGGGCCGGATGACGCTGTCGACGTGCTCGGCGCGGTCGGCGGCGAACATCAGCGCCTCGGCCCGGTCCGACAGCCCGGACGTGGACACGTCCAGGATGATCGCCCGCAGCCGCTTGCCGATGGCGGTGGCGCCCGGCTCGCGGGTCACCACGACCTCGTGGCCCTTGCTGCGGATCCACTCCGCCAGCGCCTCGACCTGGGTCGACTTCCCGGCGCCGTCACCGCCCTCCAGGGCGATGAAGAAACCGGTGGCGGCGGGCGCCTGGGCCGGGTCGCCGCCGCGCAGCGCCTCGCGCAGATCGCGCCGCAGCGGTACGCCCTGCCGGTCGTCGGTCTTGCCCAGCACCCAGGCGGCGACCGGCAGCAGCAGCGCGCCGGCCAGCATCAGGGTGTACGCGGCGCCGCCGTGCGCGAAGACGAAGGCGCCGCTGCCGACGTGGTGCGGGCCGATGACACCGGCCAGCAGGGGCGCGGCGATGGCGGCCAGCGCGACCGCGAGCCGGACGACGGCGTGCAGATGCTCGGTCGTACGGGCGCTGCGGAACGCCTCGGACTCCTGGTCCAGCAGCACATGGCCCGTGTTGGCGGCGATACCGGCGCAGACACCGGCCAGCAGCGCGAGCAGCAGCACCGTCGTCGGGTCCGGGACCAGCCCCATGGCCAGCAGCGCCAGGCCGGTGCCGGCGACCGCCAGGGCCAGCAGCCGGCGCCGGGAGAGCGCGGGCAGCACCTTGCGGGCGGCGCGGATGCCGATGACCGTGCCGCCGGTCAGCGCGAGCACCAGCAGCGCGTAGGTGGCGGGGCCGGTGGCCAGGTCGAAGGCGTGCAGTACGGAGAGCGCGACGGCCGCGGCGATCGCGCCGGCCACCGCCGCGCAGGCCGTCACCAGCAGCGGGATCGCGCCCGTACGGCCCTTGTCGGGCCCCGCGCCCGGCTTGCCGGCGGACTTCGGGCGGCGCAGGCCCTCCAGCGGGGAGCGCGGCCGGGGAGTCTGGCCGCCGGGCAGCTCGATGAAGTACAGGATCGACACGGAGGCGGCGAACAGCCCGGCCGCGACGTACGAGCCCAGCGCGGCCTGGTGGAGGTGGAACCACTCGACGCCGGTGCCCAGCAGCTTCCCGATCAGCGTGACGACCACCAGCGCGGCGGCGGCGATCGGCAGCGACACGAAACTGGTGCGCAGCGACAGCCGGCGCAGCGCGTCCATGTTGTCGGGCAGCGGCCGGACGGTGGCGCCCTCCGGGGGCGGAGCGGGCAGCAGCGCGGGCGCCGCGCTCTCCCTTGCGACGGTCCAGAAGCGCTCGGCGACGCCGGAGACGAAGACCGTCACCAGCAGCCAGGCCAGCGCGTCGGCCGGCGTCCAGTCGATCCAGAGGGGGGCGATGACCAGCAGCGCGAGCCGCAGCGCGTCCGCGCCGATCATCGTCCAGCGGCGGTCCAGCGGCCCGTCGGGCCTGATGAGCGCGGACAGCGGCCCCAGGAGGACGGCCCCGAAGAGCAGTGTCGCCAGCAGCCGGACCCCGAAGACCGCGGTGACCGCGAAGGCGGCGCCGCTATAGCCGCCGCCGAACACGGCGTGGCCGCCCAGCGGTACGTACAGCGCCGCCTGAAGGGCGAGCAGTACCAGGACAAGCAAGGACAGGGCATCGCCGATACCCCCGACGAACTGGGCGCTCCACAGCCGCTTCAAAGGAGGGAAGCGGAGCAGGGCTCGCACCGCACGCTCGCGGGAGTCCGCTGCGAGCGCGTCTGAGGCGGGGGGCACGACCGTTGGCTGCTCGGCACGCGTCATCCCGCCAGCCTATCGGGACAGGGCACACTACCGGGCGCCCGCCCGAACAAATGGGCGGGCACTGTCGGATGCGAAGGGGCGGGCCAGGCGAACTCGTCCGCCTTGCCCGCCCTTGTACCGCGCCGGTCCACGCCGGCTCCGGCGGCCCGGGGCGACTCAGTCCTCGGCCGGCGCGGCCGTCTTCTTGGCCGTGGCCTTCTTCGCGGTGGTCGTCTTCTTCGCCGCGGTCTTCTTGGCGGCCGTCTTCTTCGCCGCCGTCTTCTTCGCGGCCGTCTTCTTCGCCGGCGCCTTCTTGACCGCCTTCTTGGCGGTCTTCTTCGCCGGCCCCTTGGCACGCTTCTCCGCCAGCAGCTCGTAGCCGCGCTCGGCGGTGATCGTCTCGACGTCGTCGTCCCGGCGCAGCGTCGCGTTGGTCTCGCCGTCCGTGACGTACGCGCCGAACCGGCCGTCCTTGACCACCACCGGCTTGCCGCTCACCGGGTCCGTGCCCAGCTCCTTGAGCGGCGGCTTGGCGGCGGCGCGCCCCCGCTGCTTGGGCTGGGCGTAGATCGCCAGCGCCTCGTCGAGGGTGATCGCGAACAGCTGCTCCTCGCTCTCCAGGGAGCGCGAGTCGGTGCCCTTCTTCAGGTACGGGCCGTAGCGGCCGTTCTGCGCCGTGATCTCCACGCCCTCGGCGTCCGCGCCGACGACGCGCGGCAGCGACATCAGCTTGAGCGCGTCCTCCAGGGTCACGGTGTCCAGGGACATCGACTTGAAGAGCGAGGCGGTGCGCGGCTTGACCGCGTTCTTGCCGGTCTTCGGGGTGCCCTCGGGCAGCACCTCGGTGACGTACGGGCCGTAGCGGCCGTCCTTCGCCACGATCTGGTGGCCGGAGACCGGGTCCATGCCCAGCTCGAAGTCGCCGCTCGGCTTGGCCAGCAGCTCCTCGGCGTACTCGACCGTCAGCTCGTCGGGCGCCAGGTCGTCGGGGACGTCGGCCCGCTGGTGGCCCTCCTCGTCCTTCTCGCCGCGCTCCACGTAGGGGCCGTAGCGGCCGACCCGCAGCGTGATGCCCTCACCGACCGGGAAGGAGGAGATCTCCCGGGCGTCGATCGCGCCCAGGTCCGTGACCAGCTCCTTGAGGCCGCCGAGGTGGTCGCCGTCGCCGTTCCCGGCGTCCGCCGCGCCGCCCTCGCCGGCGCCCGCGCCCTCGCCGAAGTAGAAGCGCCGCAGCCACGGCACGGCCTGCGCCTCGCCGCGCGCGATCCGGTCGAGGTCGTCCTCCATCTTGGCGGTGAAGTCGTAGTCGACCAGCCGGCCGAAGTGCTTCTCGAGGAGGTTGACCACCGCGAAGGAGAGGAACGACGGCACCAGCGCCGTCCCCTTCTTGAAGACGTAGCCGCGGTCCAGGATCGTGCCGATGATCGACGCGTACGTCGACGGGCGGCCGATCTCGCGCTCTTCCAGCTCCTTGACCAGCGTGGCCTCGGTGTAGCGGGCGGGCGGCTTGGTGGCGTGGCCGTCAGCGGTGATCTCCCGCGCGGCGAGCGCATCGCCCTCGGCGACCTGCGGCAGCCGCCGCTCGCGGTCGTCCAGCTCCGCGTTCGGGTCGTCGGCGCCCTCCACGTACGCCTTGAGGAAGCCGTGGAAGGTGATGGTCTTGCCGGACGCGCTGAACTCGGCGTCCCGCCCGTCGGCGGCCCGGCCGCCGATCTTGACGGTGACGGAGTTTCCGGTCGCGTCCTTCATCTGGGAGGCGACGGTCCGCTTCCAGATCAGCTCGTAGAGCCGGAACTGGTCGCCGGTCAGCCCCGTCTCCGCGGGCGTGCGGAAGCGGTCGCCGGAGGGGCGGATCGCCTCGTGCGCCTCCTGCGCGTTCTTGACCTTGCCGGCGTACGTCCGCGGCTTGTCCGGCAGGTACCCGGCACCGTACAGCTGCGTCACCTGCGCCCGGGCCGCGGCGACCGCGGTGTCCGAGAGCGTGGTGGAGTCCGTACGCATATAGGTGATGAAGCCGTTCTCGTACAGCTTCTGCGCGACCTGCATGGTGGCCTTGGCGCCGAAGCCGAGCTTGCGGCTGGCCTCCTGCTGGAGGGTGGTCGTCCGGAACGGCGCGTACGGCGAACGGCGGTACGGCTTGGACTCGACCGAGCGGACCGCGAAGTCGGTGTTCTCCAGGGCGGCGGCGAGCGCGCGGGCGTTCGCCTCGTCCAGGTGGAGCACGTCGTTCTTGAGCTGCCCGTTGGGACCGAAGTCGCGGCCCTGGGCGATCCTGCGGCCGTCGACGGTGGTCAGCCGCGCGGTCAGGGTCGAGGGGTCGCTGGCGTCACCGGCCCGGCCGGTGCCGAAGGTGCCGGTCAGGTCCCAGTACTCGGCGGAGCGGAACGCGATCCGCTCGCGCTCCCGCTCGACGACGAGCCGGGTCGCCACGGATTGCACCCGGCCGGCGGACAGCCGGGGCATGACCTTCTTCCACAGGACCGGCGAGACCTCGTAGCCGTAGAGGCGGTCGAGGATCCGGCGGGTCTCCTGGGCGTCGACCAGCTTCTTGTTCAGATCGCGGGGGTTGGCGACGGCCTCGCGGATCGCGTCCTTGGTGATCTCGTGGAAGACCATCCGGTGGACCGGGACCTTCGGCTTGAGGATCTCCTGGAGGTGCCACGCGATGGCCTCGCCCTCGCGGTCCTCATCGGTGGCGAGGAAGAGTTCGTCGGACTCGGCCAGCAGCTCCTTGAGCTTCTTGACCTGGTCCTTCTTGTCGCTGTTGACCACGTAGATCGGCTGGAAGTCGGCGTCGACGTTCACGCCGAGGCGGGCCCAGGACTCGCCCTTGTACTTCGCCGGGACCTCGGCCGCGCCGTTGGGGAGGTCGCGGATGTGCCCGACGCTGGCCTCGACCACGTAGCCAGGGCCGAGGTAGCCCTTGATCGTCTTCGCCTTGGCAGGCGACTCGACGATGACGAGCCGGCGCCCGCCACCCTTTGCGGTCTCGCTGGTCGGGGACAACTTCGCTCTTCTCTCCGGTCGACGCTGGGAAGGCTCCCGGGCCGGACGCCCGGGGCGCACTGCGGTGACGCTTGACGCTGCGGAGTGTGACGGTACCTCCCGCCCCCGTGTCAAACGGAAAAACCCCGCAACGCCACTCGAACGGTAACCCGACTACATGCCTTCGCGCCGCCCCGACCGTCCCAGCCGCTCTCCGGCCGCCCTGCGCGGGCTCGGATGGATCATGGCGGGCCCGCGGCACCGCACCGCGCACCTCCCGGCGGTCCCCGGCGCGCCACCGCACCGGTACCGCCGGTGATCTCGCAGAGTAACCGCCCGGCGGGCGGCGCCGCGCCCGCCGGTGGCGCCCGCGGCGGGCCGCGACTGTCACAAGGTGACGGCGGATGCGGTCATCACCTTGGTACGTCAGGTGAGCGGACTGGCAGGATGGACGTGGCACGGCTCACGGCGTGAGCCGTGTACTGCCGTCATCACGCATCCTCGGGGGGAAGATCACCCATGGCGAACCAGTACCCCGGACCGCCACCGGAGCAGCCGCCCGGCCCGCCCGGACAGAACCCGCACGCCGCGCCGGAGCCCGGCCGGCCCGCCGACGCCGGTTACGGCTACCCGCAGGGCGGCCGCCCCGGAGAGCCCGGTTACGGCTACCCGCAGGCCGCTCCGCCGCCGCCCGCGCCCGGCTTCCCGCCGCCGCCCGCCGCCGGATTCACGGCCCAGCAGCCGCCCCCGGCCGGCGGCATGGCGATCTCGCTCGGCGACATCGCGGTCAGCGGCGACACGATCATGACGCCGGCCGGCCCGATGCCGCTGCGGGGCGCCGTCTGGACGGCCACCGACATGTCCCGCACGGAGGAGAAGATCCCCGCGCACGCGATCGTCCTCGCCATCGTCTTCTTCCTCTTCTGCCTTCTCGGCCTGCTCTTCCTCCTGATGAAGGAGCGCACCACGACCGGCTTCGTCCAGGTCACGGTGAACAGCGGAGGCCGCCACCACTCCACGATGATCCCGGTGCAGTCGCGCGAGCAGGTCATGTTCGTCATGAACCAGGTCAACTACGCCCGGTCGATGAGCGTGTGAGCCACCACGAGCCGCGGGGGGCCGCGGGAGCGGCGCCGCCGGGCGGGCCCGTCCCGCCGGACGCACCCGGCGACCCCGCGGCCGCTTCCGTCCGCCGGCGCACCGTCCGCCGGGCGTCGATCGCGCTCGGCATCGGTGCGCTGGGCGCCGGCTACCTCTGGAACACCAACCCGCACCACTCCGGGCAGCTGCTGCTCCCCTGCCCGTTCCGCTGGGCGACCGGGCTGCAGTGCCCGTTCTGCGGCGGCACGCGGATGGCGTACGACCTGATGCACGGCGACGTCGCGGGGGCCTTCCACGACAACGCCGTGCTGCTCGCGCTGGGCGTGCCGGCCGTCGCGTACGTCCTGGTGCGCTGGCTGGCCGCCGGGCTCCGTGGGCAGCGCCATCCGCTGCGGTTGACGGCCCGCGGCAACGCCGTGGTCCTCGGCATCGCCGCGGTGTGGATGGTCGCCCGCAACCTCATCGGCTGACCGCGGAGCCCGCCGCGGTCAGCGAACGGTGACCTTCACCACCGGCGAGACGGCGCTGCCGGCCGCGATACGCAGCTGGTTGACGCCCTTGATGCCGAGCTTCACGCGTATCGAGTAGCCGCCCTTGGCGTTGATCGGCGCCTGGGCCGGCAGCGACACCCACTTCTTGCCCTGCTTCTGCTGGACGGTGACCTTGGTGCCCGCCTTGACGCCCTTGGCGACACCGCTGATCCGGAACTGCTCCCACGCCTTGACCGTCGTCGCGCTGGCCTTGGCCGTCAGCGTCGCCGCCGCGGGCGCCGTGGCGACGACCGGTGCCGAGGTGTGGACGACCTGCGGAGCGGCCATGGCGACGGCCGAACCTCCGGCGAGCAGCGCGACGGTGGTCAGGGCGACTCCGGTGTAGCGAAGCGTACGGTTCATGTCGGATTCCTCACTGATGGGCCAATGAGCCTGTTGGTGACCTTCCTTCAGGAATACGGCGAACCTCGGGCGGAGGTTCCCGTTCCGCTCCGCAATCGGCCCACTTCGCCGGATTTGACCGAATCCGAACGACCGCCCCGGGCACCGCAGTTGCCCCGGCCGCACCACCATCCCGCGCAGTCGGCCCCGTCGCCAGGACACCCGCATCCGTACGGGCAGCCCGACGCCCTCGTAGGGCACCTCGTGCGGAGCCCGCGCGAACTCCCCCTGAACGGCGCCCCGTTCGCCGCGCGCGGCCCGCGGCCCGGCTCAGCTCACCGGCTCCAGGAACCCCTGCTCGATCAGCATCCGGATGGCGCTCGGCGTACGGTCCCGCAGCAGCACCGGGTCCTCACCGACGAGCTGGGCGATGGCGTCCAGGATCCGCCCGGCCGGCAGCGAGCCGTCGCACACCCCGGCGAAGCCCGCGCCGACCGTGTCCACCTTCGTCGCCCGCCGCATACCGCGGTTCTGACGGAGCACCACATGCTCCGGGTCCTCCGCGCCGGGCAGCCCGACCTGCTCCTGCACCACCTCGTCGGCCAGCCGGAAGTGCCCGGCCAGCAGCGCGGCGTCGTCCGTGGCCCGCAGATAGTCCTGCCGGTCGAAGTGCCGCAGCACCGCGTCCCCCAGCGGCTGTTCCACCGGATGCGGCCATTCCTCGACCGTGAGGGACGGGTCCTGGGCACCGGACTTGCGCAGCGTGATCCAGCCGAAGCCGACGGCCTTGGTCTTGCGCGCCTCGAATTCGTCGAGCCAGGCGTCGTACCGCGCGGCGTACGCGTCCTCGCCGGTGCGGTGGTCGCCGGCGTCCCGCAGCCACAGCTCGGCGTACTGGGTGATGTCCTGCACCTCGCGCTGCACGATCCAGGCGTCGCATCCCCGGGGCACCCAGGAGCGCAGGCGGTCCTGCCACTCCTCGCCCGCCACGTGCTCCCAGTTGGCCAGCAGCTGGCAGTACCCGCCGTCGTTGAGATGCGCGGCGGCCTGCTGGACGAGGGTGCGGCACAGGTCGTCGCCGCCCATACCGCCGTCCCGGTAGGTGAGCCGGGCCCCCTCGGGACGGACCGGGGAGATCACGAACGGCGGGTTGGACACGATCAGGTCGAAGGTCTCCTCGCCGACGGGCTCGAAGAGCGACCCCTCCCGCAGGTCGGCCGGCCGCGCCCCGGAGAGCGCCAGTGTCAGCGCGGCGATCCGCAGCGCCCGGGGGTTGAGGTCGGTGGCGGTGACCCGCGTGGCGTGCTGGGCGGCGTGCAGCGCCTGGATGCCGGAGCCCGTACCGAGGTCGAGCGCCTTGGCGACGGGGCGGCGCGCGGTGATCCCGGCGAGGGTCGTGGACGCACCGCCGACGCCGAGCACCAGCTGGGCGCGGTCGCCCTCCCCGGCGCCCCGGATGCCGCCGGCGCCGCCGACCGCGCAGCCCAGGTCGGAGACGATCCACCAGTCCTGCCCCTCGGGACCGCCGTACGGCCGCACGTCCACCGTGGCGCGCAGCCGGTCGCCGTCCCGCACCAGCCAGCCGTCGGCGAGGCAGTCGGCCACCGGCAGCGCCGCCCGGACCCGCGCCTCGGGCACCGGACGCTGCAACAGGAACAGCCGCACCAGGGTCTCCAGCGGGCCGTCGCCGCGGGTCGCCCGCAGAGCGGGGACGGTCTCGCTACGGGCCAGCGCGGCATACGCGGGCGCGCCGAGCAGGTCCAGCAGCCCGTCGGCGGTGAAGGCGGCGGCCAGCAGCGCCTCGCGCAGCCGGCTCGTACGGGCGCTGCTGTCGGGGTCCTGGTCATCTGCGGTGGGGAGGTGCGTCGTCACCCGTCCATTGTCGGTGCTGCCACCGACAATCGGCGACGGCCCGGCGCCACGCCCCTCTCGGGCGCGTCGCCGGGCCGCCGCTCGAACCCGCTCAGGAATCCCGCACTACGCGCTCTTGGACGGCGCGGCGGACGGCGAACCGGACGCGCCCTGGTTCTGGCAGCCCTTCTGCTTGGCCATCGCCTTGCCCACGTCGCCGGCCTCCAGCTTCTTGAACGCCTGCTCGCTCTGCGCGTTGAGCTTGTTGATCCCGTCGGAGAGGTTGCGCAGCCCGTCCGCGAACTTCAGCTTGTCCGAGGTGTCCAGGCCGTCGACCTGCTTCTTGAGGGCGGCGTATCCCGTGGAGAGGGAGTTGAGTTCCTTGACCGCGTTCTTCTGCGCGTCGGCACCGCCGTCGCTCGGCGGCGCCCCCGCCTTGTCGAGGGACGCGGCCAACGCGGCGTAGGCCTGCGAGATCTGCCCGAACGCCTTCGAGTCGGTCTGCTGGACCTTCGTGGAGTCGGTGTTGCCGGTGTCGGCCGTCTGCATGGCCGCGTTGGCGTCCTGGATCTGCTTGAACGGAGCCTGCGCGGGGTCGCAGAACGACTTCGCCCAGTCGTCGAGCTTCTTGCTGTTGTCGCTGCTGCAACCGGTCAGCGCGAGCAGGAGTGCGGCACCGCCGGACAGTGCAGCCACAAGCTTCTTGTTCACCGGATTGGTCCCTTCCATGGCTCTCGGCCCCGGAACATACACGGCCAAACGGCCTGGTCGAGGGGACGGGCATCTCCTCCGGCCCGCATTGCAGCCATTTGCACCAAGGACGGCGGGGCCGGCCGGGCGCACCGCGGGCGGGTGTCCGGCGCGCACAAAAAGCGCCGTCCACCCGCCCGTTGAGCGGTCGTCAGGCCGTTTCGCCGGCCGCTCCTCTCAGGACGCCACAGCCGTTTCGGCTGACTTCGCGACGCCTCCGGAGTCCTTCGGGTTGTTGTCTTCATCACCTACGGCGATACCGCGCCGCTTGGAGATGTAGACCGCGCCGACGATGACCGTGAGGGCCAGCGCGGCGGCCGCGACCCGGATGCCGAGGCTCTTGTCGTGACCGTACGAGAACTTCACCACGGCCGGCGCGATCAGCAGCGCGACCAGGTTCATGACCTTCAGCAGCGGGTTGATCGCGGGGCCCGCGGTGTCCTTGAACGGGTCGCCGACGGTGTCCCCGATGACCGTCGCGGCATGCGCCTCGCTTCCCTTGCCGCCGTGGTGGCCGTCCTCGACCAGCTTCTTGGCGTTGTCCCACGCGCCACCGGAGTTGGCGAGGAACACCGCCATCAGCGTGCCGGTGCCGATCGCGCCCGCCAGGAACGAGCCGAGCGCCCCGACGCCGAGCGAGAAGCCGACCGCGATGGGCGTCAGCACCGCCAGCAGCCCTGGCGTGGCCAGTTCGCGCAACGCGTCCTTGGTGCAGATGTCGACGACCCGCCCGTACTCGGGCTTCTCGGTGTAGTCCATGATCCCGGGGTGCTCGCGGAACTGCCGGCGCACCTCGAAGACCACCGCCCCCGCGGACCGCGACACCGCGTTGATCGCCAGCCCGGAGAACAGGAAGACGACCGAGGCCCCCAGGATCAGCCCCACCAGGTTGTTGGGCTGCGAGATGTCCAGGCTCAGCCCCATCCCGCCGGCCGCATGGCCGATGTCCCGTACGGCGTTGGCGATCGCGTCCCGGTACGAGCCGAACAGCGCGGAGGCCGCCAGCACCGCCGTCGCGATGGCGATCCCCTTGGTGATGGCCTTGGTGGTGTTGCCCACCGCGTCCAGGTCGGTCAGCACCTGCGCGCCGTCCCCGGTGACGTCGCCGGACATCTCGGCGATGCCCTGCGCGTTGTCGGAGACCGGGCCGAAGGTGTCCATCGCGACGATCACGCCGACGGTCGTCAGCAGACCGGTCCCGGCCAGCGCCACCGCGAACAGCGCCAGCGTGATCGAGGCGCCGCCCAGCAGGAACGCCCCGTAGACCGCCAGCCCGATCAGCACCGCCGAGTAGACCGCCGACTCCAGGCCGATCGAGATACCGGAGAGTACGACGGTGGCCGGGCCGGTCAGCGAGGTCTTCCCGATGTCCTGGACGGGCCGCCGGTTGGTCTCGGTGAAGTAGCCGGTCAGCTGCTGGATCAGCGCGGCCAGCACGATCCCGATGGCGACCGCGACCACCGCGAGCATCCGCGGATCGCCACTGCGGCCCAGGATCTCCGGGTCGCTGACGCCGCCGAGGTCCTTGTAGCTGGACGGCAGGTACGTGAACACCGCGGCGGCCACCAGGGCCAGCGAGATGCCCGCGGAGATGAAGAAGCCGCGGTTGATGGCCGTCATACCGCTGCGGTCCCGGCGCCGGGGCGCCACGACGAAGATCCCGACCATCGCGGTCAGCACACCGATGGCGGGCACCAGCAGCGGGAACGCGAGCCCGGCGTCGCCGAAGGCCGCGGTGCCCAGGATGAGCGCGGCGACCAGGGTCACGGCGTACGACTCGAAGAGGTCGGCGGCCATACCGGCGCAGTCGCCGACATTGTCGCCGACGTTGTCCGCGATGGTGGCGGCGTTGCGCGGGTCGTCCTCGGGGATGCCCTGCTCGACCTTGCCGACGAGGTCGGCGCCGACGTCCGCCGCCTTGGTGAAGATGCCGCCGCCGACCCTCATGAACATCGCGATCAGCGCGGCACCGAGGCCGAAGCCCTCCAGCACCTTGGGCGCGTCCACCGCGTACACGAGCACCACGCAGGACGCGCCGAGCAGGCCGAGTCCCACGGTGAACATGCCGACGACGCCGCCCGTACGGAAAGCGATCTTCATCGCCTTGTGGGAGACGGCCGTAAGATCCTTTTCCCGGGAATCGCCGTCGTCCGGAGTCGCCTCCCTGGCCGCAGCCGCCACACGCACATTACTGCGCACCGCGAGCCACATGCCGATATAGCCGGTGGCCGCCGAGAATCCGGCACCGATCAGGAAGAAGGCGCTGCGTCCGGCGCGCTGCGTCCAATTGTCCGCAGGCAGCAACATGAGCAGGAAGAACACCACGACGGCGAATACGCCAAGGGTCCGCAACTGCCGGGCCAGGTAGGCGTTTGCGCCTTCCTGGACGGCCGCCGCGATCTTCTTCATGCTGTCGGTTCCCTCGCCGGCCGCGAGCACTTGGCGGACCAGCACCGCGGCGACGGCCAGCGCGGCAAGGGCGACGACGGCGATCACCAGGACGATGTCGCGATTGCCCGACGTGAGCGACGGTGCGGCCAGAGATGAGGGGAAGTCCAGCAACTGAGGGGTGTGAGGCCCCGCCATTCGTCCTCCTTGACGTTATGGCACATGGGCGCGCGGAAGCACGCTCAGGCGTCCTGAGCAAGATGTGGACGGATTGTAGGGAGCCCCGGTTGATCAAAACAGGGCGCCTCAAAGGGAATTCGCCTGCTCCGGGGAAGATCAAAAGGCTGGCGGTTCGCCGAATTCGCCCGCACGGGGGAAACCGGCGAATTCGCTGACCCCTGAGCGATGATCTCACTTTCCTACCGATTGCCGCTGCTCAACGACACTGCACTGCCAGGAGAGTTGACTGTGGCCGCCGTGAAACCGGAGGAAATCGAGCCGTCGCACGCCGCCGTACGGCCGGCACGCGGCCCGTGCGCCACCCGTCACAACACGGTGATGAGCCGTCAGATCACGTCCGGATCGCACCGCTCCCGGCCGACCCGGGGCTCCCCGACGGCCGACCGCGGCTCACGGGACAGGAAGCGCTGAGGCGCCCGGCCGAGGGCGTGCAGGATCAGCGGCGCCACGCTCTCGGGAACCGGCACGAGCACGATCAGGGCCGACCCGAGCGGGTTCCCGGAGTCGTCCACGCGGCGACGCGTGCCGCACCGGCCGCGCGGCGGAGGGCCGGCTGGTCCCCACCGTCGTCCGCCCGGCGCTCCCCGGGCTGCGCACGGCCCGCCCTACGGCAGGACCGGAGCCGGGTTCGCGGGCCAGCTCATACGGATCAGCCCGCCGCCCTCGCCGGAGGTCACCTCGACGTCGTCGACCAGCCCGCTGATGACCGCGAGGCCCATCTCGTCCTCGCCCTCGGCGTCGGCTTCCGCGGCGCCCTCGGCCTCCGCGCCGCCCGCCCCGCCGGGTCCGGACACCCCGTCGCCCACCTCGATCGAGAACTTCTTCTCGTCCTCGATCAGCACGACCCGCACGGGATCCTCGATGCCATGGCTTTCGTGCAGCCCGACGGCCCGGCTGCACGCCTCGCCCACGGCGAGCCGCACCTCGTCCAGCACGGCCTCGTCCACCCCCGCCCGCCGTGCCACGGCAGCCGCGACCAGACGCGCGGTCCGGACGTGCTCGGGAAGGGCGCTGAAGCGAAGTTCGACGGTGGCCATGCCATCCCCCTAGTGATGCGGGCGTGCGACGCAGGGGGCCGGACTGGTGCGCCCGGAACCCCCCACACTCCTTCCACCCCCGCGCCATGGGCGCGGGGGACCGGCGAACCGTCAGTCAGTGGCTGCGACGGCTTCGTCGACCGAGGTGTGAATCGGAAACACCTTGGTCAGACCGGTGATACGGAAGATCTTGAGAATGCGCTCCTGATTGCAGACCAGGCGCAGCGAACCCTCATGGGCACGCACCCGCTTCAGCCCACCCACCAGGACGCCGAGCCCTGTGGAGTCGAGGAAGTCGACACGTTCCATGTCCACCACGAGGTGGTAGCTTCCGTCGTTCACAAGCTCGACCAGCTGCTCCCGCAGCTTGGGCGCGGTGTATACATCAATCTCGCCACCGACCTCGACGACCGTACGGTCGCCAACGGTCCGGGTCGACAGGGACAGGTCCACGGATCCTCCAGCACCTTGCTATCGAGCGGTCGCCCCCCTGGGGCCTCCCCACCGAAGGTAGGGGCGGATCGGCAGCCGCGATGGCATTCAATCACTTACCAGCAGGCGTGCACGACGCCTTGTGAGCATTGTCCGTCACTCCGGTGACACACTCGGTGCCAATGGCCTCCAATCGACTCCCGCCGGATCCGGGCGCGCGCACTTCCCCAGGCATGATTCTCGACCGTCTCGCCCGGGGCGCGACCCGCGCTGCGCGCATCACTCATACGGAGCACTTGCCCCCGCGCATCGGCAGCCATGCCGACTGGCCGGCACAGATCCGGCCGGAAGTGATCGACGCCATCCGTTCGGCCGGAATCGATCGCCCCTGGGCCCACCAGGCACGGACGTCCGAACACGCACTCCGCGGCGAATCCGTCGTGGTCGCCACCGGCACCGCCTCCGGCAAGTCCCTGGCATACCTCGCGCCGGTCCTCTCCACGCTCCTGGACGGCTCCGAGGCTCAGAGTCAAAAACAGCAGCGCGAAGCGCTTCCACGGGGTGGTGGCGGGCGACGGGTGGGCGGCAGGGGGACCACGGCTCTGTACCTGGCGCCCACCAAGGCCCTCGCGGCCGACCAGCGGCGCGCCGTACGCGAGCTGGCCGCCCCGCTCGGCACCGCCGTCCGGCCCGCGGTCTACGACGGTGACACCCCGGTCGAGGAACGCGAGTGGGTCCGCCAGTACGCCAACTACGTCCTGACCAACCCGGACATGCTGCACAGCGGCATCCTCCCGGCCCACCCCCGCTGGTCCTCCTTCCTGCGCGCGCTGCGCTACGTCGTCATCGACGAATGCCACACCTACCGCGGCGTCTTCGGCTCCCACGTCGCCCAGGTCGTCCGCCGGCTGCGCCGGATCTGCGCCCGCTACGGCTCCGAGCCGGTCTTCCTGCTGGCCTCCGCCACCGCCGCGGAACCGGCGCGGGCCGCCTCCCGGCTCACCGGTCTGCCCGTGGCGGAAATCACGCAGGACACCTCGCCGCGCGGCGAGTTGGTCTTCGCGCTCTGGGAGCCGCCACTGACCGAACTGCACGGCGAGCAGGGCGCACCGGTCCGCCGCACCGCCACCGCCGAGACCGCCGATCTGCTCACCGACCTCACCGTCCAGGGCGTGCGCACCGTCGCGTTCGTACGCTCCCGGCGCGGCGCCGAGCTGATCGCCCTCATCGCGCAGGAGCGGCTCGCGGAGGTGGACCGCTCGCTGCCCGCGCGGGTCGCCGCCTACCGGGGCGGCTATCTGCCCGAGGAGCGCCGGGCCCTCGAACGGGCCCTGCACAGCGGCGAACTCCTCGGCCTGGCCGCCACCACCGCGCTCGAACTGGGCGTGGACGTCTCCGGCCTGGACGCCGTGGTCATCGCGGGCTATCCGGGCACCCGGGCGTCGCTGTGGCAGCAGGCCGGCCGGGCGGGCCGCTCCGGGCAGGGCGCGCTGGCCGTCCTGGTGGCCCGCGACGACCCCCTCGACACCTATCTCGTCCACCACCCCGAGGCGCTCTTCGACCAGCCCGTCGAATCGACGGTGCTGGACCCCGACAACCCGTACGTCCTCGCCCCGCACCTCTGCGCCGCCGCCTCCGAACTCCCGCTCACCGAGGCCGACTTCCCGCTCTTCGGACCGGAGACCGCCGGGCTGCTGCCGCAGCTGGAGGCGGCGAGCCTGCTGCGCCGGCGCACCGCGGCCTGGCACTGGACGCGCCGCGAGCGGGCCGCCGACCTCACCGACATCCGCGGCCAGGGCGGCTCGCCCGTCCAGGTCGTCGAGGCCGGCACCGGGCGGCTGCTGGGCACCGTCGACGCCGCCGCCGCGCACACCACCGTCCACGACGGCGCGGTCCACCTCCACCAGGGCCGCAGCTATCTCGTCCGGCACCTCGACCTGGAGGACGACGTCGCCCTCGTCGAGCAGGCCGACCCGCCCTATTCCACGACCGCCCGGGACACCACCGCGATCTCCGTCCTGGAGACCGACACGGAGGTCCCCTGGGGCGACGCCCGGCTGTGCTTCGGCTCCGTCGAGGTCACCAATCAGGTCGTCTCCTTCCTGCGCCGCAAACTGATCACCGGGGAGGTCCTCGGCGAGACCAAGCTCGACCTGCCGCCCCGTACGCTGCGCACCCGCGCGGTGTGGTGGACGGTCACCGAGGACCAGCTCGACGCCGCCCGGGTCAATCCCGAGCAGCTGGGCGGCGCCCTGCACGCCGCCGAGCACGCCTCCATCGGCATGCTGCCCCTCTTCGCCACCTGCGACCGCTGGGACATCGGCGGCGTCTCCGTGCCCCTCCACCCGGACACCCTGCTGCCGACGGTCTTCGTCTACGACGGCCACCCCGGCGGCGCCGGCTTCGCCGAGCGCGCCTTCCACACGGCCGCCGACTGGCTCACCGCCACCCGCAGCGCCATCGCCGCCTGCGAATGCGAGGCCGGCTGCCCGTCCTGCATCCAGTCCCCCAAGTGCGGCAACGGCAACGACCCGCTCCACAAACGGGGCGCCGTCCGGCTCCTGGGGGAACTGCTGCGGGGCGCGCCGAAGGCGTAAGGCCGGTCCGGCGGGTGCGCGCGGCACGGGGCGGGCCCGGCCGCTCGGCGTACGGAATCCCGCCTGCGGGCCCCGGACGCCCGCGGCCGCCGCCACGTCCCCGGCAGGGCCGGCCCGCGCCCGCACCCGTGAGGTGAGCGGGTGGCTGCCGGCCTCGGCCGTGACATCGGCGATCAGCGCGGCCATCGAGCACCGCACCAGGCGGGTGTGCTGCCCGGCCGCCACCCGGCGGGCCGCCGTACAGGCCGCCTCCGGGCCCCACGGTGCCCGGTCGGCGGCGGCCAGCGCCGCCAGATCCGCGGCGGCACCCGCCCGGTGCCGGGCCGTGACGGCCTGGCCGACGGCCATCAGCGCCGCGAAGACCGCGCAGAGCGCCGCCGCCGCGAAGACCGTCCACACCGTCGCGGACCCCTCGTCACCGCACCGTGTCCTCCGCAAGGGCCACCGCCTCCCCGCCGACCCGCACCGTCATCCGGCCCACTCCCGGCAGGCCGGCCTCGACCCGTACGCGCACCAGGTCGCCCTCCCGCGCCACCGCGATCCGCGCACCCTTGGGAGCCGCGCCGCGCGCCGCCGCAAGGACCCGCGCCGGCGGCTCCGACCGCGCCGCCGCCCGCGCCCCGGCCCGGGCGGCGTCCACACAGGCGATACGGGCACAGGCCGCCATCAGTCCCCAGATCAGCGCCGCCGCGACCGCCACCAGCACCGGCAGTACCACGGCCGCCTCCGCCGTCACGAACCCGGCATCCGGCACCGTCCGCCCGCCGGCTCGGCCCGGGCCCGCACGGGGACCGCGGGCCGGCCCACAACTCCGGCTCTCAGAACGGCGCATCGAGCGCCCTCTGGACCACCGACCGCAGCATCGACATCACCTGACCGCTCGTCAGGATCTTGTAGAGCACCGCCGCGAACGCACACGCCGCGAGCGTCCCCACGGCGTACTCCGCGGTGCTCATCCCGCGATCCCGCCCGGCCGCGCGCACCCGCGCCCACCACCGTCGAAACATCTCAACCTCCTTGAAACAGCCTGAACTTGAACTCGTTTCCCCTTGCCGGACGCGGGCCCCTGACACTCCCGCGCCGTTCAGTCGCGCCCCAGCAGCCCGCCCGCCAGCCCGATCAGCACCGGCGCCACACCGAGCACCAGGAACGCCGGCAGAAAGCACCCCGACAGCGGGAGGGTGACCAGCACCCCCGCCCGCCGGGCCCGTGCGGTCGCCGCCCTGCCCCGCTCGGCGCGGAGCCCGGCCGCGACACGGGACGCCGACTCGACGGCCGGGGCCCCGGATATCCCGGCGCGCGCCATGCACCGCGCCAGTCCCGCGGCTCCGGGGAGGGCGGCCAGTCGGGGCCATACGGCGGCCGGTTCACCGCCCAGGCGCAGTTCCGCCGCGATCTGGCGCAGCCGCTCCGCCACGGTCCCCTCCAGCGACCGGCCCACCGCCTCGGCCGCCCCCCGCGGCCCGGCCCCGGCCGCCAGACAGGCCGCCAGCAGATCGCCGGCCGTGGCCAGTTCGGCGCCGACCACGGCCGCCGCCGTCCGGCCGGCCGCCGCGGCGCGCTGCCGGACCAGCCAGCGATACGCTCCCCACCCGACGACGAGTCCCGCCACGAGACCGGCCACCCCGCCCAGGAGGACGGCCACGAGGCCGGCCGCCCCCAGGGGCCCGCCCCACTCCCTCAGCCGACCGTCCCACCGACCTCCCTGCCGCGCCGCCGCCCTTCCTCTCCCCCGACCGCGGACGGCTGCCCACCGCCCACGGACACCGGCCGCCCTGCCGTACCGGCCGCCGCCCACCGCGTCCAGCACGGCCGGCACCCGCCGCCGTACGGCGCGCCCGCGCTGCGCCGCCCGCACCAGCGGCACCGACCGCGCCACGGCCGTCACGGCAATGGCGGCCGCCGCCACCGTCCCCACCCTGTGGACAACTTCCAGGCTCACCGCACCCACCCCGCTCACTCCTCCACCTCCGCCGCATCCGCGACGATCCGGGCCGTCCAGGCCACCCCGCCCCACTCCAGAAGCCCGCCGGTCACCAGACACCCCCAGCCGGCCGGGGTGTGCAGCAGCACCCCGAGCGGATCGGCGCCGAGGGCGCCGCCCATAAGGAGCCCGCCCGCCGGCAGCAGCGCGAGCATCAGCGCCGTGGCCCGCGGCCCCGCCAACTGGGCGCGCAACTCCTCGCGTTGGTCCCGCCGCGCACCCAGCCCGGCCGCGATCCGCTCCAGTCCGCCGGCCAGTCCGGCGCCGCCCTCCACGGCCACCTGCCAGCACGCCGCCATACCGGTCAGCCCCTCGGCGCCCGGCAGCCGCGCCGCCGCACGCAGCGCCGCGGGAACGTCACCCCCGTACCGCGCCGCCGCCCGCACCACCGCCCCCGCCTCTCCCAGCTCCGGCTCCTCCGCCCCCGCCACGACCAGGGCCCGGTCCGGCTGCCGCCCGGCCCTCAACTCCCCCGCCACCGCCGTGCACAGCGCGATCACCGCCGCCGCCCGCCGGTCGGCCCGCCGCCGTCTCCCCCGCGCGGCCAGCCACCGCCGTACGACGACCACACCCGCCACCGACGCCACCAGCGGCAGCGCCGACCGCCCCAGCAGCCCCAGCCCGATCCCCGCCGGCAGGCACCAGAGCTCCGCCCCGACCACGACCCGGCGACCGAGCCGCCACCTCCGTCCCGCCGCCCCGTCGACCACCCGCCCCGCCCACCATGCGCGCCATCGGGCCGGCCACCGCACCGCCGCCGGGTCGGACATCACCGCTCCACCTCCGAGCACCGCAGCCGCCCGTCTCCGCAGCGCCGCGTCCCGCCGGCAGCCGGCGGCCACCCGGGCCGCGGCCCCGGCACACAGCACGGTGGCCACCGCCGGCACCACCCCTGCCCTCAGCACCGCTCGCCACCCCTCTCGCACAGCCGCGTCAACCGCCCCCAGCCGCGCGCCTCCTGGAACCCGTCCGGACTCCAGACCGCGGCCGGTACGGTCACCACGAAGCCGTCGCGGTCCCGCTCCAGGACATGCACCTCGGCGATCCGCCGCCGCCCGGCCCGGTCCCGTACGAGATGCAGCACGACCGACAGCGCGGCCGCCAACTGGCTGTGCAGCGCCGCCCGGTCCAGCCCGGCGGTCGACCCCAGCGCCTCCAGCCGGGCCGGGACGTCGCACGCGGCGTTGGCGTGAACCGTCCCGCACCCGCCCTCGTGTCCCGTATTGAGCGCCGCCAGCAGATCGGTCACCTCGGGGCCGCGCACCTCGCCGACCACCAGCCGGTCCGGGCGCATCCGCAGCGCCTGCCGCACGAGATCCCGCAGGGTTACCCGGCCGACGCCCTCCTGATTGGCGGGCCGGGTCTCCAGCCGCACCACATGGGGATGGTCCGGCCGCAGCTCCGCCGAGTCCTCGGCCAGCACGATCCGCTCGGCCGGGCCGACCAGCCCGAGCAGCGTGCTGAGCAGGGTGGTCTTGCCGGAGCCCGTACCCCCGCTGACCAGGAACGACAGCCGGGCCGCCAGCAGCGCCCCCAGCAGCCGCTCGCCGCCGGGAGGAACCGTCCCGGCCGCCACCAACTCCGGCAGGGCGAAGGCCCGGGGCCGCAGCACCCGCAGGGACAGGCACGTCCCGGCGACCGCCACCGGGGGCAGCACGGCGTGCAGCCGGGTGCCGTCCGGGAGCCGGGCATCCACCCACGGCCGGGCGTCGTCCAGCCGCCGCCCGGCGACCGCCGCCAGCCGCTGGGCCAGTCGGCGCACCTCGGCCGCGTCCCGGAACCGGACGTCCGTACGCTCCAGTCCGCCGCCCCGGTCCACCCACACCGCGTCCGGCGCGGTCACCAGCACATCCGTCACATCGGGCGCGGCCAGCAGCGGCTCCAGCGGCCCGCTGCCCACCATCTCCGACCGCAACGCGCCCACCACGCCCAGCACTTCGGCGTCCCCGAGGAGCCGCCCCGCCTCGCGCAGCGCCACCGCCACCCGGGCCGGCGTCGCCTCCGCCCCGGCCTCGGCGAGCCGCCTGCGCACCACCTCCAGCAGTTCCTGGCTCATACGAGGACACCGCCCCCGCCGGCGGCCCCGAGCCATCCGGCGCCCGACGCACCACCGGCGCCCCGGCCCCTACGGGACCACCACCCCGCACCGCACCGGAGCCCGTCCCGCCACCAGCCCCCGAACCGGCATCCGACCGCGGCACCACCGGCACCCGCCGGCCGCCACCACACCGCACCGCGCACCCGCCGCCTCATACCGGCACACCCCCCTGCTCTCCGCCGGGCCCCGCGTCCCCCATGGCCGCCGTCCCCGTGTCCCCGACGCCGCCGCCCCGCACCCGCCCCCAGAACCCCGCGCAGAACCGCGCCAGCGGCCCCCGCGCGTCCGCCCCCGGCACCACACCACGCGCCAGGTCCCCCACCACCCCGTCCTCCCAAGGCAGTTCACCCGCCAGCGGCAGCCTCATCAGCCGCGCGACCTCCGCCGCCGGCAACCCGCCGCCGTACTGGAGCCCGGGAGCCCCGCAGGCCACCACCCGCACATCGCGGAGCACCATCCGCACCCCGTCGGCCACCCGCCGCGCCGCAGCCACCGCGCGCAGCTCCGCGGGAACCAGCAGCAGCCCCAGGTCCACCTGGGCCAGCGCCTCCGCCGCCGTCTCGTCGACCCGGCGCGGCAGGTCCACGACCACCGCCCCGCCCCGCCGCCGCGCGGCGGCCAGCACCGCGCGCATCGCCGCGGGCGGGATGGCGACCTCGGCGCCCCGGTCCCAGCTGAGAACCCGCAGGGAGTGCATCCGCGGCAGCGACTCGGCCAGCGCGCCGCCCGCCACCCGGCCACGCGATTCGGCGAACGCGGGCCACCGCAGCCCCTTCTCCTTCTCGCCACCCAGCAGGACGTCGATCCCGCCGCCCAGCGGATCGCCGTCCACGAGCAGGGTCCGCTCCCCCGTACGGGCGGCCGTGACCGCCAGCGCACCGGCCAGCGTGCTCGCCCCGGCGCCGCCGCGCCCTCCGATGACGCCGACCGTCAGGGCGGGCGGCCCCACCCCCTCGACCGCGTCGGCGATCCGGTCCACCAGCCAGCGCTCGCCCTCGGGGAGCGCCAGCACCCGCTCCGCCCCGATGGCCACGGCCTGGCGCAGCAGCGCGGTGTCGTCCGCGTCCCGGCCTACGAGGATGACGCCCGCGCGGCGCCCGACGCCGGATAACCGGGCGGCGCAGTCCGCGCCGACGATCACCAGCGGCGCGCATTCCCCGCCCGCTTTACCGACCGGAAGGCCGGGCCCCACTTCGGGCAGCGCACCGGCCGCCGCGCACAGCCGCAGGAGGTCGTCGAGGAGCTGTTCGTCCTCGGTGATCAGCAGCGGCCCGTCCCGCTCTTCACCGCTTCGCACCGGCTGGTCGGAAGTAGATGATCCGGACACGTTCTGTCCCCCTATCGCTACACAACTCACACCTCCGCGAACTCCGCGGGCTTTTACGGTGCAGCGATCGGGAAATCTCCGTGGATCTTGACCCAAAACTGTGGACAACTCCGCGGTTGTGAATATCCCCGTCACCTATTCCAGCGACGGACGGAGCCTTCTGGGGCGCGAGAGCAGCCTCCGCTGAGCAGTCTGACGACTACAGTGGGTGATGGCGTATGCATGACAAGCTGTGCCGGGGGGCTGTGCCCGTACAGGCGGTGGTTCGGGGGCTCACGGCGCAAAATGCGTCCGGACATGCGACGACCCCCGCCGGGGGGGAGAGCGGGGGTCGTCCCCACGGCCGACTCGGGGGGGGAGGAGCCGGACCGGGTTAGCACGGTCGCGAACGATCCGTGACTTCCATGGTGTACCCGAGAGCCTTCTCAGGCAAACCCACGCGCCACACCTTACGCCGAATGGTGGGCGCCTATGCTCGCCCCGTGGAAAACCACTCCGTGCCTCACTCGACTCCCCGTACTGCCGCGTTCTTCGACTTGGACAAGACCGTCATTGCAAAGTCGAGCACGCTGACCTTCAGCAAGTCGTTCTACCAAGGCGGCCTGATCAATCGGCGGGCCGTACTGCGCACCGCGTACGCCCAGTTCGTGTTCCTCGCGGGCGGCGCGGATCACGACCAGATGGAGCGGATGCGCGAATATCTCTCCTCACTGTGCCGCGGTTGGGATGTGGCACAGGTCCGGGAGATCGTCGCCGAAACACTGCACGATCTCATCGACCCGATCATTTATGACGAAGCGGCCTCGCTCATCGAGGAACACCACGCGGCCGGGCGGGACGTCGTGATCGTCTCGACCTCCGGCGCCGAGGTCGTCGAGCCGATCGGTGAACTCCTGGGCGCGGACCGGGTCGTGGCCACCAGGATGGTCGTCGGCGAGGACGGCCGCTTCACCGGAGAGGTGGAGTACTACGCCTACGGCCCCACGAAGGCGGAGGCCGTCCGGGAGCTGGCCGCCTCCGAGGGATACGACCTGCGGCGCTGCTACGCGTACAGCGACTCGGTGACCGACGTGCCGATGCTGGAGACCGTCGGCCACCCCTGTGCGGTCAACCCGGACCGGGCGCTGCGCCGCGAGGCGGTCGCCCGCGGCTGGCCGGTGCGCACCTTCAGCCGGCCGGTCCCGCTCAAGCAGCGGCTGCCGTCGCTGTCGATGCCCTCGCGGCCGGTGCTCGCCGCCGTCGCCGCGGTGAGCGCGGCCGCCGCGACCGCGACCCTGGTCTGGTACGCGAACCGGCGCAATACCGGAAAGAAACGCCTTGCCGTAATGCCCGTATTTGCGGGCAAACGTAAAGATCTGGGGGCTGGGGTTCCGCTTACTCCGCATGAGTAGTACAAAGGACGTAACGGCCCGCGAGACCAAGGACATCCGAGAGGAACACCTTTACCGCATCAAGGCCCACGGACCGACGCATGAATGTCGAGCACCCACGCGACGCCGACCCGTCGATTACGGGCCAGCCGCACCAGGTAACCGGACGACGATTCCGACCTGATGGGCAAATACCGTGCACGCTTGGTAACTCGGCAGACGTGCCAGCGGCGGTACCTCAGGGTTGGTACCGCCGCAACCCTTGTCAGGGGCCCTGACCCGCGTGAGCCGCCCTTACGCCGCGCCGCGCTGCAGCGCCTCGCAGACGGCGGTGCTCTCCCGTACGCCCAGCTCGACCGCGCGCCCGCAGTGCGCGATCCACTCCGCGACGCCCTCCGGTGTGCCGGAGGCGTATCCCTGGAGGGCCGCCGCGTAGGCCGCGCTCCCCTGTTCGGCGTGGCCGACCTCCGCCGAGCAGATCGCCTTCGGGTCCAGTCCGCTGCCGACCAGCACGACGCGCTGCGCCGCCCGCGCGACCAGCCCGTTGCACGAGCCGAAGGGCCGCAGCGCCAGCAGTTCGCCGTGCACCACCGCGGCGGTCACCAGGGCCGGCGCCTCGGTGCCCGCCAGCAGCAGCCGCGCCAGCCCGTCCAGCCGCCCGGCGACCTCCTCGGCGTCCGGCAGCGCCAGCTCGACCAGCGGCTCGTCCACCGGCTCGGCGCCCAGCCGTGGCCGGCCCACGGTCTCGTCCGCCGCGCCGCCGCCGGCCGCGACCAGATGGAGCCGTGCCAGCACCCGCAGCGGCGACTGCCGCCACACGCTCAGCAACTGGCCCGCCTCGGCGGTCAGCCGCAGCGCCGCACCCACCGTCCACGGCTCGCCCGGCACGCCGAAGTCGGTGCGCCGCCGGACCTCTTCGAGCGCCCAGTCGGCCCCCGAGAGCGCCGCGGAGGCGCGGGCTCCGCGCAGCGCCGCCTCGGCGGTGATCTCGGTGCTGCGGCGCCGCATGATCCGGTGCCCGTAGACGCGGTCGACGGCCTTGCGTACGGAGTCCACGGCGTCGGTCACGCCGGGGAGCGTCGCCAGCGCCGCGAGCGGATCGGCGCTCGCCTTCGGGGGTTCGGGGGGCGTCCCCCCGGAGATTCCAGCCATGAGGACGACCCTACGCACCACCAGGCCGGACCCCTCGAAGGAGTGGTCTTCTTCACGTAAACCTCTTGCGGAGAGCTATCTCGCACCTACGCTTGGTGAACATGAAGATCGCTTTCGTAGGCAAGGGCGGCAGCGGCAAGACCACGCTGTCCTCGCTGTTCATCCGGCAGCTGGCCGCGGCCCGGGTCCCCGTCGTCGCGGTGGACGCCGACATCAATCAGCACCTGGGCGTCGCGCTCGGCCTGGACGAGGCGGAGGCCGCCGCGCTGCCCGCGATGGGCGCCCATCTCCCGCTGATCAAGGACTACTTGCGCGGTGCCAACCCCCGGATCCCGTCCACCGAGACGATGATCAAGACGACGCCGCCCG
Organism: Streptomyces sp. GS7; assembly: GCF_009834125.1. Classification (NCBI taxonomy): domain Bacteria; kingdom Bacillati; phylum Actinomycetota; class Actinomycetes; order Kitasatosporales; family Streptomycetaceae; genus Streptomyces; species Streptomyces sp. GS7. Next base: position 8,620,967 of record NZ_CP047146.1, read on the forward strand.
GCGAGGGCTCGCGGCTGCTGCGGATCTGCGAGGACAACCCCGTCTACGACGCCTGCGCCCGCACCGTGGCCCTCGATGACGGAGCCGTGCGCCTGCTGGCCACCGGCCCGTTCACCGAGTCCGACCTGGGCGTCGCCTGCTACCACTCCAAGGTCGGCGCGGTCGAGCTGTGCCTGAACCACCTCGTGGACGGCCGCGCGGAGTACGTCGTGGTCGACATGACCGCCGGATCGGACTCCTTCGCCTCCGGGATGTTCACCCGCTTCGACATGACGTTCCTGGTCGCCGAGCCGACCCGTAAGGGCGTCGCCGTCTACCGCCAGTACAAGGAGTACGCCCAGGACTTCGGCGTCCCGCTGAAGGTGGTGGGCAACAAGGTCCAGGGCCCCGACGACCTGGCGTTCCTGCGTGCCGAGGTGGGCGACGACCTGCTGGTGAGCGTCGGGCACTCCGACTGGGTGCGCGCCGTGGAGAAGGGCCGCCCGGCCCCCTTCGCGCTGCTGGAGGAGGCCAACCGCCTCGCCCTGGAGGCGCTGCACGACGCCGCCGACGCGTCCTACGAGGGCCGCGACTGGGAGCGCTACACGCGCCAGATGGTGCACTTCCACCTGAAGAACGCGGAGAGCTGGGGCAACGCCAGGACCGGCGCCGACCTGGCCGCCCAGGTCGACCCCGCCTTCGTGCTCTTCGAGGGGACGGCCACCCCGCAACCGGCCTGAACCGGGCCGCCTGCTCCGGGCCGGGCGCCTCGCGGGGATCGGAGAGGAAGTCGTAGCCCATCGAGAGCGTCTCGAAGTCGCGGCCGGGAAACGGTATCTCCTGCAACGGGAAGTCCCCGATGCCGTCGATCCGCCGCGGCCAGGTCCGCAGGCCGCCCGCCGAGCCGGCGTCGTACGGGAATCCCGTCTCCTTGGCCGCGGGCATGAGGTTGGGCTGCCCTTCCAACCAGGGCGCGCGGCCCCCCACCAGCTCCCTGGCATAGTCGAACGGGAGCGGCGGCGCGTGCCGGAGGCCGGAGTTGGTCTTCCGGTTCCGGACGAACGACACGGCCTGTTCGATCTCGCTCCCCCACTCCTCCGGCGTCCCGCTGCCGACGCCCCCAGTAGACGCCGCTGAGGAAGTACGTCATCGTCGCGCCGTACTGCTTGCCGACGGCCCGGAAGTGCGAGAACAACCTCTGCCCGTCCTCCCCCGCCCCGTCCCAGGAGAAGACCACGAACTGCGGTGGTTTCCGGCCCGGCTTGAGGCGCTGGGGACGCGGCTGGTGCGGCTGCGCCCCGGTGCGCGCGTCGACCCGTCGCCTATGAGGCGGACCGTACGGGCCGGGGTTCCGGGCGGCTCCGCCCGGCCCGCTCTGGTGCTCCGCGGCGGCCCTCCCTGGGCCGCCCCGGAGCAGCCGGCTATCGCCGCCGGCACCACCGCGACCGCGAGGCGTGCGGTCGTCTTCGATATGGCCGCCATCAGCCGCCTCATTCCTGGCGCAGGGCGCACCTTTCGGGTTATTTATCAGAAAAACCACGCCTAAATTCCTATATGCCCTAGCAAGTGAGCAAAGCGGCAAGGCGGCCGTCGCCTTATTCACTCGATAGACGGAAGGGCTGACTCGTATGCCCGAAATGGGGGCTCGGGGGCTTTACGCTCCATTACGATTCATTTACCGATGCTTGAGAGTCGCCGGACCGTCACCCACCGCGACGTCCGCCGGCCGGCTCGCGTCCCGCCGCAGTACACCGCCGCCCCACGCTCGCGCCCCTGCGCGAGCGCGCCGCCCCGGAGGAGACGGGAATGTCGCAGATCCAGAAGTCACCGCCGCCGCAGCGGACCGAGATCCCTCCCGGGCCCGGTACGCCCACCGGGCCCGGCCCCCGCCCGAAAGGAGCCCGGCGCGCGGCCTGGCGCGGCGACCTCTCCGCCTCCGCCGTCGTCTTCCTGCTCGCCGTCCCGCTGTCGCTGGGCATCGCCCTGGCCACCGGCGCCCCGCTCCAGGCCGGCCTGGTCGCCGCGGCGGTCGGCGGGATCGTCGCGGGCCTGCTCGGCGGCGCCCCGCTCCAGGTGACCGGCGCGGCCACCGGCCTCCTGGTGGTCACCGCCGACCTCGTCCAGCGCTACGGCTGGCGCGCCACCTGCGCGATCACGGCCCTGGCCGGCCTCGCCCAACTCGCCCTGGGGGCAGTACGGGTGGCCCGCGCCGCCCTGGCGATCAGCCCGGCGATCGTGCACGGCATGCTCGCCGGTATCGGCGTCACCATCGCCGTCGGACAGCTCCATGTGGTGCTCGGCGGCAGTCCGGACGGCTCGGCCGTCGACAACGCCGCTGCGCTGCCCGGCCAGTTGGCGCATCCGCACGCCGTCGCGGCGGCGGTCGGCGCCGTCACGGTCGCCGTCCTCGCCGGCTGGCCGCGCCTGCCGGGCCGCGCCGGGCGCTGGGCGAGGCGGCTGCCCGCCCCGCTGGCCGCGGTGCTGGCCGCGACCGCGGTCGGCGCGGGGGCTGCGGTCCCGCGGGTCCAGCTGCCGTCCTGGCGGCTGCCCGAGCTGCCGGTGCTGCCGGACGCGTCCGTGGCGGGCGTCGCCGCGGCGGTCCTGACCGTCACCCTCGTCGCCAGTATGGAGTCGCTGCTGTCCGCGGTGGCCGTGGACCGGCTCGCCGCCGAACGGCCCGGGGCCCCGGCGGGACGGCCGCGGCTCAACCGCGAGCTGGCCGCCCAGGGGGTGGCCAACATCGTCTCCGGGCTCGCGGGCGGGCTGCCGGTCTCCGGGGGAGCGATCCGCGGCTCGGCGAATGTGCGGGCCGGTGCGGCCACCCGCCGGGCGACCGTGCTGCACGGCGTCTGGGTGCTGCTCTGCGCGGGCCTGCTGTCCGGGGTGCTGGAGCTGATCCCGCTGGCCGCGCTCGCCGCGCTGGTGATGGTCGCCGGCGTACGGATGGTGAGCTTCGCGCACATCCGGCATGTGCAGCGGCACCGCGAATTCCCGGTGTACGCGGCCACGTTGGGCGCGGTGGTGCTCCTCGGTGTGCTCCAGGGCGTACTGGCCGGCATCGCCGTCGGGGTCTTCCTGGCGCTGCGCCGGCTGACCCACACCCGGGTCGCGGTGACGGAGGAGTCCGGCGGCCACCGGGTGCGCGTCAGCGGGCAGTTGACGTTCCTGGCGGTGCCGCGGCTGACGAGGGCGCTGGCCCTGGTGCCGCCGGGCGCGCATGCCGTCGTCGAACTGTGCGGCTCGTTCATGGACCACGCCGCCTACGAGGCGCTCCAGTCCTGGTCGGCCGCCCATCGGGCGAGCGGCGGCCGGGTGAGCCTCGGGGGCCGCTCGGGCCGTCCGGTCGCCGAACCGGCCGGCGCGCACGCCTGCCATCCGTGGACGCCCTGGCGCAATCACCACTGCACCCGGCCCGCCCCGGACCGTACGGCGCCCCACGAGAGCAGCGGCAGCCAACTGCTGGGCGGTATCAGCGCGTTCCAGCGGCACACCGCCCCGCTGGTGCGCGAGGAGCTGGCCCGGCTGGCCCGGGAGGGGCAGCGGCCCACCCAGCTCTTCCTGACCTGCGCCGACTCCCGGTTGGTGACGAGCATGATCACATCGAGCGGTCCGGGCGACCTGTTCACCGTCCGCAACATCGGCAATCTGGTGCCGCCGCCCGGCTCGGACGCCTCCTGCGACTCGGTGGGCGCGGCGATCGAGTACGCGGTCGAGGTGCTGCGGGTCGGCTCGATCACCGTCTGCGGGCATTCGGGATGCGGCGCCATGGCGGCGCTGCTCGGCGCCCCGGCGGAGCCGGCCGCGGCGACCCCGCTCGCCCGCTGGCTGCGGCACGGCCGCCCGAGCCTGGCCCGTATGGCGCGCATCGGGCGGCTGGGCAGGGGCGAAGTCGCGCTCGCCGAACGGCCGGTGGCCGACGACCAGGAGCGGCTGGCGTTGGTCAACGTCCGCCAGCAGCTCGACCACCTCAGGGCGCATCCGTCCGTCGCCCACCGGATGGCGGAGGGCTCGCTCACGCTGCACGGCATGTATTTCCATGTCGCCGAGGCCCAGGCGTATGTGCTCGACGAGCCCAGCGGGTGGTTCCGCGCGGTCGGCGCCGATGTGCGGATGGCCCGGGTCTGACCCGTAGGACGGCCTGCCGCCCCGGGGACCGGACCGGGGCGGCGCCGAGCCCCGGGCACCCCTTCTCGCCGGGGTCACACGCCGCCGCCGAGTGACGCTGTACCCGAAGCGTCGTTAGTGCCAGGATCGATGGGGGTTGACCAACCTCCGCTTGATCATTGAGCATTTGGCCTATCGGCCTATTGGTCTACACCACTGCGTCCTCGGGAGCCGTCGACATGGACAAGCGTCCTTCCATCTCCAACATGCTCAAGGAGGAGCGGCGGTTCGCGCCGCCCGCCGAGCTGGCCGCGCACGCCAACGTCACGGCCGCCGCGTACGAAGCGGCCGCGGCCGACCGGTTGGGCTTCTGGGCCACGCAGGCCGAGCGGCTGACCTGGGCGACCGAGCCCACCGAGACCCTTGACTGGTCCAACCCGCCCTTCGCGAAGTGGTTCGCCGACGGCAAGCTCAACGTCGCCTACAACTGCGTGGACCGCCACGTGGAGAACGGTCTGGGCGACCGGGTCGCGATCCACTTCGAGGGCGAGCCGGGCGACACCCGCACGATCACCTACGCCGAGCTCCAGAGCGAGGTGTGCAAGGCCGCCAACGCGCTGACCGCCCTGGGAGTGCGCAGCGGCGACCGGGTCGCCATCTACCTGCCGATGATCCCGGAGGCGGTCGTCGCCATGCTGGCCTGCGCCCGGCTGGGCGCCCCGCACTCCGTCGTCTTCGGCGGCTTCTCCGCGGACGCGCTGGCCACCCGCATCCAGGATGCCGACGCCCGCGTGGTGATCACCGCCGACGGCGGCTACCGCCGCGGCAAGCCGTCCGCCCTCAAGCCGGCCGTCGACGAGGCGCTGACCCGGCCCGGCACGGAGGACGTCCGCAGCGTCCTGGTCGTGCGCCGCACGGGCCAGCAGGACATCGGCTGGACCGACGGCCGGGACGTGTGGTGGCACGAGTTCGTCGACCGGCAGAGCGACCGGCACACCCCCGAGGCGTTCGACGCCGAGCACCCGCTGTTCATCCTCTACACCTCCGGGACGACGGGTAAGCCCAAGGGCATCCTGCACACCACCGGCGGCTACCTGACCCAGGTCGCGTACACCCACCACGCGGTCTTCGACCTCAAGCCGGAGACCGACGTCTACTGGTGCACCGCCGACGTCGGCTGGGTGACCGGCCACTCGTACATCACCTACGGACCGCTGGCCAACGGCGCGACCGAGGTGCTCTACGAGGGCACCCCGGACAGCCCGCACCAGGGCCGCTGGTGGGAGATCGTCCAGAAGTACGGCGTGACCATCCTGTACACCGCGCCGACCGCGATCCGCGCCTGCATGAAGTGGGGCGACGACATCCCGGCGAAGTTCGACCTGTCCTCGCTGCGCGTCCTGGGGTCGGTGGGCGAGCCGATCAACCCCGAGGCGTGGATGTGGTACCGCAAGCACATCGGGGCGGACGCGGCGCCGATCGTGGACACCTGGTGGCAGACCGAGACCGGCGCGATGATGCTCAGCCCGCTGCCGGGCGTGACGGACACCAAGCCCGGTTCGGCCCAGGTGCCGCTGCCCGGTATCGCGGCGACGGTGGTCGACGACGACGCCAACGAGGTCCCGGACGGCTCCGGCGGCTATCTCGTGCTGACCGAGCCGTGGCCGTCGATGCTGCGCACCATCTGGGGCGACGACGAGCGCTACCTGGACACGTACTGGTCCCGCTTCGCCGGCAAGTACTTCGCCGGGGACGGCGCGAAGAAGGACGAGGACGGCGACATCTGGCTGCTCGGCCGGGTGGACGACGTGATGCTGGTGTCCGGCCACAACATCTCCACCACCGAGGTGGAGTCCGCACTGGTCGCGCACCCGAAGGTGGCCGAGGCCGCGGTGGTCGGCGCCACCGACCCGCAGACCACCCAGGCCATCTGCGCCTTCGTCATCCTGCGCGGCGGCGCGGCGGAGGACGAGGGCCTGGTCGACGAGCTGCGCGCGCATGTCGCCCGGCAGCTCGGGCCGATCGCCAAGCCCAAGCGGATCCTGCCGGTCGCGGAGCTGCCCAAGACCCGCTCGGGCAAGATCATGCGGCGGCTGCTGCGCGATGTCGCCGAGAACCGCGACCTGGGCGATGTCACCACGCTCACCGACTCCTCCGTCATGGACCTGATCCAGGCGAAGCTGCCGAGCGCGGCAACCGAGGACTGAGCCGCCTGGGCTGCTCGGCACACGGAGCCGCAGCGCTCACGGAGGGGGCACGGGCCGTCGCGGCCGGTGCCCCCTCCGGCGTTCCCGGGCCGCCGCCCCCCGGCGGCTGCAAGTCCGAAATGCCCGTAAAGTTAACCCCACGCCTCAACCCCCTGCACCCGCCCGGTAAAGTAGGCGTTGCGTCAATGACGCGCTAAGAAATTCTGGGTGCGCCGGGAAGTCTGGTCGGCAACTGCTACTGCCGTTCACAGCTGCCGGAGGTCAACCGCGTGACTGCGCCCAGCAACCGCCGCTCCATATTCCTCGGCCGGATGCCGCTGCCCGAGCGGAACTACATCGCCGACGCGCTGCGCGCCGAGACCGTTGGCGGGGTCCTGCTCCTGGTCGCCGCCGTGGCGGCGCTCATCTGGGCCAACACCCTCGGCGGCAGCTACGAAGCCGTCCGCGGCCTGCACATCGGCCCGGCCTCGCTCGGCCTGGACCTCTCGCTCCAGCACTGGGCCGCCAACGGCCTGCTCGCGGTCTTCTTCTTCGTCGCCGGCATCGAGCTCAAGCGCGAACTGGTCGCCGGCGAGCTGCGCGACCGCAAGGCCGCCGCCCTCCCCGTCGTCGCCGCCCTCTGCGGAATGGCCACGCCCGCCGCCGTCTACTTCACCGTCAACGCGCTCGGCGGCGGCTCCCTCAACGGCTGGGCGGTCCCCACCGCCACCGACATCGCCTTCGCGCTCGCCGTCCTCGCGGTCATCGGCACGTCCCTGCCGTCCGCGCTGCGCGCCTTCCTGCTCACCCTCGCCGTCGTCGACGACCTCTTCGCGATACTGATCATCGCGATCTTCTTCACCTCGAAGATCAATTTCCTGGCGCTCGGCTTCGCCGCCGTCGGCCTGGTGGTCTTCTACCTGCTGCTGCGCAGGGGCGTCCGCGGCTGGTACGTCTACGTCCCACTCGCCGTGGTGATCTGGGCCCTGATGGAGAACAGCGGGGTGCACGCCACCATCGCCGGCGTCGCCATGGGCCTGATGCTGCGCTGCCACCGCCGCGACGGCGAGACCCGGTCGCCCGGTGAGCACATCGAGCACCTGGTCCGCCCGCTGTCGGCCGGCCTCGCCGTACCGCTCTTCGCGCTGTTCTCCGCAGGTGTGTCCGTCTCCGGCGGCGCGGTCCACGACGTCTTCACCCGGCCCGAGACGCTGGGCGTGGTCCTCGGCCTGATAGTGGGCAAGTCGCTCGGGATATTCGGCGGCACGTGGTTCACCGCCCGCTTCACCAGGGCCGAACTCAACCCCGACCTCAGATGGCCGGACGTCTTCGCCGTCGCCTCCCTGGCCGGCATCGGCTTCACCGTCTCCCTGCTCATCGGCGAGCTGGCCTTCGCCAAGGACCTGGTACTTGCCGACGAGATCAAGGCGTCGGTCCTGATCGGCTCGCTGCTCGCGGCCCTCTTCGCCGGCATCCTCCTCAAGATCCGCAACAACAAGTACCGCCGCCTCTGCGACGAGGAGGAGCGCGACGAGGACCAGGACGGCATCCCCGACATCTACGAACTCGACAAGCCGGAGTACCACCTGCGGATGGCCGAGATCCTCGAGGCGAAGGCCGCGGAGCACCGGCGTCTGGCCGAAGTGGCCTCCGGCGCCCGCGCCGGGGACGATGGTCCGGCATGATCTGAGAGGCTTTGCATCCAGGAGAAGAGAAGAGGGAGACGGCGATGAGCGCAGCCGACGACGGGGCGGACCGCAGCCTCGGGCAGCTGGTGGCCACGGCGACCGCCGAGATGTCCGCGCTGGTGCACGACGAGATCGCACTGGCCAAGGCCGAGCTGCGGCAGGACGCCAAGCGGGCGGGCATCGGCAGTGCCGCGTTCGTCGTGGCGGGCGCACTGGCGCTGTTCGCACTGCCGGTACTGAGTTTCGCGGCGGCGTACGGCATCCACAACCTCGGGCTCGGGCTCGCCTGGTCGTTCCTGATCGTGGGCGGCGCCTTCCTGGTCATCGCCGCACTGCTGATCCTCATCGCGCTGGCCAAGCTCAAGAAGATCAAGAAGCCGGAGAAGTCGATCGCCTCCGCCAAGGAGACCGCGGCCGTCCTCCAGAACGCCAGGCCGCACCCGCGCGAAGAGCTCCCGGACCACCCGGTCCTGGAGTCTGTGACACGCTCGTAGCTATGACAGCCCCTGACAGCACCGCCGCGGTCGTCCAGCTCGACGTCCCCGGTGGGCGCGAGGTGACGCACCGGGACGTCGCGGCCAACGGCGCGCGCTTCCACATCGCCGAGATGGGCGACGGCCCGCTGGTGCTGCTGCTGCACGGCTTCCCGCAATTCTGGTGGACCTGGCGGCACCAGCTCCCGGCGCTGGCCGACGCGGGCTTCCGCGCGGTCGCCATGGACCTGCGCGGCGTCGGCGGCAGCGACCGCACCCCGCGCGGCTACGACCCGGCGAACCTCGCTCTCGACATCACCGGCGTCATCCGCTCGCTCGGCGAGCCGGACGCCGCGCTCGTCGGCCACGACCTGGGCGGATACCTGGCCTGGACGGCCGCGGTGATGCGGCCCAAGCTGGTGCGCCGGCTCGCGGTGGCGTCGATGCCGCACCCGCGGCGCTGGCGGGCCGCGATGCTCGCCGACGTCCGGCAGAGCGCGCGCAGCTCGCACATCTGGAGCTTCCAGCAGCCCTGGCTGCCGGAGCGCCGGCTGCTGGCCGACGACGCGGCGCTGGTCGGCCGGATGATCCGCGACTGGTCCGGCCCCCGGCTCCCGGAGGACGACACGGTCGAGGTCTACCAGCGGGCGATGAGCATCCCCTCGACGGCGCACTGCTCGATCGAGCCGTACCGCTGGATGGTCCGCTCGATGGCCCGCCCCGACGGCATCCAGTTCAACCGCCGGATGAAGCTGCCCGTACGGGTACCGACCCTGCATCTGCACGGCTCGCTGGACCCCGTGATGCGCACCCGCAGCGCCGCCGGCTCCGGCGAGTACGTGGAAGCCCCGTACCGCTGGCGGCTCTTCGACGGCCTCGGGCACTGGCCCCACGAGGAGGACCCGGTGGCCTTCTCCACGGAGCTGGTCAACTGGCTGAAGGACCCGGAGCCGGACCGCTGACGACGCCCACCGGGTCCGGCGGGCGGAACGCGGGGAACCGCTGAGCGAACACCCGGCCAGCGCACTGCGAACGTTCGTCTGACGAACAGCCAATTGCCTCGCGCATAGGCCAATTGGCCCCCTCCGAGGCGGTTACGGACCATGGGCCACGGGCAGAGTCGAAGGTATGGGCTGGACGCACGACTACCGTGACGTGGCACGCAACCGCCGCAGCAGTGCCGCTGCAGTGGGCACTCAGGACAGGGGCACCCCGGATCTCAGGTCCGGTCCGTCCCGCGACGCGGCGCACCCGATGGGCATCCCGCGCATCCTGCGCCGTAGAGCACGCTGGATGAGCGCCCGGCTGCGCCATCCCCGCGGCTGACCGACGTCGGCGCGCGCCGCGCGAGCACCGCCCGGACCGGACCGCGCCCCGTCCGCACCGGATCGGTTCGCGGCCCCGGCCCCGGCCTCAGATCGCGCAGCCCTCCGTGTCGACCTGCTGGGTCGCCGTACGACCCTTGGCGATGTCCTGGCGGACCTCGTCGGCCGTCAGCGCATAGCCGGTGTGCGAGTCGTCCAGCGACTTCGCGAAGACCACGCCGTAGACGTCGCCCTTCGTCGTCAGCAGCGGGCCGCCGGAGTTGCCCTGCCGGACCGTGGCGTAGAGGGAGTAGACATCGCGGCCGATCGTGCCGCGGTGGTAGATGTCCGGGCCGTTGGCCTGGATACGGCCACGGATCCGGGCCGGGCGGACGTCGTAGGAGCCGTTCTCCGGGAAGCCGGCGACGATGGCGCTGTTGCCGGTCGCGGCGTCCTTCGTGGCGAACTTCAGCTCCGGGGCGCGCAGCTGCGGGACGTCCAGGACCGCGATGTCACGCTCCCAGTCGTAGAGCACGACCTTGGCGTTCAGCGGCAGCCCCTCGCCGCCCACCTGGACCTTCGGGTCGGTGACACCGCCGACGACGTGGGCGTTGGTCATCACCCGGTGCGGCGCGAACACGAAGCCGCTGCCCTCCAGGACCTTGCCGCAGCTGGGCGCCCTGCCGACGATCTTGACGATGCTGTGCTTGGCGTCCGCCGCCACCGCGCCGTTGGCCAACTGCGGGTCGGGCGCCGGGACCGAGGTGATCGGCTCGTTGGAGAACGGCGTGAAGACCTGCGGGAAGCCGTTCTGCGCGAGCGCCGAGGAGAAGTCCGCGAACCAGGTGCTGGCCTGCGGGGGCATGACCTGGGAGACGCCCAGCAGCACCTTGGAGTTGCGGACCTCCTTGCTGAGCGTCGGCAGGGACGTCCCGGCGAGGGCGGAGCCGATCAGCCAGGCGACCAGGAGCATCGCCATGACGTTGACCAGCGCGCCGCCGGTCGCGTCCAGCGCCCGCGCCGGTGTCCAGGTGATGTGGCGGCGCAGTTTGTTGCCGAGGTGGGTGGTGAGCGCCTGGCCGACGGACGCGCAGACGATCACGATGGCGACCGCCGCGATGGCCGCGAAGGTGCCGGGTTTGGCGTCGTCGGTGACCTCGTTCCAGATCACGGGCAGCAGATACACCGCGATCAGGCCACCCCCGAGGAAGCCGATCACGGACAGGATGCCGACGACGAAGCCTTGCCGGTACCCGACGATCGCGAACCACACGGCCGCGATCAGCAGCAGGATGTCCAGGACGTTCACGCCGGACACCGTCTCACGAGCGCCAGTCGAGCGGGACCTGCTTGTCGCGGTCCCATGCAATCTCCCAGCCCGCGTAGTGCAGGATCCGGTCGATCACTCCGGCGGTAAAACCCCAGACCAGGGCGTTCTCGACACGAAACGCCGGGCCGGTGTGGCCGCTGGGATGGCGCGTGGTGACCCGATGCGCGGGGTCCGTGAGATCCGCCACGGGAACCGTGAAGACCCGCGCGGTCTCCGCCCGGTCCACCACGCCCACCGGGCTCGGCGTACGCCACCAGCCCAGGACGGGCGTCACGACGAAGCCGCTGACCGGGATGTAGAGCCGCGGCAGCACCCCGAAGACCTGGACCCCGGACGGATCGAGGCCGGTCTCCTCCTGGGCCTCCCGCAGCGCCGCCCGCACCGGACCGGGCCCGTCCGGGTCGCCGTCCTGCGGGTCGAGCGCGCCGCCTGGGAAGGAAGGCTGGCCCGCATGGGAGCGCAGGGTGCCGGCCCGCTCCATCAGGAGCAGCTCCGGCCCGCGGGGTCCGTGGCCGAAGAGGATCAGCACCGCGGACTGCCGGCCGCCGTCCTCCGGCGGCAGGAACCTGCTGAGCTGGCGCGGCTCTATCGTTCCCGCCGCACGGGCCACCGGGGCCAGCCACTCGGGCAGGCCCTCGGCCGTGACCGCGACCTCCCGGCCGGCCGCCGCCTCGCCGTACTGCTCCCGTGCACTCGTCATACGCGCCCCCTCAGGCATCGCGTCGATGGTCGGTGTCCCCTCGTGAAGCGGTCCCCGTGGTCCCCGCAGGCCCCGCGCTCGGTCGCGCCGTTCGCCGTTACGCGCTCGCCAGCGGGGGCGCGGGCTGCCCCGGATAGCCGGCCGGCGGCCTCAGCCGCTGCCCCGGCTGGCCGCCCAGCTCGTACTTGAGCAGCTTCCTCGCCTTGTCCGGGTCCGTCTCGCCCTCGCCGTACGCGGGGCACAGCGGGGCGATGGGGCAGGCCCCGCAGGCGGGCTTGCGGGAGTGGCAGACGCGGCGGCCGTGGAAGACGACGCGGTGCGAGAGCATCGTCCACTCGCCCTTGGGGAAGATCGCCGCGACATCGGCCTCGACCTTCTCCGGGTCCTCCTGGGTCGTCCAGCCGAAGCGGCGGGCCAGCCGGCCGAAGTGCGTGTCGACGGTGATCCCGGGGACGCCGAAGGCATTGCCGAGCACCACGTTGGCGGTCTTGCGGCCGACGCCGGGGAGCGTGACGAGATCCTCCAGGCGGCCCGGGACCTCGCCGCCGAAGCGGTCGCGCAGCGCGGTGGAGAGGCCGATCAGGGACTTCGCCTTGGCGCGGAAGAAGCCGGTCGGCCGGATCAGCTCCTCCAGCTCCTCCGGGGCGATCGCGGCCATGTCCTCGGGCGTCGGGCAGACGGCGAACAGCCTCGGGGTGGTCTGGTTGACCCTCAGGTCGGTGGTCTGCGCGGAGAGGACCGTCGCGACCAGCAGCTCGAAGGGGTTGGTGAAGTCCAGCTCCGGATGGGCGTACGGATACAGCTCGGCCAGCTCGCGGTTGATCCGGCGGGCCCGCCGCACCATCGCCACCCGCGACTCCGGCTTGCGCGCGGCCGCCTTCCGGGCGGGGGGCGCGGTGACCGCCTTCTTCGCCACGGTCTTCTTGGCCGCCGTCTTCTTCGCCACCGTCTTCTTGGCAGGTGCCGCGGCCGTCGTCGCAGCCGTCGTCACGGCCTTCTTCGCGGGCGCCTTCTTGGCCGGGGCCTTCTTCGCGGCGGCCTTCCCGGCCGTTGTCCGCTTCGCGGGGGATTCCTTCACGGACGCCTCCTTTGCCTCGGGTTGCGACGCGCCGGGCGGGCGCTCCGCCGGCTTGCGCCCGGTCGTCACCCTGGAGGGCGATTTGCTACTTTTATCTGTATTCAAGACGCCTGTGGAACGCTGTTCGCCCACAGCGGAATCGCGTCCTGCGCTCACTCTGTCGGCCCCCCAGTCCTCTGCTCTCACCGGCGTATTGGACACTCGGCCAGACTAAGGCCACCCACTGACATCCGACCCGATCACCAGGATTCGTGACCCCAATCGGCCCCCTGCCGTATGGCTTGGGCCACGGGTCCGGCAAACTTGTGATTGATCGCACTGTTTTGCATTCCGGCATGATGGGGACCACAGTCCCCCGGAGCATGTCGACAAGGAGAGATCTCGTGGACGACGTTCTGCGGCGCGCACCGCTCTTCGCGGCGCTCGATGACGAGCAGGCGGCCGAGCTGCGCGCCTCGATGGGAGAGGTCACGCTCGCCCGCGGCGACGCCCTGTTCCACGAAGGGGACCCCGGCGACCGCCTCTACGTGGTCACCGAGGGCAAGGTGAAGCTGCACCGCACCTCCCCGGACGGTCGGGAGAACATGCTCGCCGTGCTCGGCCCGGGTGAGCTGATCGGTGAGCTTTCGCTCTTCGACCCGGGCCCCCGTACGGCCACCGCCTCCGCCCTCACGGAGGTCAAGCTGCTCGGCCTGGGCCACGGCGACCTCCAGCCCTGGCTCAACGCCCGCCCCGAGGTGGCCACCGCCCTGCTGCGCGCGGTCGCCCGGCGGCTGCGCAAGACCAACGACCAGATGTCCGACCTGGTCTTCTCGGACGTGCCGGGCCGCGTGGCGCGCGCCCTGCTCGACCTGTCGCGCCGCTTCGGTGTGCAGTCCGAGGAAGGCATCCATGTCGTGCACGACCTGACGCAGGAGGAGCTGGCCCAGCTGGTCGGCGCCTCCCGGGAGACCGTCAACAAGGCGCTCGCGGACTTCGCGGGCCGCGGCTGGCTGCGCCTGGAGGCGCGCGCCGTGATCCTGCTGGACGTCGAGCGGCTGGCCAAGCGCTCGCGCTGACGCCTCCCGTCCACGCCACCACACCAAGGGCCCCGCTCCGGCGGGGCCCTTGGCCGTGCGCGCCCCGGACAATGCGCTCGCGGCCCGCTGCCCCGCCCCGCCATAGTGGCGCCATGGACAGCGGCAGCGGCCCCCATGGCCCCGGACTCGACCAGGACGGCTGCTTCGTACGGGAAGGGGCCCTGAATCAGGTGCCCGCGGCGTTCGCTCCCGTGGTGGCGGGGCTGGCCGACCGACTGACCGCCCGCTTCCCGCCCGGCAGGGTGGTCAGCAGCTATCTCTACGGCAGCATCCCGCGCGGCACCGCCGTCCCCGGGGTGTCCGACCTCGACGCCCTCCTCGTCCTGCGGGACGAGCCCGGTGACGCCGACAAGGCCGCCGCCCGGGCCGTCGAGGCGGAGCTGGACGCTGCCTTCCCGCAGATCGACGGCGCAGGGATCCTGCTGATCGGGCGGGACCGGCTGCTCAGCGAGCAGGAGCGGTACGACGGGGCCTGGTTCGTGGCCTGTCTGTGCACCCCGCTCAGCGGGCCGGACGTGACCGCCGGGCTGCCCCGCTACCGCCCCACCTCGCTCCTCGCCCGGGAGACCAACGGCGACCTCTTCCGCCGGCTGCCGGGCCTGCGCGAGCGGGCCGCCGCGGCCGCCTCCGAGGAGGAGCGCACCCGGCTGACCCGCGGGGTGGCCCGGAACCTCGTACGGACCGGGTTCACCCTGGTGATGCCGCGCTGGGGCGGCTGGACCAGCGACCTCGCCGAGTCCGCCGAGGTGTTCGGCCGCTACTACCCGGCGCACGCCGAGCAGATGCGCGCCGCGGCACGCGCCGCCCGGGCGCCCGCCGCCTACCCCGGGCTGCTGACCGAGCTGCTCTCCGGACTCGCGCCCTGGCTCGCGGAGGAGTACCTGGCCGTCCACGGGGCGAAGGCCCCCCGCCCGCAGGCGCCCTGACGCGGCCTCCGCCCCGGGTGACCTGGATCAGCCCGTGCTCGGCTAGATCAGCCCGTGCTCGTCCAGGTAGTCCAGCTGGGCCCGCACCGACAGCTCGGCGGCCGGCCACAGGGAGCGGTCGACGTCCGCGTACACGCTCGCCACGACCTCGGCGGGGGTGCGGTGGCCGGCCTCGACCGCGGTCTCCACCTGGGCGAGCCGGTGAGCCCGGTGCGCCAGGTAGAACTCCACCGCCCCCTGGGCGTCGTTCAGCACCGGCCCGTGACCCGGCAGGACCGTGGAGACGCCGTCGTCGACGGTGAGGCAGCGCAGCCGGCGCAGCGAGTCCAGGTAGTCGCCCAGCCGGCCGTCGGGGTGGGCGACCAGGGTGGTGCCCCGCCCCAGGATCGTGTCGCCCGTCAGGACCGCGCCGTCGGCGGGCAGGTGGAAGGAGAGCGAGTCCGCGGTGTGCCCCGGGGTGGGCACCACCCGTAGCTCCAGGCCCCCGGTGGTGACGACATCGCCCGCTTCGAGCCCCTCGTCCCCCAGACGCAGCGCCGGGTCCAGCGCCCGTACGGAGGTGCCGGTCAGCTCGGCGAAGCGCGCGGCCCCGTCGGCGTGATCGGGGTGCCCGTGGGTGAGCAGGGTCAGCGCGACGCGCTGCCCGGCCCGTTCGGCGGTGTCGACGACGGCACGGAGGTGGCCCTCGTCGAGCGGCCCGGGGTCGATGACGACGGCGAGGCCGGAGTCCGGCTCGGCGACGATCCAGGTGTTGGTGCCGTCCAGCGTCATCGCCGACGGGTTCGGGGCCAGGACGCAGTACGCGCGCGGGGTGGCCCGGCCCGAGACGACTTCGCCGCGGGGCTGGCCCGGGAGGGCGGCTGCTTCGGTCATGCGGGGGTTCCTCCCGAGGGGCCGGTGGTGGCCGACGGCCCGTCGCCGGTCGTCGCGATGTGCTTGGTGAACTCGTCGTGGCCCGGCCAGCTCAGCACGATCTCGTCGCCCACCAGGCGGGCCCTGGCCAGCACCGGCGTCAGGTCCTGCGCCGCCGCCGCGGCCAGCGCGTCCGCGGCGGCGGCGTACGGCTGGAGCGCCCGCAGCGTGGAGATCGTCGGCGGCATCATCAGCAGCTCGCCGCGGTCGTAGCCGGCGGCGGCCTCCTCGGGCCGGATCCACACCGTGCGGTCCGCCTCCGTGGAGACGTCCCGGGTGTGCTGGCCCTCGGGGAGCACCGCGACGAAGAAGAACGTGTCGTAGCGGCGCGGTTCGAACTCCGGGGTGATCCAGCGCGCCCAGGCGGCCAGCAGGTCGGACCGCAGCACCAGCCCGCGGCGCCGCAGGAACGCGGCGAAGGACAGCTCGTGGGCGACCAGCGCCGCGCGGTCCGCCTCCCAGTCCTCGCCGGTGGTGTCCGCGACGACCGTGGTGGCCGAGTCCCCCGCGAGCAGCACGCCCGCCTCCTCGAAGGTCTCGCGCACGGCGGCACAGACGATGGCCTGCGCGGTGGCCGGCTCGACGCCCAGCCGCACCGCCCATTCGGCGCGCGAGGGCCCCGCCCACTCCACCGGGCGCTCGTCCCGCGGGTCGACGGAGCCGCCCGGATAGGCGTACGCGCCTCCGGCGAAGGCCATGGAGGCGCGTCTGCGCAGCATGTGGACGGCGGGGCCGCCGGTACCGGTGTCCCGCAGCAGCAGGACCGTGGCGGCCCTTCGGGGCGCGGCCGGCGTCAGCCCACCGTTGGCGAGCGCCCGGATACGGTCCGGCCATTCCGGCGGATACCACTGGCCATTGGTCGTCGACGACATGGCCGGATGCTATGCGCTCGCGCGCGGATGTTCGAGGGTCCCTCAGGTGCGAGGGCGGCATCCGGACGCGAGCGCACCACGGGCGAGCCGCTATTCGGCGATCTCGACCAGGATCTCCACCTCGACCGGCGCGTCCAGCGGCAGCACCGCCACACCGACCGCGGAGCGGGCGTGGACGCCCTTGTCGCCCAGGATCTCGCCGAGCAGCTCGCTGGCGCCGTTGACGATGCCCGGCTGCCCGGTGAAGTCCGGCGCGGAGGCCACGAACCCGACGACCTTCACGACCCGCTCGATCTTGTCGAGGTCGCCGATGACGGACTTGACGGCGGCCAGCGCGTTCAGCGCGCAGACCGCGGCGAGTTCCTTGCCCTGCTCGGGGCTGACCTCGGCACCGACCTTGCCGGTGACGGGCAGCGAGCCGGCCACCATGGGCAGCTGGCCGGAGGTGTGGACGTACGCGCCGGAGCGCACCGCGGGCTGGTACGTGGCCAGCGGAGGCACGACCTCCGGCAGCTTCAGGCCCAGCGACGCGATCTTGTCCTCTACGCCGCTCACGGCTTCTCCCGCTTCAGGTAGGCCACCAACTGCTCGGGGTTGTTCGGGCCGGGCACGACCTGGACCAGCTCCCAGCCGTCCTCGCCCCAGGTGTCCAGAATCTGCTTGGTCGCGTGCACGAGCAGCGGCACGGTCGCGTATTCCCACTTGGTCATGGCCCGAGCGTAATGCCTGCGCCCGGCCGCGCCGCCGCCGCCCGACCCCGGCCCTGCCACGGCGCCCCCTAGGGCACATCCCCGACGCCGTCCCCGACAGGCGCGCGGCGGATCTCCGGGTAGTCCCGGGCGTATCCCGTGCGTAGCCGGGACGCGGACTGGTTAGGCTCCTTGGCGTGAGCAGGCTCCATGTCGTCAGCGGCAAGGGCGGCACCGGCAAGACCACGGTCGCCGCTGCCCTCGCCCTCGCCCTGGCCACCGAAGGGCGCCGTACCCTCCTGGTCGAGGTCGAGGGCCGGCAGGGCATTGCCCAGCTGTTCGAGACCGAGGCGCTTCCCTACGAGGAGCGCAAGATCGCGGTGGCCCCGGGCGGCGGGGAGGTGCACGCCCTCGCGATCGACGCCGAGCGCGCCCTGCTGGACTACCTCCAGATGTTCTACAAGCTCGGCAGCGCCGGCCGGGCCCTGAAGAAGCTCGGCGCGATCGACTTCGCCACCACCATCGCGCCCGGCCTGCGGGACGTGCTGCTCACCGGCAAGGCGTGCGAGGCCGTCCGCCGTAAGGACAAGAGCGGCGCGTTCGTCTACGACGCGGTGGTGATGGACGCCCCGCCCACCGGCCGCGTCACCCGGTTCCTGAACGTGAACGACGAGGTCGCCGGCCTGGCCAAGATCGGCCCGATCCACAATCAGGCGCAGGCCGTGATGCGGGTCCTCAAGTCGCCCGAGACCGCGGTGCATCTGGTGACCCTCCTGGAGGAGATGCCGGTCCAGGAGACCGCCGACGGCATCGCCGAGCTGCGCGCCGCCAACATCCCCGTGGGCGGCGTCGTCATCAATATGACCCGCCCCGCCCTGCTGGACAACGGCGACCTCGACGTCGCCGCCCGCGGGGCCCGTACGGGCATCGCCAAGGCGCTGTCCCAGGCCGGTCTGGGCGGCGCCCGCCGCGGCGGCCTCGCCGACCGCCTGATCGCCCCCCTGCTGGAGCAGGCGCGCGAGCACGCCGAGCGGGTCGAGCTGGAGCGTGCCGAGTACGCCGAGCTGACCGCGCTCGGCCTGCCCACCTACGAGTTGGGGCTGCTCCCCGAGGGAGTGGACCTCGCCGGGCTCTACGGCCTGGCCAGAGACCTGCGGAGACAGGGGCCCATATGACCTCGGACGACACGACGCTGGACGCCTCGGCCCCGTGGCTGGAGGTCGACGCCGTGATCGACGATCCGCGCACCCGCATCGTGGTGTGCTGCGGCTCGGGCGGCGTCGGCAAGACCACCACCGCCGCGGCGCTGGGCGTGCGCGCCGCCGAGCGCGGCCGGAAGGTCGTGGTGCTCACCATCGACCCGGCCCGGCGGCTGGCGCAGTCCATGGGCATCTCGGAGCTCGACAACGTCCCGCGCCGGGTCAAGGGCGTCGACGAGACCGCGGGCGGCGAACTGCACGCGATGATGCTGGACATGAAGCGCACCTTCGACGAGATCGTCGAGGGCCATGCGGACGCCGAGCGGGCCCGCGCCATCCTGGAGAACCCCTTCTACCAGTCCCTGTCGGCCGGTTTCGCGGGCACCCAGGAATACATGGCCATGGAGAAGCTCGGCCAGCTCCGCGCGAACGACGAGTGGGACCTGATCGTCGTGGACACCCCGCCGAGCCGTTCCGCGCTGGACTTCCTCGACGCGCCCAAGCGCCTGGGCTCCTTCCTGGACGGCAAGTTCATCCGGATCCTGATGGCGCCCGCGAAGGTCGGCGGCCGGGCCGGCATGAAGTTCCTCAATGTCGGCATGTCGATGATGACCGGCACCCTCAGCAAGCTGATGGGCGGCCAACTCCTCCGCGACGTCCAGACGTTCGTGGCCGCCATGGACACCATGTTCGGCGGCTTCCGCACCCGCGCGGACGCCACGTACCGGCTGCTCCAGGCGCCCGGTACGGCGTTCCTGGTGGTGGCCGCGCCGGAGCGGGACGCGCTGCGCGAGGCGGCGTACTTCGTCGAGCGGCTGGCCGCCGAGCAGATGCCGCTGGCCGGTCTCGTACTGAACCGCGTGCACGGCAGTGGCGCGGCCCAGTTGAGCGCCGAGCGCGCGCTGGCCGCCGCGGAGGCCCTGACGGAGACGCTGGTCGCGGAGAGGGACGCGGACGGGGACCCGGCCGCGGATCCGGACGCCGCGGAAGCGGGCCGGCCCTCCGGCGGGACCGCCCCCAACTCCCCTTCCGACGACCCGAGTTCCCCGGTCGTCGAAAATCTTGGGCCGGGCGGCATTGTGGATCTCGACGGCGGGAAGAATGGATCACGTACCGCCGGCGGCCTCTCCCCCGCTGCCGCGGCGGAGCAGGCGTCATCACCTTCGGCCTCGGCGGCGCAACTCGCCGCCGGGCTGCTGCGGTTGCACGCGGAACGTATGCAGGTCCTCGCGCGCGAACGGCGCACCCGTGACCGCTTCACCGCGCTGCATCCCGAGGTCCCGGTCGCGCAGGTCGCGGCGCTGCCCGGCGACGTCCACGACCTCGCGGGCCTGCGCGCGATCGGCGACCGCCTGGCCGTGCGGCCCGACGACGCCGACGCCTGAACCGCAGCGGCGAACGGCCGCGGCGGCGACATGACCGCACACGCGGTCCGGCGGGCGGCCTATCCGACCGCGGCGTACTCGTCGTCGAACACCTCGTCCTCGCAGTCCACCGGCAGGATGCCGGTGCTGCGCTCGTATTCCGTACGTGCTGTCTCCAACAGGCGGCGCCATGACGTCACGGTCGGGCGGCGGCGCAGCAGCGCCCTCCGCTCGCGTTCGGTCATTCCGCCCCACACACCGAACTCCACCCGGTTGTCCAGGGCATCGGCCAGGCACTCCGTGCGCACCGGACACCCGGTGCACACCGCCTTGGCGCGGTTCTGCGCCGCCCCCTGCACGAAAAGTTCATCCGGATCGGTAGTGCGGCAGGCTGCCTGTGCACTCCAGTCGGTTACCCAGCCCATGCTGGCGCCGTCCTCTCCCGAATCGAGGCTCCCCCACGGCGGCAAACGGCATATTCACCGTTGCCAGTTGAGGACGTTACGGAAGGCGGGCAGGGCGCAACACCCCCTTCGGGCCCAATCTTGAATGGCCCGAACGGACTATGCGTACGCGGCAGATCACCCAACGGAGTGACCGCACGACATACGCCACTTACCTCCCAAGCGGGACACTTCGCTGTGATGGCAAGGGATTTATGGCACACAGCGGGCATGTGGGGCACAGCCCGAGGGAGGAGTAGGGGTTGACGAACCGAGGTGTAGCCGTTCCGCTGTGGCGGATGGGAACAGGCTAAACGAACAGGTGCGCCCCTGTCCGGCGATTGAGAACGTAGGCTGCTCCCCATGGCTAAGAAGCGCGTGGGCGGAGGTCGGTCCAAGACCCAGCAGGCCGCCAAGTTCCTCGGTGTCAGCGTCCTCGCCGGAGCGGTACTGGCCGGCATCGCGCTCCCGGCGGCCGGCGCGCTCGGCCTCGCGGCCAAGACGTCCGTCCAGGGCTTCGACGACATCCCGGCCAACCTCAGGACGCCGCCGCTCAGTCAGCGCACCACCATCCTGGACGCCGACGGCGGCGAGATCGCGAAGGTCTACTCCCGCGACCGCACGGTCGTCGGCCTCAAGGACATGTCGCCCTACGTCCAGCAGGCGATCGTCGCCATCGAGGACGCCCGCTTCTACAAGCACGGCGCCATCGACCTCAAGGGCATCCTGCGCGCGGTCAACAAGAACGCCCAGTCCGGCAGCGTCGCCCAGGGCGCGTCCACCCTGACCCAGCAGTACGTGAAGAACGTCTTCATCGAGGAGGCCGGCGACGACCCGGACAAGGTCGCGCAGGCCACCCAGCAGACGATCGGCCGCAAGGTCAAGGAGCTGAAGTACGCGATCCAGTTGGAGGAGAAGCTCGGCAAGCGCAAGATCCTGCAGAACTACCTCAACATCACGTTCTTCGGTGAGCAGGCGTACGGCGTCGAGGCCGCGGCGCAGCGCTACTTCAGCAAGCCCGCCAAGGACCTGAGCCTGGAGGAGTCGGCCCTGCTGGCCGGCATCGTGCAGTCGCCGAGCCGCTACGACCCGGTCAACCACCTGCACGAGGCGACCGTGCGCCGCAACACCGTGCTGCGGCGGATGGCCGACCTCAAGGACATCACCCGCGCACAGGCCGACGCCGCCGCCGCGAAGCCGATCCAGCTGAAGGTCAGCCGCCCGCAGAACGGCTGCATCACCGCCGGCAGCGGCGCCGGCTTCTTCTGCGACTACGTCCGCGAGGTGCTGCTCAACGACAAGACGTTCGGCGCGACCCGCGAGATCCGCTCGCAGCGCTGGAACGAGGGCGGGCTGACCATCCGCACCACCCTCGACCCGCAGACCCAGAAGTCGATCCAGGCGTCGCTGAGCAAGCACGTCTACGACGACGACCCGGTGGCCGCCGCCGCGACCGTCGTCCAACCGGGCACCGGCAAGATCCTCGGCATGGGACAGTCCCGGCCGTACGGCTTCGGCACGAACCAGACCCAGATCAACCTCTCGGTCAACCACAGCATGGGCGGCGGCGCCGGCTACCAGCCCGGCTCGACCTTCAAGCCGGTGATCGCGGCGGCGGCCCTGGAGCAGGGCACCAGCCCGTACCAGCAGTACCCCTCGCCGTACAAGATGCCGTACCCGAGCCCGGTCCAGACGTGCACCGGCGAGTGGCAGGGCCACGACACCGCCGAGAACGAGAACCCGCAGGAACACGGCCCGTACGCCATGAAGGAGGCGACCGCGAAGTCGGTCAACACCTACTACGTACAGCTGATCAGCGACATGGGCATCTGCCCCGCGGTCAAGATGGCCGAGAAGATGGGAATCCAGCGGGCCGACGGCAAGCCGCTGAAGCAGGTTCCCTCCATGGCCCTCGGCGGCCAGGAGATGTCCCCGCTGACCATGGCCGGGGCGTACGCCACCTTCGCCAACGAGGGCACGTACTGCTCCCCGGTCGCCATCGAGTCGATCACCGACGCCCAGGGCCGGTCGCTGAAGGTCCCGCAGACCACGTGCCACAGCGCGATGTCCAAGAAGACCGCGGACACGGTCAACGCCCTCCTCAAGGGCGTCGTCGAGGACGGCACCGGCAAGGAGGCCGGCCTCCAGGGCCGCGACAGCGCCGGCAAGACCGGAACGACGGACAACCGCTACGCCGCCTGGTTCGTGGGCTACACCCCGAACGCGGCCGGCGCGGTCTGGGTCGGCGACCCGCGGCACCAGCGCCAGATGTACAACATCACCATCGGCGGCGTCGCGCACGACAAGGTCTACGGCGCGGACACCCCCGGCCCCATCTGGCGCGACGCGATGTCCGGCGCGCTGGCGGGCCGCCCCGCGCCGGCGCTGCCCACCGTCCCGATCGACGACCCGGCGGGCGGCGACGGCGACAACAACCAGGGGCAGGACAAGCCCAAGCCGAACCCCGGCCACGGCGGCGACAACAAGCCCGGGGGCGGCTGGCACCTTCCGGGCTTCCCCGACATCCTGGGCGGCCTCAACGGAGGCTGGTGACCCACCGGGCGGCCCCCGCCCACGAGCCCGCCGGCTCCACCAGAGCACACGGCACACGGCACACGGCACTCCACCACGACATACAGAAGGGGCGCCCTCATCACGAGGGCGCCCCTTCCGCGCTTCCGCTTCCGCGCTTCCGTCCGGACCTCAGCCGGCGAGCAGCTTCTTCACCACCGCGGCGACCCGGCCGCCGTCGGCCCGGCCCGCCACCTGCGGGTTGACGATCTTCATCACGGCGCCCATCGCGCGCGGCCCCTCGGCACCGGCCCCCTGGGCCTCCGCCACGGCCGCCGCGACCAGCTGCTCCAGCTCGTCATCGGTCAGCGGCTTGGGCAGATACACAGCGAGCAGTTCGCCCTCCGCCCGCTCCCGCTCCGCGGATTCGGCCCGTCCGGCCTTGTCGAACGCCTCCGCGGCCTCCCGGCGCTTCTTCGCCTCCCGCGCGATGATCTTCTCGACCTCGCCGTCGGACAGCTCACGCGCCTGGGTGCCGGCCACCTCCTCCTTCTGGATGGCGGTCAGCGTGAGACGGAGGGTGGCGGAACGCAGCTCGTCACGCGCCTTGATCGCAGCGGTGAGGTCGTCCCGGAGCTTGGCCTTGAGCGTGGTCATGCCGTCGAGTATGCCCTCACCCACCGGCAACCGCCGCGCCTTTTCCCCGCCGCGCGCCCCGTCCCCTCACCCCCTCCCGAATACCCCCGCCATCCCCCGTCCCCCGTCCCGACGATCAAGGGCGTCGCCCCACCCCACCGCCACTCTGCGACCATGGACACATGCGCGCGCGATACGGAGTACCCCTGTCCCTGACCGCAGTCGGTGCGGCCGGCCTGGCCTATGCCGCCGGCTTCGAAGCCCGCTCCTTCCGCCTGCGGCGCGTCACCGTGCCCGTACTGCCCCGCGGTATGCGGCCGTTGCGCGTCCTCCAGGTCTCCGACATCCACATGGTCAGCGGGCAGCGCAAGAAACAGCGCTGGCTCCAGTCGCTCGCCGGGCTCCGCCCCGACTTCGTCGTCAACACCGGCGACAACCTCTCCGACCCCGAGGCCGTGCCCGAGACCCTGGACGCCCTCGGCCCCCTGATGGAGTTCCCCGGCGCCTACGTCTTCGGCTCCAACGACTACTACGGCCCCCGGCTGCGCAACCCCGCCCGCTATCTGCTCGAGAAGGTCCAGGGCCGGCACGGCCTGAACGGCAACGCCCCCGTCGTCGGCGCCGTCCACAACCCCTGGGAAAACCTGCGCGACGCCTTCGACGCGGCCGGCTGGGTCGGCCTCTCCAACTCCCGCGGGCGCCTCAAGCTGGAGGGCGCCGAGATCGCGCTGACCGGACTGGACGACCCGCACATCAAGCGCGACCGCTACGCCGAGGTCGCCGGCGGCCCGGAATCCGGCGCCGACCTCTCCGTGGCCGTCGTCCACGCGCCGTACCTGCGCTCTCTGGACGCCTTCACCGGCGACGGCTACCCACTGATCCTCGCCGGCCACACCCACGGCGGCCAGCTCTGCGTCCCCTTCTACGGCGCCCTCGTCACCAACTGCGACATCGACACCCGGCGCGCCAAGGGCCTCTCCAGCCACACCGCCGACGGCCACACCTCCTACCTCCACGTCTCCGCCGGCTGCGGCACCAACCGCTACACCCCGGTCCGCTTCGCCTGCCCCCCGGAAGCCACCCTGCTCACCCTCACCCCCCACGACTGACCGCCCCGAAGGCCGTCGGCCGGGGCTCTTCCACCACCCCGGCCCCGGCCTCCCCGGAACCGGATTTCACCTACGGGGATCAGTCCGCTAAAGTAGAGCTCGTTGCTTCGGGGTGTAGCGCAGCTTGGCAGCGCGCTTCGTTCGGGACGAAGAGGTCGTGGGTTCAAATCCCGCCACCCCGACTGAAGGAACACCAGGTCAGGGGCCTGATCCACTCAGTGGATCAGGCCCCTGACTCGTTTCCAGGGCCCTTTTGGGAGCCGTTTGGGAGCCGACTTCGGGATGCGGCTCCCAGCGGGCTCCCCGCTCTGGGCGGCGGGCTTGCGAGTTCTCACCGTGTGCTGACCGCGAGTGGCCGTTCTGACACCATTGCTGGCACTGGTCGTCTTGCGCCGCTTCCCGCCGCCGGAGGTCTATCGCCATGCCGCTACAAGCCGCGGATCACCGTCGGGTTCAAACGGCAGTCATAGGCAGTAAAGACTCCGATCTCGCGATCATCCTCCCCATGGAGGCGGCAGAGCTGACGCGCTGGCGGCAACAGCACCCCAGGTACACGTATTGGTGCGGCACGCTGCTCGGCGGCTGCGGAGAGCCGCTGACCGACCGCCGCTATCACTCGAAGGTCTGCCACTTCGCGCACCACCCACATCACACCTGCACTCGCACAGCCAATGGGGAGGACAGCGCCGACCACCTGTTCATGAAGCGGGCCCTGCACAACTGGATAGGGAGCCAGGGCTTCAAGGGGGCAGTGCATCTACACAAGAACACCGCCGCCCCCGGCAGCACGATCGATGTCGATCTGCAGGGCAGCCCGCGTCGGCTGCGTTTCCGTCTGCGGCCGGACAACAGTGGTTCATGGGGGCTCGGTTCCGACAAGGCAGACGCCCTGGGTGAGGGGGAAGCAGATTGGATCTTCGGGCTGGGTGGCCCCACGCCTGAGGAGTTTCTGGACGACGCCGGCTATGTCTTCCGCATCCGGTTCGAGACCCAGGGAGCCGAGCGGTGCCCCTACCTCGGCGTACAACAGCGCGGTCGGGCCCCCGAGTGGACGCCGTTCGCCGACGCGGCCCTGACGGTCGACGGACTTTCGACGCCAGCAGTCGAGGAGATCCGAGCCGCGCGCAGACGGTCCAAGGCGGGCACCGGAAGCAGCGGCACACGAAAGCCATCGCCCGAAACATCGCTCGCTGAGCGCCGAACGGTTCGGCACATGAACCAGGAAGAACTGGTCGTCGCACTTCGAGACGCCTTGGAGCTGGACGCGCGCTGGGCGATCAAGCCCACCTGGGAACGCCTGGGTCAGATGATCGGCGTGGACTTCAGCCGGTACAGCGACGCGGATCTCGTCGGACTGCTCACCGAGGTCGACACCCCGTTCTCACAGGATGATCCCGTGCTGTCTGCCCTCATACGGACCAACGCCAGCGAGCCGCTGCCGTACCTGGTCCGCGTCCTCGACGGCCTTGGGCTGGGCAGGCCGTCATCAGCTCCTCACCTGAAGCGGTGGGCACAACGGGAAGCGGACCGCGCGTTCGCGAAGTACGGGATCCCCGCACGCACAATGCCACCGACGCTGCCGCTCGATGCAGCAGTGCCCGAGGTCCCCGTCGTCCTCCCTCACTCCCCTCGCCGGGGCGCAACCGCGCGGAACCGACGGTCTGTCACACAGCACGACCAGACGCCCACTGCTTGGAAGCGTCTGCAACGTCTGATCACCGAAGGGCAGGAGTTGCTCGGTGGCACACGGGGCAAGAGTGCTGCGCGCCTGAAGCGAGAACTCCGAACCGCACGCCGTTTATTGGAAGGCACACGGCGCACCCGGCTCAACAGTCGCGGGCTCAATGTCCTATGGGAGACGAGCGCTCTGCTTGAGACTGCGATCGCGGGGGCTCGGAAGGCAGCCCATCAGAACCAGAAGACATCCGGCGAGGGTAGAGGGCCGAGCCCCTCGGTTGAGCCGTCGAAGCCGGATGACCAGCAGCGTGCCGCCCGGCCCTCGAAGGTCAAACGGACTGCTGTCCCGGTCTCAAGCCAAGATCTACGCCAGCGGCTGATCTCCGTCGCGCAGGCAGGCAGCACCACACACTGGCTGCTGCTGGCCGGCGGAAAGAGCACTCCACAGGAAGTGCGCCTCACGCTGCTGTCACAGGCCGAGGACCGCTCGGAAGGCGACGCACCGCTGCTGTCTGCCTTGGTCGTGGCTCCCGACGGCGGCCCGGTCCCGTACTTCCGGGAGATTCTGAAGAGCGTCGGACTCGCTGTGCCACAGTCCAACGAAGCGCTGTTGAAGATCTGGCACCGCGAGCAGGAACGCGCGCACGCAGCCTACGCGGACCCTCCTCGGCCAGTACCGCCCAGACTTGTCCCCAGGAAGGCCGCTGCCGACGCTGCGCAGAAGCCCGCCTGAGGCTGGCTGAAGAGCCAATTCGGGGAGGCACCTACGGCGGGCTGTCCGGGCGCCCGACAGTCAGGAGCGCCACCACAGTGGGCGCCCGAGCCGTTCCCTGAGGGAACACGCGGCCTGTTCCCTCAGGGAACAGCCTGCTTGTCCCCTGAGGAAACAGGCCCGGTGATATGACGTCGGCACCGAGGCCCGGGGGCTACTGGACACCCGCGCGTGCGCGCAGGAGCTCGTTGAGCACACGCACCGGCGATATGGGACACATCGAGAGCCGAGCGTCGAGTGCCGCCTCCCACTGCTCGGTCAGACCGGCCATGAGGCGCCGACGCATGCCGGGCGTGACGTGGGCGTAGCGCGCCGAGACCGATCCGTCGAGGTGGCCCATGCGCTCGTCCATGAGGACCTTCTCGGTGCCGAGGTCCTCCATCATCGTCCGGTGTGTGTGACGGAGGCCGTGGGGCGTGAGGCCCTTGGCAATCGGGAGCCAGCAAGTGTCGGCCCGTTCGCTGGCATTGCGTCCTC
This sequence comes from Streptomyces sp. GS7, assembly GCF_009834125.1. Lineage (NCBI taxonomy): Bacteria > Bacillati > Actinomycetota > Actinomycetes > Kitasatosporales > Streptomycetaceae > Streptomyces > Streptomyces sp. GS7. Next base: position 8,648,475 of record NZ_CP047146.1, read on the forward strand.
GTGCCGGAACGCCGGGCCACGGCTCACCGAGCAGCGGCACGGGCCTTGCCTCCTGCGGGGCCTTCTTCGGATACCAGCCGGAGGCCGCCGGGGTGAACAGCCAGGTGGCAAAGCCGTTTCGACGCCAGTGAGCCGCGTGCCCAGACACCGCACCGCACCGCACGAACCCAAGGTCGGCGATGGCCTGCTCCACACGCGCTCGCGTAGCTTCAGCGACCCGGTCGGGGCGGTTGAGGACGTTGGACACCGTCCCCGTGGAGACCCCGGCCAGGCGCGCGACGTCGACAAGCTTTGCCCCCTGGTGACCACCGGTACGTGCCGCACCCTGTCCTCGGAAGACGTACGTCCTGCCATGGCACGGGCACGGCGTCGGCTTCGTACGGGCGATGTGGTTGGCGACCAGGGCGGACAGCCAGACCGTCGAGTCGATGGTGCGGTAGCTGTCGTCCTTGGGCGGGCAGCGCAGCAGCTCGCCGGTGTCGAGTTCGTACAGCTGCCACTCGACGCGGAACGCTCCGGGGCGGACGAACTCGGTTTCCAGGCCGACGATTTCGCCCCAGCGCTTGCCGGTGTACCCCTTGAGGACCACGGCGACGAACTCGTCGTCGCGGCCGGAGAGCAGGGCAGCCCGCTCGGCGGTCAGCAGAATGCCGAGCGCGTCGGTGATGACCTTCTCCGGGCCACGGCCACGGGAGCGGCCGGCGCGCTTGCCGCGCCCACGCCGCCTGGCCGCCGGATTGGACGCGATCAGGCCCTCGTCGATCGCGTCCTCGAAGATCAGGTGGAGCGTCGAGCGCCAGGTCTTGACGCTGGAGGCCGCGTACACGGCCTTCTCCTTCTTCTCCCACAAGTCGACGTCCGTGCGCAGGACGCCCGCGAGCGCCTTGTCCTCGAACTCGGGGAGCAGATGCTCCTCGATGTGGCGCCTGTAGTTCTGCATCGTCGAGGCAGCCAGATCCTGGGCCTCGTACCAGCGGCTCGCGTACTCGCCGAAGGTCTCCTGGCCCAGTGCCGGGTCGCGCCAGTCGCCCCGTCGGTACTTGTTCTCGGCCTCGCTCGCGGCGCGCTGGGCCTCGCCCTTGGTCGCGAACCTGATCGCCTTGCCGCTCTCGTCGACGACCGTGAGGTGCTTGCTGGGCGCGATCTTGTACCGGCCGCGCCAGTAGTTTCCGCGCTTCTCCGCGAAACCCAACTTCCGTCTTCCTCCCCTGGCTTTGGCTTGTGGCTGGCGCGGGCGCGCTACGCGACGGTCTCGTACTGGGTACGGCGCGGCGGCCGAGCCCGCAGACGCCCCGTCGTCAGGACCGCAGTAGGCCGACGAAGCTGGGAGACACGGGCTCGTGCGGCGGGAGGTGTCGCCCCTGCCGGAACGGCAGCCGCGTCGTCGGGGGATCGTGTCGGGCGCTCCTCGTAGAGGCGGACGATCTCGGCCAGGTGTTCGGCGGTGAAGCGGTACGCGCGGCCGACGCGGGTGTGCGGAATGAGGCTGCGACGGGCGCGGTCCTTGACCCACCAGGCAGAGCAGCCGAGGGCCTCGGCGATCTCCTCGGGGAGGTAGAGGCGGGGCAGTGTCGACGCGGTGTGCGGGAGGGCAGGAGGCATGGGCTCTTGGCGCAAGAGGGTTCCTATCTGGAGCGATGGTGCGAGGGGGACGCACCGGGGTGGATCGCTCGGGTACGTACGGGCGAGGGAAGTGGGAGGTGGCGGAAGGGTGTTGCCCCGGTCACCGACTGCTCGGCGGGAGCGATGCAGCGTCTGCGGCGGCTAGCACTCCCCGGCGAGCAGGGCCAGCGGGGAGACGCCGAGGGCGGCCGCGATGGCGACGAGGTCGTCGACGTCGCAGCGTCGGCGCCGGCGTTCGATGCGGGAGATGGTCGTAACGGTCATGGGGCGGCCCAGCTCGGTCGCGCGGGCGGCCAGCTGTCTTTGAGCGATTCCGCGCATGGTGCGGGCGCGCTCGATGGCGCGGGCGGTCCGATTTCCGGCCGGGCCTATTTCAAGAGGGTTTTGCTGCACGGATCTGTTGTAGCTCCGAAAGACCGGTTTTGCTAACCGCTGACCCGCTGCTATATTCCGCCGCTTTGTTGTCAGATCCCCTAGGTCACCGCCGGAAAAGGGCGGAACATAGCATGGGATCCCCGGTTGACGAAATCACGGAGCGTCAGGTCGCCCACGCCGATGGGCGACCACCCCGAAAGGATCATCATGCCTGGTCAGGGGACATGTCGCGCTCCGCGCGAGGTCTGACGGAATCGCCACCGAAGCATTGCGAGCTACTGTCCCTATTTGTCCCACCGCTCCGCTGGGTGATTTCGCTAACCGGGGATCCGGGTCTAACGTTTTAATTCCCCGCACACGACGTGTTCGCCGTGAGCTGTTTGCTTTCTCGGTGGAATGCTGGACTTGCGCGGGCGGATGTGGCTGTCTTGTCCAGGCGCCCGGAACACTGTTTCCGGGGCACGGGGAAACTCGACACGCCACAGCCGCGGCCAAGGCGACCTCGTGCACACCAGCGCGGGCCTCGCCGGCAACTCCACGCCGCAGCCCTCCCCAAACCCCCGAAGCGGACTGCCCGCACCTCCCCACCTGACCTAGGAGCCGCCAACCGATGAGCAAAGACGCCCGCGAGTGGGTCTGGGAGAACAGCGCCAGCAAGGGCAACGCCCGGCTGGTGATGCTCTCCATCGCCGACCGCGTCGCCGACGAGAAGTGTGTCGCCTACGCCACGGTGCCCAGCCTGATGGAGCGCACGGGGGCCTCCCGGTCCACCGTCCGTGACGCTCTGGACATGCTGGTGCGCTGCGGTGAGCTGGAGGAGGCCGACGATCTCCAGGGCCCGTACCGCGCCACCGTGTACTGGCTGCCGCGAGCGGCCTACCTCATCGCGAACGCGTCGCGCCCCGAAGACACTCCCACCGTCGAGCCCAGGAAGCCCGACCGCAACACACCCGGCCTGCGACGGTACGGAATCCGCCCCCGAAAGGGGCTGGAATCCAGCCCCTCGAAGGACCAGGATCCGGCACCTCCAGAAAACGACACGGACCGGAATCCAACCCCTCCAGGGACCGGAATCCAGCCCATGGAGGGACCGGAATCCAGCCCCCAGAACCGTAGTGAACCGAAGGTGAACCGTAGGTACAGCAGCAGTGCCACCACCCTCACCTCGGCCACCGACTGGGAGATCGACGCGGAGACCCGCGCCTGGGCGCAGCAGCAGGGGCACCTCGCCCGCCTCGGCGAACACGGCATCCACGCCGCCGACGCGAAGTGGCGCTCCTACCGGGCGGCCTGGCCACCGCGCCCGGCCACCGCGTGGGCTGCCGACTGGCGCACCTGGATCGCCCGCGAACACAGCCCCGCACCGAGCCGCCCGAGCCTCTACGCCCTGCCCGGCGGCACCCCTGCCCCCACGGCCGGCATGACCCGCGCCGAGGCACACACCGCCGCCCTGCTCGCCGCCCTCGAAGAACCGACCGGAACGGAATAACTGCACTGGATCGCCGCGAAATTGCCGCCCTCCTCGCCTACATCGGCCGCCTCGACCCCCGCTCCATCCGCACCGATGCCGGCGAGGCCCGTGACCAAATCGCCCAATGGCACGAGTTGCTGAGCGACGTGCCGCTGACCACCGTCCATGGCTGGGATGCCCGCGAGGCGATACGGGACCACGTCCTGGACTCCCCGTACCCGCTCCTGCCCGTGGACATCGCCCGCAAGTGGCGCGCCCACCGCCGCGACCGCCTCGGCCGGCACACCGACCCCACACCGTCCGCTGACCCGGACGACCCTGCCGCCTGGCGGGCCGAACTGTTCGCCACCCGACACGCGGTCGCCACCGGTGCGGCTGCGCCCTCGTCGCACCGGCAGATCACGAACGGCGGTCCACACCCCGACATCGCAGCCCGCCTCGCTGCCATCGGATCGTGCGTCCCGCCCGCTGCCCGCGCCGAGCTCGCCCCCTACCGGCCGATGCGAGCCACCCGCGAGGCCGCCGTCGCCGCGGGACGGCCCGACGCGCTCAGCGTCCCTTGCCAGTGGTGCCACGCCGGCAAGGGCGAGCCCTGCCGTACCCGGCGCGTAGGCCCCGACGGTCGCTCGCGAGGCAACGTGCCCCGCACCGTGCCCCACCCGACGCGTGTGGACCTCGCCGCAGCCGAGCTCGCCCAGCACACCGCCGCGTAATCCGCGCCAACTCCCTCCCCTCCCCCCTCACTGCCCCCGTGCACGGCTCAACGCCGCATGCCCCGTGGGCCCTTCGGAGACCTCATATGCCCACTACCGCAGCTCCCCCTGCCCCGACAGGTCCGTCGACTTCGACCTGGACCGCTCCGTCGGGGTGCATCGCGGCCGTCGTACTGGCCGCGCTGACCTTCCTGCTCGCCCTCGACCTCGTGCATCAACTCACTGCCACGGCTTACGCCTCCACGCCTCTCCCATACGTGTTCCTCGGCGCCACCAACGGGTTCATCGCCCTGTCGATCGCCGCCGTAGTCCGGCTGCGCTCGGCTCCGCTCGAAGACGAGGAGTACGCGTGGAAGCTGACTGTCGCCGCGATAGCTGTCCGCGCCGCCACGGTCGTCGTGCTCGGCTCGCTCGCCGACCGGCAGGGTCCGGGAGGCGCCTGGACGCTGGCCGGCGTCACCGTCGTGGCCATGTCGGCCTGCGCGCCTCTCATCCCCTTGGGCGTCGTCCACCTCTACGTTCTGGCCGCCGAGCACGCCGCAGGCGTGAGCCAGCGAAGGGAACCGGACGCGTCGAGCCAGGAGCGGACTCGGGGCGGTGACGCCTGAAAGTGCCCTGGTCGACATGGGACGCCACTCCCCTGATGCTCACCGCTTTGGCCTTCGTCTCCGGCGGGGTACTGGCCACATACCTGACCCGGCGAAGCCGGAGTGGCAGCAACGGCCAACGGCCAGAGCGGCGAGGAACGCTCGCGCTCCGGCTGGCCGCTGTCGCCGCGACCGTGTGCACGATCTACAGCGCCGACACCAGCTGGCGGTTCGCCGCACACTACCTCGGCATGTACAGCACGGCGGAGCGGATCGCGATGTTCGCCGCCGGTGAGCTCGCGCTGTTCTCCACCGCCCTGCTGGCTCGGCAGAACCTCCACAGCGACAAGCGGGCACCCGGTATGCCCGGGGTCCTGGTCTGGGTCATCACGACGGTTCAGATCATCCCCGCGTACGCCGAATCGGGTCTGGTCGGCGGCTCGGTGAGGGCCTTCCTCGGGCCGGTCATGGCCGGCGTGCTGTGGCACCTCGCCATGGGCATCGAGCTGCGCCACCGCATCGCCAAGGCCGCCTCCGACAGCCTGGCCGCCCGCATCGGGCGCGAGGCCCGCGAGCGCCTCCTGTCTCGCCTGGGCATCGCCGACCGCAGCCGCGACGCCCAGGAGATCACCCGCGAACGCGCCACTGCCAAGGCCGCCGACCTGGCCGCGCGCCTCTACGCGAAACCCAAGGCATACCGCACGACCCGGCGTGGCCGGCTCGCCATGCGCCGCCTGTCCGATGCGGTGGACCGGGCCCAGGTGGCCACCGATCCGCAACAGCGCGAGCGGCTCCTGGCCCGGTTCGCGGCCCGCCGGAACGCCGCGGCCCTGCTCGATGCCGACCTGGCCTTCCCCTGGGAGACCGGCACCCGCCACCATTCCGCATCCACGCCGCCAAGGCTGCCGACTTCCGGTGACTCCGCTTCCGATGGCCCCACTTCCGGTGCAGCTCCGCGTTCCCATGACGACCCGCACCCCGCACGCGAGCACGTACCGGAAATCCCCACCCCCGAGCGCCGCCGGAAGAAGGACACCCCGCAAGCGAAGCGGGAACCACCCGAGGAGCCGGAACCACCTCACCCTCTTCCGGACCGCGACAGGCCGAAACCTCGGCCTCGCCGTACGGGGCGCCCGCCCGACACCTCCATCGACGAGCTGATCGCTATCGCCCGCGATCTCGAAGCCCGCACCGGATCCGCCCCCCACATGGCCATGCGGGCCGAGCTCGACAAGCTCGAACGCAAAGCCTCCAACAAACGGATCACGCAGGCACTCGATGCCCTGGAGGCCGGGCGCAAGGGCGGCACACCGATCCTCGGCGAGGCCAGCGTCGAGTAACGGTCCGGACTCCAACACCCAGCGGGTGTATCGGAATCACTTCCGGAATTGATTCCGGTACACCCGCTCGCCCTCACCCGACCATCCTCTGAAACGGAGACCCATGCACGAACCGCACCACGAAGACCCCACCATCCACGAGAACGCACTGACGAGTACCCCTGCCCCAGGCGGAGCAAGTTGTCGGGTAAGGAGCCCTTACCCGTCCTCCGCCCCTGAGGAGGCGGAGGCATCCGGCGCCGAGGGGGCGCCGGAGTCGGCCGGCCCGGGGGAGCCGACCGAGGGAGGGGCCAGCGCACCGTCGTCGAACGTGTCGCAGATGTCCGCTCCGCGTCGTCGACTGCGTGACCAGCAGCTGCGCGAGCATCGCATCCACCCCCGATACAACGACGACGAGTTCGGCCTCGTCCGAAAAGCCGCTGACCTGAGCCACATGGCGCCAGGCGGCTACGTCGCCGAGAGCTCGCTCGCGGCTGCGCGCGCCGACGATCCCACCGCAGCCGTCGCCGACTACCGCGCCATGGTGAAGGCGCTGATGGCCGCCAACGGTCAGCTCGGCCATGTCGGCAACAACCTCAACCAGCTCACCTGGCACCTCAACAAGGACGGCGCCTGGCCGCAACCGGTACTCGTGCAGCGGCTGCTGGAGCGCGTCGAGGCATCGATCGCCGAAGTGGACGCCGCCGTCGCCCGGGTGACCACGGGGCGGTGAGCCGGTGATACCGAAGATCATCCTTGGCAAGGGCCCCAAGGCCACGCGCCGCACGATCGGCTACCTCTTCGGCAAGGGCCGGGCCAACGAGCACATCGATCCGCACCTGGTGGCGTCCTGGAACGACTTCGCCCCCGATCCCGGCCGCAGCGCGCACCGTGACCCGAAAGACGTGATGGACCAGCTCGCCGCACAGCTCGACCAGCCCGTGCAGATGCTCGGCGACAAGGCACCCGAATTCACCGTGTGGCACTGCCCCGTACGCGCCGCTCCCGAGGATCCGATCCTGACCGACGAGCAGTGGGCCGTGGTCGCCCGCCGGATCGTGGCCGCCGCCGGCATCGCCCCTGAGGGAGACGAGGAAGCGTGCCGTTGGGTGGCGGTGCGCCACGCCGACGACCACATCCACATCGCCGCCACCCTCGTCCGCCAGGACGGCCGCCGCCCACAGCGCGACTATGACAAGCGCGCCGTCCAGAGCGAGGCCCGCAAGATCGAAGTGGACTATGGGCTCAGGCGGCTCAAGCACGGCGACGGCACGGCCGCCAAGCGCCCCACCAGCAAGGAGCACTTCAAGGCCAAGCGCCTGGGCCAGGACGCCACGGCCCGCGAGGTCCTACGCCTGCGGGTGCGCCGCGCGGTGGCCGCCGCGTCCAGCGAAGCCGAGTTCTTCGCGCTGCTGGAGGCGACCGGCGTGACCGTGCGGCCCAAGACCGAGCCGTCCGGCGACGTGACCGGCTACAGCGTCGCCCTGCCCGGCGACGTCAACAAACAGGGCGAGCCCATCTGGTACGCCGGCTCCACCCTCGCCGGCGACCTCTCCCTGCCCAAGATCCGCCAGCGCCTCACCGACACCCACGCCCAGCCGATCGCCGCCCAGCCCGGCAATCCCTGGCACCAGGCCACCGCCGCCACCGAACGCATCCCCCACCACCTCATCCACAGCGACGACCACGTGGCACAAGGACAGCTGGAAGCGCTCGGCGCAGCCTTGGACCTACTGCCTCTCACCGCACCAGCTGCGGTGAAGACCGAACTCGAACGAGCCGCTGCTGTCTTCGAGCGCGCCACCCGCTCCCGCATCACCGCCGACCGCGACAGCACCCACGTGCTGCGCCGCAGCGTCCAGGCAATCTGGTGCAACCCCACCCCGGCAAGCGACGGATCCGGGCTGGCAATGCTGCTGGACGCCGCGCTCACCGCCGTGGCCTTCGCGATGCACTGGCACCGCAAGCACCAGCACGCCCAGCAGGAGGCAGCAGCCCAGCAGGCCCTCGTCCACCTGCACACCGCGTACGCCCAGGTCGCCGAGCCGGTGCTCGACAACCTCGCCCAGCGAGCTCCCGCTCTACAGACCAAGCACCGCTACGCCCGCCACATCCAGCAGGCCGCCCCTGAGTACGCCGAGCGGATCCTGCAAGACCGTGCCTGGGACGCGCTCACTGCGGTGCTCGCCGAGGCAGAAGCGATGGGGCACAACGCGGCTACCGTCCTCGACCAGGCCGTCAATCAACGCAGTCTGGACGACGCCCGCAACCCCGCACGCGCACTGACCTGGCGCATCCAGCGCCTTGGCCAACGCCACGCCCCCAGCCCACTGGCCCAGGCAGCCAAGGCCCGCAGCACCACGCACCGCCCCACCGCTGCACCGGTCCAACCGACAGCAGCCGTTCCGTCCTCGCAGCCGTCACGAGGGCGGCGCGCTGATCACGTCCAGCTGGGCAGCTGGGGTGTAAGCAGTTCCAGCGCCTCCTCCCAGCGGAAGCGGTCGGCCCCGCCGCCGGCCTTCGGCCGGTGAGGCTCGTACGCCCCGATCAGGACGCCCATCTCGCGCAGCCGGTCCAGGCTCTGCCGGTACGCGGGGTGGGCGGCCTGGGCCGCGTTCAGGTACGGCAGGACGGCGGTCGGAATACCGAAGCCGTACGCCTCGCACAGGATGCCCAGGGCCAGAGTGTCGGAGATCCCGGCAGCCCACTTGTTGATCGTGTTGAAGGTGGCCGGGGCGACCGCGATCGCGTCCGCCGGTGGCAGCGGGCGGGGCTCGCCAGGAGTGCGCCAAGCGGAGCGGATGGGATAGCCGGTCTGGGCCTCGATCGCCTGGACGTCTATGAAGCCGAGCGCTTGCGGAGTGGCGACGACACCGACGTCCCAGTGCCGCTCCTGCGCGGCAGTGATCAGCTTGCCGACGTCCCCGGCGATGCCGGACGCGCAGACCACGATGTACAGGAACGGCTTCTTCGGCTGGTGGTGCTGGTCGGGCTGGTCACTCACGCGGGAACTCCCAGTTGGCGGCTGAAGTGGTGCAGTTCGGGCAGGGATCGGCGGCGGTCACGGGCGGCCATGTCGGCGACCAGCTCCCGTACGGCAGGACGACGGATGTCCTGGGCCGCGCAGCTCTCCGCGATCCGCAGGGCCTGGTAGCCGTCGGCGAGCCTCCCCTGCTGACTGTAGGCGCGTGCTGCCTCGACCCATAGGGCGGCCCGTCGCTCGGGGACCGGGATGTGCCGGCGCATGAGGGGACGGGCGGTCTCCAGGGCCACGCCCGCGTCGCCGAAGGTGACCGCGGCACTGACCGCGTGGAGGGCGACGTTGGTGGGGCTGAAGTTGGCCCAGGCGTCGGGGCGGTCGAGGTCGACATAGCGGGCGACGTCCCGCGCCTCGGCGAGGAAGTCCTTGGTGGCCGAGCGGTCCCCGCCTCCGCTGGCGGCCGTGACGCCGCGCAGGAGCAGCAGGCCGAGGGCCGCGAGGTAGCGCGGGGAGCGCTTGTCGTAGGCGCCGGTGAGCTGGTCGGCGGTGTGGCGGACCAGGGTGACGGCCTGGGCGGTGTGTTTCTCGCGGGCCAGTAAATGCGCCTGGACGCGGACGCTGGAGGCAAGAACGACGGGGTCGCCGCAGCGCTCGGCCTCGGCCATGGCGCGGCCGACCGCCAGCCAGGCATGGCCGTGATCACTGAGCTTGAGGAGCAGGCTGGCGGAGGTCTGGTACGCGGTGGCCAACAGGCCGGCGGCCTGGCTGGAGCCCGTTGCCGCGTGCCGGAGGTTGCCGATCAGAGCGGGCAGCACGCGTTCCAGCTCGGCATAGTCGCAGGTGCAGAAGAGCCGCCGGGCCGCAGTGACACGGTCGCTGAGCCCTGGTGTGTCCTGGGGTTCCTCGGCAGAGGCAGGTATCGGGCCTGGGAGGAGCGAGTGGACGAGATCGCCGTGGCCGGCGACCGGTGTGGCGGGTGCTGTGAGGGCGGCGATGCTGGCGGCGAGAAAGGTACGGCGGTGCATGTCCTCTGTCTCGGGTTCGCAGGTGCTGGTTTCCGGCATGGCGGCGAGTCCAACTGCGGGCAAAGGGATGCCGAGTTCCAGCGCGGCTGCCCGCACCACGCGGGAGTCCTCAGTCCCCCGGCCCTGTTCCAGGCGGCTCACCTTGGACTGGTGGTAGCCCAGTGCGGCAGCGACGTCCGTCTGGGAGCGTTTCGCGAGCACCCTTGCCCGCCGGATCACTTCACCGATCCGTCTCGCCTCGTCGTATGCATCGGCCATCTGTGCCACGGCCCCTTCCGCCGTCGCCGATCCTGCCTGCTCAACAGAGCGTAGTAGAGCTGCACTTGCTGCTCATGCAGGTCCTGCATAAGAGATGCAGCACCAGCACCCGGGGTGGCCTGTCCTCTACCGGCGCCGGTTCCGTGGAGTGGCCGCACTCGCCTGGGAGGCCAGCCCATGGAACCGCAGCACCTCAGCTTCTCCGTACCCGGCACGACGCGCGCTGTAGCAGCTGCGCGACGTCAGCTCGCCGCCGAGATGCACGACTGGGGCCTACCGGCCGACAGCGAGGCACTGCACACCGCTGAGCTGATGGCCGGCGAACTGCTCTCGAACGCGGTGCAGCACACAGGTCCCGGCGCCATCACCCTGGCTGCCCGCTGCGACGGCAATGCCATACGTGTCGAGGTCAGCGACAGCAGCCGCGAGCTGCCCCGGCCCAGGTCGCCCAGCGAAGGCGAGGAGCGCGGCCGGGGCCTGCTCATCGTCACGGCGCTGGCCGACCGGTACGCCGTCGAGCCGACCGAATCGGGCAAACGGTGCTGGGCCGAAGTCCACCTGCGAGCGGCCCCAAGTCCCCACGTCGCACTTCAGGTTCCCCTTCCAAGGAGATGACCGTGACAACAACCCGGACACCCGCCATCACCTCCGAGGTGATCGCCATCCGTCCCGGCCCGCCGCTTTCCGGGGCCGTGACCGTCGACGGCTCCAAGAACGCCGCCCTGCCACTCCTCGCTGCGACCGCAGCCCTGCGCAGGACCGTCCAGCTGTCCAACGTTCCGGCCAACGACGACGTCCAGGCCATGCTCATGCTGCTCCAGCACGCAGGCCACGGAGTCGCCCGTCAGGTCGGCGAGCCCCACACTGTCGTGGTGCGGCCGACCGACGGTTTGCGCATCGCGCCGGAATTCGACGCCACCGCTGCCCGTATCCGCGCCTCGTACTACCTCGTTCCAGCTCTCCTCGCCGTTCACGGACGGGCCGTACTGCCCTGGCCGGGCGGCTGCCGGATCGGTGAGCGCGGCATGGAGCAGCACTTCAAGGTGTACGAGGCGTTCGGCGACCGCACGCTCGTCAACGACCACGGCTACAGCGTCGAAGCCGGCGATAGCCGCACCGGCTCGGTGTCGGTGATGCTGCCGTTCCGCTCCCGCGGCGCGAGCATCGCGGCAATGCTGCGCGCCGTCGTTGCCGGGCGACCGCTGCGGCTGGGTCAGCCAAACCTCTCGCCCGAAGTCGTCAGCGTCCTGCAAGCGCTTCAGGCAGCCGGATGGGAGACCCGGGCCGACGATCGCGTCCTCTCCCTGGCTCCGCCTGCTTCCCCTCCGCAGGAGCCGGTGGCCTGGGTCGTCCCCGGAGACAAGGTCGAAGCAGGCACCCTGGCCTGCGCCATCGCCACCACCCGCGGAAACGGCCGCATCAAGGGCGTACACAGCAAGGACGTGGCACCGATGGTGGCCGCATTGCGCCGACTCGGCGTGCCCGTCGACGCCCAGCAGAACACTCTCGTCGTCCGTGCCGAGGGAACCCGCCCCACACATCAGCCCCTGCGAGCCATCGCCTCACTCTCTCCCGGCGGACTGGATGCCGATTTCGAACCGGCCTTGATGGCCCTAACGTTGGGGATGCCGGGCACCCACCTCTTCGCCGATGCGATCAACCCAGGACGCCACAGCAACCTCATCCCCCAGCTCGCCCGCCTGGGCGCCGACATCCACGAGACCTCCCCCACCCAGTGCCGCCTAACCGGACCTCAGCAGCTGACTGGAGCCGGAGTCGAGGCCACCGACATCCGGACCGGCTCCGCCCTGCTCATCGCCGGACTCACCGCCCGCGGCGTCACCACTCTCGGCGGCCTCGAACAGCTCCGCCGGGGGCACGCCGACCTTCCCACCAAGCTGCTCGCACTCGGGGCCGACATCTGCGAGGTCACCCGATGACCAGTCCACGCGCCCTGCGGCGGATCGCAGCCACCACCGACGTCCACTCCTCGTTCGACAACGCCCTGCCGATGCTCGCCCACCTGCACGCCATCCGCCCGGAGACACTGATCGTCGATTGCGGCGACTTCTTCGAAGGCAGCGGCTACTACCGCCTCGGCCACGGTCTCATCGAAACAGCGATCCTCAAGGGCCTCTACGACGTGATCGCACCCGGGAACCACGGCTGGATCCACCACTTCGACCCCCTGGTCCGGGCCATCACCGTGTGCGCAAACGCCGTCGATGCCGCCACCGGCGAACCGCTCTTCCGTCGCTTGCACACCGCCCGCATCGGCGGACAGCGCGTCGCCATCACCGCGGTCGTCGGCGAGCAGGCGTTCCACTCCATCCCTGTCGAGCAGCGAGCTGGGCACCGAGTCACAGAACCGGCCCAGGCCCTGCGCGAAGTGATGGTGGCGCACCACTACGAGGTCGACTCCTGGGTGGTGCTGAGCCACGCCGGTTTCAACGAGGACCTCGAACTGGCCGCCGCCTGCTCCTTCCTCGACGTGATCTTCGCCGGACACTGCCACAGCGACCACTACGGCCCAGTCCAGGTGGGCGAGACCTTCGTTCTCAAGGGACGCGAACTCGGCGTCGGCTACGCCCTCGCCGAACCGGCCCCCGAGCGATGGACCGTGCGCACCGCCCGGTTCCCCGACACCACCGGCACGGCAGCCCTACCCGCCCAACTCGCCTCCGTCCATGACCGGATCGAGGACCTCAGAGATCGCCTCGCCTTGCCAGTCGGGCCGATCGCCAAGCCGTACCGAGGCCAGGTCCTCGATCGCCGACTCCTCCTCGGCGAACTCGCCACCCGGCTCCACATCGCCCTCGGCGCCGAAGCCGTCATCCTCAACGAGACCGCCCTGCGCTCAACCCAGCTAGACGATGTCCTCACCTTCGGCGACCTCCTCACCATCGAGCCCTTCAACAACCAGCTCGTCCACGCCCACGTTCCCGAGACGCTGCGCAACAGCCCTCGTGCCCTGCTGGACCTCCTCGCCAAGAGTGCTGGCCCCTTGGTCGCCGAGCCGACCCCGCTGCCGCCACAGCTGCCGACCGCGCTGACCACCAACTACCTCGCCGAGAGCTACCTGGACGGCCGCACCCACCAAGCCGGCCTCCGCCTCCGCCAGGCCCTCCAGCAGATCCTGACCGAAGGACCTCACCGATGATCCTCACCGGCCCCGAAATCACCGCAGCCGCGGCCGACGGCCGCCTGCGCATCACCCCCTTCGACGCCGCGCAGATCAACCCCAACAGCTACAACGTCCGCCTCGGCCCGACCCTGCTCACCTACACCACCCCTCTCCTCGACGCCCACCAGCCCAACCCGACCCACCGGATCGAGATCGGCGACGACGGCTACGTCCTCAAACCCGGCCAGCTCTACCTCGGCCACACCGTCGAACAGGTCGGCTCCGACGCCTTCGTCCCCCTCCTCTTCGGCCGCTCCTCCGTCGGCCGGCTCGGCCTGTTCGTAGAAATCACCGCCCCCATCGGCGACATCGGCTTCCACGGCCAGTGGACTCTGATGCTCTCTCCTATCCGCCCCTTACGCGTCTACGCGGGCATGAAGATCGGCCAGATCATGTTCTTCGTCGCCATCGGCCCGGTCGCCGCCTACAAAGGCAAGTACCAGGCATCCACCGGGCCCAAGCCCTCCGCCTATTGGCAAGACCTCGCCCCGTTGGAAGCGGTGGCACCGTGATCCTCACCGGCCCCGCCATCGCCGCCGCCCACACCGCGGGCGAGATCACCATCGACCCCTACGACCCCAACAGGCTCTCTCCCAACGCCTACGACTGGCGTCTCAGCGACGAACTGCGCATCTGCGACGGAGACCTCGACGCCGCCACCCCGACCCCGTCCACCGAAATCACCATCCCCCGCACGGGATTCATCCTGGAACCCGGCATGCTCTACCTCGGCGTCACTCATGAGAAGACCGGCTCGGAAACCTACGCACAGCTCCTCAACGGCAACCGCACCACCGGCACCCTCGGCATCTGGGTCCACGTATCCGCCCCGCTCGGCCACCAAGGCCACGCCATCCGCTGGACCCTGGAGATCCGCGCCAGCCAGCCGGTCCGCATCTATCCCCGCATGACCTTCGGCAAGCTCGTCTTCCTCCAGCCCCTCGGCGCCACCGCCAGCTATCAGCAGCACGGCCTCAAGTACACGGCCAGCCAGGGAATCGAGACCTCCCGCCTGTACGAGGAGACCCCAGGAGGCCGGACATGACCGGCAAAGTTGCCACAGCCCTGGACCTTCCCTACCCCAGCCCCGGTGGCAGCGTCGAACTCTTCCTCGACCTCTACGCCGGAACTCAACCCCTCATCCCCGCCGACGCGTTCATGCTCGACTCCACCGGGCATCGCCCCCGCACACCTCCAGGGCTGAAGCTCCTGCCCGTCACCGGCAAATGCCTGGAAGGCCCCGCCCTCCGTCGCTACATCGCCAGGCTGCGCAAAGCCTTGGCCATCGCCATCGAGTCGGCACAGATCGGTGTCCTCCACCTGCACCACCTCGCCTTCGGCGCTACGCCGGCCCTCATCCAAGCCCTGCCCACACCTCCCCGCATCGCCCTCGTCCACGGAACCGATCTCCTCTTCGCCGAGACCCACCGAGACCAACTGGCCATCCTCCAGCAGTCCGCCCGCGAGAGCGACGCGATCGTCGTCCCCACCGGCGCCATGGCAGACCGCCTGCTCCAGCTCGCCCCGCAGACCAACCCGCGAAAGATCGAGAAGATCCCCTGGGGCATCCCGGACCACCTCCTGACCAGTCCACCGCCCCAGGCAGGTCACCGGCACACGAGCCGTCTACGGCTGCTGTACGCCGGCCGCCTCACCGCCGAGAAGGGTGTCGATGTCCTCCTCCGAGCCATCCCGCTCACCCAGGCCGTAGAACTGAGCATCGCCGCCCCGCCGGCACAGTTCCAGGCCCTTGCCCCGCTACTGCGCCGCCTGGGGGTGCGTGCCCAGTACCTCGGCTGGCTGCGCCGTCCACAGCTGTGGAAGACCTTCGTCGATCACGACGTCCTCGTCATGCCCTCCACCACTCTGGAGGCCATGGGCCTGATCGCCCTCGAAGCCCAAGCCTGTGGCCTGCCCGTCCTGTACCAGCCGGTGCCCGGCCTGAACGAGTCCCTCGCCGCAACCGGCCTGGCCACCGACTTCACCAACCCGGCCGCCCTCACACGGGATCTCGACCGCCTCCGCACCACGCCTGGCCTGCTTCCCGCTCTCCGGGAAGCAGGCCGCGCAAACGCCGCCCAATACCCCCTCAGCGCCACCGCCACGGCCCTGACCGACCTCGGCAAACAGCTCAGCTGACCACCCCGTGGCGCAGCCGAACCTGCACCGACGGCGTCACTACGCTGACCGACGGAAGCCCACGGCACACGATCGGGAGACCATGACGCTCGACATCGACAGCATCGACAAGCTCCTGCACAACGGCGTTCGCGACAACGTCTACCCCGGTGCCGTCTGGGCCATCGGCGACGCCACCGGCACGCAAGCGAATGGCGCCATCGGGCTCCTCGACCCGACGCAACCCGACCAGCCGATGCGACTCGACACGATCTTCGACGTCGCCAGCCTCACCAAGATCCTCGCCGTCTGGGCCTCCATCGGGACACTCGTCGAGGACGGAAAGCTTCAGCTGAACGAGCCACTGGGCAACTTCTGGCCCGAGGTCACCGGCCACCAGCTCAGTGAGGTCACCACCCACCATCTCCTGACTCACACCGCCGGCCTCCCCCTCCGGGCCAACCTCAAGAACCTCTACGGCACCGATGCCCAGGACATCCGCGACGGCGTACTTCACGAGGCCCTGCACCGCCCGCCCGGCGAAGCCGTCGAATACACCGACCGCGCCGCCCTCGTCCTGGGACACCTCGCCGAACACATCTCCGGGCAAAAGCTCGACCAGCTCGCTCACACACGGATCTGGCGCCCCCTCGGGATGGCTGAAACGTCCTTCGGCCCCCTTCCCTCCTGTTCCGTGAAGCGCTGCGCGCCGACCGAGATGAACGAGGCCGCCGGACTCCATCTCAAGGGCATCGCCCACGACTTCTCCGCACGCCTCCTCGACGGCGTGTGCGGCATCGCCGGCGTCTTCTCCGTCCTCGATGACCTCGCCGTCTTCCTCCGCCACATGTTGGATCCCGCAGTTGCTCCAGAGGCACCGGGCTTTGGCCCCGACTGGGTGACGGAGTCACTCCGGATCCACACAGAGGAGATGACGCCAGAACGGGGCCTGTTCTGGCATCCAGCTCCTGGCACCGATCCAGCAACAGACGACATCTGGGTGCACTACGGCTTTACCGGCACGGGCATGTGGATCTCACCAGCGAACAGTCGCTGGGCGGTCCTGCTCACCAACAAGCTCTATTACACCCGCGACCGCGAGCCTCTGACCGCGGTTCGCAACGCGTTCCGCGCCGCCGCATTCCGGTAGGAGCATCGGACCCACTCGCCACAGAACACAGCCTTCCTGCACACCAGCCAGCCCACGGCCGCTGTTCCAGCCGTTCAGGGAACGGGGCGGCGCAGGCTCCTGATGTAGTCCTGCCATCGAGGGATGCCGTGCTGGGCTGCGCGGGCGTGGATGTGGTCGGTGACCTGCTGGACGTAGCGCGAAGGCATGGCGCGGCGGGTGTCGAAGTCGGCGGCCAGGCGGTGGTGGAGGCGGGGCGGGAGGTTCCGGGCGGCTTGGTCCAGGAACCAGTCGCGGGCGCCGGGGCTGAGGCGCATGACGTCGGGGAAGACGGTGACGGCTCCGGCTTCGGCGCAGGCGTCGACGAGGGTGTTGAGGGCGTCGGGGTGGTCGGCGGCGTGGGGGATGACGGGGGCGATGAGGACGCCGGCGGGGACGCCCGCGGCGCGCAGGGCGCGGAGGGTGTCGAGTCGGGCGCGGGGTGGGGAGGCGGCTGGTTCAAAGGCGCGCCACACGCGGTTGTCGAGGGCGCCGAGGGAGGTCATCACCAGGACGTCGGTCACGCGGGCGGCTTCGGTGAACAAGGCGATGTCGCGGCGGAGGAGCGCGGACTTGGTGGTCGTGGTGAAGGGGACGCGGTAGTCGGTCAGGGAGCGCAGGATGCCGGGCATCAACTGGTAGCGGCCTTCGGCACGTTGGTAGCAGTCGGTGGAGGTGCCGACCATCACCCACTGGCTGCCGGTTTTCCCGGTGTGCAGTTCACGGCGCAGGACGGCGGCGGCGTTGGTCTTGACGTAGAGGTGGGTCTGGAAGTCCTCGCCGGTGTTGTGGCCGAGGTGGTGGTGGCCGTCGCGGGCGAAGCAGTAGGTGCAGGCGTGGGTGCAGCCGCGGTAGGGGTTGAGGGTCCAGCCCATGCCGTCGGGGGTGGCGCCGGGCATGCGGTTGAGGAGGGTGCGGGCCTGGATCTCGTGAAAAGTGACGTCGTGGAAGTCGGGGGACGGGGGTGGTGCGGGGGTGACGGCGGAGGCCGGGAAGAGGGCGGGTTGCGGGTGCGGGTCGGTGGTGTTCACCGGTCCGTCTCGTGCGCGTCGTGGGGCGGAGTGAGGGCGCGAGCCGCGTCCGCCAGGTGGTGGGCGAACTCTTCGATGTGCGGGGCGAGTTCGGGGCTGCCGTGCAGGGTCGCTCCGCGTCCCAAGTTTTCCAGGGTAAGGATTCGTAGGGCGATGTGGAGCGGGTCGTCGGCGGAGAGGTCGACGGTGCACGTGTGGTCGTCGAGGGCGCGGACGCGGGAGGGGAAGGCTCCGGTGCGGGTGCGGACGGTCTCGGCGTCGGAGAGGACCGTGGCCTGGGCTCGGTAGCGGGCGGGCGTGGCGGCCAGGCATGCGGTCAGGTACGCGGCGGCGTCGGGGGCGGGGAGCCGGCGGGGTGGGACGCGGAGGCCGGTGGGGGCGGGGTCAGTGAGGCGGTCGACGCGGAAGGTGCGCCAGGCGTCGCGGTTGAGGTCGTATGCGGCGAGGTACCAGCGGCCGTGAGCGGCGATGAGGGTGTGGGGCTCCACGCGGCGCGTGCTGGGGGTGCCGTCGCGGGACTCGTAGGCGAAGGTGACGATCTCGTGGTCGCGGCAGGCGGCGGCGAGGGCGGTCAGCTCGGTGAGTTGTGCCTTCGGCGCTCCGTCGAACGGTAGTGACACGGTGGCGTGTTGGACGGCGGAGACCTGGTCGCGCAGGCGGGCGGGCAGGGCCTGTTCGAGCTTGGCCAGGGCGCGGACGGCGGTCTCCTCGATGCCGGAGACGCACGTTGCAGCGGCACGAAGGGCGACGGCGAGGGCAACGGCCTCCTCGGCATCGAAGGGAAGCGGCATCCGGGCGGGCAGGTCGGCGGTCATGCCTCCAGGCTGCCGGGCATTGAGGTCATTGGATGACCTATTGGGTTCTTAGCGTCGAAGGCATGACTGAGAATAATTCTCCTCAAAACGGCGTGAAAGCGTCGGTTGTCGACGCGCTGGTCGGTCCCTCGCAGGCAGTGGCGGACCCCCGCCGTTGGGTGGCGCTGATCGTCCTCCTCGTCGCGACTTTCATGGACGCGGTGGACGTGACCGTGGTGAATATCGCCATCCCCCACATACAGGCGGACACGGGGGCCTCGACCGCCCAGATCCAGTGGGTGGTCGGCGGCTATGCCCTGGCCTTCGCGCTCGGCCTGATCACCGGCGGGCGCCTGGGCGACCTGTACGGCCGCAAGCGGGTCTTTCTCATCGGGGTCGCCGGGTTCACCCTCACCTCGCTGGTGTGCGGGATCGCCGGCTCCCCCGAGGTGCTGCTGGCCGGCCGGATCGCGCAGGGCGCGGCGGCCGCGCTGATGGTGCCCCAGGTGCTGTCCATCATTCATGTCTCCTTCCCGAAGGAGGAGCGTGGCAAGGTTTTCGGGGTCTTCGGAGCGGTCAGCGCGCTGGGTGTGCTGGCCGGGCCACTGGTCGGCGCGCTGCTGGTCGAGGGCGATCTGTTCGGGCTGGGCTGGCGGCCGATCTTCCTGGTCAACCTGCCGCTGGGCGTGGCCGGACTGATCGTCGGCGCGGTGCTGATCCGCGATTCCAGGGCCGGGCACGCGGCCGGGCTCGACGTGGGCGGCATGCTGCTGTCCGTCCTCGGGCTGCTCTTCCTCGTCCTGCCTCTGATCCAGGGGCGCGAGCTGGGCTGGCCGGTGTGGACGTACGTGATGATGGCGGCCTCGCTGCCGGTGCTGGCGCTGTTCGTCGCGTACGAGCGCCGGGTGATCGCCCGCGGCGGCTCACCGCTGGTGGTGCTCTCGCTGTTCTCCCGCAGGAGCTTTGCGGGCGGGCTGGGCGTACAGCTCCTGTTCGGGCTCGCCTCGGGTGTCTTCTTCCTGGCCTGGGCGCTGTACCTCCAGCTGGGGCTGGGCTTCTCGCCGCTGAAGGCGGGCCTGTCCGGACTGCCGCTCTCCCTGCTGCTGATGGCCGGTGCCGGTGTCTCCATGCAGGTGCTGGTGCCGCGCTTCGGCCGCCGGGTGCTCCAGGCGGGCGCGCTGATCGCCGCGGCCGGGATGGTCCTCTTCGCCTGGCTGACCGGCCACTACGGCACGGACATCGCGCTGTGGCAGACGATGCTGCCACTGGTGCCGATGGGCATCGGCATGGGCCTGATCGTCGCGCCGTTGACGGACATCATCCTGTCCGAGGTGCCGCACGAGCACGCCGGTTCGGCCTCCGGCCTGAACAACACCACCACCCAGCTCGGCCAGGCGGTCGGCACGGCCCTGTCCTCGGTGATCTTCTTCAACCACCTGGGCGGCAACGGCAACCCCCTCGCCCAGGCGGCCAAGATGCCCGACGCTTTCGCGCACAGCCTGCCGTACGTCGCCGCCGCCTTCCTCACCGCGTTCGCGCTGCTGTACGCGGTGCCGCGCAGGGCCGGGCGCAAGGGCTCGGATGCCGACGGCGGCAACCGGGGTGAGGAGCAGGCCACGCAGCCGGCCCCGGACCCCGCGCTCACCCGATGAACCGGGCGGGGCCGGTGCCGCGTCGACCTGGTGCGGCACCGCCCCCGCCCCGCGTGGCGGCCCGCGCGCTTCGGTGACGGGCATCGGGCCACGGATCCTCCAAGGACATCAGGACGTCAGGACGCTAGGACGTTGGAGGACCTATTGGGCTCCTACGGTTCCGGAACACCGCACGTCCTCTCCGATAGGAGCCCTCATGAGCTTCATGTCACCCGGAAACGTCGTCTGGTTCGAGTTCGCCACCGCCGATCCCCAGGCGGTCAAGGACTTCTACGGCCCGCTGCTGGGCTGGACCTTCGAGCTGGACCCCGACTCCTCCACCGACGGCAACATCTACCTCCGCATCCTCCCCCCTGGCATGCCCTGGCCGATGGGCGCCATCCAGAGCCGGGAAGGAGGGACCGGCGTCCGCGAGGCATCCAACCTGTCGATCCTCTCCACGGACGTGGCCGGTGATGTCGAGCGGCTGCGCGGGCTGGGCGCACACGTGGAGGTGCCCGCCACCCCGGTCGGTGACGTCACCGTCTTCGCCCGGCTGCGCGACCCGCGGGGCAACGTCTTCTCGCTCTTCTCCCAGAGCAACGCAGCCCGCTTCGAGGACCGCATGGAGTCCACCCACCAGCAGATGAAGCAGGTCGCCGTCGAGCCCCGGCCCGGGATGTTCGCCTGGTTCGAGATCGGCACCTCCGACCCGGACGCCACCCGTTCGTTCTACTCCGCCGCCTTCGGCTGGCGGTTCGAGGGCGAGGGCCCGTACCAGTCCATCCTCACCGGCGGCCCGTACCCGGTCGGCGGGCTGCATGACCTCAGCGGGCTGGAGGGCGGCGCGGACTACGCCATGCCGTGCTTCCTGGCCCAGGACGTCACGGCGTTGGCCGCGAAGGCCGTCGCGGCCGGCGCCCGCGTCGAGCAGGGGCCGGAAACGGTGCCCGACGGCTGCCACTACGCCCGCCTACTGGACCCGCAGGGCAACCACTTCGGGCTGTTCAGCAACAACAGCAACAGCAACAGCAAGGAGAGTGCACGATGAAGATCGGTCTCCTGGGTACGGGATTCGGCCGCGCACACGCCGCCGTCTACGCCACCCGTCCCGACATCGAGAAGGTCGTCATCTTCGGCCGCACGCCGGCCAAACTCCAGCCGCTCACAGAGCAGTTCTGCTTCGCCACGACGACCGATCTCGATGAGATCTACGGTGACCCCGACATCGGCCTCGTCGACATCTGCCTGCCCACCCCGCTCCACGCCGACCACGCGGTACGGGCCATGGAAGCGGGCAAGGACGTGCTGTGCGAGCTGCCGCTGGCCGCCTCGTTGGATGACGCCCAGCGCATCGTCGAGGCTCAGCGCGCCACCGGTCGCCAGGCGTTCGTAGACCTCTTCGCCCGCTTCAGCCCCGTCAACGAGTACATCCTCAAGGCCCTCGCCGACGGGACGTACGGGCCGCTGCGCACCTGGGAGACCGAGACCCGCACTGCGCTGCTGTGGGAGGGCTATGACCTGCGGCTGGACTCCCTGGCCATGGACGCGCTCCACAGCGACCTCGACCTGTTCGCCACCGCCCTGGGCCGGCCCGAGTCCGTCGCCGCCCACGGCGTCGAGGGTGCGTGGCCCGGCTCGGCCGGTGAAGCCGTGCTGACGTATCCCGGCGGCGTGCTGGCGCGCTGCGCCGCCTCCGCACTCATGCCCAAGTCCTATGGCATGAGCGGTGGTTCGCGGATCGTCTTCGCCGAGGGCGTGCTGGAGACCGATTTCATGGGAGGCGCCGAGGGGCAGGCCCGCACCGTCCTCGTCGAGTACACCGACGCCGGGCGGCGCACCCTCGACCTGCCCGAGCGCGACACGTACGCGGCCGTCATCGACCATGTGCTGGCCTGCCTGGCCGGGAAGGAGACCTCAAGGATCGCGCCCGAAAGCGCACTGGACGGCCTCCGTCTCACCCTCGATGTCCGGCAGAGGCTCACCGCGCAGGACTGACACGGCGGATCAACAGCCGATGAGATGGCAGCGCTGCGGTGCACGTCACTCTCCCTGCCCTTGGACGGCGCCCAGGGCACGTTCGGCGATCCGGCGCAGGTGCGGGACGATTTCGGGCGGTCCGACGAGGGTGTAGTCCAGGCGCAGGGCGGCGATGCGGAAGGCCAAGTACTCAGGGGAGTCCACGGCCGTGCGCAGCCGGCAGCAGTGCTCGTCGATCCGTTCCAAGACTCCGAGCGAAGACGGAACGCCCTCGGCAGCGCGCTCGATCGGGGCGTGGACGATCAGTTCGGCGCGGCAGTTGCCCGGCCCGGCGGCCAGGGCGTCGGCCACGTATGCGGCGGCGTCCTGGCCGTCGGGCAGTTCGCGGTCGGGGACGCGGGCGCCGGTGCGGTGCAGGGCGTCGATCCGGTCGACGCGGAAGGTGCGCCAGCCGGCGCGGTCCAGGTCGTAGGCGAGGAGGTACCAGCGCCGTCCGGCGGCCACCAGCCGCTTGGGCTCGGCCAGCCGCCGGGCCGGCGCCCCGCGCGCCGGGGCGTATCCGAAGCGGATCTTCTCGTGGGCGACGCAGGCGGCGGCGAGAGCGGCCAGCAGCTCGGCGTCGGCCCCCTGGACAGGCTGGGGGAGGAACGTGGCGGCCTCGGCGACGTGCGACACCCGGCGCCGCAGCCGCGAGGGCAGTACCTGCTCCAGCTTGGCCAGGGCGCGCAGCGAGGTGTCCTCGATGCCGCTGACCGCCGCCGTCGCCGCCGCGCGCAGACCGATGGCGATGGCCACGGCTTCGTCGTCGTCCAGGAGCAGGGGCGGCATCGCGGTGCCCGCGCTGAGGCGGTAGCCGCCGATGTTGCCCTGCATGGCCTGCACGGGATAGCCCAGCTCCCGCAGGTGCTCGATGTCACGACGGATGGTGCGGGGCGTGACCCCCAGGCGCTCGGCGAGCTCGGCGCCCGTCCAGTCCCGCGGGGCCTGCAGCAGCGACAGCAGCTGCAGCAGACGGGCAGCGGGGTCTCGCGTTCCGCGCACCTCTCCTGGATCGATTGGCATGCCGCTCACGATCACCGCCCTTTAGGACGTCGAGTGACCTATTGAGCCCCTACCGTCGAAGAAGCCGGATGAAACACCTGTTTCCTCCCCATTTCCGGCGACCAGAGACCACCAGATAGGAGCCCCCCCATGGCCACCAAGGAAATCTTCCAGCGCTTCGTGCCCCTGCTGTACGTGCGTGACAGCCTGGAGGCGATCGCCTTCTACACCGACGCCTTCGGCGTCGAGGAACTCACCGAGCGCACCATGCTGCTGTCCCAGGTGCCCGGCATGGAAAAGACCCCCGGCGCGGACCGGACGGTCGTCTACTCCAAGCTCCAGTTCTCCGACGGGAGCGCGCTGGGTGTCGCCGAGCTGACCGCCGACACCAAGGCCGACGGCGAGCACGTCATCGGCAACAACATCCACATCGGCCTGGTCTACGAGGACCCCGCCGAGCAGCGCACGGCCTTCGACAAGCTCGCCAGGCACGGCAAGGTCCTGGAGGACCTGGAGAACCGGTTCTGGGGCGCCGCCTACGGCGCCGTCCGTGACAAGTACGGCGTCATCTGGGAGACCAACTGCTACCTCCCTCAGGGTGATGGCGAGGAATCCGGTGAGACCGGTGCGCTCGCCTGACCGCCCGGCCGCCGCGGGCGCGGGCTCACGAGGTGAGTTCGCGCTCCAGCGGGGTGCGGTAGGCGGGGGTGAAGCGGCGCTCCCCGAGGAAGGCCGCCATCCGTTCTACCTCGGCCCCGATGGCCGTACGGGCCTCCCGGCCGGGGTCGGTGGCGAGCAGTCGCCAGGCCAGGGTGCCGTCCTTGCGCTGCGCCCAGCCGCCGACGATCCGGCCGTCCCACCACACGGTCGGGCCGATGTTGCCCATCCGGTCGAAGAGCGCGGCGACGTGGTCGGGATCGAGGTAGAAGCCGCGCTCCCGCCAGCCCATCGGGGTCGGGTCCAGCGCGGGCAGCAATACGGCCGACGGCTCCGGATCGGCCACCGGTGCGTCCAGGTCCTCGGCCAGTGCATAGCCGGTGATGCCGTCGTCCAGGCGGACCTCGACCGCCTGCGCAGCGGCCACGGCCTTGCGGGTCTCGGTGACCGTCCAGCCGGTCCACCACTTCAGGTCGGCGACCGTACCCGGCCCGAAGGCGCCCAGCCAGTGGCGGACCAGCTCGGCGCGGGCCAACGGGGCTGGCATGTCCGGCAGTTCGGGAGCGAGGGTCCAGGCGTGCTGGTTGCTGGTCCAGCCGCCGCGGCGGCTGCCGCGGGTCAGGTGGCCGTCGGCGGCCAGGGCGAAGAGCAGGTCGGTCGCGATGCTCCGGCGCGACTCGTACGGTTTGCCGGGCGAGACGACCAGCTGCCGGTCCAGGCCCGGGACGGCGGTGGCCAACTCCGCCGTGGTGGCCTCGCCCCGTTCCCGTACGGCCTCCAGCGTGCTGCGGCTGACGTCCTCCAGCCAGGCGGCGTCGCCGTAGCCGTTCTGTTCGAGCTGACGCAGCAGACCCTTCATGCGGCCTGCGGCGTTCGGCCGGCCGACGGCGGCCAGCATCACGGGCGCCAGGGCGGTGGGAACGACGAAGAGGGTGCAGCGCATCGCTGTCATCCGCAACAGCGCCTCCCGCTCGTACAGTTCGCGTTCGATGGACTCGTGGCTGGGGCCGTCCATGCGGGCGGCGGCCGAAAAGTAGACCGTGGCGGCGTCGGTGGCGTGCAGGGCCAGCACCGACTCGACCACCTCCCGCGTGGCCGTCGCTCTTCGGCTCGGGCCGGGCAGATGCCGTCGGGTCAGGCGGGCGCGACGCTGTGCGTCGGTAATGCGGGGAACGGTGTTCATGCCTGTGCCTGTGGGGTGTTCTGGCCAGGGGCAGGGGTGGGGGCGGGCAGATTCGGGTTGGGGGTGAGGATGCGGCGCAGGATGTCCTCGACCTCCGCCCGAGTGGGCGGCGTGGTGCCGGCAAGGCCGCGCAGGGTCAGGCCGTTGGTGGCCACGGCCGCGGCGCGGGCGGTGAGCGGGTCCACGTACGGCATTAGCGCATCGATGCTCAGCTCGATGAACCGGTCGGCGATCGGACGCAGTGCGGGCCGGCGCAGGGCCGCCAGGTACAGCTCGAACTCCATGACCTGGTTGTCGCGTTGGGGGCCGAAACAGCCCATGAGGGCATCGGTGAGCAGCACGGCGAGCTGCTCCGGGGTGAGCTCGGGACGCTGGGCGACCCAGTCGGCGAGATAGGCGGCGTAGCGGTCCACGGACCGCTGGAGGGCGGCCTGGATGAGATCGTCCTTGGTCGCGAAGTGGTAGGTCGTCGCGCCCAGCGGGACACCGGCCTGCTCGGCGACCGCCCGGTGGGTCAGCCCCTCGATGCCGCGCTCGGCGATGACCTTCTCGGTGGCGGTGGTGATCTCCGCTATCCGCCGCTTGGGGTCGTACCGCCGCTTCGTGGCGCCCTGCCCGGCCATGATCGTCCTCCCAGGTGTCTCACACGCATCGACGAATGTGACTTGTGTACAAAGGTATCAATTTCTCCCCGAAAGCGCCTGCAGGCTTCCGCCCCGCCGACATCACCATCCCGTTCACCTCGCATTTTTTCCGTTACTCCTCGTCATTTGAGCAGGTGAGACGGTTGATCGCATCGAGTCGTTTGCCCTATTTGCCAGTAACGCTCGACAGAGATGCTGCACGTATGTACTAATTAAGGGGCGCGGTTCCGCGGGCACCCCGCAGAACCTGAGAGCGCAGGGTTTCTCACCTGCGGCTACGCGCTCCAGCCCGCCCCACCGCCACAGGCGCTGTGACCTGGCGGCATCGCGCGGAGGCGATAGCGGCGAACCGCCGCAGCACCCGGCCCCGGCCTACGCGCCCCCACCTGACCACTCCTGCCATCCCGCCAACCCCGATCGGAGGGAAGCCCACCATGATGAACATCGCCCCCTGCCTGGCCGTGAAGGACCCCCTCGCCACCGCCGCCTTCTACCGGAAGCTCGGCTTCGGCGTCCTCGACACCGGCCCCCTCAACCCCGAACACCCGCTGCTGATCATCACCCACGACGGCAAACCCGCCCTGATGGTCCAAACCGACACCAGCCTGCGCGAGCTGCTGCCCACCATGCAGCCCACCAACGGCTGCTCGGGCATCCACTACTTCACCGTCGCCGACTTCGACGCCACCATCGAACGCATCCGCCCCCACGTCGAGGTCGTCAAGGACACCGTCACCAACTACGACCGCACCGGCCGCGAGTTCTTCTTCTGCGACCCCGACGGCTACATCCTCGGAATCTTCGGCCCCGACAACATCGACGACTTCCGACAGCAGACCGAAACCGCGACCGCGACCGAAACCACCTGAGGGCACCACCGCCATGCACACTCCCGCCATCTCCGCCTGCCTCGGCGTCAACGACCTCGACGAGACCATCGCCTACTACGAGAAGCTCGGCTTCCAGGCCCTCCCCGCCCCGCCCCACGCCTACATCCGCGTGCTGACCTACGGCGGCGAATTCGCCTTCATGCTCCAGCAGACCAAGCTGCTCGGCATCTGGCTGCCGCCCCTCAAGGACACCCCACCCGGCTGCTGCGGCATGCACTACCTCGCCGTCGACGACTTCGACGCCTGGGTCGAGCAACACGCCGCCCACGTCGACGTCGTCAAGGGTCCAGTCGACGCCGGAGGCCACCAGGCCCTCTACTTCCGCGACCTGAACGGCTACCTCATCGGCGTCACCCAGAAGACCCAGCACTGACCACCCGGCCCTCCCCGGGAAGCCATCCCCCCAACCCCACACAGCAAGGAGCCACCCCATGAAGATCGCAGTTCTCGGCACCGGCGGCGGAGGCCGCGCGCACGCCGCCAAGCTCGCTGAGCTCGGCCACAAGGTCCACGTCGGCACCCGCGACCCCGAGGCCACCCTCGCCCGCACCGAGCCCGACATGATGGGCAACCCGCCCTACAAGCAGTGGCTCGCCGACCACCCCGGCATCCAGCTCCACACCTTCGCCGACGCAGCGGCCGCCGCCGACGACATCGTCATCAACGGCATCGACGGCCACAACGCCGTCACCGCCCTCACCGCCATCGCCGACCAACTGGCCGGCAAAACCCTCATCGACTACGCCGTCCCCTACCTCTACGGCGCCGAGACGGAGCACCCCTGGCCCACCCCCTGGGGCAGCATGCCGAAGCTCGACCCCTGCGACACCGACAGCCTGGCCGAGCAGATCCAGCGCGCCCTGCCCCGGACCAAGGTCGTGAAGTCCTTCGTCACCCAGGAACAGGACACCGTCGTCAACCCCCAGGCCATCGGCGGCGGCGACCACACCATGTTCGTCGCCTCCGACCACGCCGACGCCAAGCAGACCGCCACCGACCTCCTGAAGTCCTACGGCTGGACCGACATCCTCGACCTCGGCGGCCTCGTCACCGCCCGGGGCATGGAGATGTACGCCCACATGCACGGCGCCATCGGCCTGGCCCTCGGCCTTGGCAACCACTTCGGCGTCAAGATCGTCCGCCGCTGACCCGCTGGGCGCACCCGGCAACCACCGTGAGTCGGCGTCGACTGCGGACGGAATCGAGGTCCGTTCACCGCCCGCGAGGAAGCATTGCCTTGACTTCGCCGAGGCTCGCCTTACCGTCATGAGCGAATCAAGATGTACGCCCTCGGTCGGCATGGGAGGCCACGGGCCCTTCTGGGAGCCATCTGGGAGCCGACCCGCTCCCGAAAACCCTTCGACACCGCCCGAGACCAACCGGCACCACACCTCTGACCTGGGAAAACATCATCCCCGCAGGCAAGATCAGTCTCCGAACCTCATTCGGGACGAAGAGGTCGTGGGTTCAAATCCCGCCACCCCGACTGAAGGAACACCAGGTCAGGGGCCTGATCCGCTTAGCGGGTCGGGCCCCTGACTCGTTCCCGGAGATCGTTTGGGAGAAATCCGGGAGAAGATCTTGGTTCGCTCCTCCCGAGCGGCGACCCGGCGCCTCGTTGTGAGGCACGCCATAGGCCGGCTCGCGACCCTCGCCTCCGCGAATCCGAGGTGGCGCCCAGCCAGCGCCTCGAACTCGGCAACACCGCAGACCACTGAGCCTGCAGCAACCGGCGGCCTCCACCTCGACCAGCCAACTCCGCGCCGTGCAGGGCTCCTTCGCCGCAGCGCAATCGGAATCGACAGGGCCCCACACGGGTCACGCGCCTGGAGATCCCGATTCCGCGCGGGCTAGGATCCCGACACATGGTCAGTCGTCCCGCGAATCTCCATGAGCACGCTCGCGCACATGCCCTCGCGCAGCGCGTGCGTGGGCTCCGCGAGGATCGCGGTTGGACGCGCGAGCGCCTCGCCAAGGAAGCCGCCGCATCAGGCTCTCGTCCGCCTGCAGGCCGCGTACGCACAGACCGCCGAACCGGTCCTGGCCGTCCTCGCGCGCCGCACCCGCGTCCTCCAGATCATGCGCCGACGCCCGCAACCCCGCCCGTGCACTGACCTGGCGCGTCCGCCGCCTCGGCGAACGCCACGCCCCCAGCCCTCGGGCTCAAGCAGCGAGGGCCCGCAGCAGCCGAGGAGCGCAGCCGCATCTCGCTCCGCCGCA
Organism: Streptomyces sp. GS7; assembly: GCF_009834125.1. Lineage (NCBI taxonomy): Bacteria > Bacillati > Actinomycetota > Actinomycetes > Kitasatosporales > Streptomycetaceae > Streptomyces > Streptomyces sp. GS7. The sequence continues at coordinate 8,677,367 of NZ_CP047146.1, forward strand.
GCCTCGAATGGCCGCCACCCAGGGCACGCCCGGGCCAAGCCGACGCAGTACGCGCCGCTGAACCCAACGACCACTGCCGCTGTGGCTGGCAGCCAACTGACGGACGAGGCTCGGGAGTTCATGGGACCGCACCTGCCGATCGGCGAGTACGGCCTGTACCCCAAGCGGTTGCGGCAACAGTTCGAGGGCGTGATCTGGCGGTTCGAGACCGGCGGGCAGTGGAGGGAGGTGTTGGCGGCAGGCGCCGGTGAAGCAGGATGGGACAAGGATGTGCGGAGTAGCTCGTAGTTCACACCCTGAGAGCTCGCACGGCTGCCCTCATCTCATGCTCGGGTCCCCGGGATGTGTCCGGGTGGCTGCACAGGAAGAGCCCGGCGCTGAGCAGGACGAGGTTCTTGACGACGAATTCGCCAGTCAAGGTCAGCTGCCATGGGTTGGCGTGCAGGAAGGCGATTCCGGGGAGAAAGACCAGAACGCTGAAGGTGCTGAACATGTGGGCGGCGAACAGGGGAAGCAGCCACTTGAGGCGGCGTCCGGACAGGAACCAGAGACCTACGACGATTTCCAGGATGCCCACCGCAGACACGAACCAGGTCGGGGTGGTGAACGGCACGGCATCGCGAACGAGCTTGCCCACGGGGGTGCAGTCAGCTGCCTTGAGGGCCCCGAACCATACGTAGACGGTCCCGAGGGACAAGCGCAGAGCAAGAAGTCCATGACGGTTGAGCTGGCGCAGAGCGAAGGTGAGTGACGGCGTACTTCTTCTCGATTTCGGCATCTAGCGATTCGCCTTCCAAGATCTTCACAGACGGTTTCGCCATGCGAGTCCCCCAAAGGAGTCGCCATGGCGCACAACCGGCGAATGTTCCCGGCCTGAAGGTTCTGGGCCTTCGGCTACCGCCGCCAACCCAGACTTGCCGATCGAAACCGCGATGATGGTTCGATCCGGCAGTGGTCCTGGTGCTGCCCCAGCTGTCAGCTGGCATTGAGCCGGCGCGCGGACATCCGCGCACGTCGGCGATCCGCCCGTCGACCCGCGTGCGGGGACGAGGGGTCAGCAGCAGACCGGAAGTACCGGAGGACCCCTGCGGAGGACGGCGTATCGCAGCGGCCACGCGCACAGCCGCCGAACGGGACCGTAGACGGCCCCGGGACGTACGGGGGAGGCCGGGCCGACGTAGGCGAAGGACCGCCGAGCACGCCGCAGCGGCGCGAAGACACAGGCGGCCAACGACCGGCCCAGGCGGAACGCCGCCGCCTCACCGCACCACAGCCACAACCCGCAGATCAGCGCGGCCAGGCCATGCGCGAGCCCCATACCGAGGGACCAGGAGTGTCCGGTGGCCGCCATGCCCACGGAGCCGGACATCCCGTCCATGCCACCCATGCCGTCGTGCGCGGCCATCGGTACAGACATCGCGGATGCCGTCGGCGACTGCGACAGGCTGAACACCGTGTGCAGCACGGACTGCGCAGCCACGGCGGAGCCGGTGACCACCAGTGCGCCGCGCTCCCGTCCGGTGAGCCACCACGCGCCCACCGTGGTCGCGGCGAACGCGTACGCCACCGCCCACACGGACACGGTCTGACCGGACATCAGCGCGTGCCCCAGAGCCGACGCCACCACACACACCGCCGCGAAGACCGCAGCACGTGCGAGGCGGAAACCAGGCCCAGGGGTCACGGCCGCCAGCGTAGTACCAGCCACCCACGCAAACGGGATCTAGACGGTGTATTTCCGTATTTTTTTGATAGATCCGGGCAAGCGCACACCGCCGTCGCACTCACGGCCGTCGGCGGGTGACCTGCACGGCCGTCCAGAACGTCCACCTCACGCCATCACGCGCGCCATGAGTCCCGCCGTGACACCGGCGTCGCACTCTCGCTGCCGAGCCGCCCACACCAGACTCACTGACCGTCACACTCGGCGTCGGGGCGTCGCTCTTCGACGACCGCTTCGGACTGGCCGGGCACAAGCCGCGGCATCTCAAGCGCATGCCGTCGTTCCCCGACGACCGGCTGGACCCGGCGCGCTTCAGCGGCGGCTGCGGCACGAACCGCTGACCCGGTTCGTCACTCCGCGAGGCGGCGGCTACTTCTTCGCCCTGCCCGGCGTACGCGACAAGGACGCCTGGTTCGGCTCCCGGCTGATGCAGAACACCCGCCAGGTGTATTGATCACGAGCGTGTCAACAGTTCTGCGATGCATCCCATGTGGACACCACACCCGACAGCCGGAAGAGCGCCGCCCGGCCCCTGACGGGCCCGCCCTCTCCGTCAGTTCCGGACAGGGCATGGCTGCGCCCGCCCGGCGACGGCAGTGCCTCCTCGGGGTTGCCGGTACGCCGGCCCGGACGGGTGCTCTCCGCCCTATGGGGCGGCGTACCGGCAACCCCGTGATCACTCGGAACCGGAGCCGCTCACGCCGCGACTGCCTGGGGGACTCCACCGCAGGTCTCGGCAGCTCTCAGCCAGCCGGTGAGGTCGGCGCGGGCGCGGGCCACCCGCGAGCGCACCGTGCCGATCGGACAGCCCACGACCGCCGCGGCGTCCGCGTACGGCATCCCGACCAGCTGTGTGAGCACGAATGCCTCACGCCGCTCGCCGTCCAGCGCGTCGACCAGCTCGGTCAGCGCCAGTCCGTCGTCGAAGCCCGGCAGTCCGCTGGGCTGCCGGGATTCCGCGACCGCCTGCCAGTCCTCGACGTCGGCGATGCGCGGGCGGGCGGCGGCGGACCGGTAGCGGTCGATCACCACACGGCGGGCGATCGACAGCAGCCAGGTGCGGGCGCCGGAGCGTCCGGCGAATCGCGGCAGGCCGGTGAGGGCGCGCAGGAACGTCTCCTGGGCGAGGTCGTCGGCGCTGTGCGTGTCGCCGCTCAGGCGCGCCACGAACCTCCACACATCGCGGTGGGAGGCGCGGACGAAGCGCTCGACGGCGACCGGGTCGCCGTCCCGCGCGGCCAGCGCCAAGCTGGTCAGTTGCTCATTGTCGACTGCGGTCCGATTGCCACGGGTCGGACCCATGAGGGCAGGAATCATCGCCACATGTCCTTCGAGGGTGCGGGCCGTGTCGAGGTATGGCACGGCCCGTCGCTGAGCGGCACTCCGAGCACCCGCACTTGGGTCGATGTCGACGTCAAGGGACGACGGCCGACGGGCGTGCGTCCGCGGGCAGGCCGGAGTGCCGCAGGGCCAAGGCCGGCGTGTCGGGCAACAGTGCTCACGGATGGGGAAGGCGGCCGCGCGGACACGCCGGCACTCCGCCCGCCACCGATTCAATGCGCCTTGTGGAAAAGGGGAGTGGGGGATCCCGGACGGCATCGACAGCATTGCGTCATCGGCGACATTCGCATCAACGGCGTCGATGACGGCATTGCAGAATCCCGGCCGGTGCCGGGAAAGTTCCAGGACGAGCGGTCAGCAGCGGATGGCGTGCCCGGGCGGGCCCCGGCGGGAGACGGCGTATTGCAGGAGCACCCCGCGTAGGCGCACGACGTGCCCCGCGGCGGCCACCGGGCGCGCGGGCGGCTTCCGGCCGATCCACCCCAGCGTCGTCAGGACGTGCAGCAAGGGCGCGAACAACACCGCGGCCATGCTGCGGGCGAGCCGGAAAGCCGCCGCCTCGCCGCGCCACATCCACAGCCCGCATACCAGCGCGGCCAGCGCGTGGGCGAGGAACATGCCGAGCGCCCCGTGGCCGGAGTGCATCGACTGCATCTGACTCGTGCTCATATCGCCGTGCATGGTGGTGGCCAGATGGCCCATATAGTCCACATGCGCGGCAGAGGTGGAGGGCATGCCGTCCATGCCCGCCGTACCGCTCATCCCGGGCATGCCGTCCATCGGCGTCGGTGGGGACGCGTGGGTGGCCCCCGGGCCGAGGCCGGCCTGGTGCAGCATCCGGGCCGCCGGCGCCTGCGACTCAGGCGCCGGGCCGCCGCCCGACGCACCGCCCAACGCCCTTACGCTCCACAGCCTTTCGGACACGATCTCGGCGGTCGTACCGGCCCGGCACGCCTGCGCCAGGCTGAACAGGGAGTGCAGACCGAGCTGAGCAACCACGGTGGAACCGGTGACGACGAGTACGCCGCGCTCCCGCCCTGTCAGCCACCAGGCCGCCCAGCCCGTAATGCCGAGCGCGGCAACCAGAGTCGACCAGGGCAAGGGCCGCGCGGACATCAACGCGTGCCCCAGAGCCGCGGTCGTCACGCACACCACCGCGAAGATCGCGGCGCGCACAGCGCGTGAAACCGACCCGGCAGTCATGTCGGCCATCGTGCCAGCCGCGCCGCCCGCTCGGGAGGGTGAGAGCACGGTACATCTCGGTGACCGTGGCGCTGCTTGACCGTCCGCCAGGACCAGACCGCCACGGCGGCGATTACCGGGGCGGCGACGGTCGGGTTGCCCAACTGACCTGAGCTGACCGATCAATGCCGCCGCCTGCCTGAGGTTTCGTCGTCGTCCGAGCCTGAGTTGCCTGTACCGGAGACCCTGGTGGGGCGGTGGCGCTCCGTCCGCCCCACCAGGGTCTGCTGCCCGGTATCCCGATTGGCTACGGGCGTTACGGGTGTTACGGGCGGGCCGGGCGGCTGCGGTAGAGGGCGACGGCGGCCGTTCCGATACCCAGGACGCCCGCGATCAGGCCCGCGATGCCCAGGGCCCGGGTGGTGGAGTCGCCGGCGGCGGCAGCGGAAGCCTTGGGAGCCGCGGAAGCGGAGGCGGAGGGGGCGGCTTCGTCTGCGGCCTTGGTGAGGTGCAGCACCGGTGCCGGGTTCTCCGGCTCCGCCTGACCGGCCTTCGGCTCCTCGATCCAGCGCACGACCTTGCCGTCGGAGTAGGTCTGGAGCGTCTTCAAGGCCAGTTGGTCGGTGTCGTCGGGGAGTTGGCCGAAGGCGACGCTGAAGTCCTGGTACTGGCCGGGCTCGATCTTGCCCTTGGTCCAGGTGATCTGCGAGACGGCTTCGTTGATGGTGCCGTCGTCCGTCTTGATCGGGTTCTTCAGCTTGGTGGTCTTCACCTCCGCGGTCCAGCCGGGCTCAGGGGTGACGAGCACCGAGGGGATGGGGTGGTCCGTGGGCAGGAAGACCTGGACCTGCGTGGTGTCGGCGTTGTCCTCCTCGTTGGGGACCCGGAAGGTGAGGGTGCCGTCGGTGGCGCCCTTCGGGTAGCTGCCGGGGTGGACCGTCACGTGTGCGAAGGCCGAGCCCGCGGCGGTGAGCAGCCCGGCCGCGGTGAGGGTGGTGACGAGGGTGGTACGGCGCAGAGCGCGCCGGAGGGTGGTGTGCTTCGGGGACACGGGGGACTCCGTACTGGTAATCGGCTGGCGCGGTGATCGGCCGCCGGGAGGAATGCGGGAGGTGTGGGTGAGCAGGCCGTTGCCGGGAACGGCTGAACGGCTGAACGGCTGAACGGCTCACCCGGACAGAACTCGGTACGGGTCCGGAAGCGGTGGGCCGCGACGCAAAACCGCGTGGCGCAGCAGTACTTGGCGTAGGGGCCGGTGCCCGGCCGTCCGCCCGCCGGGGGCGACCGCGTGGGCGAGAGTGGGCAGTTGGCCCGTGCGGGCGCCCCACCAGGCCAGCAGCCCCGGCACCAGCGCGACGGCCCTGCGCAGCAGGGACCACAGCGCTGCTTCGCCTCGCCGCAGCCACCAGGACGCGAGCAGGGCCGCCGCCGTGTGTGCCACGACGGCGTGGGCACTCATCGAGTGGGGGTGCGCCATCATCCGCGTCGCGTGCATGCCCATCGGCTGCATGCCCATCGGCATGCCGGCCGCAGTCAGGCGCCGTGCCGGGGCCTGGGCGGCGTCGAAGGCCAGGTGCAGCCCGCCCTGGGTGGTGAGCATGGCGCCGCCGATCCCCGGCAGCGACCGCTCCCGGGCGCCCAGCAGATAGCCCGGAACGAGGACGGCGAGGAACCCGGCCCCGTCCACCCACGCCGGTGGCGCCGAGCCCACCGCGAGCTGGTGGCCGGCGGCGGACAGCGTCAGGCACACCGCGGCGAACACCGCGGCGCGCAGGATCCGCAGCGCCGGGGATGCATGCATGACGGCTGGATTCTCTCCTTCAGGCCGGAGTGCGTACCGGCCCCTTGTCCACATTCGCAAAACCTTCGTCTCGCCTCCTCTCACGGCTTGTTGCTCGACTCACGGCCTGTCGCTGAGCCGAAGAGGCGGCGCAGCGGGGCGATCCGGCGGATCATCGACCGGTCCAGGGGAAGGATGACCAGCACGGAGATCCCGGCGTGGTCCGGCCTGTCCCCGGGCACGCTCGGGGCGTGCGTCGTCGCACGTCGTCTTTCGTCGTACCCGGCGGCCGGGCAGCGCCGACCACGGGTGATCGCAGCGGGAATCCGGACGGCCGCGAGCACGGATACAGATACGACTACGGCCGCCGGTCAGCGGACGGGCGTACCGGGACGCCGTCCGGGATGCCGCGTGTCCGCCGCGCAGAGCACGGCGAAGCACAGGCCCCGGCCTACGGAGCCCGCACACCACGCGGTGATCAGTACGAGAAGGACAACGGAGGGCCGCGGCGAATGACCGTGTGCCGGACCACCGCCAGGTGCGGCTGCTCAGCCGTGGCCCGACGACGGACCCGCCGGGGCCCGACGTGCGCAACGGGCACCGTTACGCCTACGAGGAGCAGATGCAGCAGCCGGTGCAGCGACCGGTCGGCAGCGGCGGCCAGAGCCGCGAGCAGTGCGAACAGCGCACGCTCACCGCGGTGCAGCCACCAGCCGCACACCAGCCCCGCCAGGAGGTGCGCCGCCAGCATGCCGACGCCGGCATGCTGCATGGCGGGCATGGGGTGCATGCCCGCCATGGAGTGCACGGCGTCGGCCCTGGAACCACCGCGAGTCATACCCCCGGCGGGCTGGTGCACGGGCGGGCTGTTCCAGTCCATGCCCGCAGCCCGCACGACCTGCCGCATCGACCCGACAGGAAGGGGCGTCGAACCTGCCGGGCCCGAGTGACCGCACAGCAGCAGATCCGCCCAGGCCGCGGCCTTGCCCGGGGCATGAGCAGGTACCGCGATCCCCTGCGCCCGAGAGAAGAACAGGTGCAGACCGCCCTGGCAGGCGAGTACACCGCCGGCGATGACCGGCAGGGACCGCTCACGGCCGGCAGCCAGCGCAGCGCACCCGAACACCGTCACCGTGGCTGCCACCAGCGCCCACCCCGGTATCGCCGGACCGGACATCACGGCATGCCCTGCCGCGGACAGCACGACGCAGACCGCGGCGAACACCGCGGCCCGGACATATCGCACAGCAGTGGTGACAGGCATGGCGCCGACATCATGACAAGGGACCCAGAGGCTTTCGGACAGGGGGTGGCCGAATACCGACCGCGGCATGTCCAAACGATCAACGTCAGCTTGATCGTTGAGGCCCACTCGCCGATCCCGTCTGCGGACGATCACTGGACGCCGCCGCCCGCGACCGGGCTCCAGGACGGCATACCGCGTCATGGTTCAGCCGGTCCGGTCAGTCCCGTCAGCCCTGGTCGAAGTGGCTGGGCCGGCCGTCGCACTCGATCAGGCGGCCCCGCTCAGCGGCCTTGGCCCGGGGCATGAGAGTCCAGGTGCCGTCGGCGCGGCGCAAGGCCGTCGAGTGCCAGGGGGTGGTCCAGGCATCGGGCGCGTCCAGCAGGCGGATGCCGAACTTGAGGGCGCCGACGGGCTGGGGGTGGATGGACAGGCGTACGGAGCGGGGGTGGTGGTCGGCGATCAGGTCGCCCCAGGCGCGGCTGCGCTGGATGACGCCGTACGCGCGCTGCCGGCACTCGCGTTGGAGGGCGGAGCGGGTGCCAGTCCAGTCGGCGGTGTCCTCGACGAGGAAGCGGGTGATGCCCCGGTAGAGGGCGAGGGTGTTGTCGTCGGCACGGACCTCGGCGCGCAGGGCGTCCAGGGTGGGGGCGTAGCTCTTGTGGAGGTGGGCGCGTTTGGTGTCGTGCGGGAGGTCGCCGAACACGTCGCGCAGGTCGAATACGGACAGTCGCGTCAGGCCGAATCGACCTATGAGGGTGCGGAGTTCGTCGGCGTAGGCGTCGATGTGCTTGTCGGGGACGCGTATGAGGTCGCCGAAGGCGTGGCCGTCGGAGCAGATGACCATGCGGGCGCCGGGCGGGTGGATCCGCCCGATCTCGGTGCACAGGGCGTTGAGGAAGCCGAGGGAGAGGCTTTCTCCCTGGTCGGGGAGGTGGCCGAGGACTTTGGCTCGGTTGGGGGACTTGCAGGGGAAGCCGGGCAGGGTGAAGGTGACGGGCGCGTCGTCGCGTACGAAGTCGGCGATCTGGCGCAGTTGGTGGGGAAACCTCTCGGCGGAGGCGGGGGCCTGGTCGGTCGTGCGGTGGTGCGGCAGGAGCAGGTTCAGGATCGCGGTGCTGATTCTCGTGGGGAGAGCGTCCGGCGTGGTTGTCGGCGGCATGTCGTTCCTCCGGGAAGCGTGCGGGCATGACGGCATGGCGCCGTGGCGTGGGGGCGGCCAGGCGCCGTCAGGCGGATGGGGTGGTGGATCAGCCGGGTCCGGCTCCGGGTCGGGCTGTGTGGCCGGACCCGCTCAGCCGGAAGCCGGCATCACAGGCGTGTCCGAGGCGTGTCAGAGGTGTCTCAGCGGCGTCGGTCGTAGCCGACGGGCAGGTGGTTGGTGCCGCGGCCGAGGACGGCCGGGATCCACTCGATGTCCTCGTCCCTGATGGCGAGGTGGAGGCCGGGGAGCCGGGTGAGCAGGGTGCCGAGGGCGATCTGGAGTTCGGTACGGGCGAGGGCGGCGCCGGGGCAGAAGTGGATGCCGTGGCCGAAGGCGAGGTGGGGGTTGGGGGTGCGGTCGAGGTCGAGGGTGTCGGGGTCGGGGAAGCGGCGCGGGTCGCGGTTGGCTGCGCACAGGGAGACGATCACGGAGTCACCGGCCGGGACTTCGGTGCCGTGCAGGTCGTCGTCCTGGTCGAGGAAGCGCCAGGTGGTCAGCTCGAAGGCGCTGTCGTAGCGGAGGAGTTCCTCGACTGCGCGGGGCAGCAGGGCGGGTTCGTCGCGCAGGCGGGCGAGCTGGCCGGGGTGGCGGAAGAGGGCGATCAGTGCGGTGGTGATCTGGTTGGTGACCGGTTCCTGGCCGGCGACGAGGAGCTGGAAGATCATGGAGTCCAGCTCTTCCTGGGACAGTTCGCGTCGGTCGCGGGCCACGACGAGGCGGCTGAGGAGGTCGTCGTCCCAGTGTTCGCGCTTGTGGGCGACGACCTCGGCTATGTAGCTCTGCAGGCCGTGCAGCCGGGCCTCGTAGAGCGGGCGTCCGGGGTCGGTGGGGCCGACGGGCTGGACGACCTTGCCCCAGTCCCGGTCGAAGCGGGCGGCCAGATCCTGCGGGAGGCCTATGACCTCGGCGAGGACCTGGAAGGGGAAGTGGGCGGCGAAGCCGGTGACGAGGTCGGCGGGGCCGGTTTCGGGGAGTGCGTCGATGAGGGCGTCGGCGAGTTCCTCGAAGCGGGGGCGCAGACTCTCGATGCGGCGGGGGGTGAAGGCATCGGTGACGAAGCGCCGCATGCGGGTGTGCTTGGGCGGGTCCTGGTGGAGGAGGTGCACCTGGAGCTGGGAGTGCTGGGGTTCGGGCATGATCGAGGCGCGGGCGCGCCAGCGGTCGTTGCCGCGGTCGTGGTTCTTGCCCAGGCGGTCGTCGTTGAGGGCGGCGTGGGCTGCGTCGTAGCCGGTGACGAGCCAGGCGTGTACGCCGCTGGGGAAGAGCACGCGGTGGACGGGGCCGGCCTCGCGCATCCGCTCGTAGAGGGGGTAGGGGTTGCTCTTGTAGGGGCAGCCCGACAGCGGGACCGGGTCGGGCAGCGGCTCGGGCCGGGGCTTCGGCTCCGCGGCCGGCAGGGGTGGCTCTTGGATGGTCATGCGAGGGCTCCTCAGAGGGCGAGTTCGGGCCGGTAGTGGTCCAGCCACAGGGCCAGGTCGACGACGCGTTCGAGGCGGAGGCGATGGCCCCACACCAGCAGGTCGGGCGGGATGTCGAGAGCGGGCTTGAGGCGGGACTCGTCGGCCAGGGCACGGACCTGCTCGCTGGACAGGGCGTCGCGGGCGAGGTCCTGGAGGCCGCGGTTGTAGTCGGGGTGGTGGGTGGCCGGGTAGTGGTTCTTGGGCCGGTGCAGTACGGAGTCGGGCGCGAGTCCGGTGCCGGCGGCGCGCAGCAGGCTCTTCTCCCGGCCGTCGAAGCTCTTGTGCGCCCAGGGCGTGGCGAAGGCGTACTCGACGAGGCGGTGGTCGCAGTAGGGGACGCGGACCTCCAGGCCCCGGGCCATGCTCAACCGGTCCTTGCGGTGGAGGAGTTGGCGCAGCCAGCGGGTCAGGGACAGGTGCTGCATCTCGCGTTGCCGGTGCTCGACGGGGGTTTCGCCGTCCGGGTGCGGTACGGCCGCCAGCGCGCTGCGATACGTGTCGGCACGGAACTCCGCCATGCGCAGGTCGAGTTCCGGGTTGAGCGGCATCGCGGCGTCGTCACCGTTGACGAGCAGCCACGGGAAGGTGTCCGCGGCCAGTGCCTTCGGATGGTGGAACCAGGGGTAGCCGCCGAAGACCTCGTCCGCCGCCTCGCCGGACAGGGCCACGGTGGAGTGTGTGCGGATCTCGCCGAACAGCAGGTACAGCGAGGTGTCCATGTCGCCGACGCCGATCGGCGAGTCCCGCGCCACGACGACCGCCTTGCGGTGCTCGGGGTCGAGCAGGGCGTGCGGGTCGAGGACGACGGTGCTGTGGTCGGTGCCGGTGAAGGCGCCGGCTTCGGTGGCGTACGGCGTGTCGTGACCGGTGCGCAGCACGTCGCCGGTGAACTGCTCGGCCTGGTCGCTGTAGTCGACGGCGTAGGAGCGGATGCGGGCGTCCGGGCCTTCGCGCAGCCGGAGTTCGTCGGCGAGCAGTGCGGTCAGGACGGTGGAGTCGATGCCTCCGGACAGCAGGCTGCACACCGGGACGTCCGCCTCCAGTTGGCTGCGGGCGGCCGTGCCGACCCGCGCACGGATCCGCTCGATCGCCGTGTCCCGGTCGTCGTCGTGGACGTCGGCCTCCAGCTGCCAGTAGCGGCGCTCGCGGATGCCGTCCCGGTCCAGGACGAGCAGGCCGCCGGGCTCCACCTCCCGGACGCCCGACCACACCGTCGGCCCGGTGTTGAAGAGCAGGCTGTACGCCTCCCGCAGCCCGTCGGCGTCCACCCGGGGCCGTATCTCCGGGTGGGCGAACAGGGCCTTGGGCTCGGAGGCGAAGGCCAGGCCGCCGTCGACGGCGGCCCAGAACAGCGGTTTGACGCCGAGGCGGTCGCGTACCAGCAGCAGCCGCTGAGCACGCTCGTCCCAGACGGCGAACGCGAACATGCCCTCCAGGTGCTCGGCGAGTTCCTCGCCCCACTCGGCGTAGGCGCGCAGTACCACCTCGGTGTCGCTGCGGGTGCGGAAGTCGTGGCCCCGGCCGCGGAGTTCGGCCCGCAGTTCGTGGTGGTTGTAGACCTCGCCGCTGTAGCTGAGAACGAGGTTCGGCTGGTCGGGCCGGTCGGTCATCGGCTGCACGCCGCCGGCCAGGTCGATGACGGCCAGGCGGCGGTGGCCGATCGCTGCGTGCTCGCCGAGCCAGACGCCGCCCGCGTCCGGGCCGCGCGGGGTGAGGGTGTCGGTCATGGCCTCGATGACCGGCGCCTGGGTGCGGGCGTCGCGGTGAAAGGACGCCCAGCCGGTGATTCCGCACATACGCGTGCCTCCAGGGTCAGTTACGGGCGGCGGGCGCCGCGTCGGTCGTCTTCTCGGGGACGGGTGCGGGTCTCCTGCCGGGCAGGGTGATCAGGGGCACGGCGAGACAGGCGGCGGTGGCGGCCAGCGCGAGCCCCGCCCGCACGCCCTGGTCGGGTCCGGCCAGCCCCCAGACGGCGGTGGCCAGGGCGGGCCCGAGAGTGAAGCCGAGCGTGCGGGCGAGCTGCATCGTGGACCCGACGGTCGCGGTCCGGTCCCGTGGCGCGGCACCCATGACCAGGGCCTGGGTGGGGCCACCGTTCAGGCCCATGCCCACGCCCGCCAGCGCGAGCCGCCAGGCCACGTCCAGCGGTGACCAGCCGTGGCCCAGCGGGACCAGCAGAAGCAGGCCGGTGGCGGTGACGGCGGCACCGGTGACCGCGACCGGCCGGGGACCGTACCTGTCGGCGAGGCGTCCGCCGACCTGCCCGGCCAGGCCCATGCCGAGGGGGAAGGCGAGGACGGTCAGCCCGGTCGTGGTGGCGCTGACACCGTTGTCGCGCTGCAGGTGAAGAGCGACCACGTAGTGCATGGCGGCGAATCCGGCCGCGAGGGACAGCACCGCGCCGTGGGCCCGGAACAGCCCCGTGGCCCGCAGTACACCGGCCACCGGCCGGCCACCCGGGCCGCGCAGCCACCACCAGAGCGTCGGCACCGCCGCGAGCGCGAGCACCAGCCACGCCGGGCGGCCCGATGCCAGGGTCAACGCCAGCAGCAGAACCGCGACACCCGAGGCCACCAGCAGTGCGTCCGCCACCGACCGCCGGTCGGGCCGGCGCAGCCCGCCGTCCCGCGGCATGACCTTCCAGGCCACGACCAGGGCGAGCACGCAGAAGGGGATCTTGACCAGGAAGACCGCGTGCCAGCCGAAGTGGTCCAACAGCAGCCCGCCCACGGCCGGTCCGGTCACCGCGCCCAGCGGGCCCAGGGTGGCGGGCACGCTCATCGCCCGCCCACGCTTCTCCGGACGTACGGAACGGACCGCGAGGACCGGCATCAGCACGAACAGCACCGCCGCGAACGCACCCTGCGCGAGGCGGGCGGCGATCAGCCAGGCCGCCCAGGGTGCGGCGGCGGCCAGGGCGCTGCACAGGCCGAATCCGCAGGTCGCGGTCAGCACGGCGGAGCGCAGCCCCACACCGTCGAGCCACCGGCCGACGGGCAACAGCAGGGCCACGACGGGAAGTTGGTAGCCAAGCTGGGCCCACTGGGCGGTCGCGGTGGACACATGAAGACCCGCGGCGATGTCCGCCAGGGCCACGTTGACGATGTTCATGTCGAGCATCGCCACGAACGCCAGCACTCCCGCCACGGCGACCAGCGGCCAGCGGTCCTCGCCGACGGGTATGTGACCGGGCTGTTCCGCACCGGGACCGTGGTGTGTCACCCTTCCACCCCTCATCGTCCTGACGGGACTGCCCGACAGCAGCCCCGTCTGAGGAGTCGTGAGGGATCTGGGGGGAGTTCCCGGCTCCGCTCAGAAAAGTGACCGGGCGGCTGGTTATCTGCGATGACCAGCACGGCGGGTCGGATTCCGTTAGCGGCGCCGCGGTCAGCGAGCGGAACGGCCGCACTCCCCCGCGACTCCGTGGAACTCAGTGCCCGGCCCGGCCGACTCCTGAGGTGAGGGCGTCGCCCTGAACATCCGCACCCGCGGATCCGTACGCAACCGGAAGCCCCCCGCCCTCCTGCCCGGCCTCGTTCATCCGCCGGTGCGAACGGTGCGTACCTCCACCGCCGCGTCCGTCCCCGTGCCGACCGGCGCCTGGTGATCGAAAGCGATCAGCGGATCACCGGTGAGCGGATGGTCGACCACGGCCGCCCGCACGCCGAACACCTCGGCCAGCAGGGCGGGAGTGAGGACATCGCGCGGTGGCCCGGAGGCGACCACGGCTCCGGCGCTCAGGACGTGCAGCCGGTCGCACACCGCCGCGGCGGCGTTGAGGTCGTGCAGCGACACCAGTGTCGTACGGCGCTGGGTGCGCAGCAGGGCGAGCAGTTCGACCTGATGGCGGATGTCGAGGTGGTTGGTCGGCTCGTCCAGCACCAGGACGTCGGGGTTCTGGGCGAACGCGCGGGCCAGCAGGACACGTTGGCGTTCGCCGCCGGACAGGGTCGTGAACCGGCGCCCGGCCGCCGCCTCCATCCCGACGTCGGCGAGGGCACGGGCGATGATCTCCCGGTCGGCGGCGTCATCGCCCGCGAAGGCCCGCTTGTACGGCGTGCGCCCCATCGCGACCACCTCGCGCACGGTCAGCTCGAAGTCGCCGCCCCGCTCCTGCGGCAGCGCCGCCACATGCCGCGCCGACCGGACCGCGGACAGCTCGCGCAGGTCGGTGCCCGCCAGCAGCACCCGTCCCGCCGTGGGCTTCAGATGCCGGTAGACGGTGCGCAGGAGCGTGGACTTGCCGCTGCCGTTCGGCCCGACCAGGCCGGTGATCTCGCCCTCGGCCGCCACCAGACGGGCGCCCGACACGACCGTACGGCCGGCGTAGGCGACGTGCAGGTCTTCGATCTCGATTCTCAACTGCCGCTCCACAGTCGCCGGTCCAGCAGATACAGCAGGGCCGGAGCCCCGATGAGCGAGGTGACCACGCCGACCGGCAGCTCCTGCGAGGCCATCGCCGTACGGCAGACGATGTCGACCACCACCAGCAGCAGCGCCCCGAACAGCGCCGAGAGCGGCAGCAGGCGGCGGTGGTCGCCGCCGACGACCAGGCGGCAGGCGTGCGGCACCATCAGGCCGACGAAGGCGATCGCGCCGGACACCGCCACCAGGACGCCGGTCACCACGCTGGTCACCGCGAACAGCTCCCGGCGCAGCCGGGTGACGTTGACGCCGAGCCCGGCCGCCGTCTCGTCACCCATCAGCAGGGCGTTCAGCCCCCGGGCGCGCGCCTGCAGCCACAGCAGGGCGGCCGGAACCACGACGGCGGGCACCGCCAGCAGCGGCCAACTCGCGCCGCTCAGGCTGCCCATGAGCCAGAACAGCACACTGCGGGTCTGCTGTTCGTCCCCGGCCTGCAACACCAGATAGCTGGTGAAGCCGGACAGGAACTGGCCGATCGCCACCCCGGCCAGCACCAGCCGCAGCGGCGCGAATCCCCCGCCCCGCCGGGCGATGACCCACACCAGGGCGAACGTGGCCAGCGCGCCTACGAAGGCCGCGCCGGACAGCCCCAGGCCCAGCGCCCCGCCCGCGCCGAGACCGAGGACGATGGCGGCGACCGCACCGAGCGACGCCCCGTTGCAGATGCCCAGCATGTACGGGTCGGCCAGCGGGTTGCGCACCAGCGCCTGCACCGCCGTACCGACGAGGCCGAGCCCGGCACCCACGAGCGCGGCCAGCAGCGCACGCGGGACCCGCAGCTGCCACACGATCAGGTCGTCCGTACCGGGGCGCGGGCCCTCACCGGCCAGCCGCCGCCCCACCACGCTCCACACCTCGCCGGGCGGGATGGACGTCGACCCCCAGGCAACCGCGGCCGTCAGCGCGACGAGGAGTGCCACGCCGAGAACCAGCGCCAGCGGTCCGGCGCGCAGACTGCGCGCGCCCCGGCTCCCGTCGTCCCGGCTCGCGTCGCCCCGGCTCCCGTCCGTGGCCTTGCGGCGGGACGCGGACAGCGTGGAGAGCACGACTAGCCGACCTTGCCCGGGTAGAGGGTCTTGGCGATCGCCTCGACCGTGTCGGCGTTCCCGACCCCGGCGATGGTGGTCTGCTCGGAGCCGATGCGCAGGAAGTGGCCTTCCTGGACCGCCTTCAGGCCCTTGGTGGCCGGATTGGTCTCCAGCCACTGCTGCGCCTCGTCGAACGCCTTCTTGTTCGCCGCCTCGCTGCCCCGGTTGCGTACCCCGAGCTGGATCCAGTCCGGGTTCTTGGCGATCACGTCCTCCCAGCCGACCTGCTTGCGGTCACCGTCGCAGTCGGCGAAGACGTTGCGGGCTCCGGCCAGGGTGATCACCGCGTTGGCGACCTGGCGGTTGCAGATGACGGTGGGCTGCTTGGTACCGGCCTCGTAGTCGAAGAAGAAGTACGTCGGCCGCTTGCTCTCCTCCGTACCACCGACCGCCTTCTGCACAGCGCCCACCTTCTCCTTCATCCCCGCGACGAGTTCCTTCGCCTTGGCGCTCGTGCCGGTGACCGCGCCGAGCGAGGTGATGTCGGCCTCGACCGCCGACAGGTCCGTCACCGGGCTCTTGCTCCGCGCCGCGCAGGCGGTGGACTTCAGGTAGATGTGCCTGATCCCGGCCGCCTTGAACTCCTCCTCGGTCGGCACATCGCCCATCCCTCCGCCGCCCATGCCCCCCATGGCCGCGAACGTGTCGATGTACAGGTCGGCGCCGGAGCCGAGGAGCTTCTCCTTCGGGATCACGCTCCGGCCGAGCACGTCGACCTTCTGCGCCTGCGCGTCCAGCGCGCCGGGCAGGGTGCCCTTGCCCGGAGGGAAGCCGGTGCCGATCACCTTGTCCCCGGCGCCGAGGCGGAGCAGCAACTCCAGGCTGGAGGCGTTGCTGGTGACGATCTTCTTCGGGGCCTCGGAGAAGGTGGTCTTGGCGCCCATGCAGTCGGCGACGGACACCGGGTAGCCACCGGAAGCGGACTCCCCCGCCTTCCCGGTGCCCCCGCCCGACGCGTCCTTCACCCCGCCGCCGCAACCTGCCGCCAGCAGGCCGCCGAGCACGACGACCGCCGTACCGCCCCACACACGAGAACGCATCGAAACCCTCCACGATCCACTCGGCGGCGGCGGACGAACCTCCGCCACCCGCTCCAGTAGTCGGGGCGAACCCCTGTGGAGTTCCCGACCCCTTGCCACTTGGGCTCAGGGCAACCGCTCCGAGCGCTTGAACGGCGAGATCCGGGGCACCCGGAGGAAGTCGGCACGCACCGTGGCCGCAGCGCCGGAGCCGTCCTCCCTCGCGACAGGATGAGGTGGGGAACCCCTCCGGGCCTGCGGGTCGCCGCGGACAGCACCCCTCGGGGCCGTGGCGCAGCTCACGCGGCGGGCATGGTTCCACCGCGGGCCGGCCGGTTCCCGGTCCGCGTCATCCGGGCTTCCCGAGCCGGGGTCCCGGCGAAATCTCCCTGCGTACCGGCCCTCGGGTGTCCTACCGTGCCGTACATGACCGCGATCAGCCCCGAGAACCCGCTGACCCCTGAAGACGCCGAGGCGTTGCTTGCCCTGCTCCCGGAGCGGGTCGAGATCGAGCGGGGCATGAGTGATCGGGAACTCGATCGCGTCGAGGAGCGGTGGTGCTTCCGTTTCGCTCCGGAGCACCGGACGCTGCTGGGTGCCGGGCTGCCGACGGGGAGCCGCAGCTGGCCTGATTGGCGGGACGGCGACCCGGAGGACCTGGCGGAGCGGCTGGCCTGGCCGGTGGAGGGAGTGCTGTTCGACGTCGAGCACAACCGCTTCTGGCATCCGGACTGGAGTCCGCGGCCGGCGGGCACGAAGGAAGCCCTGGAAGCGGCTCGCGCCTACCTGGCCGAGGTCCCGGTCATGGCGCCGGTCTACTCGCACCGGTACCTGCTGGCCGATCCGCACCGCACGGGTACGCCGGTGTTGTCGATGCACCAGACGGACATCATTTACTACGGCACCGATCTGGTCGACTACTTCCACCACGAGTTCGGCCGGCCCGTGCCCACGCCCGAGGACCATCGGTACGCCACGATCCCGTTCTGGTCCTTCTTCGTCGAATGACCTCGCGGGGGGATGTCCTCGCGGCAGGGCATGGCCTCGCGGCAGGGCATGGCCTCGCGGCGGGGAGTGGGCTTGCGGCCGGGAGTGAGCTTGCGGCCGGGAGTTCGGGTCGGGGAGGTGGTGGGCGTAGGTCCGTTCCGTGGGCGAAGGGGCGCCACCTGGTCAGGGGCCTGATCCGCGAAGGCGGGGCGGGCCCCTGACGTGTGTACCGGGCCTTGGGGCGCCTGCCCCGGCCCTCGCGGTCGGGAGGTGGTGCCGGCTGCGGTCCGCGGTGCGTTGCCGCTCGCCCGGTGGGTGCCTTCGCGCCGTGGGCCAGGGCCTTTCCGGCCCTGGCCCGTCGGACGGGCCCTAGGTTCCGGCGAACTCGGGCGCACCGTTGCGGCCGTTCAGCAGCGCGGTGAACGCCTCGGTGGCCGCGGCGGAGTCCGTGCCCCGCCAGGCGATGATGTGGTCCGGCCTGATGAGCAGGGACTGTCCGGCGGGCAGGAAGTCCACGTCGAGGCGGTGCACGGCGAGGCCGGGGTGTCCGGTCGTGGGGTGCGGGGTGCGGCTGCCGGTCAGCAGGGCCCAGCCGGGTCCGGCGAGGTCGAGTGTCGACCGGGTGCGGGCCCGGTCGAGCCAGCGGTGGGGAATGCGGGTGCCGACCCGGCCGGCGGGGCTGAATTCGGTGATCGGTTCGGGGTCGTCGGTCCTCTCCGGGTCGTTGCAGAGGGCTCCCTCGGTGTACTGGAAGCCGCCCGCGGTCAGTACGAAGGGGTGGGCGAGTGCCGGATCGGGAGCCGACGCCCAGTCACGGAGGTTCAGGGTGCGGCGACTTGACTGGTCGGCGGCGAACCAGCCGGCCGGGCGGCGTTCCGCGTCGTAGCTGTCCAGCAGCGCCGGTGCCGCGTGGCCGCGGAGGACCGCGGCGAGTTTCCAGCCCAGGTTGTGCGCGTCGGCGATGCCGGTGTTGGCGCCGCTGGCGGCGAAGGGCGGCATGACGTGTGCGGCGTCGCCGGCCAGGTGGACGCGGCCGGCGGTGTAGCGGTCGGCGACGAGCATCTCGGCCTGCCACGGCAGGACGCTGCGGACTTCGAGGTCCGGGACGGGCACGCCGAGGGCGGCGCGGAGCAGGGCGGGCCAGTCCCGGTCGGTGGCGCTGCCGCTGCCCATGAACACCCAGCGGCGCCGGCCGTCGACCGATGCCAGTGCGCCGGGCGCGTCGGGGTGCTCGATCTGGCAGAGGTTGAACTCCCGGCCCCGGACGATCTCGCCGAGATCGGCGTGGAAGTAGACGTTCACGCTCGGGTCGCCCAGGGTGCCGCGGCCCGAGCGGGCGATGCCCAGTGCCTGGCGTATGGGGCTGCGGGCGCCGTCGGCGGCGACCAGATAGCGCGCCCGCAGTCGCGAGCGGCCTCCGTCGCCGCGGTCGAGGAGGTCGGCGGCCACCTCGTCGTCGTGCTGCTCGAAGGCGACGAGCTCGGTGTCGAAGCGCACCGCGGCCCCGGCTTCGACCGCGGCCTCGCGCAGCACCGGTTCCAGCACGTCCTGGGCGATCAGGCAGGCGGCCGCCGGGCTGACGTCGGCGAAGCCCCCGTTCGGGCCGGCCGGTTGCCACGGCGGCAGTTGCTCGGCCTCGGCGAGCGTCCGTCCCGCGGCCATCCGGTCGTGGCCGGCGAGATCGCGTGCCGCGTGGTGGACCAGCTCGGCCAGTCCGAGTTCCCGGAAGATCTCCATGCTGCGTATGTGGAAACGGCGGGCCTTGGGCTGCGGCGAGGTGGTCGAGCGCTTCTCCACCACCGTCACCGCCACCCCGTGGTGGCGCAGCACCAACGCGGTGGTGAGGCCGACCAGTCCGCCGCCCACCACGAGCACCTCAGAAGTCTGTGTACGTTGTCCACTCATGGTGGACAACGTACACCAACGTTAGAGTGAGTCCACCATGACTTCTTCCGAGCGCCGGACCGTTCCTGGCGGGCTGGTGTGGTTCGACGAGCCCACACCCCCGCGCGCCACCGAGCAGCTCAGCCGCGAGCGCATCGTGAACGCCGCGGTGGAGCTGGCCGACGACCAGGTGCCCGGCGAGATCACCATGCGGGCGCTCGCCGCACGGCTGGGCGTACGCAGCCCCATGGCCCTGTACCGCTACGTCGGTAGCAAGGACGGCCTGGTCGATCTCATGACCGACCAGGTCTACGGCCAGATCAGCGTGCCGCAGGGACACGGCTGGCGGCATGCGCTCCAGGGACTCGGCCGCACCGGCTGGGACGCGGTGCAGCGCCACCCCTGGTTCGCGCGCCTCGCCTTCAGCCGTCCCCCCATGGGCCCCAACGCCCTCCACGTCTACGACACCGCGCTCGCCGAGCTCGAACCGCTCGGACTCGACGCGACCACCCGCATGGGGTTCATCAACACCGCGCTCGGCCACGTCCTGGGTTCCGGGCTCGCGCTGCTGGAGGAGCAGGCCATGCGTGCCCGGGTCGGACTCCACTCCGACAGCGACCTGGAGGCCGCCGCGGCCCCCTATCTCGAACGCATCGCGGCAGCGGGCAAGCACCCCCACTTCATCAGCTGGGCCACCGATCCCCAGCGCCTCGCCCCGGAGCCCCAGTCCTTCGAGCAGGTCCTGGAATGGCTCCTCGACGGACTCGCCACCCTGCTCCCGCCGGAGGACCGCCCCCCGGCCTGACGGCCCCAACCGGCGGCCGCATGCCGTAAGTTGGCCCGGTGAGACCTGGGTTACGCGAACGGTGGCGGCAGCAGCCACCGTGGGCGCGCGGAGCGCTCGCGGTGTACGGGATCGGCTTCTTCCAGGGAGCGTGCTGGCACATCGTCGATCTGGCGCGCGGCGGGATCCACGGCTACGCGCCCTTCGCCCCGCTCCCGCTGCGGGTGTTCTTCGCCTGCCTGCTCGTCCTCGACCCGCTGCTCGTCGTGCTGGTGGGGCGGGTGCGGCCGGCCGGCGTGCTGCTGGCGGGCGGCGTCATGGTGCTGGACGCCGCCGCGAACTGGATCGTCAACTGGCCGCAGGTACACCGGGATCCGGCATTGCTGCTGCGCCCGGTGGGGCTGCTGCCCATCACGCTCTTCTGCGTGTTCGTCCTCGCGACGCAGGTGCCGCTGCTGCGCGCCATCGGAGGGGACAGGCGGACACCGGGGCCGTACTGCCCCGGGGCGGAGGCGTAGGCGTACTGCCCCCGGGGCGCGCCCGGTGGCCGCAACGGACGGCGCCCCGTCCCGGCCCGCGGGTTCGGTCCGGCCGTTCCGTCCCCGTGGTCGCGGTGATCGCGGTGGTCGCGGTTGTCGCGGTGATCGCGGTGGGGTCCCCATGGCGTCCCGCGATGCGTCGCCGACCGCCGTGCACAACCGCCGGACCGGCCCCCGCTCCCCCGCGTAGTGTCGCGTGTCATGACTTCTGCGAAGAGTTCCCCACCGGCTTCCGCAGTACCCGCGCCGACGGCCACCGACGCGGCCCCGCTGATGCCGAACCCTTTCTTCACGCCGAGTGAACTGCCCTATGAACTCCCGCCGTTCGCCCGTATCCGGCACGAGCACTTCCTGCCCGCCTTCGAACGCGGTATGGCCGACCAGCTGGCCGAGGTCGCCGCCATCGGGGGCAGCGACGCGCCCCCGACGTTCGAGAACACCGTGGAGGCGCTGGAACGCAGCGGCGCGGTGCTGTTGCGGGTGTCGCGGGTGTTCTTCAACAAGACGCATGCGGACACCGATGACGCGACACAGGCGCTTGAGGCCGAGATCGTCCCGCGGCTGTCCGCCCATGAGGACGCCGTACTCCTCGACCCCGCCCTGTTCGCCCGGCTGGAGACGCTCCATGAGCAGCGCGACCACCTGGGGCTGGACGGTGAGCAGCGGCGGCTGCTGGAGCGCCACCACGCCCTGCGGGTCCGCGCCGGGGCGCGGCTGGCACCCGAACAGCAGGCCCGGCTGAGGGAGTTGAACGCCGAGATCGCCGCCCTGTGCACCGAGTTCGGGAGGAACCTGCGGGTCGACACCGCGGCGGCCGCGCTGGTGGTGGAGCGCGCCGAGGAGCTGGCCGGGCTATCGAAGGACGACATCGCCGCCGCGGCGCAGAGCGCCCGGGATCTCGGACACGACGGCCACTACGTGCTCGGCCTGCGCAACTTCACCAACCCGCCCCAGCTCGCCTTCTTGGAGGACCCGGCGCTGCGCGAGCGGCTGCTCACCGCCTCCCTGGAGCGCGGCCTCACCAGCAACGGCCCGCTCGCCGTCGCCGTGGTCACGCTGCGCGCCGAGCGCGCCGCGCTGCTGGGCTATCCGCACCACGCCGCCTGGCAGGTCGCCGACCAGACCGCCGGTACGGCCGGCGCCGTCGAGGAGATGCTGGGCAGGCTGACCGGCCCGGCCCTCGCCCACGCCGAGCGCGAGGGCGCCGCGCTGGCCGAGGCGGCGGGCGTGGCGGAGGTCCGCGCGGCCGACTGGCAGTACTACGCCGAGCGGGTCCGAAAGGAGCGGTTCGACCTCGACGCCGCGGCGCTGCGCCCCTATCTGGAGCTGGAGAGGGTCCTGCACGACGGCGTCTTCCACGCCGCCACCCTGGTCTACGGTGTCACCTTCAGCGAGCGCCCCGACCTGGTGGCGTACCACCCGGACGCCCGGGTCTTCGAGGTGCACAACGCCGACGGCAGCCCCGTCGGCCTCTACATCGGCGACTTCCACGCCCGGGAGTCCAAGCGGGGCGGCGCCTGGATGAACGAGCTGGTGCTCCAGTCCCGGCTGCTGGACCAGCGCTCCGTGGTCGTCAACAACCTGAACATCCCCAAGCCGCCGGCCGGCGACCCCGTACTCCTGACCTGGCCCGAAGTCATCACGCTCTTCCACGAGTTCGGGCACGCGCTGCACGGGCTGTTCTCCGACGTCCGCTATCCACTGCTGGCGGGCACCAAGGTGCCGCGCGACTTCGTCGAATTCCCGTCGCAGGTCAACGAGATGTGGGCGGAGTGGCCCGAGGTCCTCGCCCATTACGCCCGGCACCACCGCACCGGCGAGCCGATGCCGCCCGAGCTGCCGGCCAAGCTGCG
This sequence comes from Streptomyces sp. GS7, assembly GCF_009834125.1. Taxonomy (NCBI): domain Bacteria; kingdom Bacillati; phylum Actinomycetota; class Actinomycetes; order Kitasatosporales; family Streptomycetaceae; genus Streptomyces; species Streptomyces sp. GS7. The sequence continues at coordinate 8,699,879 of NZ_CP047146.1, forward strand.
CGAGGCGGAACGGTTCGGCGAGGGCTTCGACAGCGTGGAGCACCTGGCCGCCGCACTGCTGGACTGGTCCTGGCACACCCTCCCCGCCGCCGAACTGCCGGACAAGGACGGCACCGCGGCGTTCGAGGCCGCCGCGCTGGAGCGCCACGGCCTGGCCCGGCCCGCCATCCCGCCGCGCTACCGGACCGGCTACTTCGCCCATGTCTTCGGCGGCGGCTACGCGGCCGGCTACTACGGCTACCGCTGGGCGGAAGTACTGGACGCGGACACGGTGCGCTGGTTCCGGGAGAACGGCCGGACGGTCCGCGAGAGCGGCGAGATCTTCCGCCGCGAACTGCTCGGCAGGGGCAACAGCGTCGACCCGATGGAGGCGTTCCACGCGGTGGTCGGCCACGCCCCGGACATCGGACCGCTGCTGGCCAGGCGGGGCGCGGAGGGTTAGCGAAGGGGCAGCGGAGGCGTCGCGAAGGAAGCCGACGGAGGAGCCGGCGGAACGGAGGGGCCCGCGCTCCACCCCGCGGGCCCCTCTGCCACTTCTCCTACTTCGCCGCTGCTTCTGCTACTTCGCGCCGTCCGGGGTCGCCCGCCAGGTGACCGGCTGGGCGCCGTCCCCGTTCCCCTGGAAGGTCAGCGAGGCCGGCGGATCGCCCTTCGGCAGCATGTGGATGGTGCACTCGGTCACCGAGGCCCCCGGCTTCACCATCTTGTCGGGGGTGGCCTCGGGGCACTGGGTCACCCCGGGGCCGCCGATGTCCAGCAGGATCAACTTCCGCGCCTGCTGCCCGCTGACGGTGGTCAGCGTCAGGCTGTCGTTCATGCTCGGCAGCAGGTCGTACTTGCCGGTGTTCTTGTACTCCACCGTCACGTAGTACGGGATGAGCTTCTTCTGGTCCGCGTGCAGGTCGAAGCGGCTGAGATCGTCGAGGGACCCGGCGCGGACGCTCTTCGGGGTGGCCAGGACCGTGACCGTATGGCGTTCGCTGTCCGTCGTGGCCGCGTCGGCGGGCTTGTTGGCGGGCAGCACACCGGCCGCGCCCCCCTGGGTGCCGCCGATCTGCCACAGCAGGGTGTCTCCGCCGTCGTCCTTGTAGGAGACGTTCGCCGGCTTCTGCCCCTTGGACAGCATGAAGATCAGGCACTCGGCCGTGGTCTCACCGGCGGCCAGCTGCGTCTTCCCCGGCTCCCGGCACTCGGGCGGCAGCCCGGAGTCGGTGGCCAACGGGTTGGTCCGGAACAGCGAGACCTGCTCGCCGGCCTGGCCGTCCGCCCCTGTGACCGAGAAGTTCCGCTCCGGGTACAGCCCCTTCACGGTGTCCTTGCCGGTGTTGGTGTAGGAGAAGGTGAGGTAGTACGGCACCTTCCCCTTGAGGCCGTCGTCCAGCCGGATGTGCGCGAGGTCGGACTGGTCGCCGCGGGCCAGGCGGGTGGGCTTGAGTTGCAGCGCGTGCGGCTTGTGGTCGGTGTCGGTCCAGGTGCCCGCACGGGCCGCGGACTCCATCGGGAGCGGCTTGGCGGGTACGACGGCGGGCGACGCCCCCGGTGCCGCCTTCCCGCCGGACGCGCCGCCGCACCCCGCGGCCAGCAGCATGAGCACGCTCACCCCCGCGGCACCGACCGTCCCTCTGCGCACACGCACATGAACCCCCGTGAAGTCGTCCTTCGGAGCCGTCGCCCGAAGTGTTGTCTGGAGCGCCCGTCGGCGTGGCCGGTCCCGCGGGGCCGACGCCGTCCTGCCCTGCTGACGGCCCTGCCACGCTGACGCCGACCGGACAAAACCGACCGGGCGTCCACCACAGTAACCGGCGGGCACCGGAGCAATTCCGGTGACCCCGGGGGCAGATCGCGGGCAGCACCGCGCAGCGCACCCCACCGGCGCAGACCGTGCCGGAGGCCACATCACGGACCAGGTTGGCGGCCGACCGCAGACCACGTCGGAGGCCGCATCGCACACCGCGTCAGGTCTGCTTGGCCGCTTTGGTCAGCTTGGCGCTTCGGGCGGTTTGATCGCCTTCAGCGAGTACATCAGCGGGATACGGGGCCGGTCCTCCGGAAACCGGTAGAACCCGTCGTCGCCCCGCCGCAGTTCGCCGAACCGCTGAAACATCGTCATGTCGTGCTCATGCAGGAATTCGATACGCAGTCCGGAACCCGCCACCGCGCTGACGACGTCCCCGAGCGAATGCTGCCATTCGACGCTCCTGTTGTGGACCGTCACCGCACCGAAGTCCGTGTAGCTGCCGGGAGCGTCCTCGTCCCACGCCTCACGGCGGAAGTAGTCATGGACGACCTGCGATCCGGTCCTGTCGTCCAGCACATCGCACAGCGGGTGGAATTCGGCGAGGTAGAGAAAACCACCGGGGGCGACCAGCGACGCGGCGGTCTCGGCCCACCGGACCAGGTCCGGAAGCCAGTTCACCGAGCCGATGCCCGTGTACACGATGTCGTAGGCGGCGTCGGGGACGGCTTCCGCGGCGTCATGGACATCGGCGGCCACGAACGACGCGCGGTCCGGGCCGTAGCCGAACTCGGCCGCCAGTTCGCGGGCCGCCTCGACGGCCGGAGCGGAGAAGTCCAGACCGACGACGCGGCCTGCTCCGCGATGCGCCCACGACAGCGTGTCCTGGCCGAAGTGGCACTGGAGATGGAGCAGGCTCCGGCCCGTGACGTCACCGACCTCCGCGGCCTCGAAGTCGCGAATGACGTCCCGGGTCCGCCGGAATGCGTCCTGGTCGTAGAAATCGCTCGCGATGTGGAGAGGCACCCGCTCGTCCCACCTCGCGCGGTTCACCTCGCGCCAGTCATCGGGCGTGTGTTGTCGCATAGCGCGAAGTTATCCACAGCCTGTCGGCCCCGCCAACGCATTTTCCGCGGCGGGCGCAGAATGGCCCCATGACTGACGAGACCACAGGCCCCGGCCGCACCCCCGCCGATCCGCCCCCGCCCGCCCCCGATTCCGCCGCCACCCCCGCGGCCAAGGCTCCGGGCGGCGCCGGCGGCGCAGCTGACGGCTCGACCGGCCCGGCCGCCGACCTGCCGGAGTGGGAGAAGCGCTTCCGCGCCCCGCGGATCGGGCTGCCGGAGTGGGCCGAGTACGCCCCGGACCGCTCCCTGTTCGTCTCGAACGCCACCGGCACCTTCGAGCTGTACGCCTGGGACCGCGCGACCGGCGGCCAGCGGCAGGCCACCGACCGCCCGCACGGCACGACGGACGGGACGCTGTCGCCGGACGGCGAGTGGATCTGGTGGTTCTCCGACACCGACGGGGACGAGTTCGGCGTGTGGATGCGGCAGCCGTTCGCGGGCGGCGCGGACGAACCGGCCGCGCCGGGGCTCGCCCCCTCGTATCCGGGCGGTCTGGCCATCGGCCACGACGGCACCGCCGTCATCGGCCGCTCCACGGACGAGGACGGCTCGACGGTCCACCTCGTACGGCCCGGGGAGCCGCCGGTGGAGATCTACCGCCACCGCGAATCGGCCGGCGTCGGCGACCTCTCCCACGACGGTTCGCTGATCGCCGTGGAGCACACCGAGCACGCCGATGCGATGCACTCCGCCCTCCGCGTCGTCCGCCCGGACGGTTCGACCGTCGCCGAGCTGGACGACACCCATGGCGGCACCGAGGAACTGGGCCTGTCGGTGATGGGGTTCGCACCGGTGGACGGTGACAGCCGGCTCCTGGTGGGACACCAGCGACGGGGCCGCTGGGAGCCGATGATCTGGGACCCGCTGACGGGCGTGGAGACCGCCCTGGAGATCGACCTGCCCGGCGACGTGGGCGCGGACTGGTATCCGGACGGATCGGCACTGCTGATCGAGCACGAATACCAGGCCCGCAGCGAGCTGTGGCGCTACGACCTGGGCGCACCGGGCACCGCGGACGGCGGCACCCGGACCGGCGGGCCCGCGCTGACCCGGGTCGAGACCCCCGCCGGCACGGTCTCCGGCGCGACGGCCCGACCGGACGGCACTGTCGAGTTCCTCTGGTCGTCCGCGGCCCAGCCCTCGGAGGTCCGGTCGACGAGCGGCACCGTGGTCCTGGACCCGCCCGGCATGAAGGCCCCCGGATCGGTCCCGGTGACCGACGCCTGGGTGGACGGGCCCGGCGGCCGTATCCACGCCCTGGTGCAGCAGCCCCCCGGCAAGGGCCCCTTCCCGACCGTCTTCGACATCCACGGCGGCCCGACCTGGCACGACAGCGACGCCTTCGCCTCCTCACCGGCCGCCTGGGTCGACCACGGCTTCGCCGTCGTCCGCGTCAACTACCGCGGCTCGACCGGCTACGGCCGCGCCTGGACGGACGCGCTCAAGCACCGCGTCGGGCTGATCGAGCTGGAGGACATCGCCGCGGTGCGCGAGTGGGCGGTCGCCTCCGGCCTCGCGGACCCGGAGCGGCTGGTGCTCGCGGGCGGCTCCTGGGGCGGCTATCTGACGCTGCTGGGCCTGGGCACCCAGCCGGACGCCTGGGCGGTGGGCCTGGCCGCGGTCCCGGTGGCGGACTACGTCACGGCCTACAACGACGAGATGGAAGCCCTCAAGGCCATGGACCGCACACTCCTGGGCGGCACCCCGGAAGAGGTCCCCGAGCGCTTCGAGGCGTCCTCCCCGCTGACGTACGTCGACGCGGTCCGCGCCCCCGTCTACATCTCCGCCGGCGTCAACGACCCCCGCTGCCCGATCCAGCAGGTCGAGAACTACGTCCAGCGCCTGGAGGGCCGCGGCCACCCCCACGAGGTCTACCGCTACGACGCGGGCCACGGCTCCCTGGTGGTGGAAGAGCGCATCAAGCAGGTCCGCCTGGAACTCGACTTCGCACGGAGGCACATGAAGCCGAAGGAGTAGAACCGAGCGGGGGAGGGGCGGGGCGGGGGGAGGGGGCGGGGGGGGAGGCCCCCCAGGGCCCAAGCCGCCCCGAGATCGGCCTCGCCCCAGCAGCAGCCAGGCCGCAGTGATCAGTCAGGCCCCAGTGGTCAGTGAGGCCACGGGCTCAGGCACGGGCCACGGGCTCAGGCACGGGCCACGGGCTCAGGCACGGGCCACGGTCTTCTTCCCGTCCCCGTCCCCGCCCCCATCGGCCTCGGCGTCCGCGGCCGGGGCGGGGGCTGCGCCCGTCGCAGCCTCCGAGTTCGCCGCAGCTCCCGGGGTCACCGCAGCCTCCGGGTGCGACACAGCCTCCCGGTTCGACGCAGGCTTCCGGTTCGACGAAGCCTCCGGGGGCGCCGCGGTGTTCGATGAAGCCTCCGGGGTCGCCGCGGTGCCCGCCGGTTCCTCCGGAAGGATGCCGAGGGCCGCGTCCTTGGCGGCTTCGGCCTCACGGCGTACGAGGCGGAACCACATGAAGACGACGAACCCCGCGAAGACGAACCACTCGCCGGTGTAGCCGAGGTTCTGGAACGCCTTCATGTCCAGGCCGCTGCCCTCCGCGGCGGCCGGCGGGACGGCGTGCAGCGGGGCCGTCGGATCGGTGAGCGTGATCCAGGCGTCGTAGACCCCGTACGGCACGATGTTGACCAGCGAGGCCGCACTGATCATGCCGAGCTGCCCCTGCGGCAGACCGCCGCCGGCCTGCACCCCGTCCGTGCCCTGGTTCTCGGACGCCTGCAGCGCGCCGGTGACCGTCACCTCTCCCTTGGGCGGCGCGGGCACTTTCGCCGTATCGGCCGGCACACTCGCGTCGCCGGGCAGCCACCCCCGTACGACCGGGAGGGCCTTGCCGCTGTCCGTACGCAGCAGGGTCAGAACGTAGAAGCCCTGCTGGTCACCGTTCTTGCCCTTCAACGTGCGGCCCGGTACGAGCAGTTGGTGCGCGTTGTCGTACTGGCCGCGGGCGCTGGCCTGGCGGCCGGAGGTGACCTGGTTGACGGGCAGCAGGCTGTCCAGCGGACGGGCGGCCGCGGTCTTGGCCTGGGCGGATCGGTTCTCCTGCTGCTGGTGCGTGGCGACCCGGGCGTCGAAGCGGCTCAGCTGCCAGCTGCCCATGAAGATGCAGAAGGGGATCGCCAGCACGGCGAAGACGTTGATTCCCCACCACCGCGGGGTCAGCAGGAACCGGTACACCCCACCAACGGTACGGGTCCCGCACCGCGCGGCGGCACCGCCCCCTCCCCGCCGCGACTCCGGGCCCCTGGACCTGCACCGATGACGACCGGCCAATGACGGCCGCCAGCGAACAGAGACCAGCCATCAGCGATCAGCGATCAGCGATCAGCGATCAGCGATCAGCGATCAACCGAGAACCGACAACCGACAACCGATGGTCAGCGGCCGACGACGGACGACCGACACAGCCTGCGGCCGGCAACCGACAGCCGCCGCACGCGCCCGCAACCCCCACCACAGAGCGGCGCCACGAAGCAGCCCCAGTCCCCCGGAACAGCCCGAGTCCCCCGAGTCAGCCCCCGCTACGACGCCGCCAGCGGCGCCGTGCGGTACACCGTCCCCGCGCAGGCGTCCGCGATCTTGGCGTCCGCCGCGACCGGTTCGCCGGACTCCGGAGTGTGGCTGAGGAGCACACCGCCGGCCGCCGGCCCCTTGTCCCCGGAACTCTCTCCGCTGCCCACCTGGCCGCCGCCGGCTCCGTCGGGGGCCGGCGCGGCGGCGCCCGGGGACGCCGCGGGCCCCTTGGACGGGTCGGGGGTCGGCGACGGTCTCGGCGTGACGCAGCCGGTCTTGCCGCCGCCCGCCGCCGGGATCCAGGCGAACTTGACCTCGTACGCCTGCCCCGGCTTGAGCACCAGCTGGTCAGGGGTCGTGGCCGGATCCGGCAGCCCGGTGGCGTCGTCGCCCGTCGTGTGGTCGACGAGATGGACCTTGTCCGACTTCGTGGAACCCTGCGGGGTCAGCTCGACGGTCCCGCCGCCCTGCACCGAACAGGCGGTACCGGACGTGTTGACCACCCGGAACGCGCCGTAGACCCGCCCCGCGGAGTCCGCCGGACCGACCGTGCTGGTCCCCCGGCCGAGCTGGTCGCGTCCACAGGCCGGCGAGGTGACGTCCATGGTCGTGTCGGGGGCGGGCGTACCGACGCCGGCGGCCTCGCCCGTACCGGGCGTCACGGCGCCCTGGTCCCCCGTGGCCGCGGTCCGGCCGCTGCCGGGCCTCCGGCCGTCGCTGCCGGTCGGCCGCGCACTGGCCTGTGCGGGGCCTTCGCCGCGTGTACCCGCGGTGTCGTGATCGGCGCGCCGGCTGCTGGCGGTGTTGGTGGAACGGTCCCCGGAGCCGTCGCCGAAGTCGGCGACACGGACCATCGCCGGGATCGCCGTACCGCCGAGCAGCAGCACCGCGACCGCGCCCACGAGGGCGTGCCGCCGCCGCTGACGACGGGCCGGGACCGCGCGCCGCAGCTCCTCCAACGCGTCCGGCGCAGGCTCCAGATCGGCGACGCGGGACCGCAACAACCGTCTCAGCTCGTCCTCGCCGCCAAGGCCCTCGCCACCGAAGTCCCCACCACCGAGGCCACGTCCACCGAGGCCCCCACCGCCGACGCCACCGCCGGCCGAACCACCAGCCCCGTCAGCAGAGCCTGAGCCGGAACCTGAGCCGGAACCCAAGTCAAAACCGAAACCGGAGCCGAAGTCGAAGTCGAAACCCGAGCCAGAACCGGAGCCAGAGCCAGAACCGGAGCCGGAAGAGGACCCATCCCCCTCACCCACAACACCGCCCAGCTCGGCACGACCGCCCAGCTCGGCACGACCGCCCTGCTCGGCCCCACCGCTCTCGTACGCGCCGCCACACTCATACGCGGCACCACACTCATACGCGGCACCGCTCTCGTACGCGCCGCCGCTCTCGCCCGCACCGCCGTTTCTGTGCGCACCACCGCTCCCGGCCGCCCGGCCGGTCTCGTCCGTGCTACCGGGCTCGGTACCGCGCCCGGCTCCTGCTCCACTCACGCCGGAGCCTCCATAGCGACGCGGAGCGCCGCGATACCGCGCGACCCGTACGCCTTGACGGAGCCGAGGGATATGCCCAGCGTCTGCGCGACCTGGGCTTCCGTCATATCGGCGAAGTAGCGCAGCACCAGTACCTCGCGCTGGCGGCGCTGCAGTCCGCGCATGGCCTGGATCAACTGGTCGCGCTCCAGGAGGTCGTACGCGCCCTCCTCGGCGCTCGCCATGTCGGGCATCGGCTTGGACAGCAGCTTGAGCCCGAGGATGCGGCGGCGCAGTGCGGAGCGCGAGAGGTTGACGACGGTCTGCCGCAGGTACGCCAGGGTTTTCTCGGGGTCGCGGACCCGACCGCGCGCGGAGTGCACGCGGATGAAGGCTTCCTGGACGACGTCCTCGCAGGAGGCGGTGTCGTCGAGGAGCAGCGCGGCCAGGCCGAGAAGCGAGCGGTAGTGCGCGCGATACGTCTCGGTGAGGTGGTCGACTGTGGTGCCCGCTGCCATCGCGTCGTCAGTGTCCCCACGCTGAGAAGGAAGCTGCGCGGGGCGCGCGGCGGGCCAGGGGGCGATCACCGGCATGCCCCCGGACACCCGCGGGAGCTGCGGGCGCACTGCCGCGCCTGCCGCACCCGCCGGAGCGATGGTGAAACCGAGTACCTCTGCCACGCCTGTTGGACACGCTTCCCCCCAAAAGGGTTGTACGCGCAAGGCATCGCTTGTGACGATGCGTTAAATGCCCTCATGCGTACCAGCTCTTCCCCAATGTCCCAATCGTCCCGACGTATTCGCCCCGCCACCCAGGACCCTGGAACAACCCGCGGACACTTCGCACCACCCGCAGGTGGCCGGAGAGACGCCCCCCACGGGCCGACGGTTGCAGCACCCGAGGAAGCGAATGATCGAACAGGACATCAGCCCAGTTCAAGCGGTCCGGACCAGCGCCCAGCGCACAAAATCTTCACACGACGTACAAATTATGTCCCAGGCGTCCTGAGCCACGACACCGCATCCGGCCAACTCCCGTCCCGGGTCCGGCCGACGTGGGACAACGGGCCCGGCGACCGCGCCGGCCCACCGGCCATCCCCTACGCCCGCGGTTCCCCGGCCGCCAGCTCGGCCGCCACCAGCTCCCCGATCTGCGCCGTGTTCAGCGCCGCCCCCTTGCGCAGGTTGTCCCCGCACACGAACAGCTCCAGCACCCGCGGATCGTCCAGCGACCGCCGCACCCGGCCCACCCAGGTGGGATCCGTCCCCACCACATCCGCCGGCGTCGGGTACTCGCCCTCCGCCGGGTCGTCGCTCAGCACGACGCCGGGGGCCGCCGCCAGTATCTCGTGGGCGCCCGCGACCGTGACCTCGTTCTCGAACCGCGCGTGCACGGCCAGCGAATGCGTGGTGATCACCGGGACCCGTACGCAGGTCGCGGTGACCGGAAGGTCCGGCAGCCCCAGGATCTTGCGGGACTCGTTGCGGATCCGCAGCTCCTCCGAGGACCAGCCGTCCTCCTGGAGCGAGCCAGCCCACGGCACGACGTTGAGCGCGAGCGGCGCCGGGAACGGCCCCAGGGTGTCGCCGACCGCCCGCCGCACATCGCCCGGCGTGGTGCCCAGGTCCGTACCGGACACCGCCGCGAGCTGTGCCCGCAGCGTCTCGGCGCCGGCCTGCCCGACCCCCGTCGCGGCCTGGTACGAGGAGACGATCAGCTCGCTCAGCCCGTACTCGGCGTGCAGCGCGCCCAGCGCGACGATCATCGAGAGGGTGGTGCAGTTCGGATTGGCGATGATGCCGCGCGGCCTCATCCGGGCCGCGCACGCATTGACCTCGGGCACCACCAGCGGCACCTCCGGGTCCATCCGGAACGCGCCCGAACTGTCCACCGCGACCGCGCCCTTGGACACCGCGACCGGCACCCACTGCGCGGCGACCTCGTCGGGCACGTCGAACATCGCGACGTCGATGCCCTCGAAGGCGTCCTCGCTCAGTCCGACGACCTCGACCTCTTCACCCCGCACGGTCAGCTTGCGGCCGGCCGAGCGGGGAGAAGCGATCAGCCGGATCTCACCCCAGACGTCGGCCCGCTCGGAAAGGATCCCGAGCAGGACCGCGCCGACGGCGCCGGTGGCACCGACGACGGCGAGATCCGGCTTGGCGGCCGCACGGGCCCCCGCCCTCGCCGCATCAGCGAAGGACGGGCGGCCCGCCTCGGCCGGAATCATCGTCCGGTGCCGCCATAGACGACGGCTTCGTCGCTCTCGGTGTCGAGTCCGAAGGCGCTGTGCACGGCCTGCACCGCCTCCTTGACGTCATCGGCGCGGGTGACGACCGAGATGCGGATCTCGGAGGTCGAGATGAGCTCGATGTTCACGCCCGCGTTGGACAGCGCCTCGAAGAACGTCGCGGTGACGCCCGGGTTGGTCTTCATGCCCGCGCCGACCAGCGAGATCTTGGCGATCTGGTCGTCGTAGCGGAGCGAGTCGAAGCCGACCGCGGCACGGGTCTTCTCCAGCGCCGCGATGGCCTTGCGGCCCTCGTCCTTCGGCAGCGTGAAGGAGATGTCCGTCAGCCCGGTGGTGGCCGCCGACACGTTCTGGACGACCATGTCGATGTTGACCTCGGAGTCCGCGATGGCGCGGAAGATGCGCGCGGCCTCACCCGGCTTGTCCGGGACCCCGACGACCGTGACCTTCGCCTCGGAGGTGTCGTGCGCGACGCCCGAGATGATTGCCTGCTCCATCGGCCTGTCCCCTTGCGGTTCGTTGCTGACCCACGTGCCCTTCAGCCCCGAGAAGGACGAGCGGACGTGGATCGGGATGTTGTAACGGCGTGCGTACTCGACGCAGCGGTGCAGCAGCACCTTGGAGCCGGAGCTGGCCAGCTCCAGCATGTCCTCGAAGGAGATCTGGTCGATCTTCCGGGCCTTCTTCACGACCCGCGGGTCGGCGGTGAAGACACCGTCCACATCGGTGTAGATCTCACAGACCTCGGCGTCAAGGGCGGCGGCCAGCGCCACGGCGGTGGTGTCCGAGCCACCCCGCCCCAGCGTCGTGATGTCCTTCTTGTCCTGGGACACGCCCTGGAAGCCGGCGACGATGGCGATGTTGCCCTCGTCGACCGAGTCCCGGATACGGCCCGGCGTGACATCGATGATCCGTGCCTTGTTGTGCACGGAGTCGGTGATGACACCTGCCTGGCTGCCGGTGAAGGACTGCGCCTCGTGGCCGAGGTTTTTGATCGCCATCGCCAGCAGGGCCATGGAGATCCGCTCTCCGGCGGTCAGCAGCATGTCGAACTCGCGCCCCGACGGAATCGGGGACACCTCCTGAGCGAGATCGATCAGCTCGTCCGTCGTGTCGCCCATCGCCGAAACCACGACGACCACCTGGTGGCCGTTCTTCTTGGCTTCGACGACTCGCTTGGCAACGCGCTTGATGCCCTCGGCATCCGCAACGGATGAGCCGCCGTACTTCTGCACGACAAGGCCCACGTGCGCTCCTCGCAACTGTCTCTGCGGGAGGGAGTCCCTCCCGGACCCCCGGAAACGGGGGTACTGCGGTCGGCTCAGTCTAACGAGCGGGCGGCATACGCCCCGCTACCACCACATGGTGAGACGCAGACCACGCTGTGACCATCCCGATCATCCCGCCCACCGACATCACGCCTCGGTGAGCACCGTGAACGCCGCGTCCCTCGGCGGCTCCGCGCGGTGCACCGTCGCACCGGCTCGGCGAGCACCTGCCCGCTCCACACCCGGACACACGGGAACGTAACCCAGGTCACACCCCGCGCACCGACCGGAGACCGGCGGTCACCCTGCCCTCACACCCCGCGCAGCCCCAGCGGTGCGGCGATCTCCTCCGCCATGACCTTGCCGGCCTCCTCGGCCAGCCGCTCCTCGTCCCCGTTGGCGTCGCTGTCGGTGTCCAGGCCGTCCAGCGCGTCCAGCGGCTGGTCGAGGCGTACGTGGGCGACCAGCGACTGGAGGGCGCGCAGCGCGGCCGAGGCGGTCGGGCCCCAGTTGGAGAGGTAGGAGAACTGCCACCACCACAGCGCCTCGGTGACCCGGCCCTCGCGGTAGTGCGCGAGGCCGTGCCGCAGGTCGGTGATGACGTCGGCGAGGTCGTCGGAGAGCCGCGAGGCCACCGGCTCGCTGCGCGGCACATACGGGTCGAAGACCTCGGAGTACACGTCGACCGGGTCCAGCAGCCGTGCGAACCGCTCGCGCAGCTCGTCCACGTCCGGCTCCGGGCCGGTGTCCGGTTCGTACCGCTCGTCGGGAACGATGTCCTCATGGGCCCCCAGCCGGCCGCCGGTGAGCAGCAGCTGGGAGATCTCCAGCAGCAGGAAGGGCACCGCGCTGTCCGGCTCGTCGCCCTTGGCGACCTCGGTCACCGCAACGATGAAACTCTCGATCGAGTCGGAGATCGATACGGCGAAGTCGTCCGGGTTCTGTGTCGTGTTGTGCAGCGTGGCATCAGACATCGAGAAGTCTCCTCCCTTCGAAGGCCCGCCCGAGCGTGACCTCGTCGGCATACTCCAGATCGCCTCCGACCGGCAGTCCGCTGGCCAGTCGCGTCACTGTGAGGCCCATCGGCTTGATCATGCGGGCCAGGTACGTGGCCGTGGCCTCGCCCTCCAGATTCGGGTCGGTGGCCAGGATCAGCTCGGTGACCGCGCCGTCCGCGAGCCTGGCCAGCAGTTCCCGTATCCGCAGGTCGTCGGGGCCGACGCCCTCGATCGGGCTGATCGCCCCGCCGAGGACGTGGTACCGGCCGCGGAACTCCCGCGTCCGCTCGATCGCCACGACGTCCTTGGGCTCCTCCACGACGCAGATGACCGCCGGATCGCGCCGCGGGTCCAGGCAGACCCGGCACTGCTCCTCCTGCGCGACATTGCCGCACACGGAGCAGAACCGGACCTTCGCCTTGACCTCCATCAGCGCGTTCGCGAGCCGGCGGACATCGGTCGGCTCGGCCTGAAGGATGTGGAAGGCGATCCGCTGCGCGCTCTTGGGACCGACGCCGGGCAGCCTGCCCAACTCGTCGATCAGATCCTGGACCACGCCTTCATACACGGAACGTCTTCTCCCTCTTCTGCCGTGCTGCGTACGCTAGTTGGCTGCTCCTCAGAAGGGGAGGCCGGGGATGCCGCCGCCGCCCAGCCCCTGGGCGAGCGGGCCGAGCTTCTGCTGCTGGAGCTTCTGTGCGCTGGCGTTGGCGTCCCGGACCGCCGCGAGGACGAGATCGGCGATGGTCTCGGCGGTGTCCTCCGCGGAGTCGGTGTCGACCGCCTTCGGGTCGATCACCAGCGCCTGGAGCTCACCGGAGCCCGTCACCGTCGCCTTGACCAGACCGCCGCCCGCGGAGCCCTCCACGGGCGTCTCCGCCAGCTCCTGCTGGGCGGCTGCGAGGTCCTGCTGCATCTTCTGGGCCTGCTGAAGCAGCTGCTGCATATTGGGCTGACCACCGGGGATCACGACGTGACTCCTGCCATACGACAACGATTGGTGCGGTAGCCCGAGCCTACGTGTTTCCCGGGCCCCGCGCCCTACGCCGCAGGGAGGAGCACGGATCTCCCTCCCAGCTCCCGCACACCCGCCCTCCCCGCGCCTCAACGACTCCGGGCAGACCGGTCGAACACGGGTCATCCGCGCGTCATATGCGGCCGAATATGCCCGTACGAAGCGAAACTTCGCGATCACCCACCGCTGCCGCTCCCCCTCACCTGTGACTGTGCGTCACTCGTTGTTGAACTCCTCGACGACCGTCGCGCCGAGCTCGCGCACGATCAGCTCATGACCGCTGAGCGCCGAGTCGACGAGATCCGGATCGTCCTCGGCCGGCATGTCGTACTCGATCGCCATCGGCGGCTCCGGCGCGCTGTACGAAGGCTCCACCGGAGGCCCGCCCTGGCCACCGCCCGCGGACGCCGACGGGGCCACCGCCTCCCGTGCCATCCGCGCGCCCTGGCTTCCGCCACCGCCCGGCCCGTACTGCCCGCCGGGGGCCTCGGACGCCGGGGCGCTCGGCTGGGGAGCCGGCTGCGGGGCCGCCTGCTGCGGCGCGGCCGGGGCACCGCCGAAGCCGCCCCCGCCGCCGCGGGCACCGCCGGCCGGCGGACTGGCACCACCCGACGGATCGACGATCGCCTCGACCCGCCACTGGAGCTGGAACCGCTCGGCCAGCACGTCCTTGAGGACCTCCTCGCTGCCGCCGTTCGCGAAGCTGTCCCGGGCCCCGGCGTTGGGGAAGCCGATCTGGAGCGTCGTCCCGTCGAACCCGGAGACCTGGGCGTTCTGGCTCAGCAGGATCCAGGTGAACCGCCGCCGGTCCTTCACCGCGTCCAGGATCTGCGGCCACATCTGCCGCACCTGCGCGGCCCCCTGCGCCGCACCGCCGGAAACCTGCTGCCCCACGGGCGCGGGCGCCGCCCCGGCACCCGGCACGGACGCACCCGGCACGGACGCCCCACCGGAGCCACCGGCCCCGGAAGCACCGGACGCCGCCTGGCTTCCCGCGCCTCCCTGACCGCCCTGACCTCCCTGCCCCGGCGCCACGGCCGACGGCCAGCTGCCGGGCTGCCGCGCCCCGCCCGCGGCACCGCCACCACTCAGCTGCGTGGCGCCGGGCCAGGCTCCGGGCCGCCCACCGGCCGCCGAACCACTCTGCGGACCACCCGGAGCACCGCCCTGCGGACCACCCTGGGGGCCGCCCTGGGGCGCCGCCTGCCCACCGTCGTACGCACCACCCGGCACCGCACCCGTCCCCGGAGCGGCAGCCGGCGGGACCGCAGTACCTGCCCCTGCACCTGCCCCTGCACCTGCCCCGAGACCGGCATCGGCACCGCCGCCACCACCCGCGCCCGCCGCCCCGCGCACCGCGGCCCGCGCCGCGGCGGGACCGGACGGCTCGGCCGGCATCGGCGGATGCGCCTCCGGCCCCGGCGCATACGCGGCCACGGGTCCGCCCCCGGACTCCAGCACCGCCCCACCGGGACCGACGGGCCCGCCCCCACCGGGACCGCCGAGGCCGCCGCCGGGACCGGCCGGACCGCCCAGCGCCACCGCGCCGGCGCCCAGGCCCCGCTCCAGGCGGTCCAGCCGCGCCTGCACCGATCGTTCGTCGTCGTACGCCGCGGGCAGCAGCACCCGCGCGCAGATCAGCTCCAGCTGGAGCCGCGGCGAGGTCGCGCCGCGCATCTCCGTCAGGCCCGCGTTCACCAGATCCGCGGCCCGGCTCAGCTCTCCTGGGCCGAACACCGCGGCCTGCGCCGTCATCCGCTCCACGACATCGGCGGGTGCGTCGATCAGCCCCTTCTCCGCCGCGTCCGGCACCGCCGCCAGGATCACCAGGTCCCGCAGCCGCTCCAGCAGATCCGCCACGAACCGCCGCGGGTCGTTGCCCCCCTCGATGACCCGGTCGACGACCTCGAAGGCCGCCGCCCCGTCCCCCGCGGCGAACGCCTCCACGACGGAATCCAGCAGCGACCCGTCCGTGTACCCCAGCAGCGCCGTCGCCATGGCATACGTCACACCGTCCGCGCCGGCACCGGCGAGGAGCTGGTCCATCACCGACATCGAGTCACGCACCGACCCGGCCCCGGCCCGCACCACCAGCGGCAGCACCCCGTCCTCGACCGGGATGTCCTCCCGCCCGCACACCTCCGCCAGGTACTCCCGCAGCGTCCCCGGCGGCACCAGCCGGAACGGATAGTGATGCGTCCGCGACCGGATCGTCCCGATGACCTTCTCCGGCTCGGTCGTCGCGAAGATGAACTTCAGATGCTCCGGCGGCTCCTCGACGACCTTCAGCAGGGCGTTGAAGCCCGCCGAGGTCACCATGTGCGCCTCGTCGATGATGTAGATCTTGTACCGGCTGCCGGCCGGCCCGAAGAACGCCTTCTCCCGCAGCTCACGCGCGTCGTCGACACCGCCGTGGGACGCCGCGTCGATCTCGATCACATCGATCGAGCCCCGGCCGTTCCGCGCCAGGTCCACACACGACTGGCACTTCCCGCACGGCGTGGGAGTGGGACCTTCCTCACAGTTCAGGCACCGCGCCAGGATCCGCGCGCTCGTCGTCTTGCCGCAGCCGCGCGGCCCGCTGAACAGATAGGCGTGGTTGACGCGGTTGTTCCGCAACGCCTGCTGCAGCGGATCGGTCACGTGCTCTTGCCCGATGACCTCGGCGAAGGTCTCGGGGCGGTAGCGGCGGTACAGCGCAAGGGACGACACGCATACGACGATATCGGGCCCCACCGACAACCGGCCCGTCCCCGAACCTCCGGCTCCTCCCCTGCACAGGGGAGACCCCGTCCGCAAACGCAAGCGCCCCCCACGCACCCGCCAGAGCCGACCTACCCTTGCTGCCTTCCGGCCCTGGGGGAGTTCAGTCAGATAGCGCCACGTGAGGGGCTGCGCTCCACACTAGCGGATCCACCCCCTGGAAACGACCCGGCCCCCGACCACACCTCCCCGTCGACCCTCCTCCTCCGGATCATGTTCGCGAGCACTGCCCGACGTCTTGTATTGTTTGCGGCGGAGGATTCGCCTAGTGGCCTAGGGCGCACGCTTGGAAAGCGTGTTGGGGGCAACCCCTCACGAGTTCGAATCTCGTATCCTCCGCACTCGCCCAGCAGGGCAGACGAAGGTCCCGACCGGAATCCGGTCGGGACCTTCGTCGTTGTCCGGTCTCAGTTCTGCCCCCTGTTCCGCTCTGCGTTCTGTCCCCGCTCCGCTCCCTGTTGCCCCTGGTCGCCGGAGGGCGGCGTCAAGTGCCGTGCCGGGCCGCCTGCGTTGGCCCTGTGGCCCGCGTCACGGACGGCCACGGCCCGACTCCGTTCCGGCCGGACCGCCCGGTGACGGAACTTCCCGCCGGGCCCGCCCGAGTACCGCACCGGACGCGTGATCGTGGGGCTGATGTGACGGGGCCGGCCGGTCATCGGTCGGCGAGCCGGTAGAGCTGGATGCCGGAGCGCTCCAGGACCAATCGGTAGCCGAGTGAGGGAATCTGCGGCAGGCGGGGCAGCTCCCAGGGGAAGTCGGGCAGGCCGCCGCGGGCCGGGTCGCTGATCAGCAGCCACTCCGGCCTGGTGCCGCTGTCCAGGGCTTGCGGGAAGCGGTGGACGCGGGCCCGTGAGGTGAGCTGCGGGGCGAGGCGGTTGACGGCGGCGATCTCGGCGCCGTCCGGTACGGCGGCCGTGACCTCGCGGACCGCGCCGGCCCAGGGGCTGGGTCGCCACGCGGGGCCGGCCAGATCCCGCAGGGGGAGGAAGGGGAGAGCCAGCAGGCTCGCCGTGACACTGACGGCCACGATCCGGGTGGTCGGTTCGGGCCGGTGCAGCCTGCCCAGTGCGTCGGCGAAGGCGAGGAAGACGATGGGCATCAGGACGGCGCTGTAGTGGTAGTCCAGCCCCCAGTACGCCGGGTTCGTCGACCAGAAGCGCCAGGCGAGTGTGGGCAGCGCGAGGAGGACCAGCGGCGAGCGCAGGGCCAGGAACGCGGTCGGGGCGAGCAGCGCGAGCAGCGTGCCGAGTTTCCGCGGTGGCAGGAGCAGCCGGGTGAGCGGATCGCCGGCGGCCTGGGTGGCGGTGTTGAGGTAGTCGTAGTGGCCGCCGGGGTTGAGGGCCGGGATGACGACCAGCACGATCAGCAGGCCGGAGAGCACGCCGTAGGCCGATACGGCAAGGCCGAGTCGGCGGCGGCCGGACAGCAGGAGGTACAGGCCGATCGCGGTGACGGTCAGCGGTAGGTCTTCCTTGACCAGGACCAGTGGCGCCGCCCAGGCGGCGGCGGTGCGCCAGCGGCGCAGGGCCAGGTTTTCCAGGCAGAAGGCGAGCAGCGGGACCGCGAAGGCTATCTCGTGGAAGTCGAAGGCGACGGCTTTCTGCAGGCCCCAGGACAGGCCGTAGGCGATGCCGATCGCGGTGCCGAGCCGTGGGGTGGTGGTGCGGATCGCCAGCCGGGTGACCGGGATGACGGACAGCGCGACCAGGGCGGCCTGGGCGGTGAGCAGGGTCAGCGGGGTCGGGAAGAGCCGGTAGAGCGGGGCGAGGGTGGCCAGGATGGGGTGGAAGTGGTCACCGAGGAGGTTGTAGCCGGCGCCCTTGAGCTCGGAGACGGGGGCGCGCAGCTGGGCGTAGGCGCGTACGGCCTGCTCGAAGATGCCCAGGTCGTAGCCGGTGGACCGGAGTTGGAGGTGCCTGGTGACCGACAGCGCGGTGTAGGCGGCGAGGAACAGTGCCGCCAGGAGGTGGGGGCGGGTCGTGTGTCGTCGGTGGGTGTCACCGCCGCGGGGCGGCGCCGGGTCCGTGGACGGACGGGGGCGGGACGGGGCGGGGGTGGACACCGGGCACTCCTGCGGGACGCGGGCGGGGGCGTCCACCGTCGGCCGGCGGGCATGAAGCGGCGATGAAGCCGCATGAAGCGATCTTCATGTGGGGATGCGCGCCCATGGGACGATTGCGGAGTGCGCGTGCTGGTGGTCGAGGACGAGGAGCGGCTGGCTTCCGTGCTCCGCCGCGGCCTGGAGAGCGAGGGCTACGCCGTCGACGTGTGCCATGACGGCCGCCACGGCCTGTGGATGGCCCGGCAGCAGCCCTACCAGGCGATCATCCTGGACATCATGCTTCCCGGCCTGGACGGGTACCGGGTCTGCGACCGGCTGCGGCGCGAGGACGTCCGCACCCCGATCCTGATGCTCACCGCCAAGAACGGTGAGTACGACGAGGCGGAGGCCCTGGACACCGGGGCCGACGACTACCTGGCCAAGCCGTTCTCCTACGTGGTGCTGCTGGCCCGGCTCCGGGCGCTGATCCGCCGCGGCGGCCCCGTGCGTCGGCCCGCCGTGCAGATCGGGGACCTGCACCTCGACCCGGCCACCCGCCGGTGCCGCCGCGGCGGGACCGAGATCGAGCTCACGGCCAAGGAGTTCGCCGTCCTCGCCTACCTCGGACTGCGGGCCGGAGAGGTGGTGAGCCGCGCCAACCTGCTGGAAGAGGTCTGGGACGCCCATCACGAGGCCGCCAGCAACATCATCGACGTCCACATCAGGGCGCTGCGCCGCAAGATCGACATCCCGTTCGGCCGCTGCAGCATCCGTACCGTGCGCGGCGTCGGCTACCGGCTGGTCGACGATGATCGGTAGGGGCCTGCCGATCCGCCTCCGCGCCGCCCTGGCCGCGGCCCTCACCGCCGCCCTGGCCTTCACCGCCGGCGCATGGTGGCTCCGCCACGAGGTCTACGCCTCGAAGATGGGCGACATCCGCAACCGGGCCAGAGCCAGCCTGGACGTCATCGAGCAGCGCTACAAGTACGGCTACGGCAGCGGCCAGGTCCTCTTCGAGACCCCCTACACCTGGGTGATCGTCGACCCTGCGGGCCGTTTCGTCGAAGGCGACCCCGACCTGCAGCCTTTCGTACCCGCCCCGCTGTACGGGCTCCCCGACCGGCCGGGACCGACCGTCCCCATCGAGCAGGACCTCCACCTGGGCGCCGTTGCCGACGATGCCCCGGCCGGCAGCAGGGAACTCTCCGACCACGACTTCAGGGTGGTGACCTCGGCCTTCCACGGCCCGGGCCTGCTCGACGGCAGGGCGCGCGCCCCTGTCGAGAACCTCACGCTGCACATCCTCGTCACCCCCCAGGAGGCCGAGGAGGCCGTCGCCACCGTCGACCAGGTGCTGTACGTCGGCCTTCCCGCGGCGGTCCTCCTGGTCGCCCTGATCGTGTGGACCACCGCCTCGCGGGCCCTGCGCCCCGTGGAGGTCATCCAGCAGCGCCTGCGCACCATCACCAGCCGTGACCTGAGCCTGCGCGTGCCCGTCCCACCCCGCCACGACGAGATCGCGCGCCTGGCGGCCACCACCAACGACACCCTGGACCGGCTGGAACAGGCCGTCGAGCAGCAGCGGCGTTTCACCGCCGACGCCTCCCACGAACTGCGCACCCCTCTCGCCTCGTTGCGAGCCGACCTCGAAGTGGCCCTGCACTACCCCGACCGCACGAACTGGCCCGAGGTCATCCGCGGCACCCTCGGCGACGCCGAACGCCTGGAGCGGCTCATCGAGGACCTGCTCCTGCTCGCCGATCTCGACAACCGCACCCCGTCGACCGCCCACCCCGTCGACCTGGGCGCCCTGGCCCGGAAGGCAGCCGCACAGGCACGCCGGCACGCGCCCGCGTCCGTCTCCGTCTCCGTCCAGGTCGACTGCCCGGCGGGCGACGGCGTCACCGTCCACGGCGACGCGCGGCAGCTGGAGCGGCTGCTGCGCAACCTCCTCGACAACGCCGTGCGGCACGCCCGCGGCCGCGTCCAGGTCACCGTCTCCGCCCCCGCCGGCACCGCCCTGGTCGACGTCCGCGACGACGGCCCCGGCATTCCCGCCGAGCACCGCGAGCGGATCTTCGAGCGGTTCACCCGCCTCGACGCCTCCCGCAACCGCACCAGCGGCGGTACCGGCCTCGGCCTGGCCATCGCCCGCGAGATCGCCCACAACCACCACGGCACCCTCACTCTCGGCGAGACCCCACCGGCCGCCGGAGCCCGCTTCGTCGCCGCACTGCCCCTCCAGGAGGGGCGAGCCCCGCGGTCGTCAACTCCTCATGAGGAGTCGTAGCCTGGAGGTATTCGGCGGAACGGTGAGCTTCCATGGCAGTGGCGTACGAGCGGATTGCGGACGAGCTGCGCACCGCCATCCGCGCGGGTCGGCTCGGGCCCGGCGACCGGCTGCCGGCGGAGACGAAGCTCGCCGAGCGGTTCGGGCGCAGTGTGCCGACCGTCCGGGAGGCGCTGCGCGCGCTGCGGGACGAGGGCCTCATCGAGAAGCGGCACGGCATCGGCAACTTCGTCCGCCGTGAGCGCACCCTCGCGCGGCGGACCAACCTCCGGCACCAGTGGGAGAAGGACCGGGCCCGTGCGCCGGTGGCGCAGCGGGCGATGACCGGTGCCACCGAGCACGACACGGGGCTGAAGGTGAACGACCTTGTCTTCCGGGCCCGTTATCGCGAGATACCGGCGCGTGCCGATCTCGCCGCGGCGCTCGGCGTGCGCGAGGGTGCGGCGCTTCTCGAACGCAGTTACCGGACGCGGCACGCCACCGAGAGCGCGCCCTTCAGCCTGGTGACCTCCTACCTGGTGCGCGACATGATCGCGTCGAACCCCGATCTGCTGGACGAGACCAAGGAGCCGTGGCCGGGGGGTACGCAGAGCCAGTTCCATTCCGTCGGAATCGAGCTGGACCGCGTCGAGGAGCGCGTCACCGCCCGCCCGCCGATGCCGGAGGAGGCCGAGGAGCTGGAGCTGCCGCCCGGGACGTCCGTCCTGGTGCTCCGGAAGACCTCGTACGCCACCGACGGCCGCGTCGTGGACGTCACCGACCTCGTCCTGCCCGGCGACCGTACGGAACTGCTGTTCACCACTCCCCTGGAAAGGTGGTGAGCCGTGCGCCGGCGCATCATCGTCGTCACCGCCGTCCACGCGCCCTCCGCGCGGTTTCTGCCGGACGCCCACGCATCGCTCACCCGGCAGGAACTCCCCGACGGGTGGGAGTGGCACTGGGTGATCCAGGAGGACGGCACGAGCGGCGAGGTCGCCCGGTACGTCCCGGACGACGCCCGGGTGACCTTCCGGCAGGGCCGCCCCGGCGGTCCGGGCGTCGCGCGCACCATCGCCCTCGCGCAGGCGGACGGCGAGTACGTCAAAGTCCTGGACGCGGACGACCAGTTGCCGCCCGGCACGCTGGCCCGGGACCTGGCGGCGCTCGAAGGCGACCGCGGTATCGGCTGGGCGACCTCCCGCGTCCTCGACCTCCTCCCCGACGGCTCCACCGCCGGTTTCGACGGCGACCCGGAGCCGGGCCCGATCGAGCGCGGTGCCGTCCTCGACTTCTGGAAGGCGCACGACTTCCTCGCCCAGGTCCACCCGGCGACCCTCTTCGTCCGCCGTGACCTGCTCCTCGCCCTCGGCGGCTGGATGGCCCTCCCGGCCTCCGAGGACACCGGGCTGCTCCTGGCGCTGAACGCCGTCAGCCGCGGCTGGTTCTCCGCCGAGGTGGGCCTCCTCTACCGGAAGTGGCCCGGGCAGGCGACCGGGCAGGCATCCCACACCGACGCCGCCGAGCGCGCCGCCCGCATGGCGGTGGTGGAGGCGCGGGCGCGCCGGCTCGCCGACCTCAACTGGCGCTATCCCGGCATGGATTGACCCGGAGTGCCCCGGTACGTCCCCTGGTCGGGGTGGCCCGACGGGGAGTTCGCGGGCGGCGGCGAGGGGCGTTCGGGCAGAAAAAGGCCCGATCGCTGGCGACGGGGGATGCACCAGCGATCGGGCTGTGATCAACCCTAGCAAGGCTGCCTGCGTGACGGGAGTCAGCTGCCGCATTGCGGGGTGAAGTTGTGACCGGGGTCACGTCCAGCGTGGGCCGGACCCCGGCTTCGTCACGCGTCGCACGGGGGCTCGTACGAGAGATGGGGCAGGTACTCATGCCACTTGTCCGGCGTCAGCACGCCCCGCGTGGTGGAGCAGATGCGGCGGATCGCCGTGTCGGTGTCCAGGCTCCACAGCCGGACGGTGCCCGCACCGCTCGACACCCCCAGCATGTGGCTCTGGGGGCTGAACGCCAGGAAGTTGCCCGTCTTGGCGCTGGGGCTCGCGGCCTGGCCGATGGGGGCGGCCCGGTCGGGGGCCGCGACGTTCCAGAACCGGACCGTGTTGTCGTTGCCGCCGCTCGCCAGGGTGCGGCCGTCCTTGCTGAACGTCAGTGACACGACCTCTTCGGTGTGGCCGGTGAGGGGGGAGCCCAGCCGGGTCGCCCTGCCGGGGGCGGCGGTGTTCCAGAGGCGGACGGTGTCGTCCGCGCTGCCGCTGGCCAGCGTCCGGCCGTCCGGGCTGAAGGCGAGCACGTTGACGGGTCCCAGGTGGCCGGTGAGAGGCGTGCCGAGCAGGGTGGCGTGCGCCGGGTCGGCGGTGTTCCAGAGGCGGATGGCGTCGTCCGCGCTGCCGCTGGCCAGTGTCCGGCCGTCCGGGCTGAAGACGAGGGTGTTGACATAGCCCTTGTGGCCGGTGAGGAGGGGGCCGAGCGGACGGGGGCGGGCCGGGTCCTCGATGTTCCACAGCCGGACGGTGTAGTCGTCGTAGGCGGTGGCCAGGGTGCGGCCGTCCGGGCTGAACGCCACGGTGTCGGGGCCCGCGAAGCGGATCGGCAGCGGGAGGGGCGGCCCGTAGGGGACCGGCCGGGCCGGGTCGGTGACGTTCCACAGCTGCACCGCGGGGCGCGGGCTTCCCGTGCGCACCGCGAGGGTGCGGCCGTCGGGGGAGAACGCCAGCGCGTAGACGTTGCCCTGCCCCGGCAGGAACGGCTCGCCCAGCGCCACGGGCCGCTCGGGCGTCTGCACGTTCCACAGCCGGACCTTCCGGTCGGGGGCGGCGGTGGCGAGCACCCGGCCGTCCGGGCGGAACGCGCCGATCCGGCCGACCATGTTCGACGTCGGGATGGACCACAGCCGGACCTTGCTGTCGCCGCTCCCCGTGGCGAGGGTCCGCCCGTCGGGGCTGAAGCCCACCGCGTACATCTCGCCGCTGCCGCCGGCGAGGGACTCGCCGACCTGCGACGGGTAGGCCGGGTCGCTGACGTTCCACAGGCTCGCGGTGCTGTCCGCGCTGCCCGCGGCGAGCATGTTCCCGTCCGGGCTGAAGGCCACGGACCACAGGGGCCCGGTGTGGGCGGTGAGCGGCGCGCCGATCGCCGCCGGGTGACTCGGGTCGGCGGTGCTCCAGAGGCGGAGGGTGTTGTCCGCGCTGCCGCTGGCGAGCGTCCGGCCGTCCGGGCTGAACGCCACGGAGTGCACGGTGGCCGTGTGGCCGGTCAGCACCGTGTCGACCGGCTGGGGAGCGTTCCGGTCGGCCACGTCCCACAGCCTGATCGCGGCGTCGTCGCCGCCGGCCGCCAGCGTCCGGCCGTCGGGGCTGAACGCCACGGAGCGCACCGCGGCGGTGGGGCCGGTCAGCGGCGCGCCGAGCGGGGCCGGCCGGCGTGGGTCGCCCACGTCCCACAGGCGGACGGTGTGGTCCTCGTCGGCGGCGGCCAGGGTGTGCCCGTCCGGGCTGAAGGCGAGCAGGTAGATCGTGCCGTCGTGGCCGGTGACCGGGGCACCGAGCGGGCGGGGGTGGTACGGGTCCCGTACGTCCCAGAGCCGGATGGTGCCGTCGTCCGAGGCGCTGGCGAGGGTGGTGCCGTCCGGGCTGAAGACCGCGGTGCTCACCCAGCTCGTGTGGCCGGTGAGGGGCGTGCCCAGGGGCTTGGGGCGCGCCCGGTCGGACACGTCCCACAGCCGGACGGTCCGGTCGTAGCTGGCGGTGGCCAGAAGCCGCCCGTTCCGGCTGAACGAGGTGAGGTAGACCGCGCCGGTGTGGCCCGCCAGCGGCGTGGCCAGCGGCGCGTTCACGATCGAGATCAAGCGGTTGTCGGTGCCCTGGTCGCCGGGCCGCAGGCGGTGTGCCACCAGGTCGAGCTGCGCCGACAGGGACGGATCGGTGTACTGGGCGCGGTCGGCTTCGGCGAGCACCTGCTCGAAGACGGTGTCGTCCCGTTGCTGCCACGCGACCACGGCCGCGCCGGCGGCCAGCATCGCCATGACGACCAGCGCCGCCACCGCGCCGCGGCTGAGCCAGACCGTACGCCGGCGCAGCCGGACCGAGGCGGCGAGGAACTCCACCGCGCTGCGGGTGAGGAAGGTGTCGCCGGCGGATTCCGCCCAGGTGCGGGCCTGTTCCAGACGGGAACCGCGGTAGAGCAGGGACGGGTCGCGGTGCGAGCCCTCCCAGGCCCGGCCGTCCTCCTCCAGCCGCTGCCGCAGCAGGTTGCCGTTGCGGTCCTCGTCGATCCAGTCGCGCAGCCGCGGCCAGGCGTGCAGCAGCGCTTCATGGGTGATCTCCACGGCCTCCGCGTCGAGGGTCACCAGGCGGGCGTGCACCAGCGCTTCGAGCGATTCCTGCGTTTTGCCGGGGTCGGTCGACTCCTCCGCCAGCTGGCGCCGCGTCCCCCGCCGGCGGGTGGCCTGGGTGTCCTCGCCGAGCCGGACGAGCCTCAGCAGGAGCAGCCGCGCGGCCGTGCGCCCCGTCGGGTCGAGGCCGGACCAGGCCCGCTCGGCGGTCGCCGCCACCGCCCCCTGGATGCCGCCCGCCGCGCGGTATCCGGCCAGCGTCAGCCGCCCCGCCTTCCGCCGCTGCCAGGTGGCGAGCAGGGCGTGGGAGAGCAGCGGCAGCACCCCCGCGTCGTGCGCCCCGCCGGGGCCGTCGGCGCTCACTTCACGGACGATCAGCTCCGCGAGCCCCGGTTCGAGTTCCAGGCCCACGGCCTTGGCCGGGCCGTTCACCGCCTCGCGCAGCTCCGCGGCGGTCAGCGGTCCCAGCACCATGTGCCGGTGCTGGAGGGCGTCGGCCAGTTCGGGATGGCCGAGGCACTGCTCGTAGAAGTCGGCCCGTATGCCCAGGATGACGAGCACCGGGGCCGGGTCGCCCGGGTCGGCGGGTGTGCAGGCGGCGTGCAGGAGCTGGATGAAGGTACGGCGGGCCGCCTCGTCGGAGCAGAGGGTGAACGCCTCCTCGAACTGGTCCACGAGCAGGACCGGAAGGGCGGCGGACGGCGTCCCGCGCCGCGCCCATGCCGTGGTGGCCTCCCGCACCGCGTGCGGGTCGGGCGGGGTACCGGGCTGCTCGGCCGCCGCGGTGATGACGGGGGTGAGTTCGGGGATCCGGCGGCCCAGCTCCCCGAGGGGGTCGCCTCCCGGCACGAGCTGGAGCACCTCCCTCCCCTGGCCGTCCCCGTCGTCGCCGAGAGCACCGCTCTGCAACGCGGGCACCAGACCGGCGTTCAGCAGGGAGGACTTCCCCGCCCCGGAGGCGCCCACCAGCATGACCAGGCCGCCCGTCTTCTCCGCGGCGCGCAGCTGGGCGACGAGGGCCTCCGTGCTCCGCTCCCGGCCGAAGAACCACCGGGCGTCCTGCCGGCGGTACGAGGCCAGCCCCCGGTACGGGCACACACCGGGGACGGCCGGGGCGTCGGCCGGCGGGCCTTCCTCCTCCTGTCCGGAGGGCGCGGCGCGGTCGCCCACCGGGCCGGCGACCGCGCGCTCCCACAGCCGCTGCCAGTGGGCCACGTCGTACAGGCCCGCGGACACCGGAACGGGCCGCTGGCGCCGCGCCTGGGGAATCAGGACGTGCAGCACCGCGGCGAGCGCGGCGAACTGTGCGGGCACGTTCTTGGCTCGCCGCCAGTCGCTGATCCGCTGCACGGACACCCGCACCGGGCGCCCTCGTTCGTCGACCCGCGAGAGCCGGACGACCGCCTCGGCCACCTGCTTGAGCGGCGGGTTGCCCGCCTCTTTGTAGAGCAGCGCAAGACGTTCCGCGAAGGCTGTGCGTGCCCCTGAGTCGGAACTCAAGGTCTCCACCCCTTTACTCCCCCGCACCTGTTACATCCGGACCGGAAAAGTCACCTTAACCGGCTGACCTGCGGCGAAGCAGGGGGCCCGGAACCGGAACCTCCTCGGCCGGGCCCGCAGCTGGCAGGATCGCAGCTCAGCGGCACCTCACCGGGAACGACCCGGAGGGGCCGGCAGCTCAGCACTCGGAAACACGCCCCCCACACGTGTTCTCGGCCACCGCCTCCGGAGTTCATGACCCGGTGGCGACGTCTCGGCTCATGAGGCCGAGGGATCCATGGCGCCGGTCCCCCGCGGACCGCTCACGTCGACCACGGATCCGGCCCTCCGCGATCCACGCCACCGCGGCGCGGATCGACGTCGCCTGTGCCATCCGGTAGCGGTCCCCACGAGGGGAGGGACCGGTACCGGATGGCGCGGCGCGTAACGGGCGTACGAGCCGCCGCCGGCCGCTACGGCAGTTCCTCGGCGTCCACCCGCGAGAAGACCAGATCGCTCTCCTCGACGACCGGCCCCCGCCAGCGCACCGGGGCGGCCACCGGCCCGCGCACCGCCGCCGGGTAGCTCCCCGCGGCGTAGCTGTTCGCCAGCCGGTAGGCGTGGAACCCGTGCTCCCGCATCGTCTCCATCAGCTCCCCGACCGAGTCCCCCAGCCGCTCCATCCGCTCGGGGGTGACCTCCACCGTGATCTCGGCGTCCGGCCGCAGCCGTGGCAGCAGCGGCTTCAACCCCCGTACGACCGCCCCCTCCGCGCCCTCCACATCGATCTTGATCACCCGGGCCGCGGCGACCTCCTCCGGTGCGAGCAGGTCCGGCAGCGGGTACGCCTCGACGTCGAACGTGGCCTCGGCCGGCCCCTCGTACGGCACGATGCTGGCCGCACCCATGTTGTGGTTGCTGGCGAGGATGAAGGTCAGCGTCCTCGGGGCGTCGGAGACCGCGGCGTTGAGCGCGCGGATGCGGGTGAGCCCGTTCAGCTCGGCGTGCCGCCGGAGCCTGCGGTGGAACGCCGGCGTCGCCTCGATCGACACGACCCCGCCCCGCTCGCCGACCAGTTGTGCGGCCAGCAGGCTGAAGTAGCCGATGTTGGCGCCGACGTCGACGAAGGTGTCGCCGGGGCGCAGCCGGCGCCGGAGCCAGTGCGTCAGATGCGGCTCCCAGAGGCCGAACAGGTAGATGTAGCGCTGGATGAGGTCCTGAGTGTCGACGGCCATCCGGGCGCCGAACCGCGTCCGTACGACCCGCCGGCGCGGACGGTCCCGCAGCCGCGCGTTCAGGAACCGTTCCGCCAGTTCCGCCTTTCCCAGCACACCGGGGGCGTCCCGCAGATACCCGCGGCCGAGGGTGACCAGGGCCTCGCTCATGGTGTCGCTCATCCGATCGCCTCTCAGCGGGTCCGCGAACCGCCGCGCCGAGGGCCCGCGCCCCCGGAACCCCATCGCGGCCCACGTCGGCCCGGACGATGGTCAGACAGCCGCCCGATCACGGTCGAACGGCAGGTCCAGCATACGAATCGCGTTGCCGCGCAGAAGCTTGTAGGCCACGTCCCGGGGGAGGTCGCCCACGTGGTCGGCCGCCACGTCCTTGGTGTGCGGCCAGGTCGAGTCGACGTGCGGGTAGTCGGTCTCGAAGGTCGCGTTGTCGACCCCTACCGTCTCGATCGCCTCGATGCCGTGCCGGTCGCGGAAGAAGCAGCAGAAGATCTGGCGGTAGTAGTAGGTCGACGGCGGCTCGGGGACCAGGTCCTTCACCCCACCCCACGCCCGGTGCTCCTCCCAGACGTCGTCGGCCCGCTCCAGGGCGTACGGGATCCAGCCCATCTGCCCCTCGCTGTAGGCGAGCTTCAGCCGCGGGAACCTCACCAGCACCCCGCTGAAGAGGAAGTCCATCATCGAGGCCATGGCGTTGTTGAAGGAGAGCGACGCCTGGACGGCGGGCGGGGCGTCCGGGGAGGCGGCCGGCATCTGCGACGACGACCCGATGTGCATGTTCACCACCGTCCCGGTCTCCTCGCAGACCGCGAAGAACGGGTCCCAGTAGCCGGAGTGGATGGACGGCAGGCCCAGGTAGGTCGGGATCTCGCTGAAGGTGACCGCCCGGACGCCGCGGGCGGCGTTGCGCCGGATCTCGGCGACCGCGAGGCCGACGTCCCAGAGCGGGATCAGGCACAGCGGGATCAGCCGGCCGCCGCTGTCCCCGCACCACTCCTCCACCATCCAGTCGTTGTACGCCCGCACGCAGGCCAGCCCGACCTCCTTGTCCTGCGCCTCGGCGAAGGTCTGGCCGCAGAAGCGCGGGAAGGTCGGGAAGCAGAGCGACGCCTCGACGTGGTTGACGTCCATGTCCGCCAGCCGCGCCCCGGGGTCCCAGCAGCCGCGCCGCATCTGGTCCCGGGTGATGCCGTCGAGGGTCATCTCGTCGCGGGAGAAGCCGACGGCCGCGATGATGCGCTTGTACGGG
The DNA here is from genome assembly GCF_009834125.1 of Streptomyces sp. GS7. Lineage (NCBI taxonomy): Bacteria > Bacillati > Actinomycetota > Actinomycetes > Kitasatosporales > Streptomycetaceae > Streptomyces > Streptomyces sp. GS7. The sequence goes on from NZ_CP047146.1 coordinate 8,728,654, forward strand.
AACAACAGCCCCTCGTACTCCCACCAGTCCGTGATCTGGCCGTCCGGGTCCGTGGTGAACCGGTACTTGCCGCCCACGTACTTCAGCTCGCCGATGCCGGCGGTGAAGGGCTTCGGGCCCCGGTCGCGGTACTTGCCCGGAAGCCAGGTCTCGAAGAGATGCGCCGGCTCGATCACGTGATCGTCCACGCTGATGATCTTCGGAAGCTCTCCGCTGCCGCTCTTTCCGCTGGTCACGCCGTACCCCCAACTCCCGTACCGGTGAGTCCCGCCAAGCCGAATCTGACGAACCATCAGTTCTGCTCGTGCGGAGGCTAGGGGTTCGCCCCTGCAACCACAAGGGAAGCCCGGCAACTCGCCCCCTTGCGCGATCGCACCCCCTCCGCTGAACTGACGAGCCATCAGTTATGCCGGCGGCCGCACCCGCCGCGCCCACCCCGGAGCTGAGAGGAACGGCCCGTATGCACACGATCTGGCTCACCGGCGCCGAATGGTTCGCGGTTCTCCGCATCGGCCTCGGGCTGTGGTGGCTGGAGAGCTGGCGGCACAAGGACAAGAAGAGCTGGTTCGCCGGCAGCGGCATCACCTGGGCCGCGGGCATCGCCGACCAGCACCGCTGGCCGGTGGTCCGCAAGGGCTTCGACCGCGTCGTGAAGCCCCGCCCACGGCTGATGGCGTACGTGGTCGCCTACGCGGAACTGGCCCTGGGACTCGGCCTGATCGCCGGACTGCTGACCCCCGCGGCCCTCGTGGCCGGCCTCGCCCTGAACCTGGTCTACCTCGTGCTGATGATCCACGACTGGGCCGAGCAGGGGCAGAACCTGATGATGGCGCTGATATCCGCCACGGCGCTCTTCGCCATGAGCTGGCAGTGCTGGTCGCTCGACGCCGTCGTCTTCTAGGGCCCGCCCGATGGGTCGGACGCCGTCATGACCAGCACGCGCACGGCGCCGGCGGCGCCCCCTCCCGGCCGTCGAGCTACATCCAGCCCGCCGCCTCGGCCGCCGCGACGGCCGCCGCCTCGTCCGCGTCCGCCTTGCGGTTCAGCGCCTCGTCGCGGCCCATCGCCGGCTGCCCTGCCGCGTATCCGCCGGCCAGGGAGGCGCTGACGGCGGCGCGGTAGGCCGCGTCCGCGAGGTCGCCGGGGCCCGCGTGGGACTGTGCGACCTTGGCGGCAACGGCCGCCGCCGCGGCGGCGTTTCGCGCACAACGGGCGTCCGCCGCCGGGTCCGGGGGAAGCTCCGACGCGTGCGCGAGCGCCCGGGCCGACAGGCGCACCGCGCTGGCCGCCTTCGCGGTCGGGCTCGTCGGCACCGCTCGCGCGTCGTCGTCCGCTATCCCCACGAAGCGGCAGAGGGCCGTCGCGCGGTCGATGGCGCTCCGGCCGCGGGCCGCGTGCTGCTTCCTGAGGATCTCCTCGTGCGATGCGGTCTCACGCTCACCGCCATGGGGTTCGCTCACGGCCGTCTCCTTGTCGGTCGGAACGTCCGCGTCGGGACGTCCACGTCATCGGCTCACCGGCGGCCCCTGGCGGCCCGCGGCGCCGCAGGGCGCGCGGGCCGCCGGGGACGGGCGCCGGCAGGGTGCCACGTAAACCGTGAACAAGCCAGAGCGGAGGGGCGCGGTCGCCGGCACCGTGCTCCCGACCGGCCGGGCGGCCCGCCTCCACGCCCCGACCTCCCCGCACAGGGAGTAGCGCCGCGATGCCGGACAGTACGGACGGGGCCGGCCGCGGCGGCCGGGCTCATCCCGTACGGACGGGCCGGCCGCACCGGCCGGGCTCATCGCGACCACTTGGTCGGCCGGCCGCCCGTTCCACACGCCCGGGCGGCCGCAGGCCCCCGCGTGGCCCCGATACGTCGTACAGTCATGCGATATCCCGGCGTGGTGCGTATCGGACGCACAGCGCACGGGGTACATATGGGGCATGGCCCGAAAATCCGGCCGCTTTTCGTGGTCGCCGTCGGCAGGGCGGCGGCTGCGGTCGGTGACGGGCTCCCGCAGCGTCGCCGAACAGATGTTCGTGCTCCAGATCCTCATCGTGGTGCTGCTCGTCGTGGCGGCGGTGGTCACGTTGCTGGTGCAGTCCCGCAGCGACCGGTTCCAGGGGGCGCGGGACCGCTCGCTCGCCGCGGCGGAGGCGTTCGCGCACAGCCCGGGGCTGGTGAACGTCATGCGCGGGCCCGACCCCTCGAAGGTGCTCCAGCCGCTGACCGAGGCCGCGCGCAAGCAGGGCGGGGTCGACTTCATCGTCGTCATGAACCGGCAGGGCATCCGCTACACGCACCCCAAGCCGCAGGAGATCGGGAAGCGTTTCGTCGGCACCATCGGGCCGTCGCTGCAGGGCCGCATCACCACCGAGAGCGTGTACGGCCCCCTCGGCCACGAGGCGCAGGTGGTGGTCCCGGTCATGGACGCCAAGGGCGCGGTCGTGGGCATGGTGTCGGCGGGCATCAAGGTCAGCCGGGTCAGCAGCGCGATCGACCGGCAGCTGCCGGTCGTCCTCACCGCGGGGGCCGCCGCGCTGGCGCTCGCCACGACCGGCACCGCACTGGCCAGCCGCCGGCTGCGGCGCCAGACGCACGGGCTCGGGCCGGTGGAGATGACCCGCATGTACGAGCACCATGACGCGGTGCTGCACGCCGTACGCGAGGGGGTGCTGATCGTCGACGCGGACGGGCGGGTGGTGCTGGCGAACGACGAGGCGCGGCGCCTCCTCGGGCTGGCCGCGGACGTGGAGGGCCGCCGGGTCACCGATCTCGGGCTCGCCCCCCGGACGACCGAGCTGCTGGTCTCCGGGCGGACGGCGACCGACGAGGTGCTCCAGGTGGGAGAGCGGCTCCTGGCGGTGAACAACCGGCCCACCGACCGCCGGGGCGGCCCGCCCGGCAGCGTGGCCACGCTGCGGGACTCGACCGAGCTGCTGGCCCTGGCGGGCAAGGCGGAGTCCGCGCAGAGCCGGCTGCGGCTGCTGTACGAGGCGAGCGTGGCCATCGGCACCACCCTGGACGTGCGGCGCACCGCCGAGGAGCTGACCCAGGTCGCGCTGACCTGGTTCGCCGACTACGCCACGGTCGACCTCGCGGAGCCCGTCCTCAGCGGCGAGGAGCCGCCCTCGGGGGCGTACCACGAGGCGCCGGAGCTGCGCCGTGTGGCGGTCGCCGGGATCCGCGACGACAGTCCCCTCTACCGGGCCGGCGAGCTGCACCGGTACCCGGCGATCACGCCGATGGCCGCCGGTTTCGTCACCGGGCAGCCCGTGCTCGTCTCCGACCTGGAGGCCGCCGAGGAGTGGCTCACCCAGGATTCCGGGCGTCTGCGGCAGGTGATGAACCACGGCTGCCGGTCCCTGATCACCGTTCCGCTCCAGGCGCGCGGCGTCCTTCTGGGGATCGCCAATTTCTGGCGCACCCAGGAGACCCCGCTCTTCGAGGAGGGCGACCTGTCACTGGCCGAGGAGATGGCGGCGCGGGCCGCCGTGTGCATCGACAACGCGCGCCGCTTCACCCGCGAGCACACCATGGCCGTCACCCTCCAGCACAGCCTGCTGCCGCGCGGCCTGCCCGAGCAGAACGCCCTCGACCTGGCCCACCGCTACCTGCCCGCGCAGACCGGGGTGGGCGGCGACTGGTTCGACGTCATCCCGCTGCCGGGCGCCCGGGTCGCCCTGGTCATCGGGGACGTGGTCGGCCACGGGCTGCACGCCGCCGCCACGATGGGCCGGCTGCGTACCGCGGTGCAGAACTTCTCCACCCTGGACCTGCCGCCCGACGAACTCCTCAGCCACCTGGACGAGTTGGTCAACCGCATCGACCAGGAGGCGGCCACCGGCAACGAGGAGGCGGTGGTCACCGGCGCCACCTGCCTGTACGCGATCTACGACCCGTCCAGCGGGGTGTGCAGCATGTCCCGCGCGGGCCACCTGCTGCCGGCGCTGGTCCGCCCCGACGGCACCGTGGAGTTCCCCGAGCTGCCCGCCGGACCGCCGCTCGGCCTCGGCGGTCTGCCGTTCGAGGCGGTGGACCTGGAACTGGCCGAGGGCAGCAGCCTCGCCCTGTACACCGACGGCCTCGTCGAGGGCCGCAACCGGGACATCAGCGGCGGGCTCGGCACGCTCGCCGCCGCTCTCGCGCATCCCGGCCGGACGCCCGACGAGACCTGTGACGCGGTGCTCGCCGCCCTGCTCCCGGACCGCCAGCGCGACGACATCGCCCTGCTCGTCGCGCGCACCCGCGTCCTGCGGCCCGACCGCATCGCGCACTGGGACGTCCCGTCCGACCCGGCGGCGGTCGCGGACGCCCGGGCCGCGATCACCGGGCAGCTGGAGGTATGGGGCCTGGAGGAGGCGGCCTTCACCACCGAGCTGGTCATCAGCGAACTGATCACCAACGCCATCCGCTACGCCACCGGCCCGATCCATGTGCGCCTGCTCTACGACCGCACCCTGATCTGCGAGGTCTCCGACACCAGCAGCACCTCCCCGCACCTGCGCTACGCCGCCGACGAGGACGAGGGCGGCCGCGGCCTCTTCCTCGTCTCCCAGCTCACCCAGAACTGGGGCACCCGCTACACCCCGGAGGGGAAGATCATCTGGGCCGAGCTGTCGCTGGAGCAGGGCGGGTGGTGACACCGGACGCCGACGGGCGCGGCGCCCGGGACCCGGTCAGCGGGAGTGCACCGCCCCGTCCCGCGTCTGCGGGTACGCCGCGAACAGCGTCGCGTACAGGCCGCTGCGGGCGAGGAGTTGGCGGTGGGTGCCGGATTCGACGAGGCGGCCGCGGTTGAGGACGAGGACCCGGTCGGCGTCGGCGGCGAGGTCCAGGTCGTGGGTGATGACGAGGGTGGTGCGGCCCTCGGCCAGGCGGCGCAGCGGGGTCAGGATGCGCTGCGCGGCGAGGGTGTCGAGGCCGGTGGTGGGCTCGTCGAGGATCAGCACGGGGGCGTCGCGGAGCATCGCGCGGGCGATGGCGATGCGCTGCAGCTGGCCGCCGGAGAGGCCGGTGGTGGCGGGGGCGATGACGGTGTCGTAGCCGTCGGGGAGGGCGGTGATGAAGGAGTCGGCGTCGGCCGCCCGGGCCGCGCGGACCACGTCGTCGTGGGTCGGGACGGGGTCGTCGCGGCCACAGGCGATGTTGTGTTCCACGGTGTCGTGGAGGACCAGGGTCTGCTGCGGCAGCAGCGTGATGCTGCTGCGGAGCTGGGCGAGCGGGAGGCGGTTGACGGGGACTCCGTCGAGGCGGATGGTGCCGGCGTCCGGATCGTAGAAGCGCAGCAGGAGGGCCGCCAGGGTGGACTTGCCGGCGCCGCTGGGGCCGGTGACGACCAGGAACTCGCCGGGGCCGGTGGCGAAGGAGAGTGAACTGAGGGCGCGGTGCAGGGAGTTGGGGTAGCTGAAGCTGACCCGGTCGGCCTGTAGCGCGCCCCGTGCGCGGTGCGCGAGGCGGGTGGTGGCCCAGGGCGGCGGGTCGGTGACGGAGGGGTCGGCGTCGAGGATCTCCAGCAGCCGGTCGGCGGCGGCGGTCGCGGCGGTGGCGGTCAGGCCGAGGCTGCCCAGGGAGCGGATCGGCGGGTAGAGGTAGCCGATGAACGCGGCGAAGGCGAGCAGCTGGCCCAGTGTCATCCGGCCCTGGGAGATCTCCCAGGCGCCCAGGCCGATGACGGCCAGCACGCAGATCGTCTCCAGGACCTCGGTGAGCTGGCCGTAGAGCGCGTTGAGCCGGGCGCTGGTGACGCAGGCGCGCAGGAAGCGGCCGGCTTCGCGGGCCAGCCGCGCCTCCTCGTCGCGCTGCCGGTTGTACGCCTGGGTGAGCACGACGTTGACGAGCGCCTCCTCCACGACGGAGGTGACCGCGCCGTCCGCCGCGCGCACCCGGCGGGAGACCGTGCGCAGCCGGTTGGTGAAGCGGCGGGTGGCGGCGAGGAAGATCGGGGCCGCGACGAAGGTGGCGAGCGCCAGGTCCCACCGCAGCCAGAGCGCCGCGGCGCCGTAGAAGAGGGCGCTGAACAGGGCCGTGGACGCCCCCAGCAGGCCGGAGATCACGAGGTGTTCGATGGCGTCGATGTCGCCGGTCAGCCGCTCGACGAGGTCGCCGCGGCGGTTGCGCTGGAAGAAGTGCGGCGGCAGCGTCTGGAGGTGGGCGAAGACGCGGGCCCGCAGGCGCAGCAGGAAGCGCTCCGCGGTCCAGGCCGCCAGAGAGTCGCCCAGATAACCCACCACGGCGCCGGCGACGGCCACCGCGAGCCACTGGCCCGCCGGGGTCCAGAAGGCGCTGACCGACCCCTTCTGGAGGGCGCCGTCGGTGAGGCGGGCGAAGAGCAGGATCGCCACCGTCTCCGCGAGCGCGGCGATGACGGCGAACAGGCCGATCAGCAGCATCCACTTGCGGTCGCCCCGCGTCAGCGGCCAGAAGCGGCGGAACGCCTCGGCGGCGCCCACGTGGCGGGTGAGGATCGGGGCGTCGGTCGACAGGCCGGTCGCCTGCGGCGCTGCCGGGACGGTCTCCGGCGCCGGGGGGACGGCCTCCGGCGCGGGGTGCACGGGTCCCTGGGCCGTCGGCGGCGGTTCGGGGGCCGCCCTCGGCCCTGGACTGCGGCGTGCGCTGCGCAGATGCATGGCCGTCACGTCACCGCGTCACCGCGGATCCGTCATCGGGGAACTACGGACGGTACGGGCCCCAGGTCATGAGACGGACCCGCGCCAAGACGCGGGCCTGCCTCTAACTCTGGGGTGCGAACATTACCGGCCGCCACGGCCGCCGCGTCCGCCGAAGAAGCCTCCGCGTCCGCCGTAGCCGCGTCCGCCGAAGAAGTAACCTCCGCGTCCGCCGTAGCCGCGTCCGCCGAAGAAGTAACCTCCGCGTCCGCCGTAGCCGCGTCCGCCGAAGCGCCAACCGCCCCAGCCGCCGCAGCCTCCGCCGTGGTTGAGTACCCGGAAAGCCATCTCCGCCTCCTGTGATCGGAGCTTCGCCGCGGCCATCCGCATCGTTTCGGGTCCGCGATTCGGATCTCTCCGGCCGCGACATCTCCGAGGCTACGTCGCCCAAATAGTCCCAACAAGGGTCATACGTGAAAATTCAGGCAAAGGCATAGATCCCGACAATTCACTTGCCGTAGAAGGCCGTTCACGCGGTGTGGGCACCCCCGGAACACCGCCGTCCCGGTGGTGCGCGAGGCTCCACCGGGACGGGATGCGGGCGTTTGACCAGCGGCTAGCCGGCGACGGCGTCCCGGTTCGCGCGGGCGCCCAGCCGGTCGCGTACCAGCGAGATGCCGACCACGATCACCGCGAGCAGCAGCGACAGCAGCACCTGGATGCGTCCGCCGCCGGCGCTGCCGTCGGTGAGCATGTACGCCAGCACGAACGAGATCATCGCGATCGTCACCCAGGTCAGATACGGGAACAGCCACATCCGCACGACCAGCTTCTCCGGGTTCTCGCGCAGGATGATGCCGCGCATCCGCAGCTGCGAGAAGCAGATGACGAGCCAGACGAAGAGCGCGACCGCGCCCGACGAGTTCAGCAGGAACTGGAAGACGGTCTTCGGCCACAGGTAGTTGAATCCGACCGCGACGAAGCCGAAGACGACCGAGGCCAGGATCGCCGTCTGCGGGACGCCGCGCGCGCTCGTCCGGGCGAAGGACCGGGGGGCGTCGCCGCGCTGCCCCAGCGAGAACGCCATCCGGGAGGCCGTGTAGAGGCCGGAGTTGAGGCAGGAGAGCACCGCGGTCAGCACGATGACGTTCATGAACTGGCCGGCGTGCGGGATGCCCATCGCGTCCAGGGCGGCGACGTACGAGCCCTTCTTGACGATCGACGGGTCGTTCCACGGCAGGACGGAGACCACGACCAGGATCGAGCCGAGGTAGAAGATGCCGACCCGCCAGATCACGCTCTTGGTGGCCTTGGTCACCGCGCCCCGCGGGTCCTCGGACTCGCCCGCGGCGAGGGTGACGATCTCGCTGCCCATGAACGAGAAGACGACCATCAGGACACCGGTGAGGATCGCGCTCGGCCCGTGCGGCAGGAAGCCGCCGTGCGAGGTGAGGTTGCCGAAGCCGCTCGCGGCGTGGCCCGAACCGGGCAGCACACCGGCGATGGCCAGCCCGCCCAGCACGATGAAGCAGGCGATGGCGACGACCTTGATGCCCGCGAACCAGAACTCGAACTCACCGAAGGAGGCCACCGAGGCCAGGTTCGAGGCGGTCAGGACGAGCATCACGATCAGCGCCCAGGCCCACTGCGGGACGGCCGGGACCCAGCTGGTGAGGATCGCCGCGCCGGCGGTCGCCTCGACGGCGAGCACCACGACCCAGAAGAACCAGTACAGCCAGCCGATCGAGAAGCCGGCCCAGCGGCCCAGCGCCCGGTCCGCGTACGCGGAGAAGGACCCGGAGGTCGGGTTGGCCGCGGCCATCTCCCCGAGCATCCGCATCACGAAGACGACCAGCATGCCCACCAGCGCGTACGACAGCAGGATGCCGGGGCCGGCCGCGGCGATGCCCGATCCGGACCCCACGAAGAGGCCCGCGCCGATCACGCCGCCGACGGCGATCATGGACAGGTGGCGGTTCTTGAGGCCGGACTTGAGGCCCGGGGACGCACCGGGGTCCGGTGTGGCCGGGCCGCCGTGCGTGCCGTCGGTGGGAGGAGACGCCACAGGGGCAGGGCGAGGTGAGGTCATCTCGATATCCATGACTTCGTCGGAGGGGCATGCCAGGCGCGAAAACGGCGGCATTCGGGGCCACGGTCTTCGGATGGCGCGGTCCTGGCGTCGGCCCCGCGCGGTGCGGTGGCCTCGTGTCCCGCGCTTTGTGCTCCGCCTCCTTTGGGGAGGTGAGAGCCGCATCACGTCCGGAATGGATTTGCGCAAGCGTATGTGCCGCCGTGCGGCGAGGTATTTGTGCGGGCCGACAAACTCAGCCGCCAGGGCTGTCCGACCGGCCAATGCGCGGCGCCCCGCCGCGGGCGGGCGCCGCCGCCCCCGGCGCCCTCACGGCACGACGACCGCGGCGCCACAGCACCACGACCGCGCCCTCACAGCACGACGGCCGCGGCGTCCTTCAGCGCGTCCCGGTGCCCCTGCTCCGCCCAGATGATCTTCCCGTTCGCCGTGAACCGCGTCCCCCAGCGCCGGGTCAGCTGCGCGACGATCAGCAGCCCGCGCCCGCCCTCGTCCGTGGTCCGCGCGTGCCGCAGATGCGGTGCCGTGCTCCCGGTGTCGAACACCTCACATATGAGGGCCGCGTCCTGGCGGATCAGCCGCAGCGTGATCGGCCCGCCGCCGTGCCGGATGGCGTTGGTGACCAGCTCGCTGACCACCAGCTCGGTGGTGAACAGCAGCGGCTCCATCCCCCACACCGACAGCTGCCGCCCGGCCAGCGCACGGGCCCGCGCCACCACCGCCGGGTCGGTGGGCAGATCCCACGAGGCGACCTGGCCCGTGCCGAGCGCGTGCGTACGGGCCAGCAGCAGCGCGGCGTCGTCGGACGGCGGCCCGGTCAGCAGCGCCGCCACCGCGTTCCGGCCGACCTCCTCCAGCGTCGCCCCGGGCGCCGCCAGGGCCCGGCTCAGCCGGGACATCCCGACCCCGAGGTCCCGATCGCCGGTCTGCAGCAGGCCGTTGGTGTAGAGCGCCAGCAAACTGCCCTCGGCCAGTTCCAGTTCGGCCGGTTCGAAGGGCAGCGCGCCCAGGCCGAGCGGCGGCCCGGCGGGCAGGTCCGGAAACGCCACGGTGCCGTCCGGGGCGACGACCGCGGGCGGCAGATGGCCGGCGCGAGCCATCGTGCAGCGCCTGCTGACCGGGTCGTAGACGACGTAGAGGCAGGTGGCGCCCATGAACCCCATGGGGGTGGCCGGGGTGCCGTCGTCCTCGCCGGCCGCCGACCCGCCGTCCCGCCGGGTCTCCATGAGCCCGATGACCAAGTCGTCGAGCCTGGCCAGCAGTTCGTCGGGCGGCAGGTCCAGGTTGGCCAGCGTCCGCACGGCCGTCCGCAGCCGCCCCATGGTGGCCGCGGCGTCGATACCGTGCCCCACCACGTCCCCGACGACCAGCGCGACCCGCGCCCCCGACAGCGGGATGACGTCGAACCAGTCGCCGCCCACCCCGCTCGGCGCGTCCGCCGGGTAGTACCACGACGCCACGTCCAGCGCGGAACCGCCGGCCAGCGCGTGCGGCAGCAGGCTCCGCTGCATCATCCGGGCCGCGGTGCGCTCGCGGGTGAACCGCCGGGCGTTGTCGATGCACACGGCGGCCCGCGCCACCAGCTCCTCGGCGAGCCGGACGTCGTCCGCCGCGAACGGCCCCAGCCGCCGGGACCGTACGAACGTCGCCGCGCCGAGCGTGACGCCCCGGGCCCGCACCGGCGCCACCATCATCGACCGGAACCCGAACTCCCTGACGACATCGGCCCGTTGCGGATCCTCGGTCATCCAGGAACTGCCGGCGGCCAGCTGCGACTCCACCACCGGCTCCCCCGACAGCAGACAGCGCGCCACCGCCGACGACGGCGCCCGCCGCACCACCTCCCCCACCGCCGGCCCCGCCTCCGGGCACCCCTCGCGGACCGACCGCTGCCCCGACCGCCGCATCGTCGGCGTGCTGTCGACCGGCCCCGGCACCGGCTCCTCGCCGCGGAGCACCGAGTCCAGCAGATCGACGGCGGCGAAGTCGGCCAGCGCCGGCACCGCCACGTCGGCCAGCTCCTGCGCGGTCCGCGTCACGTCCAGCGTGCTGCCGATCCGGGCGCTGGCGTCGTTCAGCAGCGCCAGCCGCTCCTGGGCCCGCCAGCGCTCGGTGACGTCGATGACCATGTACCAGATCCCGGCCTTCCGGCGGTGCGGGCCGGCCAGCCGGAAGAACGACGCGGAATACGCCCGCTCCTGCGTCGGGTCCGCGTAGGTGGGGCTGCGGAACTCGTAGTCCATCACCGGCACCCCGGTCGCCAGCACCCGCTTCATCCGCTCGTCGAACGCCGCCGCCTCCTCCGGCGGCAGCACCTCCCCGACCGTCCGCCCCAGCCGCCGCTCCAGCGGTATCAGCCGCTCCAGCACGTCGTTGACCCAGACATAGCGCAGCTCGGTGTCCAGGACGGCCATCCCGACCGGCGCCTGCGCCAGGAACGGCTCCAGCATCAGCTGGTTCACCCCGCCCCCCGGCACCCGCCACTCCTCCAGCGCCAGCACCGCCCACCGCTCGCCGCCGCGGCCCGCGCCGTCATCGGGCTCACCGTCATCCGCCGTACCGGCACCTTCCGTACCGGCCTCCGCGATGCCGGCCACCCGGGACACCTGCACCGCCAGCTGCACCGCGCGGCCGTCCCGGTGGCGCACCGCCACCGACCCGCTCCAGCCGTCCCCCGCCCGGCACCACCGCGCCACCGCCGCCGCCCGCTCCGCATCGCCCGCCACGGCGAGCAGCTCCAGCGCTCCGTGCCCCAGCACCTCACCCGCGGGATACCCCAGCAGCCGCTCCGCCGCCCGCGTCCAGGCGACCACCGTCCCCCGCGCGTCCAGTTCGGCCACGGCCGCCATGGTTATGTCCCAGGCCGCCCGGTCCCCGCCGTCGCCCACCCTGCCGCCCGCCCCGTCGCCCGGCCGCTCCGGCCGGTCCGTCTCCGAGGTCATCTCATCGCCAGCCCGTTGCAGACCGTTGCCCCAGTGGCGCAAACACCATGCTCATTCTAGGAGAATCGGCGCCCGGGAGCCCGGGCGTACGGGGGCGGAGCAGGGCGTACGGGGGGCCACCCGGCACCACTGCGCGACACCGTTCACCCCTCCCCCGGCAGCCGCAGCTGGAGCATCGCCAGCAGCCGCTGATCCGGCCGGCTCAGATCGATTCCGGTCAGCGCCTCCGCCCGCCGGATCCGGTACCGCAGCGTGTTCGGGTGCACATGCAGATGCTCGGCCGCCGCCCGCACGTCCCCGAACGCGTTCAGATACGCCAGGACCGACTCCGCCAACCGCCCCTGGTGCCGCCGGTCGTGCGCCAGCAGCGCGCTCAACCGCGGATCCCGCAGGTCCGGATGCGCGGAGATCAGCGCCAGCACCTCGCTCACCAGCACCTCGGCCTGGATGTCCGGCAGCGCCGCGACGGTGGTGCCGACCCCCGCGCTCACCATCGCGTCCAGGATCCGGTCCGCCTCCCGCCGCGACTCCGGCACCCCGCCCAGCCCCGGTACGACGCAGCCCACCGAACCGCGCAGCTCCAGCCCCAGATGGCGCCGCGCCGCGTCCGCGATCTCCTGCCCCCACCCGCGCAACGTCCCGACGTCGATGCTCCGCGGCAGCTGCGGCAGCAGCACATAGATCCGCCCGTCGGCCTGGGTGACCAGGGCGCTGCGGTGCCGCGCCGCGGTGTGCACCGAGATCAGGTTGCCGACCTCGGCCCGGGTCAGCTCCGACTCGGGCGCCCCGGCGGCCCCGTACGAGAACCCCAGCACCACGGCCGGCCGCGCCACGTCCAGCCCCACATGCGCCGCCAGCGGCTGCGGCCCCGTACTCCCGTCCAGCAGCCCCGCCGACAGCGTCCGGGTCAGCGTCACATCCGCGGACAGCTCCCGCCGGCGCCGCACCAGATGCAGCGCCGCCACCCGCGCCGCCCCGGTCAGCACCTGCTCCGCCCGCTCGCTCAGCGGCGTCGACCCCTCCTGCACCCAGATCGTCCCCAGCTGCCGCTCCCCGGCCCGGATCGCCACCGCCAGCCGCCGGCGGATGCCCAGCTCCGGATGGCTCTCGATCTGGATCACGTCGTCGGAGGCCCGCAGCCGCTGGAACACCCCCCACTTCCGCAGCCGCGCGAGATACGGCTCCGGCCCCTGCCACCCCAGAATCGACAGCCGCCGTAGATCGTCGACCTCCGCGGAGTCGGCCGACCGGGAGTAGGCCAGCACCCGGTTCGCCACGTCCTCGATGCTGACGATCCCCCCGGTCAGCACCGCCGTCGTCTGCGCCAGGGCGAACAGGTCCCCCTCGTCCCCGCCCTCCCCGTTGCGCCCCGACGCCACGTCCTCCAGCGCCGCCCGCGCCAGCGCGTCCACCTGGTCCCAGCGCGCGTCGGCCCGTACGGACAGCAGCGCCACCCCCGCCTCCACGGCGGTCTCCCGCAGCGCCGCCGCCTGCTCCGGCGTGTCCAGCTTCACCGCCACCGCCGCGGCCCCGTCCCGCCCCCCGGCCCGCAGCGCCGGAAACGCCGCCCGCCCGCGCGCCCCGATCGCCAGCACCAGCTCCCCGGCCCGCGCCACCGCCGGATCCTCCGGATCCAGCAGCGCCACACTCCGGATCACCACATCCAGCCCCACCGGCGCCGCCTGCAACGTCACCAACGGCTCCCCCAGCGCCATCAGCAACTGCCGCAGGCTGATCCCCTCACCACTCGGACTGCCCGCATCACCGCTCGGAGTGCCCGCAGCCGCGGAATCTGCATCCATGCTCGGTGCCTTGCCCGTTGCCTCGTACGTTGCCTTGCCCGGTGTCCTGCTCGTTGCCCAGCTCGTTCGGACCGGACCTGACCGGATCGGACCGGATCGGCCTCAGGACCGATGCTAGCCGCGCGGTCCTGCGGCGGACCGCCGCCCTCACACGAATCCGACCGCCTCCCCGGCGAGCACCGGGCAACGCGCCCCCGCACGCCCCACCACCGCCGGACGGAGTCTGGGGTACCCCCACACCGCGCCGCATTCCCACGCCCGCCCGCACACCTCCCCCGGTGCAACACGGCGACGGCCCCTATGCGCCCGCCGCCGTCCACCCCGGACAGCGCCCGCCGCCGCGCCCGCCCGGACAGCCCACCGGCCGTCCTCCGCGCATCCGCACCGATCGCCCCGGCCGCCTGCGCCGGGCTGTCCACGGCGAGCGTCACCCATGAGACGACGACGTCCGCGTCCAGCTACCCGTACACGGCCATCTCCCTAAGCCGATCGAACACTGTGAAGTAGAGGGCGATTTCGTGGGGATGGGTGATGCTCACCTCCGCCGGGACGGCTTCCACCGACACCGGCTCTTCGTCATAGACGTGGAACGTCTCCTGTGGCCATCTCCACCTGGACGAGGGTCAGCCCAGCGCCTCGATGGACCGCACGATGAGCGCCCGCGCCGCGGCGCCGTACACAGCCATCTCCCGCAGGCGCTCGAATGCCTTGAGATAGAGCGCGATCTCGTCAGGCTGGGTGATCCTTACCCGGGCGGAGGCCAGTTCGATCGACACGAGGCGGTCGTCGTACACGTGAAATGTCTCGATCGGCCAGTGCTTTCGCTCCCGAACCGTCTTGGGAATCACACCCAGCGACACGGCGGGGAGAGCCCCGGCGGTCAGCAAGTACCCCAACTGGGCTGCCATTGCGTCGGTGTTGCCCACCTGGTGGTACAACACTGACTCTTCGACCAGGAGCACGACGCGGCGCCCCGTCTCGTGGATGACGCGGGAGCGCTGCACGCGGGCCGCCTCCTCGGCACCGTCGTTCACCGGGAGCCCGCGGAAATCGGCGATCGTGCTCAGCAGAGCCGCCGCGTAGCCCTCGGTCTGGAGCAGTCCCGGCACCAAGGTCGCTGAGTACACGCGGAAGAGCCGAGTCTCACGGAACAACGGCGCCGAGCGATTCTGAAGCTGCCGCAGTCCGTCGCGCACTTGGTGGCGCCACTCGGTGTACATCGACTCGGCGTTGAGGGACTGGGCGACCAACCCCTCCGCCTCCTTGTCGGCCCGACAGGCCCGGCCCCGGAGCCCGGCGGGCCCGGGGCCGCCCACCCACCCGGAGAACCATGACCACCCCCCCACCACCACGCCTACCTCTGGCTAGGCCACGGCGACGTCCTCATCAAGCTCGGGGACGCCCAACGCCGCCCCGCCCACCCCGAGTTCCGCTCGGCGCAGGTCATGCCGCTGGAGTGCGCCGACTGGCTGCTGAAGCCGGCCGCGCGGATCGTGGCCACGCTCCACACACCGGAGGACGGGGCGGACTGGTACGCGGAGCAGGTCGCACGGCATGCGGCGCTCTTCACCGGCACCTACGCCCCACCCGCCGCCCGCCAGGCGACCGTTCGGGCCCTCGCCGCAGGTGAGGACCGCGTGGGCGGCTGGTGGGTGACCGGCAACCGCTTCCTCTCCGTCAGCATCGTCGCGTGCAGTCCGCACCGGGTCCGGCCCGAGTACGGATGTCCGTCAGCTCCAGGAACAGCAAGACTCTGAACATGAGGACTCTGAACATAAGAGTCTGCTGTGAAGCGGGTTCCCACCCGCAACTTCAGGAGTTCCAGAGGAGTTTGGGGTTGCTGAGAGGTGCCGCTCCGGGCACCCGCAAGGCCCCTGAGGACAACATCATGAAGCGTGTTCACCGCCTCGCCGTCGCAGCCGTCATCGGCACCGCAGCCATCGCCGGGAGCACGGCCGCGGCCGTCGCCGCCCCGGCGCCCGGCACCCTCGTGGCAGCCGCCCACCACCCGGTCCACAAGGTCGGCAAGCCCGCCAAGGTCACCGTGTCCGCGGCGGCGAACAAGCGCGACGTCCGGGCCGGGCAGGAGCTCCGCATCACCGGCAAGGTGACCGGCGTCCGTCCGGGCTCGAAGGTCCGCCTCCAGCAGCAGGACCACCGCCGTTGGGTCAACCTGCCGGTCACTGCCACCGTCCAGAAGCACGGCGAGTACCAGCTGCACATCAAGCCGGCGCACAAGGGCCGGACCGTCTACCGCGTCACCGCCGGCGGCGCCGTCTCCCACAACGTGATCGTCACCGTGCGCTGACCTGATCGCACCCCATAGCGCAACGGCCTGGCAGGAGAGGCGCCCTCCTCCAGGCCGTGGGCGCGGCAGGGGACAACTCGTGCGCACCGGCCGCCACTTCACCACAACAACCCCACCGCCTCCTGCCCCGGCACGAACCGGGTCGCCGCCGTCCCCGTCCCCGCCCCCACCGTCTGCGCCAGCCGCACCGCCGACGTCCCCAGCCCCGTGGGCTCGGCGCGCCAACCCGGGGTGCCGGGCCGGTGCCGCAGGTGCTCCTCGCGGTAGCGGCGGCAGTCCTGGTGCCAGGTGAGGGTGCCGGCGAGCCGGTTCTGCAGTTCGGTGACGTAGCCGTCGAGGGCGGTGCGGGCCTCGACGGAGAGGTTGAAGTCGTCGTAGACGACGGGGAGTTGGTTGGCGGCGACGTGCTGGAACTCGCGCAGGCGGGAGGTCATCAGGTCGTGGACGATGGCCAGCGCGGTGGGGTAGTCGACGTCGAAGAAGTTCTGGACGACGAGGATGCCGTTGTGCACCTCGCCCTCGTACTCGATCTCCTTCTGGTACGAGAAGACGTCGTTGAGCAGGCCGGCGTAGTCGGCGGCGGCGTTCTCCAGGGCGCGCATCGGGCCGGTGCGGTAGATCTCCGGCGGAACGGTCCGGCCGTGGCCGAGGCGGCCGAGGGCCATGGTGAGGCCGGAGCCGGAGGTGGCCCGGCGCATCTCGATGTAGTCGACCGGGTCCGGGATGCGGTGCAGCACCTGGTTGTCGAGTTCCCAGAGCCAGCTCGCGGTCATCTCGTCGACGGTCGCCTTGAACGTGGCGCGCGCGTCGGGGGTCATCGGCCCCGCCGTACGGGCCCAGAGGTCAGCGAGACCGCGTTCGAGGGCGTTGGCCGGTTCGGGGGTCGGATCGGAGGCGTCGACGGGCATGAAGGCGGAGAGGCGCCTGGTGGTGGCGAGAGCGCCTGCGACGTCCCGGGTACGGCCGAAGACCGCCGGGTAGTAGTCGTCCGCGTACGTGCCCCAGGTCAGCCACTGGGTGCCGAGGTCGAGCTGTTCCGGGGTGGCGTCCGGGTGCAGGCCGGCCGCGTACAGCGCGAAGTCGAAGCGGACCAGCGCGTCCTCGTCCCAGATGTGGGAGTGCGGCACGCCGGGCTGCGGTCGCAGCAGCCCCATGGCGTGCGCCCAGGTGACGACGTTGCGCCGGGACGCCTCCAGGTGCGGGCTGCAGGTGGCGCTGAACGGCATGTGGAAGTCGGGGAGTCGGGAGGGCCCGACCTTCTGGTGGGGGGTGTGGGTGTGGCGGCGCACGCGCCGACCGGCGGCCGTCGTCAGAGCCGCAGCCGTCGTCAGGGCGGCCTTCAGGTCGGCGGCGGAGGTGCCCAGACCTCCGAGGGCGAACGGCGACCAGGGCGCGCAGGGGTCGGCCGCCCCCGCCCCGCCCCCGTTCATGTACCGGCTGGACCGCATGTGCCACTCGTGCCCGCCGGACTGCCAGTCCTGGAGCCCCTTGGCGTACGCCAGCACCGCGGCGCAGGACGCCGCGTCCAGGCCCTTGTCCGCGAAGAGCGTGGGCAGTTCGGTGAAGACGGTGCTCTCGAACTGCTGGAGCCGGGAGGTGATCAGTTCGTTGACCGAGTCCGCGGCCTCCTGCGTGGTGCAGTCCAGGAACGTCTCCAGGACGAGGACGCCGTTGCTCAGCTCGCCTTCCTCCTCCGTCTCCCGCTGGTAGGAGAACAGGTCGTTGCGGAGGTGCACCGCGTCGGAGAAGGTGTCCTTGAGCACCCGCAGCGCCCGCGTGCCGGCGACGGCCGCCGGGATCTCGGCGCCGGTCGCGTACTCGACCAGCCCGGCCGACCAGGGCGCACCGCCCACCTTCCGCCGCATCTCGATGTACTCGACGGGGTTGGGGATCCGGTTGATGTCGATGTTGGAGAGTTCCCAGAGCGATTCGTTCAGCAGGTGCTCGGTGCTCTCGGCGAACCGGGCCCGCCACTCCGGCGACATGCTCGGCACGGTGCGCGCCCACAGGTCGGCGAGCCCCGCCTCGACCGGGTTGGTCGGTTCGGGCACCGGCGTGGCCAGGTCCATCGGCATGAACATCGGCAGCCGGTCGAGATACGCCTTGCCGCCCTCCCGGTCGAGCGTGCGCTTGAACTTCTCCAGGAAGTGGTCGTCGAAGAAGAAGACCCAGACGTACCAGTCGGTGACGAGGGAGAGCGCTGCCTCGGAGCACTCCGGGTGGGTGTAGGCGCACAGCAGCGCGTAGTCATGGGAGTCCAGGTCCCGCTCCTCCCAGATCCCGGAGCCTTCCAGCATCTCCATCCGCCGGGCCCACTGCTTGGAGTGCGCCCGCGCCGCCTCCAGGTGGGGGTTCAGCCGGGCCGGGTGCGGCATGTAGAACCGCGGCAGTTCAAAGGGCTGCCCTGTGGGCTGGGACTGTGACTGTGACTGCGTCACCGTTGGTGGCCTCTCCCGATACCGATGCCCCTCCGTACGGACGGGATGTACGGAAGGAGGGCGCGAGGGCGCGCCGAAGCACGCCCCTTGACGGCGGCAGCACTACCCCGGGCGGCGCCGCCCTAGGCTCCTCCGGTCGCCCTCCGCCGAACTGGCACCCGTTCGGGTTGAGTTGGGGGTTTCGGCGTTTGGATCACGGCGCTCGTGATCGCGGACGCTCGTGATCAGGGGTGCCTGCGATCGGTCGTCGCCGGACAGGCGGCTACCGTGAAGCCGCCCGATCACCGCTACGGACCACTGCTGCAGATCACCCCACGGATCACCGCTACGGATCACCGCTCCCGGACGCTGCTACGGGTCACGGCTGCGGGGTCACTGCTACGGGGTCACGGCCGCGGACGCGGCAACGCACCGAAGCCACCCCGACAACACGGCCGGTCCCAGCAACGCAGATAACACAGACAACGCGGGCAACACAGGCAGTACAGGCAACACAGGTAATACCCACAACACCGCAGTTCAGGCAATACCCACAACACCGCAGTTCAGGCAACATGAGCACCACAAGCACTACAAGCACCACGAGCACCACGAGCACCACGAGCACCACGAGCACCACGAGCACCAACAGTGATGGGGAGGGCCGCCGCATGAGCACCAAGGCCGCACCGTTCGACGAACTGGACCGCAAGATCGTCGCCGCGCTCATCGAGAACGGCCGGGCGAGCTTCGCGGAGATCGGTACCGCCATCGGGCTGTCGGCCACCGCCGTCAAACGCCGCGTCGACCGGATGCGGGAGAACAACGTCATCACCGGCTTCTCCGCCACCGTCCGGCCGGCCGCACTGGGCTGGCTCACCGAGGCGTACGTGGAGGTCTACTGCGACAGCGCCGCCCCGCCCCGGCGGCTGGCCGAGGTCGTCCGCAACCACCCGGAGATCGCCGCCGCGATGACCGTCACCGGCGCCGCCGACGCCCTGCTGCACGTCCGCGCCACCGACGTCGAGCACTTCGAGGAGGTCCTGGAACGCATCCGGACCGAACCGTTCATCCGCAAGACCATCAGCTACATGGTCCTCTCCCACCTCATCCCGGACAGCCCGGAGGCCGGCGCACCCCGCCCCGCCACCCCTGACCACGCAGCGAACCGGCAGTAACCGCCGCTCATGCGCAGCAATCCTGCGCCATGACGCAGCTCTTGGCGCTTGTGGCCGGAATCCACCGATCCTTACCGTGTAGTGCCCCAGTGACGATCCCTCACGGTCCGTCACCACAGGAAGCGGAGGACCCGTTCCGTGCCCACACCCCCTCCGGCCGGTGCACCGCGCACCGCCGTCCCCCGGCGCTATCTGCTCTGCCGGCCCACGCACTTCGCCGTCCAGTACGCCATCAACCCCTGGATGCACGAGGACGCCCAGGTGGACACCGCACTCGCGGCCCGCCAGTGGGAGAACCTGGTCCGCGCCTACCGCGACCACGGCCACACGGTCGAGACCGTGGAGCCCACCGCCGGCCTCCCGGACATGGTCTTCGCCGCGAACTCGGCACTCGTCGTCGACGGCCGGGTCTTCGGCTCCCTCTTCCACGCGCCGCAACGCCGCCCGGAATCACGGGAGTACGAGATCTGGTTCAAGGCGGCCGGCTACGACGTCTACCAGCCGGAGTCCTGCTGCGAGGGCGAGGGCGACCTCGTACCGGCCGGCCGCTACCTCCTCGCCGGCACCGGCTTCCGCACCACCCGCGACGCCCACGCCGAGGTCCAGGAGCACTTCGGCATCCCGGTCATCAGCCTCCAGCTGACCGACCCGTACTTCTACCACCTCGACACGGCCCTCTTCGTCCTCGACGACGGCACGACCGGGGCCGGCACCCAAGCGAGCGGGGAACCCGACGGGTCCGACCCCGGACCCGCCACCATCGCCTACTACCCCGGCGCCTTCTCCACCGGCAGCCGCGAGGTGCTGCGCCGCCTGTTCCCCGACGCCGTCCTCGCCACCCGCGACGACGCCCTGGCCTTCGGCCTCAACTCCGTCTCCGACGGCCGCCATGTCTTCGTCGCCCCGCAGGCGACCGGCCTCATCGACCAGCTCACCGCCCGTGGCTATGTCCCCGTCCCCGTCGACCTCACCGAGTTCCACAAGGCCGGCGGCGGCATCAAGTGCTGCACCCAGGAGATCCGATGACCACTGCGCCCACCCGCACCCGACGCACCTCGGACGACCTCATCCAGGCCGAGGCCCCGGTCCTCGCGCACAACTACCACCCGCTCCCCGTCGTCCTCGCCCGCGCCGAGGGCGTCTGGGTCGAGGACGTCGAGGGCCGCCGCTACCTCGACATGCTGGCGGGCTACTCGGCACTCAACTTCGGCCACCGCCACCCCGCCCTCATCGAGGCCGCGCACCGCCAGCTCGACCAGCTCACGCTCACCTCCCGCGCCTTCCACCACAACCGCCTCGCCGCCTTCGCCGAGGACCTCGCCGAGCTCACCGGCCAGGACATGGTCCTCCCGATGAACACCGGCGCCGAAGCGGTCGAGAGCGGCATCAAGGTCGCCCGCAAATGGGCGTACGAGGTCAAGGGCGTCCCCGCCGACCAGGCCACCATCGTCGTCGCGAGCGGCAACTTCCACGGCCGCACGACCACCGTCATCAGCTTCTCCGACGACGAGACGGCCCGCGCCGGCTTCGGCCCCTACACCCCCGGCTTCCGCACCGTCCCCTACAACGACCTCGCCGCCCTCGAAGCCGCCATCGACGACACCACCGCAGCCGTCCTCCTCGAACCCATCCAGGGCGAGGCGGGCGTCCTCATCCCCGACGACGGCTACCTCACCGGTGTCCGCGAGCTGACCACCCGAGCCGGCTGCCTCTTCATCGCCGACGAGATCCAGTCCGGCCTCGGCCGCACCGGCACCACCCTGGCCGTCGAGCACGAGAACGTCGTCCCGGACATCGTCCTCCTCGGCAAGGCCCTCGGCGGCGGCATCGTCCCGGTCTCCGCCGTCGTCGGCCGCCGCGACGTCATGACCGTCCTCGGCCCCGGCCAGCACGGCTCCACCTTCGGCGGCAACCCCCTCGCCGCCGCGGTCGGTTCGGCCGTCGTCGACCTCCTCGCCACCGGCGAGTTCCAGACCCGCGCCGCCGACCTCGGCAAGGTCCTGAACGCGGGCCTCTCCGAGCTCCTCGGCCACGGCGTCACCGACTTCCGCACCCGCGGCCTGTGGGCCGGCGTCGACATCGACCCTGCCCTCGGCACCGGCCGCACCATCAGCGAACGCCTCATGGACCAGGGCGTCCTCGTCAAGGACACCCACGGCTCCACGATCCGCCTCGCCCCGCCCCTCACCATCACCGTGGACGAACTCGGCACCGCACTGGCAGCCCTCAAGCGCACACTGCACCAGCTGAGCTAGCCCTTGACCCAACCCTTGAGCCAGAGCCCTTGAGCCAGAGCCCGTGAGCCAGAGCCCGTGAGCTAGCCCTCACGCACGGAGTCCAGCAGGGCGGCGCAGCGACCGAGCAGGTCGACCAGCGCCGCCCTTTCCTCGTCCGTGAACTCCGCGGCCAGCGCCCGCTCCACCCGCACCGCCCGCGCGTCCGCCTTCGCCATCACGGCCCGGCCCTCGTCCGTGAGCCGGATCTCCAGCACGTTCTTGTGCCACTCGTGCGGGGTGCGCTCGATGAGACCGCGCTCCTGGAGGTTCTTCAGCACCGTGTTCATGGTCGGCGGCGTCACCCGGCACGCGCGCGCCAGCGCGGCGGCCGAAATGCCGGGCTGCTCGGAGCTGTAGAGCAGCGCCGCGTACTGCGGGACGGTCAGCCCGGCAGGCTTCAACGCCGCGTGCTTGGCACTGTTCAGGGCCTGCTCGGCGCGCTTGATGTGGGAACCAAGCCGCTCGGACGCGGGCATCGACGTCGTCATCTCCGCATCGTAACGGCCGTATACCAGACAAGCCTCTCACCCATCCATGCGAACCCAAACACTCATTAACACCTTGACGACAATTAGAACTCTAACCTACGTTCGCAGGCATGAGATCGCCCACGGGCCACACCGCCCTCAGGCATCCGACAACGGGGAGGCACCCACCCATGTCCCGACACATTCCCTCGCTCCGGCACCGCACCCTGGCAACGGCCGCCCTGGCCGTGGCCGCCATCACCGTCCCCCTCACGGCAACCGCCCACGCGACGCCGGCCACAACCTCCTCAGCGACCAGGAACACGGCACTGGCACCCCTCCACCCCCTCCACCCCCACCCCCCGATCTCCACCGCCTTCGCCCTCCCCGGCGACCGCGCCTACCCCGAGAGCATCACCGCCGACTCGCGCACCGGCGACCTCTACATCAGCTCCTACGTCACCGGCGCGATCTACAAGGCAACCCCCGGCCACCACACCGCCCAGGTATTCCTGCCCTCAGGTACCGACGGCCGCACCACCGCCAACGGCGTCAAGGTCGACCGCTCCGGCCGCCTCTGGGTCATCAACTCCACCACCGGCGTGGCCGTCTACGACCTCCACACCCGCCACCTCATAGCCCGCTTCGACGCCACGGGCACGACAAAATTCTTCATCAACGACCTGGCCATCACCCCGGACGGCACCGCCTATCTCACCGACAGCTCCCGCGGCATCATCTACCGCGTCACGCCCCACCAACTGGCCCGCGCCGCCACCACCCACGACCACCGCGGCGCGCTGGCCCCGGCCTACGACCTGTCCAGCGCCCTCCCCAAGGACCCGACCGCCGTGTACACCCTCAACGGCATCGCAGCCGCCCCCTCAGGCCGCTATCTCCTCACCGTCGACATGACCGCCGGCACCCTCTACCGCGTCGACATCGCCTCGGGCGCGATACGCCAAGTCACCCTGCGCGGCGGCGACCTACGCGACGGCGACGGCCTCGAAATCCACGGCAGCACCCTCTGGGCAACCCACAACCGCTCCAACACCCTCACCCGCTGGCGGCTCTCCGACGACGGCACCACCGCCCACCTGGAACGCCGCCTCACCGACGAGTCCCTCCAGACCCCGACCAGCATCGTCCACAGCCGCGGCCGGACCTACGTCACCCGCTCCCAGTTCACCAAGGGCGGCCCCATGGGCCAGGGCACCCCGCAGACCCCCTTCACGGTGGCCACGGTGAACGGCATCTGACCCTCAGCCGGCGAACCCGCCGCCCCTGACGGCCCCCACGAACGCCACCCAAGCCTCCGCCGGGACGACAACCACCGGCCCGCGCGGAGCCTTGGAGTCCCGGACGGGGATGGCGTGGGGGTGGCCGTCGAGGACCTCTACGCAGTTGTCCCCCTCACTGTCGCTGTACGACGACTTACGCCAACCGCTCAGCAGGGCGGCATTCGCGATGGTGCGCTCAGTCATGATGTCTGTACTCCTCCGCTGTTGCCCTCATCAGAGCCAGGGACTGCTGCATCGGCAGCGCGTCGCCCAACGTGAGAGCGTATTTGGTCTGCAACGCAGTGACGACAGCTGCGGAGTCGTGGAGTTGGCTGGTGGACACTCCCACGCAATAGGCGGCTGGCGGCTGATCCTCGAACCACATCAGCTTCACCTCCCCCTGCATGAGCGGCTGCGCACACGCTCCGAACGGCAACACGTGCACCCGCACCCGCCCGTCCTCGACCATGTGGACGATGTGCATGATCTGGTCCGCCATGACCTCCGGGCCGCCTACCGGACGGCGTAACACGGCCTCGTCCAGCAACGCGCAGACCACCGGCGTCCTCGGGTCATCGAAAATCCGGGCCCGTCCCAGTCGTGTGCCAACGAGCCTGTCACACTCCTCCTCACTCCACGGCGGGAAGGCCGTACGCATCACCGCTCGCGCGTACCGCTCCGTCTGAAGCAGGCCGGGCACCAGGGCACTGGCGAACTCCCAGATCATCTGGGCCTGTTGCTCCAGCTCCAACGCGTCCGCGAACCGCTCGGCGACCGTCGGCTCATCCCCCGGCCGAAAACGGCTGAGCACATCTCCCGTGTTCAGCGCGTTGTCCAGCCGCCGCGCATCCTCCCTGGACGGAATCCGTCGCCCCGCCTCGATGTGCGCGATATGCGAACGCGTCATGATCGCCGTATCTGCCAACTGCTGCTGTGTAAGCCCCGCCAGCTCCCGTTGCTGCCGCAGCCAGTCCCCATAGGTACTGCCCATGTGCGCAAACCCCCTCGTGACGTACGCGAAGGCACACCCTCCGTACTTCCGAGGCTACTTGCCGTCACCGACACTCATGACTGTACGCACAAAGCACCCCACGACGGAGGCGACCTGGCCATGCCCTACGACCCCGACAACCCCCAACAGCCCGGCTCGCGTCTCCGCCTCCTCCCCTGGGAAACCTGGAACGGCCGCCCCTGCTACCTCCACCCCGCCGACAACGGCCAGGGCTACCTCTCCCGCAAGGCCGACCGCATGGAAGCCCAACAGATGCGGAACGCCTCCCGCGCCTACACCGACGCCGAGACAACCCTCCGCAACGAATCCGCCGGCCCCCTCCTCCTCCGCCTCACCCTCATCCGCACCACGGCCGCCCTCAACAACGTCCTCCGCATCGCCGACAGCCGAGCCGGCCGCCTGCCCGCACCGTACGGTGGGAAACAAGAAGAACTAGGCGACTGACGTAACCGTGCGCCCCGCAGGACAGTCCGCACACTGAACCCGCCGAGCACGACGCGGCAGTAAGTCCCCTGGGAGCTGCCCCTAATGACCGGCCGGCATCAGACACAGCCGGGTCGTCACAACGCTCCTTCGTGTCTCTTCATATTCGCTAAGGCCGTCGGGGCACCTACGATCTACGGGAGCTCGGATCGCGACCTTGTATGCCGCTTTGCTGCTGGAGCAGCTCACGACCTTCAGCACCACGGCGTCACCCGATCCCGTTTTCTCCACACAGTCACCGACCTTCGCTTCATCAGCGAACTTATCGGAATGCCCCTTCTCTCCACGGCTCAAAAGCCACCCGCCGCCCACGAGAACGACGACCGCAATGAGAGCGATGATGCGCGCCCTCGTGGTATTGCCGGGCCGACCGCCCGACGGCGGGACACCCGGCGTCGAGACGAAACCGCCCTGCTGAGACAGCACTTGACCGTTCGCCTGCTGCATCGGATAGTGCGGCGCCCCGTGGGGAACCGGAGCCGGCGGCCCATAAGGCCCCTGGCCGGGCTGACCGTACGAGCCATGATGGGGCGGGCCATAGGGCCCAGGTCCAGACTGACCGTAGGACTGAGGGCCGCTCGGAGGCGGCGCGTGCGCAGACAACAAATCCCCCATTTATCGTTTCTGATTGATCCGCCAGTCCGCTGGCCGACACGTCACGTCACCGGACACTCACACACGCTGACGCCACACGCGACGCCGACGCTTTCTGCCACTCCAGGTACCGTTCAGGCAGCTCACCCAAGATGAATCGCGACTCTCAGCCAGAGTTCGCACGAACTCGCTCTATAGAAGACTTGAGTTCTTTTAGCGCGTCAGTCGGCGTACCGTGCAAGGCCCAAGCCTCCCTGTACCCTTCCTCTCCGAGAGAATTAATCAGAAATTCAGTCTCTCGATGTATTACTTCGGCTAGCGCCAGGAGCGGAAGACCTTCCTCCACCCATGGAGTCTTCACGTTCTCCTCCTCCCCCCATTGTGGATGCAATGAGATTGAGACTTTCAATTCACCTCGAATCATCTGCATATTCCAGCGAATCTCAGTTGGTTCACCGTCGAAGGAAAAGGTGACCGCGGCGGCACCGTTGAGCAGCGCACTCATGGCGTTCAGCAACAGTCGTGGCGCATCGATTCCGTCGCCCACGGAGGCGCGAAGCCGCCCCGACTCACCAGAAACGACAAAGGTGACCCAGCCATGACGGATTTCCGCCCACGCAAATTGCATCGTACGCACCATTCGCCAGCCACTTACCTCTCATATGGGGTATGCCGTATGCACCCCGTCCCCATGAATTACAATTTCAACCAGGGATGACAATTCACCCCTTCCATTTTTCCCCACGATGCGGCCATAGTCAAATCTATGTATGTGCCCCTGACCGTTCGGGTTTCGCTCACCAGGAGAATTATTGGCGCCATGCGCGAGCCTATCTCCGAGAGCATGCTCGTCTCCATCCCAAATGAAGTCGTCATGAAATTCACCGGGTATGTTCACATCCCCGTTCCCGATGGCCCTCTCTTGCGCCCCCTCGCCATGGCGATACTCTACGTGCCCCACCCGGTCTTCCGAAATAGTGTGATTCTTCGAGCATGAGAAAAGCCCTAGCGGGTCAATTCGCGCAAGAGGGTTGCGAACATACGCGCTCGGATTGCGAGATGGGATCAGGCCGAGTGGGTCCGGTGAGGCGTAACGGGCCGACTGAGGATCGTAGTACCGGTGATAATTGTAGTGAAGGCCAGTTTCCGGGTCGAAATACTGACCAGGAAAGCGAATGGGCGTGTACGCGCTTGCGCTTGTATCCCAGGACGTCGACCCCCACAATGTGGATTTTCTACGCCAGGAGACAACACCCCGATCAACTGAAACCAGTTCCGAGGGCGCGCCCACAAGGTCAGTAACGACGGCGAAGAATCGTTGGTCGATTACTTCCCGGGACGCGGAGTCCGGATTCCAAGCGGATTTACATTCAGTTTGCGTTAGAGGGTTATGTCGACCATGGTCCCACGTGAGCGTGATGGCCCTTGGTGTGCCGATGACTTGAGTGGTTTGTTCTGCGAGTGTGTGACCGTCCCAGCTGAAATCCGTTTGCTCGGCAACCTTTTGACCGTCGGCCGCTAGGCGTTGTTTGGCTATGCGGCGAGCGAAGGGGTCATATACATACCGCCATGCAGCCCCATCGGGAGTGGCTACATAGGCAAGGCGGCCCTCAGCATTCCAGGTGTAGCGCCAGCTGCCCGGTTTCCGGGACAGTCGGGTCTTCTGCCGGAGGACAACCCGCCCCAGCCCGTCATGCTCGTACCGAATACGCCCCGCGCGAGTGATGCGCGTGCCCTCGTACGAACGCTCGCCACTTGCCGATGGGTTGGGGTGGCGGTCGGGCCAGGTGGCGTGGGTTTGGTTGCCCGCCTCGTCGTAAGCGTATGTCTCCGTCCAGTCGGTGGCGTGGACGGCGGTTACGCGGCCGGCGCGGTCGAGGTCGAAGGTGCGGCGGCCGGTGTGGGAGTCGTCGATCGCCGTGAGGTGGCCGTCCGGGCGGTAGGCGTAGGCCCGTTGGAGGAGTTGCGATACCTCGGCTTGTGCGGTTCCGGTGGGGTCCGTTGCCGCGGCGGTGAGGGACTGGCTCGCCAGGCGGCCGGTGGGGTCCCAGGTGTGGGTGAGCTGCAGGCTGCCGCCGATGATGCGGGTGAGTTCCTGGCCCGCGGCGTCGTACTGGAATTGCAGGGGGTGGCCGGCGATGTCCATACCGGTGCGGTTGCCGGCCGCGTCGTAGGTGTAGGTGGTGGTATGGCCGGTGGGGGTCGTGCGGGAGATGCGACGGCCCAGCACGTCGTAAGTGAACGTCATGGTGCGGCCGTTGATTGACTCAGCCAGCACCCTGCCCAGGGCATCGCGGGTGTAGTCGACAGTCGCGTCCGGGTTGGCGGCCTGTTGCAGGTGCCCGGATGGGGCGTGGGCGTAGGTGGTGACCAGGCCCGCGGCGTCCTTGGTCGTGATGCGTCCGAGGGTGTCGCGGGTGTAGGTCGTCACCTCGCCGAGTGCGTTGGTTCGGTTGACGAGTTGGCCCGCCGCGTCATGGACGTAGCTCAGGACACGGTCGTCGAAGTCTGACTCCGAGACCAGTCGCCCGGCGCCGTCGTAAGCGTAGTTCCAGGTCAGGCCCTGGGGATTGGTGACCTGAGTGAGGCGGAGTTCGGTGTCGTGGGTGAACTCGTGGCGGACGCCGTCCGGGTCGGTGCGGGCGGCCAGGAGGTCGAAGTGGGTGTATTCGAAACGAGTGGTCTGGCCTACGGCGTCGGTGTGGGTGAGGCGGTTTCCCTCGCCGTCGTAGGTCCACTCCTCCCTCGCGCCGGTGGGGTCTATTCGGGCGGCCAGCTTCCCTTCGACGGTCCACAGCATGTGGGTGGTCGCGCCGAGGGGATCCGTCACCGAGGTGGTGCGGCCGAAGGCGTCGCGGCGGTAGTGAGTGGTGTGGCCGAGGGGGTCGGTGACCGAGACAGGCAGGCCGCTCCCGTCGCAGGAGACGCGAGTGGTGTTGCCGAGGGCGTCGGTGACCGAGGCGAGGTTGCCGCGGGCGTCGTGGGTGTAGGTGGTGGTCGCACCCGCGGGGTCGGTGGTGGCTACGCGATGGCCGCGGGCGTCGTAGCGGTGGGTCCAGGTGGCGCCGTCTGGCCCGGTGACGTTGAGCGGGTTGCCGTGAGAGTCGTAGACCGTGGTGGACGTGGAGCCGTCGGGGAGGGTGACGGTGGTGGGGCGGCCCTGGTCGTCGTAGGTGAAGTGGGTGGTGCGGCCCAGGGGGTCGGTGGTGGAGAGGATGCTGTGCTTGGCGTCGCGGGTGGTGCGGGTGGTGGCACCAGTCGGGTCGGTGGTCGCGACGATCTGGTGGTGGTCGTTGACCTGGTAGGTGGTGAGCTGATCCTGGGAGTTGAGGAAGCGGTTGGTGCGCAGGCCCGTTTCGGGGTCCGGGTCGCCCCAGGTGTAGCGGGCGCGGAGGTGGCCCGCGATACCGCCCTGTGAGGTGCAGCGGTCCGCCTCGTCGTAGGCGTAGGTGTAGCTGCTGTGGTTGGTGTCTGTCCAGGAGGTGATGCGGCCGGCGTCGTCGTAGGTGAAGCGGAGCGGGCGGTCGGAGGACGGCTTGGTGACGGTGGTGAGGTTGCCAAAGGCGTCGTAGCCGTAGGTGGCCAGGAGTTGGTCGCTGCCGTCGGGGGCGGCGCCGGCCAGGTGGAGGGCGGTGACGCGATCGCCCTCGGTGGTCAGCAGGAGGCGGTAGCCGGCGCTGTGGGTGATGGCGGTGGGGGTGCCGTCTTCGGTGTAGTCGAAGGTCTGGTGGTTGCCGTGGCGGTCGGAGATCTCGTCGAGGAGGGCGAGGTTCTCGGTGTGGGTGGTGAAGTAGCGGCGGGTGCCGGTGGCCGGGTCGACGAGGAAGTAGTCGCCGTCCGGGGTGCGGGCTAGCGGGGCGCCCTCGCCTTCGAGGGGGAAGGTGGGGACGCCGACCGCGGGGTGCGGGTAGAGGAGGAAGTTGCCCTCCTCACCGATGACGATGACGCCCTCGGCGTCGATCTCCAGGCGCTGGTCGAGGGTGCTCATCCACGTACGGCCGAACCAGCGGCCGGTGCGGTACGAGGACTCGAAGGTGCGGGTGAAGGAGAGCGGGAGGTTGCCGGGGAGGGTGATGTCGGTCTGCGGCAGGATCATGCGGCCGGTGGCCATGTCGATGGGGTCGCTGCCAAAGGTCTTGCACCACCCGGTGCGCAACCGGTCTCGAATCGTCCGCTTGCCGCCCTCCTTGGCGGCAGTGCGCGCCGCGCTCTCGGCAGCGTCCTTGGCCCCGGCCCTCGCCGCCCCCTTGGCCAGCCCGCCCGCCCCTTTGCCACCGATGGCATTGAGGATCAGGGCGCCGGTCGCGTCGATCGGGTCGCTGCCCCAGCCAGAGCCGAGCATGCCCTTGGCGAGTTCGGCGGGGTGGAGCGGCATCTGTGCCAGTCCGAGGAGGGTGGTGGAGACGTTGCCGGCGAACTGCCAAGGGTGGGCGATGTTGTAGGGGTCCATGGGGTTGACGGTGCGGGCCAGTTTGACGGTGTCGGCGGCTGCTTTCACCGCCCCGCCGGCCAGATGCATGTTCTCGATGACGAACGCCTTGCCGGCGTCCTTCAGGCCCGCGCTCGCCAGGTCGGTCAGCTGCGGCTTGTCCGGGGCATGGGCCAGGGTGCCCTTGATGGCGTTGCGGGCCCGCTCGGCGGCTTCGTCGCGCTGGCTGCGGGCGTTCTTGAGCATGTCCTGGGCCGCCTCACGGCCCTCGGTACCCGGATCCACGTAGTCGGCGGGCGGGGTGGGCTGCGGGCCGGGATCCGCGCCCTGCCTCACCGCGGCGTTGTAGCTCTCGCCCGCCGCTACGTACGCCTCGACCTTCGCCTTCCACGCGCTGAGCGCATGCTCGGAATCCCGCTTGGCCTGCGCGTACTTCTCGATCGCGTCGACGGCCTTGCTCTGCGCCCAGGTCACCGTCTCCGCGTACGCGTGCATCGCCTTGTACGCGTCGTCGCAGGCATCGGCGGCGTACATCCACTGCTTGGGATGCATGTCGAACGCCTCACGGAACGCGTCGGCCGCCTTGCCGCTCCAGTGCTGGCCGGAGCCCAGCTTGCGCATCCCGTCGGCGACGCGGTTGAACGCCGCGGCGAAGTCCTTAAGGTGCGACGCGGTCTCGTTGAGCTTCTCGACATTGCCGTGGATCAGCTCCTTGGGGTCGTCGGTCTCGCCCAGCTGCCGCTCGCCGACATGGGCGCCCAGCGCCCCGGCGGCCTTGTCGCCGGCCGAGCGGACGGCGTCAGCCGCGCCGTCCGCGCCCACCGCCTGCAGTCCGTCACCCAGTTTGTCCGCGCCGAACTCGACGACCTCGCCCGCGCCGCGTTCGACGGCGTCCGTGAGCTTGCTCGCCCCGTCGCCGATCGCGTTGACGGCATCACCGAACATGCTCACTTGCCGCCACCCCCGCCTGCCTGATCCGGCCCCTGCATCTTCGCCGTGGTCTCGGACGGGTCCTTGCCGCCGTTGGTGAGACGATCGGGGATCGATGTCACGTCGTGGGCAAACGACTTGGCCTGCTCCGCCACCTGCTGTTGCTTCTTCACAGACTCCTTGGATGTCGGGTCCCAGTCCGCGCCCTCGAACTGCTTACGCGGATCGGCCACATCGCTCCAGGAGGTCTTGTGCAGCTGCTCGGCCGTCATCGTCGGGTCGCCCCATGCGGCGTTCACACCCTCCTTGAGGACATCCGAGGCGTACTGCTCCTGCTCGTAGTAGAGACCGGCCGTGATGCCCAGCTTCTTGGAGAATTGGTTGGCGTCCTGCATCAGGTTGTAGACGCCCCAGCCCCAGCGGTCGCAGAACGACGAGAAGACCGATGCCAGGCCGTCGTCACCGCATTCCATGGCATCCATGGACAACGTGCCGAAACCGCGTCCCAGTTGGGCCTCGATATCGAAGCCCAGTTCCTTCAGCTCGCTCGTCGCGGCTTTTATGCCCTTGGTGAGCTCCTCGAATGCCTCCGGTTCGACGTTGTATCCGTCGCCCCCTATGAGCCCCATTTACGCCACCCCTCTGGGCGTTGCGCCAGAAATATCCGTGGACATGACGACACCTGCCCCCGGCGTCACGTCCACGGCCTCGTCTACGTCCGCGTCCACGTCCACAGCCACGCCGTCGGGGACGATTCCGGATACCGGCGGGAAGAGCATTCCCTGCTCGCTGCCCGCGTCGAGCGCCACCCCCGCCGGCCCGCCGACGGCAGGTATCAGCACGTCGAGGACGCGCGCGCCGGCCGTGGTGACGTACTGCCACTCCGCCCCCGGCTCACTTCCGCGGGCTGCAGCAAAACGGGACAACGCGCCCTCGTCCGTGAAGGCATAGAGCCAGCGGATTCCGTCCAACTCCGCTGAGAGGAAGGAGTCATTGGCGACCGGGAGTATCACCTGCGCACGGCGGAATTCACCGACCAGCGCGGCTGGATTCGGCTCCCCCTCATGGAACGCCGCTACCTCGTCCGCCAACGGCATGGCGAGACCCCTCCCCCGTTGTTCGTTCAGCTCGCTACCGGACCCACTTTGACACACGGCACTGACAACGCCGATGGGAGTCGACCCGAACAAACCGACTGGAGAGCCTTTTTATTTTCAATTTTATTTTCAATCATTGCGCGACGATCAGGACGGGAGGGACAACATCGCAATGGGAGAAGGCTGTTGCGTCGCACACGGACCCGGGAATTCAGGCGCCCGTGTGCTCGCCCTCAGCTCCCCGCAGCAGCGCCTCGGCCGCCGCGCGAGCGGTACGGGCGGCGGCCGGGTCGCCCGTGACCGCGGCGGCGGCGATCGCGCCATCGATCAGCAGCGCCAACTGGCCGGCGAGCACGGCGGACCCGGCGTCGCCGTCGTCGGAGGCAGCGGTAGCGGTAGCGGTAGCGGTAGCGGTAGCGGTAGCGGTAGCGGTAGCGGCGGTCAACGGCCGCACCAGGTCGGCCAGATAGGCGCGCAGGGCCAGCTTGTGCTCGCGGGCGGCCCGGCCGATGCCCTCCGACGTGGCGCCCAGTTCGCCGTACGCGTTGACGAAGGCGCAGCCGCGGAAGTCCGGTGCGGCGAACCACGTCTCCAGCCAGTCGAAGACCGCGAGGGGTGCGGCCCCAGGGGCGCCGGTGCCGGAGTGCGCGTCCACGTAGGCGGCGAGGGAGGCGCGCCAGCGTTCGTCGCGACGGCGCAGATACGCCTCGACGAGGTCGTGCTTGGCGGGGAAGGTGCCGTAGAGGCGCTTGAGGGAGACACCGGCGGCGGTGCGGAGTTCGTCCATACCGACGGCCTGGATGCCGCGTGCGTAGAAGAGCTTCTCCGCGGCGCCGAGTATCCGCGTCCGTACGTCGTCGTGGTCCGTCACGGTGGCCCGCCTTCCCGGGAGAACGTTCGTTCTCTACACTAGCCGACGCGCCGGAGAACGGTCGTTCTCGCCAGTGTGATCTCCGGTGGCGGCAGCAGCATGCACACCGACAGGAGGCCCCGATGACAGCTGTGACACAGCCGCGTCCCCCCTTCCCGCCGTTCGACGAGGAGTCCGCGCGCCATAAGGTCCAGGCCGCCGAGGACGCCTGGAACACCCGCGATCCCGAGCGTGTCGCCCTCGCCTACACCGAGGACTCGGTCTGGCGGAACCGGGACACCTTCCTCGTCGGCCGCACCGAGATCGTGGAGTTCCTGCGCCGGAAGTGGGCCCGCGAGCTGGACTACGCACTGCGCAAGGAGCTCTGGTCGTACTCGGGGAACCGGATCGCGGTGCGGTTCCAGTACGAGTGCCGGGACGCGAGCGGGCAGTGGTGGCGGAGTTACGGCAACGAGCTGTGGGAGTTCGACGAGGCGGGGCTGATGCGCCGCCGGGAGGCGGGGATCCACGACGTCCCGATCACGGAAGCGGAACGGCGCGTCCTGGGCCCGCGCCCGGAAGCGGAGCGGGGGCCCGACCGGCCGTCGCTCCCAGTCCACTGACGGGCGTCGGGCAGTGGCAGGTCAGCGGTCGCGCCGCCCGTCGCCCCCACCACCACGTACGCACGCGTCGCGCGCCGGCCCGCCCTGGGTCTCGCGCAGCGCAGCGCCCAGTAGGGCGACGCCCTCCGTCAGCTCCCCCGGCGTACGCGCCGCGTAACCGAGGACCAAACCGGGGCGCCCGTAGGGGCGTTGGGTGTGCCAGGACAGCGGCTGGACCTTGACGCCGCGGGCGAGGGCGGCGGCGGCCAGCTCGGTGTCCGGTGGGGCATCGGGCGGGAAGGTGATCGTCAGATGGAGACCGGCCGCGGCACCGTGCACGGTCGCGCCCGGCAGACGGTCGCGGAGGGCGTCGATCAGCGCGTCCCGCCGGAGCCGATGCCGTCGCCTCAACTGTCGCAACCGGCGCTCCAGTTCACCCGACTCCATCAACTGGGCCAGCACCAGCTGCGGCAGCACCGCGTTGCCGAGGTCCGCGAACCGCTTGGCGTCCACCAGCGCCTCCCGGTACGCCGGCGGCGCCAGCACCCAGCCCACCCGTAGGGCGGGCGCGAGCAGCTTGGACACGCTCCCGGTGTAGCAGACCTGCTCGGGCAGCAGGGAGCGCAGCGCGGGAACCGGCGGGCGGTCGTAGCGGTGCTCGGCGTCGTAGTCGTCCTCGATGACCAGGCCGCCGGCCGTCGCCCAGCGCATCAGGTCGCGGCGGCGCCGGCCGCCGAGCACCACCCCGGTCGGGAACTGGTGCGCCGGAGTGAGCAGTACGGCCCGCGCGCCGCTCGCCCGCAGGGCCTCGACCCGTATGCCGTCCTCGTCCACCGGGACGGGCGGGGTCGCCATCCCCCAGTACCGGAGATGCTGGCGGGCGCCGAGCGAACCAGGGTCCTCCACCGCGACCTCCTCGATACCGTCGCGGTGCAGCACCTGGGCGACCAGGCCGAGCGCCTGCGCGGTACCGGCGACGATCAGCACCTCGCGGGGATCCACCCGGATACCGCGGTTACGGGCCAGCCAGGTGGCGACGGCCACTCGCAGCTCCGGGGCGCCCCGGGGATCCCCGTAGCCGAAGCCCGCCGACGGGAGGTCGCCGAGCACGGCGCGTTCGGCGCGCAGCCAGGACGCGCGCGGGAACGATGCCAGGTCCGGCACCCCGGGCGAGAGGTCGATCCGCGCGGGCGCCGCCCGCAGCGCGTCGAAGACGTCGGCACCGGGCGGGGAGGAGAAGAGCGCCCTGGGGGAGCGAACGGGACGGCGGGCGGAACTCGTTGCGGGAACCGGGGCGGGGCGGGGAGCACCATCGCGGCCGGGAGCGCCATCGCGGCCGTGAACGCCATCGCGGCCGTGAACGCCATCGTGGTCAGGAGCGCGGTCACGTCCGTCGGCACAATCGGGGCCGTCGGCGCGACCGGGGCCGCAACCGGTGCCGGGGCCATACGGAGAAGGCATCCCCGTCACCGTCCCCGTCACCGTCCCCGTCCTCTGTACCGCCCCCGCACCCGCACCCGTCACCGGCGCCGCCACCACGACCGTTCCGCCCCGCCCGCGCCCGGCGACCTGCCCGTCCTCCCGGATCCGCTGATACGCCTCGGTGACCACCCCGCGCGACACCCGCAGCTCGGCAGCCAGCACGCGGGTGGCGGGCAGCCTGCTCCCCACCGGCAGACGGCCGTCTGATATCGCCCGCCGCAACTCCCCGGCCAGCCAGTCGGACAGCCCGCCCGCGGGCGCATCCGCCACCCTCAGCTGAAGAAAGTCCGACCCGGGAGCGGACGACACAGCCGCACCGCGAACCGACGCCCTGTCCGACGGCCTGCCAGACGCCCTGCCCGGCCTAGCAGCCGAGGAGGCTCCCGCCCCGGGGTCCGACGAGACATCCGCCCCGGAAGCCGACGAGACGTCCGCCCCAGGGTCCGCCGCGCTCCCCGCGCCAGCGGCGGACGAGCTCGACGAGCTCGACGAGCTAATGGACCCCTCAACTGCTCCTTCATTGGACCTTTCCACCGAACCATTCCCCCGTCACCGTTATCCCATGAACGCCCGAGCCGAAGCCCACAGCAACGCCTCCCAGGACACCTTCCGTCCCGCCCTCGGCGAGACCGGCCCCCGCTCCCGCCCCCTCGCCCGGACACCGGCACACACCGGAGGCGAAACCCGGCCTCTCACCCCACCCCACTCCGCGCCCCAACCTCCTGCCTACGCCTCCGCCTCCGCCTCCGCCTCTGTCTCCGCCCCTCCCCCCACCCCCGCCTACGTCCACGGCTACTCCCCCCGGGAAGCCCGGCGCCTCGGCGATCAGGCCGACACGTTGGCCGCGCTGCTGCACGCCGGTACGGCGTATCCGGCGGGCAGCCGCGTCCTGGAGGTCGGCTGTGGCGTCGGCGCGCAGACCGTCCACCTGGTCAGCAGCAGTCCGGGCGCCCGGATCGTCGCGATCGACCGCTCCGCGGCGTCCCTCGCCCAGGCCCGTGCGCACTTGGCCGCGCACGCTCCGGAAGCCGTCGCGGACGTGCGCTGGCACCGGGCCGACCTGCACCGACTCCCGTTCTCCGACGCCTCCTTCGACCACCTCTTCCTCTGCTTCGTACTGGAGCATCTGACCGACCCCCTACGCGCCCTGACCGAACTCCGCCGTGTCCTGCGGCCCGGTGGCACCCTCACTGCCATCGAGGGCGACCACGGTTCGGTCGTCTTCCACCCGGACAGCCCGTACGCCCGCCGGGTGATCGACCACCAGACAGCGCTCCAGTCCGCGGCCGGCGGAAACGCCCTGATAGGCCGCCAGTTGCACCCCCTCCTCTCGGCCGCCGGCTTCGCCGATGTCGTCGTCGGCCCCCGTACCGTCTACGCCGACGCCCAACGCCCCGCGCTCGCCGACGGCTTCACCCGCAAGACCTTTGTCGCCATGGTCGAGTCCGTCCGGGACGAGGCACTCGCCGCCGGTCTCACCACGCCCGCCGACTGGGACCGCGGCATCACCGACCTGCGGCGCGCCGCGGAGCCGGGCGGCAGCTTCCACTACACGTTCTTCAAGGCCGTGGCGAGGGCGGGCAGCTTGCCCCGCGTCTCCTCGTCCGTCGGCATGCACACGAACAACTTCACGCCCGGCGCGTCCAGTGCCGCCAGCTTCACATAGTCGAATGTCAGCGACCCGACCCGCGGATGCCGGAACACCCGGCGGCTGGTGCCGAAGTCCGCGAGGTCGTGTGCCTGCCACCACTCACTGAACTCCCGGCTCACCCGCCGGAGTTCCCGGGTGAGCCGGTCGAATCGCGGATCGTCGAACCGCTCGCGCGCATCGGCCCGGAACTGGGCGACCAGATCCCGCGCCTGCCCCTCCCAGTCGGCCAGCAGCGTCCGCATCGCCGGGTCCGTGAAGACCAGCCACAGCAGATTGCGTTCGTCCGGCGCCAGTTCCCCGGGGTCGCCGATCAGCCCGGCCTCGGCGCTGTTCCAGCCCACGAGGTCCCAGTTGGCGTCGAGCAGATACGCCGGATGCGGAGCGAGCGCGTCCACCAGCCGCTGCAACGCGGGACCGGGGCTGCGGACCGGCGGCTGCTCCGGGGGCCGCTCCCCGGCCAGCGCGAACAGATGCCGCCGTTCGACCGAGCTGAGCATCATGGCTCGCGCCAGGCTCGTCAGGACCTGTCTGCTCACGCTGATGTCGCGCGCCTGCTCCAGCCAGGTGTACCAGGTCACACTGACACCGGAGAGCTGGGCGACCTCCTCGCGCCGCAGCCCTGGCGTACGGCGCCGGGGTCCGGCCACGATGCCCGCGTCCTGGGGCGTGATCCGCTCCCGGCGCGAGCGCAGGAAATCCGCGAGGACGCGCCGCCGGTCCTGGTCGGTCATCGGCTCTCCCGGTGCGGCGGCTACCGGTGGGGGTAGCGGAAACACCAGCATAATCGGTCTCTGTATGTCTGTTCGGGGCTGTTTGATCGTTGCGGCATGACACAGACAACTCGCCCGTCGGGTACGGCGGCGCAGCCCTCAGGGGCGAAGTGGGGCCGGCACGCCGGGCGGCGGGCCCCTGCGGCCCCCGGACGGGCCCTCGCCATCGTCCTCGCCGGCGCCTTCATGGCGGTCCTCGACACCTTCATCGTGCTGGTCGCCGCGCCGGCCATCCAGGCGGACCTGCACTCCACCGCCGCCGACATCCAGCTGATCCTCGCCGGCTACCAACTCACCTACGCCGTCGCCCTGATCACCGTGGCCCGCCTCGGCGACCGGTTCGGCCGCAAGCGCGTGTTCCTGCTCGGTATGGGGCTCTTCACCGTGTCCTCCGTGGGCTGCGCCCTGGCCCCCGACTCGGGCACCCTGATCGCCGCCCGGCTCGTCCAGGGATTGAGCGCGGCGGCGATGTTCCCGCAGGTTTTCGCGATGATCCAGGTGCTGCTCCCGGCGGAGCGGCGCCCCAAGGCGTTCGGCGCGCTAGGCGCGGTCATCGGAATGGCCACCATCGCCGGGCAGTTGCTCGGCGGCGTCCTGATCTCCGCCGACCTCTTCGGCTCCTCCTGGCGACCGGTCTTCTGGGTCAACGTGCCCGTCGGCGTGGTCACCCTGCTGCTCGCCGCGCGCTACGTCCCCGAGTCGCGCGCCCCGGAGGCCCGCCGCCTGGACCTGCGCGGCGCCGCCGTGCTCACGCTCGCCCTGGTGCTCCTCGTCGTCCCGCTGGTGGAGGGGCGCTCGTCCGGCTGGCCGCTGTGGACCTGGCTCAGCCTGGCCGCGAGCGTGCTGGCGTTCGCCGTGTTCGCGCTGGTGGAACGGCGGGTGGACGCCTCGGGCGGCGACCCGCTCGTGCGGCTGCGGCTGCTTCGCGAGCGCCCCTTCGCGATCGGCATGACGCTGGTCCTGCTCGTCTACGCGGGCATCAACTCCTTCTTCCTCATCCTGTCCCTCACCCTCCAGGACGGCCTGGGGAAGGGCCCGCTCGGCGCCGGCCTGGCCTATACGCCGTTCGCCGTGGTCTTCTTCGCCGCCAGCCTGCTCGCCGGGCGACTCGCCCGCTTCGGCCGCCGCGTCCTCCAGGCCGGCGCCCTGATCGGCGGCCTGGGCTTCCTCGCCACCATCGTCGTGGCCTCCGCCGCCGGCCCCACGCTCACGTCCGCGGAACTGACCCCCTCGCTGCTCCTGGTCGGTGCCGGCAACGGCCTGCTGGTCACCCCGCTGCTCAACGCGGTGCTCGCCAACGTCCTTCCGCAGGAGGTGGGCATGGCCTCCGGGGTGCTGTCCACCGGGCAGCAGGTCGGCGGCGCGGTCGGGGTCGCGCTCATCGGCGTGCTCTTCTACGGCACTCTCGGCACCGCCCCGCACCACGACACCGCCGCCTACGGCCATGCGCTGGCACTCGCCGTCGCGTTCAACGCCGCGCTGGCCGTGCTGATCTCGGTGCTGCTGCCCTTCCTCCCGGACACCGCCCGGCACCGCGGGTAGTCGACCCACACCAGTCACTCTCCGTGAGGAATTTTTCGAAAACCCTTGGCACGCGGTCGACTTGAGGCTATCTTGGAATGGTCGTTCCGTGATCGCGGAGCAAGCCCGCCTCCCGGAGCACCGAGACGGCGAAGCCGCGGCACCGCGTGGCGTGACACCGCACTACATGGCATGACATGGCACACGAAGAAGGGAGCAACTCATGCCCGACATCAAGCACTTCAACCCCGATGTGGTGCTGGACGACATCGTCCAGGTCTTCTGGCACCAGGGCATGGCCACCACCGGGATCCAGGCACTGGTGACCGCGACCGGCGTGAGCCGCTCCAGCCTCTACGCCACGTTCGGTAACAAGGACGACCTCTACGCCGCCGCCCTCAGCCGGTACATAGAGCAGCACTCCGCACCGGCCTTCGCCCATCTCGCCGCGACGGAGACGGGACTGACCGCCATCGAGGAGTTCTTCGGCACGCTCATCGGCATCCGCTGCTCCGGCGCGGTCGCCGGCTGGGGCTGCATGGTCACCAACGCCTACGCCGGTCCCGAATGCGCCGCCCCCGACATACGCACCCTGCTGGAGACGCACCACGGCACGCTCCAGTCGGCCCTGCGCGCCGCACTCACCACGGCCGCCGGTCTCGGCCAACTCCAGCCCGGTACCGACCTCGACGCCGCCGCGGCCGTGCTGTCGACCCTCGCGTACGGCGTGAATCTGCGCTCCCGCGCGGGTGCCGACGCCGGGGCACTGACCGACACCGTCACCGCCGCCCTCGCGCCCCTGCGCGCCGAATCCACAGCTCACACCACCCCCACAGGAGTGACCGGCCCATGAGCCTCCAGGACGAACTGACCGCCTTCTTCCGCACCCTCTACCCCGAGATCCCGGACGCCGCCCGCGAGGTGATGGAGCGCGCCGGCCGCGATCTCGCCGCCTCGGGGCAGGCCGGGCGCGCCCGCCAAGTAGGCGAGCGGGCCCCCTCGTTCGGACTCCCGTCGGCGACCGGCACCACCGTCTCCCTCGACGCCCTGCTCGCCGCCGGGCCCGTCGTCCTCACCTTCTACCGCGGCGCCTGGTGCCCGTACTGCAACATCGCCCTGCGCGCCCTCCAGGAGCGGCACGCCGAGATCACCGCCCGGGGCGCCCGCCTGGTGGCCGTGTCCCCGCAGATACCGGACGAGTCGCTCTCCCTCACCGAGAAGCACGGGCTCGCCTTCGACGTCCTCAGCGATGTGGGCTCCGATACGGCCACGCGGTACGGCCTCAGCTTCGACCTGCCCGACGACCTGGCCGCCCTGTACGAATCCTTCGGCTTCGATCTCCAGCGCGTCAACGGCGGCCATCCGCGCACCCTGCCGCTGCCCGCCACCTATGTCATCGACCGCGGCGGCATCATCCGCTGGGCCTTCGTCGACACCGACTACACCGCCCGCGCCGAGCCCGCCGACATCCTGGCCGCCCTCGACACCCTGGAGGTTTCGCCCTGACCCCACTCCCCCGCCCACCGCGGATCCACGCCACCTCAACGGCCCATCAACTCGCCGCCGTCCCGCCATAGGCCCCCGTTCACCGGAGCGCTATCGTCGGATTCCAGGAACGCAACGGGGGGAGGGCAGCCGTCGATGTCGCAGGACGATGCCGTGATCGGCTGTACCGGAGTGCTGCTGATCGGCACTCGTGGGGCTGCCGGACCCGGTGAGGTTCTGGTGCGGGTCCGCGGGGGTTCCGAAGCTTTTCTCGCGTGGTCCGCCGAGCCCCTTCCGGTAGGGGCGACCGTGCTCGTGATCGAGTCCCGTGGCAATCGCCAGGTCGACGTCATGGAGTGGGCTGATCCGTTGGACGCGTTGCCCGGCAGTGCCGGCGACGCCGGTTGAGGAGACAAACGATGTTCGGTTACCGCGTTCCCGCCCCTGATCAAGCCATGCTGATCTCAGGAGGCAAGCGTGGCCAGGGCGGCGCTCCGTTTCGAGTGGTCACCGGCCATGGCAAGTTCGTGCTGCCGGTCTTCCGCAAGGTGCGCTTCCTGACCCTGGCCATGTGTGAGGCCGAGGTCGCGGAGAAGTGTGTGACCCGGCAGGGCATCGCGCTCACGGTTCGCGCCGTGATCGCGTTCAAGGTCGGCAACGACACCGAGAGCATCGTCAACGCCGGTCAGCGGTTCCTGTCCGACCAGGACCAGATGGCGGTGCTCACCGGCCGGATCTTCGCCGGTCATCTGCGGTCCATCATCGGCTCGATGACGGTCGAGGAGATCGTCACCGAGCGGCAGAAGCTGGCCACCGAGGTCCTGGAGACCTCCAAGACCGAGATGGCCAAGATCGGCCTGATCGTCGACTCGCTCCAGATCCAGTCCATCGACGACGGCAACACCGGCTACATCGAGGCGATGTCCGCGCCGCACAAGGCCGCCATCCAGCAGCAGGCCCAGGTCGCCCAGGCCCAGGCCACCCAGGCGTCGGTCGAGGCCCAGCAGGAGGCGGCACGCAACCAGGCCGAGTACCAGCGGCAGACCGCCGTCGTGCAGGCCGAGTACAACGCCGAGGTCGACCGCGCCCAGGCCCGAGCCGCCCAGGCCGGCCCACTCGCCCAGGCACACGCCCAGCAGGAAGTACTGGCCGCGCAGACCGAACTCGCCGAGCGCGCCGCCAAACTGCGCCAGCAGGAACTGGTCGCCGAGGTCGTCAAGCCCGCCGAGGCGGAGGCCGAGCGCATCCGGCTACTGGCCCTGGCCGAAGCCGAGCGCATGAAGATCCAGGCCGAGGCCGCCGCCTCACACGACCGGGTCGCACTGGACCGGATGCTCATCGACCAGCTCCCGCAGATCGTCAAGGAAGCCTCCGCCGGCCTCGCAGGCGCCAACGTCAACGTCCTCAACGGCACCGACGGCCTCGGCGAGATCGCCGCCGGCCTGGTCGGCCAGGGCCTCACCATCCTCGACTCGGTACGCCGCAACCTCGGCACCCCCGACGCCTCCGGCCACACCCCCGACAAGAACCGCGCCCCGGGCAACAGCGTGGGCAACGGCACCGGCCACAGCGGTCGCGTAGAGATCGAGTAGCGAGCGAACAGCAAGCGAACAGCGGAGCCGCAGGCGGGGGCAGGACCGCCCTCAGGGCCTTCCCGACCCTGACCCCACCGGACCGAGCCATCGGACCGGGCCATCGGACCGGCACATCAGACCAGCCCATCGGGCCGGTCCTACGCCCCCCGCCCCCGCTGGCGCGGCTCCTCGGCGTGCTTTTCGCGGACGTAGACCACCAGGCGGTTCAGCACGGCCATCGTGGTGGCGAGTTCGGCGTCGTCGAAGTCGCTCAGGGCCTGCCGCAATCCGGCCAGACTGGCCTGCTGGAAGCTGCGCAGGACCTCCGTGCCGTGGGGCGTGATGGCGACCTGGCGGGCGCGGCGGTCGAGGGAGTCCTGGGTGCGTTCCACCAGGTCCTGGGACTCCAACTGGCCGATCTGCCGGGTGACATGCGGCGGTTCGACCATCAGTTGCGCCGCCAGGTCGCCGACCCGGCTGACACCGCCGCTGCT
This sequence comes from Streptomyces sp. GS7, assembly GCF_009834125.1. Lineage (NCBI taxonomy): Bacteria > Bacillati > Actinomycetota > Actinomycetes > Kitasatosporales > Streptomycetaceae > Streptomyces > Streptomyces sp. GS7. The sequence continues at coordinate 8,770,978 of NZ_CP047146.1, forward strand.
CTCCAGGGCCATCAGCAGATAGAGGTCGGAGCGCCCGGCCTGGACACCCGCCTGCAGCGCCTGGCGCTCGTGCGCCCGGGAGCGGGTGAGCAGATAGGACAGCGTGGCCAGCACCTTTTGCAGTGCGGCGAGGGAGTCCTGGTCTCGTGCGGGGTCCGGCATGGGGGCACTGTAGCGGGCACCGGTCCCCGGATCCGCGGCCCTCCGTACCAGGATCTGGCCGGATCCCGCCCTACCGCCTGCGGGCAGCACGGCAAGGGTCGGCACCACTCCCGCCTGTTGGCGCCCCGCGACGTACGGGCCCGGTATGAGCCTGGCTTGAGCCCGGATTCAGCCCGGTCCAACCCGGATCCAACCCGGATTCAACCCGGTTTGAGCCAACCTCGGGCGGCCCGCGATCAACCCTTCCCTCCCCTGCCGGGCGTGAGTTAGCGTGACGACGACTTAATTGCTTAAGTTAGGTAACTAGCTTGCGGCTCAGCGCCCCGGCTACGTCACCAGCACGGGAGTTGCCAATCCACGGCAGTTCGGCAAGCCACCGCAGTGCCGTGTGCGAACGCGGAAGGACCACCCGCATGACGACCGCAGAACGTACCGCTCCCCTCGACGCCCCCGACGCCCCCGACGCCCTCGCCGTCCCGGCCGCCCGCGCCCCGGGCTGCCCCTTCGATCCCGCACCCGGTGTCGCCCGCGCGGTCCACGAGGAACCCGTCACCCGGGCCACCCTCTGGGACGGCTCCGCCTGCTGGCTGGTGACCCGGCATCAGGACGTCCGCCAGGTGCTCGGCGACCAGCGCTTCAGCGCCGACGCGCACCTCCCGGGATTCCCGTTCCTCACCGCCGGCGGACGCGAAATCCTCTCCGGCGGCACCACGTTCATCCGCCAGGACGACCCGGAGCACGCCCGGCTGCGCCGGATGCTCACCGCCGACTTCATGGTCAAGAAGGTCGAGGCGATGCGCCCGGAGGTGCAGCGCCTCGCCGACGAGTTGATCGACCGGATGACCGACGGCCGCACCTCCGCCGACCTGGTCACCGACTTCGCGCTGCCGCTGCCGTCCCTGGTGATCTGCCTGCTGCTCGGCGTCCCCTACGAGGACCACGGGTACTTCCAGGAGCGCAGCCGGATCCTGCTCAGCCTCCGCTCGACCGCCGAGGAGGTCCGTACCGCCCAGCTGGAACTGGTCGCCTATCTGACCCGGCTCGCCGAGTCCAAGCGGGAGCGGCCCGACGACGGCATCGTCAGCCGCCTGGTCGCCCGCGGCGAGCTGAGCTTCGCCGAAATCGCCACCATGGGGCGGCTGTTGCTGGTGGCCGGCCATGAGACGACGGCGAACATGACGGCCCTGTCCACCCTCGCCCTGCTGCGCAACCCCGACCAGCTGGCGCGGCTGCGCGCGGAGCCGTCGCTCGTCAAGGGCGCCGTCGAGGAGCTGCTGCGCTATCTGACGATCGTCCACAACGGCGTCCCGCGCGTCGCCACCGAGGACGTCGAGGTCGGCGGGCGCACCATCCGCGCCGGCGAGGGCGTGCTGTGCACGATCAACACCGCCAACCGCGACGAGGACGTCTTCCCCGGCGGCGAAGCCCTCGACGTCACCCGCGACGCCCGCCGCCATGTCGCCTTCGGTTTCGGCGTCCACCAGTGCCTGGGGCAGCCGCTCGCCCGGGTGGAACTCCAGATCGCCGTCGAGACCCTGATCCGACGGCTGCCCGGCCTGCGGCTGGACATCCCCTTCGAGGACGTCGCGTTCCGCAGCGATATGGCCATCTACGGGGTGCACTCGCTGCCGGTCGCCTGGTAGCGGCCCGCGGCAGCCCCGTACCCGACCCACCCTTCGTTCCGCACCCTTCGTTCCGCACCCTTGGGGAGAACCATGCGCATTCACGCCGACCAGGAGAAGTGCTGCGGCGCCGGAAGCTGCGTGCTGGCCGCGCCGGACGTCTTCGACCAGCGCGAGGAGGACGGCATCGTCGTCGTCCTCGACGCGGAGCCGCCCGCCGCACTGCACGACGCGGTCCGCGAGGCGGCGGCCATCTGCCCGGCCGCCGCGATCTCGGTGTCCGACTGACACCCCGTACGGGCCCCGCACACCCCGCGGGGCCCGTACGCGACCGCCGAAACCCCGCCCCACCGCCGTATCGATACCGCGCCCCTCCTTCGGGTGACGGGGCACATCACCGGACGTCCGCACGGGCAGCGAAGCACAGCACCATGCCAACCGCCGTGTTACGAAAGGACGTTCCGCATGCGTCAGCTCCGCCGCGCGCTGGCCGCAGCCGCCGGTTCGCTGATCCTGGCCCTGGCCCTGCCCGCCGCATCGGCTCACGCCGCCACCGGCGACTTCACCTACGTCTACAACGACCCGTACCTGGGGCCGCTACCCGGCCGCCTCACCGACCCGCCGAGCCGGACGTGCCTCAACCTCCCGGGGGCGATCCAGGAATATCTGCCACCCGCGCACACGCCACGCAACCACACCGCGTCCACCGCCACGGTCTTCACCGGCCTCGACTGCACCGGTGACCACTTCACGCTGCGGCCGAACGGCGGCCACGCCTCGGAGCGGCTCAAGCTCCGTTCCGTGGTGTTCTCCTGACCCGTCTGGCGACAGTCCTGCCCGCCCAGCCGGACCGCCCCTACACTCCCGGCCCCGCCGCGTCCGGTGGCTCCGCCGCCAGTGCGCGCAGCGCCTCCGCGGACGGCGAGCCCGGTGCGGCGTGGTGGGTGACCAGGATCTGCTCGGGGTCGTCCGGCACCCCCAGCGACTCGTAGGCGAGGGTCAGCGGGCCCACCAGCGGATGGTTCAGCTGCTTCACGCCGAAGCCCTTGTCCTTGACGTCGTGCCGGGCCCAGAACCGTCGGAACTCCTCGCTGCGGTCGGCCAGTTCGGCGATCAGCGCGGCCAGCGCCGGATCGTCCGGCCAGCGCCCCACCTGCCGCCGCAGCAGGGCGACCAGCACACACGCCTTGCCCTCCCAGTTCACGTACAGCTCGCGCGTCGCCGGGTCCAGGAAGACCTGCCAGGCCATGTTGCGCCGCTCGGCGGGCATGGCCGGGAAGTCGCCGAACACGGCGCAGCCCAGCCGGTTCCAGCCGATGATGTCCAGCCGCCGGCCCACGACGAAGGCGGGGATGTGCTCCATGGTGTCCAGCAGCTCCTGGAGGGCGGGCCGTATCCGCTGCGGCCGGTCGGCCGGACGGCTCCGGCGGGAGACCGGGCGGAGGAGGTGCCGCAGGTGGTCGCGCTCGGCCGGGTTCAGCCGCAGCGCGTCGGCGATGGCCTCCAGGACGGCGGCGGACACGTTACGGCCACGGCCTTGTTCCAGGCGGATGTAGTACGCGACGCTGACCCCGGCCAGCTGCGCCAGCTCCTCGCGGCGCAGCCCCGGCACCCGGCGCCGCCCGTGCTCCGGCAGCCCGACGTCCCCGGGCCGCAGCCGGGCCCGCCGCGAGCGCAGGAACTCGCTCAGCTCGGTGCGCTGGTCCACCGCCGCGATCCGCGGCCGTGCCGCGGGGCCGCCGGGCTCCCCGGGCCGCTGGGTGATTCCGTCAGTAGTAGGCACGCCATGCATATGTTCAAGAGTGCACTGGTTACCCCCGGAGCGATGACGCAGTCTCGGTGGCATGACCCACACCTCTGTCGCCGCGTACGCCGCACCCGCCCCCAAAGCACCGCTGGAGCGGACCACGATTCCGCGCCGCGAGCTGGGTGCCCACGACATCCTGATCGACATCAAGTTCGCCGGCATCTGCCACTCCGACATCCACACCGTGCGCGCTGAATGGGGCGACGGCGGGAACTTCCCGATCGTCCCCGGCCACGAGATAGCCGGTGTGGTCGCCGAGGTCGGCGCCGAGGTCACCCGCTACAAGGCGGGCGACCGGGTCGGCGTCGGCTGCTTCGTCGACTCCTGCCGCGAGTGCGAGAACTGCCGGGCGGGCGAGGAGCAGTACTGCACCGGCGAGCTCGGCAACGTCGGCACGTACAACGCCACCGGGCGGGACGGGGCGCCCACCTACGGCGGCTACTCCACCCACCTCGTCGTCGACGAGAACTACGCCCTGCGCATCCCCGACACCATCCCGCTGGACGCCGCGGCCCCGCTGCTGTGCGCCGGCATCACCCTCTACTCCCCGCTCGCCCACTGGAAGGCCGGACCCGGCAAGAAGGTCGCCGTCGTCGGCCTCGGCGGCCTCGGCCACATGGGCGTCAAGATCGCGCACGCGATGGGCGCGGAGGTCACCGTCCTCAGCCAGTCCCTGCGCAAGAAGGACGACGGCCTGCGGCTGGGCGCGGACCACTACTACGCGACGAGCGACCCGGCCACCTTCGAGGCGCTGGCCGGCACCTTCGACCTGATCGTCAACACCGTCTCGGCCGATCTGGACCTCAACGCCTACCTCGGCCTGCTGCGCACCGACGGCACCCTGGTCCAGCTCGGCGCCCCGGAGAACCCGCTGCCGATCGCGCCGTTCGCGCTGATCACGCGCCGCCGGTCGTTCGCCGGATCGCTGATCGGCGGCATCCGCGAGACCCAGGAGATGCTCGACTTCTGCGGTGCGCACGGGCTGGCCGCGGAGATCGAGGTGATCAGCGCTGACCAGATCAACGACGCGTACGAGCGGGTGCTGGCGAGCGACGTCCGCTACCGCTTCGTGATCGACACCTCGACGATCTGAGCCATGGCGCGGCGGCCCTCCCCGGGACCGCCGGCGCGCGCCGTCCGCCCGGGGCCGCCCCCACAGGCCGCCCCGGGCGTTTGCGCGCCGTGACCCCGGCACGGCGACGACTCTACTTGGAAACGACTCCCATTTCCATATAGCCTCTGACCTCCTGCCCGACACCCACCCCACCGACGGAGGTCCCGCCCCATGGCCGTACCCAAGCGCAAGCTCTCCCGCAGCAACACCCGGCACCGCCGCGCCCAGTGGAAGGCCACCGCGCCCCGACTGGTGCCGATCACCGTCGACGGCTCCGTGTACCGGGTCCCGCAGCACCTGGTGAAGGCGTACCGGCTGGGCCTGATCGACCCGAAGGACTGACCGGGCCGCACCTCGCCGCCGGCTCCCCCGACACGAAGCCCGGGCCGCCCAACTGCCGCTGCCACAAGGGGTGTCGACCCACGGGGCGTTGACGGGAAAGGCCGCTTGACGACCCGCCCCCGGTTGCGGAAACGTGCGCTGCCCGGCGGCGTCCTCGGGGAGCCGATCGGACGACCACGCGAACGACCAGGGGGACCGTTCCCATGTACCGCACCGGGCCCGGCTTCCTCTTCCTCGTCCCCGTACTCGCCCTCCTGGTCGTCGGCGGTGCGGTGGCGGCTGTCGCGGCGGGGATCCGCGCGCGTCGGCGGCACCGCCGCTGACCGGCCGCCGCCCCCACCCCGCGGAATTTCCGTCCGCCGCATCGGCAACCCCGGCCCCGGCCGCACGTCGTCACGGGTGAGGGCGCCATCAGGCGCCGCCCGTCGACGAACCAGGAGCAGCCGACCGTGACCCCCTCCCGTACCGCCCCCCGCCACCCCCGCCTGCGCCGCGCGGCCGGCGCCGGCCTGCTCGCGGCGATGGCGCTCGCCGCCGTATCGACCGCCGGTACCGCGTACGCCGCCGAGACCCCGACCCCCTCGCCGCGGCCTACGCACGCCTCCCCGACCCCGGCCCCCACCCACGCCCCGGGCCACGGCACGCCCAGCCCGGCCCCGACCCGGCCCCCGGGCCACGGCACCCCCTCCCCCTTGCCCACCCAGCCCCCGGGCCACCGGCCGACCGCCTCGCCCTCCGCCCCCGGCAGCTCCCGGCCGAGCCCCGTCCCCACCCACCCCGGCAAGCCGGGCGCCGCCAACGGCCGCCAGGGCGAGCGGGAACTGGCGCACACCGGCGCCTCCTCCGCGGCCACCCTCGCGCTCGGCGGCGGCGCGGCGGCCCTCATCGCCGCGGGCGGCGGTACGGTCTACGCCGTCCGCCGGCGCCGCGCCTGAGACAGCCCGCCACTCAGGCCCGCCCGCCCCGAGGAAACGATGGTCCACTCCGTCACCCCGCACACCGCCCCGGTACGGTTCGCCCTGCCGGGGCTCCTCCGGCCCGTCCGCCGGTTGCGCCTGCTGCGCGCCGTCCGCCGCGAGACATCGCCGCAGCACCCCCGACTCCCCCACCGCGACGGCCCGTTGGCATACGGCGGGGACGCCGAACCGCCGCCGCCCACCATCACCGACCTCTACCACGCCCACCGGCTGGCCATGGTCCGCCTGGCCGTCCTCCTCGTCGACGACCGCGCCACCGCCGAGGACGTCGTCCAGGACGCGTTCGCCGCGCTGTACAAGCGGCACGGCGAACACCTCGACGAGGTCGACAACGCCCTGGCCTACCTCCGGACCGCCGTCGTCAACGCGGCCCGCTCGGTGCTGCGCCGCCGCCGCACCGCCCGCGGCTACACCCCGCCCCACGAGGCCGACGCCCCCTCCGCCGAAGAGCGCATCGTCCTCGACGAGGAGCACCGCGAGGTCTTCGCCGCGCTCGGCGGCCTGACCGCCCGCCGCCGCGAGGTCCTGGTCCTCCGCTACTGGGGCGACCTGTCCGAAGCCGAGATCGCGACGACGCTGGGCATCAGCCGCGGTGCGGTGAAGTCCCTGGCCAGCCGTGCCCTGGACGCCCTGGAAAAGATCCTGGAGGCCCGGTCATGACCCCGCATGACACCGCCCCCCACGGCCCCGAACGCCCCGTCGAGGACCGTCTGCGCCGCGCCTTCGAGGCCCGCGCCCGAGCCGTCGGCGTACGCGACCTGCGTCCCGCCGCACCACCGGGCCCCCCGCTCCGCCACCGCCGCCGCACCGCGCTCACCCGCGCCTGGCTGCGCCGCTTCGCGCTGCCGCTGGCCGCCGCCACCGCGACCGCCGCCCTGGCCCTCGCCTACCTGGCCACCACCCCCGGCACCCCGCCGGCCCGCCCCACCCCCGCGACACCCCCGAGCCCGGTCATCCCCACCCCGTCCCCCACCACCCCGGCCCCGAGCCCCGACCCGACGAGCCCCGGCCCGAGCAGCCCCTCCCACCTCCCGCCCCGCACCGGCACCCCGTCCCACCGCCCGCCGCACCGCACCCCCTCTCCCACCCCGTCCCGCCCCGCCACCACGCCACCCTCCGCCACCCCCTCCCCACGCTTTTCGGACAACTCCCCGAGCCCCACCCCCACTTGACGCCCACCCCCCCCCCGCCGAGCAGGCCCCGCACCGCACCGCCCGCGCCCCATTCGGCACGTGACGCCCGCTCCGCGTTAACCGAGCATTAGCGACACGGCAACCACCTGGTCGAGAATCGTGTACATGCCGTCCCCGAACACCGCCGCCCCTCGCCGCAGCCGCCCGCTCGCGGCCCTGCTGCTGGCCGCGGCGGCCCTGCTGCCGCTGGCCGCCTGCCAGACCGGCGGCGCCGTGCAGGCCGAACGGGTCTCCTCCGACGTCTCACCCGCCGGCTCACCGTCCGCCGACCCCGGCCCCCGGGCCGCGCCGGGCGCCCCCGGAGCCCGCGCCCGGGTCGCCTGCACGCCCGACATGCTGCGGTTCCACGCCGGCGCGGAGCAGCACCCGGCCCGGCACATGCTGCTGACCGTCACCAACATCTCCGACCGGACCTGCACCTTCGCCGGCCAGCCCTACCCCCTGCTGCGCCTCAGCGACCGCCACCCGGCCGCCGCCCCGCCCATCGCCCGCAGCAGGCCCCGCGCCCCGGTCGCGCTGGCCCCCGACGCGACCGCGTACGCCACGGTCACCATCGCCGGCCCCGATCGGCTCGGCGGCCGGAGCGCCCCGGGCGGCAAGGCCGAAAAGATCTCCCAGTTCGGCGTCACCCTGACCGCCCGGAGCGACCCGGCGCAGGTCGGCGTGGACGGCCGCGCCCCCGTCCCGGTGGACCCGGACACCGCCCGGGTCACGTACTGGCAGCGGAGCCTGGCGGACGCCGAGAAGTGGTGACCGGGCACCGGGCGGCGCCACGGGCGGGCGAGCGAGCGAGCGATAGCCCGTTCGTGCCGTATCGGCCGGCTCATCACCCACCAATGATCCAATTTTGCCGCTATTGATTTGCTTTGCACTGGTGCCGCTTGGCTGCGCCCGGTGCCGCAGGCCCGGTAGGCTTTCCGTGTGATCTTCAAGCGCATCGGAAATGGGCGGCCGTACCCCGACCACGGCCGGGAGAGCACCCGCCAGTGGGCGGACGTCGCCCCGCGCCCGGTACGCCTCGACCAATTGGTGACCACCAAGCAGCAGCTCGACCTCGAAACGCTGCTCGCCGAGGACTCGACGTTCTACGGCGATCTCTTCGCCCATGTCGTCAAGTGGGAGGGCGACCTCTACCTGGAGGACGGGCTGCACCGCGCCGTCCGCGCGGCCCTCCAGCAGCGCCAGGTCCTGCACGCCCGGGTGCTCGAACTCGACAACTGACCGCCCGGTTTCCAGCGGTTTCTCCCGGCGTTCCGCCGATATCCCCCGGCGCCTCGCGGCCTTGCCATGGCCGGATTCGACCACTCGGGTTCTCCCGTACGCAACGCGTTGATCGTTTAGTAGGCACGGCCGACGGCCCGCACTACGCTGCGGCCATGAGCATGCTGACGCCTCCAGGAATGGGCGGTAAGAGGTACCGCATCACAGGCGACAGGTATCCGCGGATGCGCCGCCCCCGCCACCGTCGCCGCATCGTCCTCAGCATCGTGGCCGGGGCCTGCGTCCTCGGACTGGCCGGTTGGGGGACCCTGCAGCTCATCGACGTCTTCGGCGGGAAGGGCAACACTGCCCAGGCCGCCCAGGACCGGAGACACTGCCCGCAGAACGGTACGGCGGGCCGGGCCAACGCCATGCAGCCCGCAGCCGGCAGGCTCCCCGCGCCCGCCGCGCTGACCGTCAACGTCTACAACGCCACCGCGCGGCCGGGACTCGCCAAGCACACCGCCGACGAGCTCAAGAAGCGCGGCTTCAAGATCGGGAAGGTGGGCAACGCCCCGGCCCCCTACGACAAGAAGGTGGGCGGCACCGGGATACTGCTCGGCCCCAAGGCCGCGGCCGAGGGACCGCTGAAGGTCCTGGCCACCCAGCTCGCCGGAGCGCAGCAGCAGACCGACGACCGCAAGACCGCCGACCTCGACCTGATCATCGGCGGCACCTTCACCCAGCTCGCCGCCGAGCAGGACGCCGCGAAGGCCCTGGCCCAGCTGGCCCACCCCGCGCAGCAGCCCGCCGCCAAGTGCTGACCGCGCACCGCAAGGGCCCCGCACCACACCCGGTGCGGGGCCCTTGAAACGGGGTGCTCAGTCGGCCGTGCCGTACATCCGGTCACCCGCGTCGCCCAGGCCCGGGACGATGTAGCGGTCGGCGTTCAGCCGCTCGTCGACGGCGGCGGTGACCACCGTCACCGGCGCCCCGGCCAGCTCCCGCTCCATGACCTCGACGCCCTCCGGCGCGGCCAGCAGGCAGATCGCGGTGACATCGTCCGCACCGCGCTTGATCAGCTCCCGGATCGCCGCGACCAGCGTGCCGCCGGTGGCCAGCATCGGGTCGACGACGTACACCTGCCGCCCCGACAGGTCGTCGGGCATCCGCGTCGCGTACGTGTGGGCCTCGTACGTCTCCTCGTTGCGGACCATGCCCATGAAGCCGACCTCGGCGGTGGGCAGCAGCCGGACCATGCCGTCCAGCATGCCCAGACCGGCCCGCAGGATCGGGACGACCATGGGCCGCGGGTGGGACAGCCGCACGCCGGTGGTCGCCGTCACCGGGGTCTCGATGTCGACCTGCTCGGTGCGCACATCACGGGTGGCCTCGTAGGCGAGCAGGGTGACCAGCTCGTCGGCGAGCCGCCGGAAGGTCGGGGAGTCGGTGCGCTTGTCGCGCAGAGTGGTGAGTTTGTGCGCCACCAGCGGGTGGTCGACGACGTGGATCCGCATGACATCGACAGTAACCGAGCCGGAAGGCCCCAGCGCCCGCCGTGCGCCCGCGGGAATCCGGCACGTGAGCGACATCTCTCACAACGTCCGCACGACGCAGCGCTGAAGACGGCGCGCGAAGGCGATGTTTCTGCCACGATTCCGAAGGGGCGGGACCATGGCGTGCAGCGCCGCCCCGCCCAGCCCGGCACGCCTATGACCAGTGGGAGAGTCACGGTGTACTTCGCCGCACTGCTCGCGCGCACCGAAGACGGGTGGGAAGCGAGCGATACGGAGCTCGACAATGTGGAAACGCTGACCGATCTGGCCGACCTGGCCCGAGAGGCGGCGATCGACGACAACACGGTGGTGGCCCTCATCGAGCAGGAGGACGCCTGGTTCGGCGTCGTCCGGGTGGACGGCGAGGAGGACCCGCGGGTCTTCGTCTCCAACGCCGCCATCGCCAGCAGAAGCTCATACGGTGCGATGCTGACCGACGAACTCCTCGGCCGCGAGGACGACGCGGCCGACGAACTCGACAGCCTCGACCTGGACGGTACGGAGGACGGCGAACCCGAAGCGAACAACGACGTTGATGACGACGACGAGGTCGCGGCGGTGCGCGGCCCACTCGGCGACACCGGGCTGCTGAGCGACCTCGGCGTCTCCGAGAAGGAACTGCTCGCCCTCGACGGCGACGCGCTCGGCGAGATCGCCGACGCCCTGGGCTGCACGGACCTCCTGGAAGCCGTGCGCTGAGCCCCTCCCCCAGCCACCGCTGGGGGAAGCCCCCGCCGGGCCCACGCTCCGCCCCTGGGCCCGGCCCCCGGCCACGTCCACGACACTGGGGACATGACCGTCCCCCCATCCGCCCCTCTGCCCTCCGCCACGCCCGACCCGCTGCGCGACCCCTGGATCGCGCCGATGCGCCAGGCGCTCGCGGAGGCCACCCGCGCCCCCGGGACCGGTGACGTCCCGGTGGGCGCCGTCGTGCTGTCCGCCGACGGCACGGTCCTGGGCACCGGCCACAACGAACGCGAGGCCACCGGCGACCCCACCGCCCACGCCGAAGTCCTCGCCCTGCGGGCCGCCGCGGAGGCCGTCGGAGAGTGGCGGCTGACCGGCTGCACCCTCGTCGTCACCCTCGAACCGTGCACGATGTGCGCCGGCGCGATCGTCCTCTCCCGCGTCGACCGCGTCGTCTACGGCGCCCGCGACGCCAAGGCCGGCGCCGTCGGCTCCCTCTGGGACGTCGTCCGCGACCGCCGCCTCAACCACCGCCCCGAGGTCATCACCGGCGTCCTCGAACCCGACTGCGCCGCGCTCCTCACCGCGTTCTTCCGCGACCGCTGACCCCCGCTCCGCCGACCCCGCTCCGGCCCGCTCCCCGCAATCCGATTTCGGCACATGGCCCCCCGTGGGCTAAGCTCTCTCTCGGTAGCGTGTCCGAGCGGCCGAAGGAGCTCGCCTCGAAAGCGAGTGTGGCGCAAGTCACCGAGGGTTCAAATCCCTCCGCTACCGCTCACGAAAACCGCCTCTGACCTGCGAAAACAGGTCGGGGGCGGTTTTGCGTTGGCCTTTTGTCCACACGCCGTCCACACGGGACCTCCTTCTACGCTCTTTCGCCATGGCATCAATCAAGACCCGAGCACGCGCCAACGGCGAGTTCAGCTACACCGTCGTCTGGCGAGAAGGCGGCAAGCGCGACGACCCCGAGCGGGGTGAGACCTTCGACGACGAGACGTCAGCGAAACGATTCTGCGACCTCGTCAACGGTCACGGACAGCGAACTCCGCCCGGTTGGGTGAAGGGCGTTGGCTTCGTAGAGGAGCCCGAACCGGAGGTGGCCCCAACAGAGTTGTTCGAGGCGTACGCGAGCCGCTACATCGACCTCCTGACCGGCATTCAGTCGGGCACCCGGTCCAACTACCGGAAGATGCTCGAACGGCACCTGGAGCCCTGGTTCGCGGGGCTGTCAGTGCGCCAGGGCCCCGGTGGTATCGGGCAAGACGAGATCAAGCAGTGGGTGAACGACCTTGAGGCCGGCAGGCCGGGTCCGCATCACCCACCCACGATCAAGCGAAAGCCCTTCGCAGCCAAGACAATCAGAAACCTTCACGGCCTGCTGTACGGCATCCTTCAAGCGACCGTGACCGCTGAGCCCCCGCTTCGTTCCACGAACCCCTGCGTGCATACTCGGCTTCCCGAGGACAGCAGCATTGCGGACGAGCAGGTGTTTCTAGAGCGTGAGGAGTACGTCATCCTCCGTTCCTGCATGGACAGTGACTCCGTGGACCTCATCGACGCCTTGGCCGGCACGGGGTTGCGGTGGAGCGAGCTAACCGCGCTCCAGCCAAGGGACTTGACCCTGCATGGGGCTCGTCCCACCTTGCGCGTACAGCGCGCGTGGAAGCGGATTGACGGCGGCAAGGAGATGGGGCCGCCGAAGACGAAGAAGAGTCGGCGAACCATAGTGCTGTCGCCGTACCTGGTGGAACTGTTCAAGCGCAGGTGTAAGGGGAAGGACCCCCAGGATCACGTATTCACCGCTCCCGAGGGTGGCCCCTGGGACTCGGGAGGGTTCTATCACGCCCGATGGAAGCCGGCCCTGGACACAGCAGCCAAAGCAGGTCTGACCAAGCGCCCCCGCATCCACGACTTGCGTCACTCGCACGCGTCATGGCTCATAGCGCGCAAGGTTCCGCTGCCTGCAATTCAGGCGCGTTTGGGCCATGAGTCGATCACCACCACGGTAGATCGGTACGGACATCTTCTCGCCGAGCTGGATGCCGACATCATCGCGGCTGTCGAGTGGAGCATGACCCCGGCTGCATCGCTCGCCGCTTGACTCAGCCTTCGCGCGTTTGCCTTCCCTGTACGTGTAGAGAGGGCAAACGCGCGAGGATGCCCGCTTGGTCTTGCCTACGTGTCGGACTGGGCAAGGAACGGCCGGAAGTCGCAGGCAACACAGCCTGGTACGTCCAGTACACACCCGGCGACGGAGACCGCTACCGCGGTTCAGCTCAGAAAGTGCGGGACGTCGCCGAGTTCTGGCGGCACGCTGGAAAGCTCATGAAGCGGTTTACGGCGAAGTCCAAGTGAGTTTCACTTTCCCCGCTGGCTGAACGATGATCGGGCCCATGAATGGTCGCAGCCAGACTCGCATGGTTCCCGGTGACCTGCGGACGCAGGAACTCGCTCCGGGAGTATTTGCCTTCATCCAGGCAGATGGGTCCTGGGGGTGGTCCAACGCTGGCTTGGTCGCCGACGCAGGGGACGCACTGCTTGTCGATACCTTCTTCACCCTCTCTCAGACCCGACGCCTCTTGGCTGCGGTCTCCGCCGCCGCGCCTGGAGCGCGAGTAACGACCATCGTGAACACGCATCTCAACGGTGATCACTGCCATGGGAACCAGCTGGTAGACGGAGCGCGGACGATCACCTCGGCGTGCGCAGCATCCGAGATCGAGCACGAACTCTCGCCAGCCACTTACCAGTGGCTTCAGAACCACCCGCCAGAAGGAGTCGCTGGTCGGTACATGACACGGCATTTCGCCGGGTTCGACTTCTCCGGCATCGAGCTGTCGCCACCGACCACGACGTTCAGCGATCGACTCACACTTCAGGTGGGCCGGATCACCGTCAACCTCATGGAACTCGGGCCGGCTCACACCGACGGGGACGTGGCGGTGCACATCCCGGAGGCAGGGGTCGTGTTCTGCGGCGATCTCCTCTTCCAGGGAGATCATCCGGTGGTGTGGTCGGGGCCTCTTCTGGGCTGGGCGGACGCCTGCGATGCTCTCCTGGCAACTGCGGCCACCGCCTTCGTCCCCGGGCACGGCCCGGTTGTGGGCCGCGAAGAGGTCGCGCGATTCGGCGAGTACCTGCGCGACCTTCACGGACAGGCATCCGAGGCGGCGGATGCGGGACTTCCTGTGGAGGAAGCAGCAGCTCAGCTGTCGCTGGATGCCTACGGCGCTCTCGGGCTGCCGGAGCGAGTCCTAACCGCGGTCGCGGCGGTCTACCGCGAGCGCGGGCTCCCCGCCCCGGCAACTCCCCTCGAACTGCTGGGCCCGGTGGCTCAGCTCGCCGAGAAGCTCTCTCACTCCTGACCCGTTTCTTGGGGCAGGAGCGTGATGAAACGCATCGTCATGTTGCCCATCGGAGCCAGCGCCATGATCTTCACCGGCATGACCCGATTCGAGTTGGGCAGGCGGATGCCCCGCACGTGGCCGTCGGGATGGTGGATCGCCTCGTTCTCCGCCCAGAGCTCACGTGCCACTGGGTTTCCCGACAGCAGATCGTCCTTGAGGACGTGGAGTCCCTCGTGGTCCGGATACATCGCCAAGGCGACGCGCACCTGAGCGAGGAAGGGCCTGGCCCAGCCCTCCTTCCAGGGCACCAACTGCTGCTGAGCCTCGGGGTAGAGGAAAGCGAGGCGCATCATGTTGCGCTCGTAGGGCAGCCACGGGAACCAGTCGTCAAGCGCCGGATTGTTGGCGACGATGTCCCAGCAGAGGTTGGACAGGTAGGCCGGGTACGGCGCCATCTGGTCCAGCATGAGCTGCATATCCGGTTCGACCTTGTCGGCCTCGGACAGCTGCGGACGCTGCGGCGGAGCCTGCCCTTTCGCCAGCTGGAACAAGACGGCCTGCTCGGTCTCCGAGAGCCTCAGCGTCATCGCCAGACGCAGGAGGAACCGATCCGAAAAATCGTGTCTGGTTCCCTTCTCCAACGCCCTGTACCAGGTGAGGCCGACACCCGTTAGGTGAGCCACCTCGGCTTGGGTTAGTCCCGGCTTGAGACGCCGACGTTGCGTGTCGACACCGGCGATGCGGCGGGGATCGAGGCGCTCCCGCCAGAAAACCAGCAATTTGCCCAGTTCGTCCGGTCCACCGTCAACGACATTGGGACGTTGCTCACACTCTTGCACTGCGTTCCTCAGTATTTCCGTCATCTGCCGGTTGACCGCGAAGCCCCGATCTCCCGCGATCTAACAGTCGATGCCGGGCAGCCACCTCACGTATGGGCAGGTCACACGCGATATCCGACCCATGGGGTGGATGTTTGGAGGTCTAGACCTCCAGGCGGCGCCGCCAGAGTTCTTCCAGCCTTCAACCTTCGTCGCTACGACTGTCATCACTCCGACTGACGACAGTAGGCGCACATGATGTGGAACGTCGAACTGAGAGTCATATCTGGTTCATGAGTTTGCTCACGACCTGCGGAGGTTGATCAT
Organism: Streptomyces sp. GS7; assembly: GCF_009834125.1. NCBI lineage: Bacteria > Bacillati > Actinomycetota > Actinomycetes > Kitasatosporales > Streptomycetaceae > Streptomyces > Streptomyces sp. GS7. The sequence continues at coordinate 8,786,130 of NZ_CP047146.1, forward strand.
CTATGTCCCGTTCCGTCCTCGTCACCGGAGGAAACCGCGGCATCGGCCTGGCCATTGCTCGCGTCTTCGCTGAAGCAGGTGACAAGGTCGCCATCACCTACCGGTCGGGCGAGCCGCCGGCGGGGTTCTTGGCCGTGAAGTGCGACATCACGGACGCCGAGCAGGTCGAGCAGGCGTACAAGGAGATCGAGGAGAAGCACGGTCCGGTCGAGGTGTTGGTGTCCAACGCCGGCATCACCCGTGACCAGCTGCTGATGCGGATGTCCGAGGAGGACTTCAGCGCGGTCCTGGACACCAACCTGACCGCGGCCTACCGCGTGGCAAAGCGCGCCAGCCGCGGCATGCTGCGCATGCGGCGCGGGCGCCTGATCTTCGTCGCCAGCGCCGTCAGCATGCTCGGTCAGGCCGGCCAGGCGAACTACGCAGCGAGCAAGGCCGGACTCATCGGCTTCGCCCGTTCCCTTGCCCGCGAACTGGGAAGCCGCGGGATCACGAGCAACGTGGTCTCCCCCGGGACGACGGAGACCGACATGGTCGCCGCTCTCACCCCCGAGCAGATCGACGCGATGGTCCAGCACGCCCCTCTCAAGCGCATGGCTCGACCGGAGGAGATCGCAGCGGCTGTGGCGTTCCTGGCCTCCGATGAGGCCGGCTACATCACCGGCGCGGTGCTTCCCGTCGATGGCGGCGTCGGCATGGGGCACTGAGCCCCTCCGGTCTACTTCCCTCGCTTGCCCTCGAACCGCTCGCGCCAGCGGACCTCTGTCACCGCTCGGGCTCGCGCGAGCCGTTCGAGGGGCACCTCGTAGAGCGCGGAGAGGACGACTCCCCACTCATCGCGCAGGGCCCCGGTGCCCTGCTCCATCTCTGAGACGTCGGAGGATTGGACCTCCAGCGCATCAGCCACGTCCTCCTGCCGGAGCCCAGCTCGCGTCCGGAGGGTGGCCAGGTCGGCCTCGTCCGCGAGCGGGACGAGGAGGCGCTTCTTCGGGACTGCGAGGACGTCCGCCAGGGCGGCAAACAGCCTGGGGCTTGGCGCCCCTCGCCCGTTCTCCCAGCGCCCAACGGTGCCGGGAGTGGAGCCGATGGCCTTGGCGACGTCGGCCGCTGACAGCCCGGCGGCGAGCCGGACCTCTTTGAGCTTGGCGGGGTCGAAGTCCTCAACGCTCTTCACCGTCACAGTGTGCCAAACGCTCGGTTACTCTCCCGACAAAGATCAAGAGAAGGAAATGATGGGTCGCAAATGATGCTACGATGATGTTGCTGCGCTGGCGAGGATTCTCGTCAGAGTGGCGTGTTCTCGGCGACGCCGAGAAGAGTCCGGCCCGCTGGCTGAAGCGGGAACTTCGTGCCAGCGGGCCGGACTTGGGAGGAACCTCCCAGGAAATCAGTGCAGACCGCAGCGGGCATAGGAAACCTCGCGGTCGCGCACCGGGCCGGTGGCGGCGGAGCATCGCTCCGTCGTCACCCGATCGGCAAGCGGACATCAGCCTGCTTGCTCAAGGAGTGATTGTCTCATGGGACACCCCGCAGGGGCACCTATCGCGGGAACAGCCAACTACGGCGACCTCGAAAAGCTCGCCGTAGTTCTTCGGCTGATCACGAACGGCGGGGAGCTTGACACTCTGCTGCGCAAGCTCGACACCACTTTGCACGTGGGCTATGAGGAGGCCGCGCGCCGGCTTCAGATACCAGAATTCTGGTTGCGAAAGCGCATCAACTCGCTCCCTCATCGAAAGATGGGGAAGCACGTCGTTTTCGCAGACGATGATCTCAGGGCTATTTCCGCAATGCACGCCGTGCGGCCTGGAGAAAGAGCTAATTCGGCCAATGCCGCGCACGGCACGGCGATTGCGACGCTGACGCCTTCGCAGCGTTCCCGGCCGCGATCCCGCGCGTAGAGCAAGCCCAGGAATAGCCGCGCCTCTGTGCGCTCCTCTGTGACCCTCCAGGAGCAATCCGATGACACCTGACGTCGTCTTTGAAGAGCTTCCCCCGTCTCCCCGCATCACGCCAACCGCGAACCCCCGGCACACGGAAATCGTTAAGCAGCTCAAGGCCCGACCCAATGAGTGGGCCCGAATTCAAGAACGCGATAAGCCGGGAGACGCCGCCGGGGTCGCTTATCAGATACGAAAGGGCATTCTCTCCGCCTTTCGTCCGGCTGGCCATTTTGAGGCTAAATCCAGGACAGTGAACGATACGTTCTGCGTGTACGCGCGCTATGTCGGACCCGCTACGAACACCCTCCTCGATCCGGAATCGGACCATATCTGATGGCGCCGGAAATAGAAGAGGCCGCAGAATCCGCACTCCACGGGAACTGGGCTCCGCTCCTCGATGCAGCAAGAGAGGCTCCGGGTAAACACTGGGCCGAGGACGCCCGATGCGCAGGACGGGATATCAACCTGTTCTTCCCGGGTTCGGATACGCCCTGGATTTCCCCAGACGAAGTGCGGCACACGTACGGACTGCTGCTGAATCGCCCCTTGAACCTGTGCGCTGACTGCCCACTGGCTGTGGCAGCACGATGCCTTGTGGAGGCACTGCGACAGGACGCCAGGTACGGAATCCGTGGCGGGCTTCTGGCCTCGGATCGATCCGCACTCCACCACGCCTGGAAGCAGCGGCACCAGCAAACCGACACAAACAAGCTACGGGCTGCGTAGGTCGGTTCCCGAAACCCCCTCTCTCACCAGAGAACCATTCTTTCGCAAGGAGTTCCTTGCGCATCCCGGAGTTCCCCATGACTTACGACACTCCACCGGCGGCGCCCTTTCCTATGCTCGTCGGCACGATAGGAGCTTTGGTTCCCACCACGGCGCTTGTCCGCATCTTTCCTCCCGCCCGAGCTGTTACCCACTTCTATTGCGACGAATTCCTCCGAGTCTGGGTGCGACCGGATGTCGAACGTGAGGTCACTCGCCGCATCAAAAAGCACTTCACCGGCATTGCGGACTGGCGACACGCTCACGATTTTCACGTCTCAACAGGGCGCCTCTACCTGACGCCTGAGCCTTACCAGCGCGGTTATGTGCCAGAGGACGATGGAACTTTTGGAACGGACCCTCAGCGGCTCGTCGCCGTGGCTGGTGGTGCTCAGTGAGCACGATTGCGACGGATGCGGTTTGGACCTCCTCTCAATCCAAGAGAGGTGCACGTCTCGTGATGCTGGCATTGGCGCGTGAGGCAGACACTCAGGGCAGTGCGTCTCTGTCCCTGGAGGACATTGCAGAACTCACGGGCCTGACTTCTCGGACGGTAAAACACTGCCTTGATGAGCTTTACAAGCTGCGCGAGTTGACGCACACGCCCGGTGGGGGCCGGGGCAACCGCAACTGCTACCGCATACTCCTTGGCCCCTGCACCGAGACGGATTCCCGCTCTGAAGCGGGAAGCGATTTCATGGAATCCCCTTCCGTAAGTGGGAAGTCGGAGCGTGAAAGCGGGAAGTCTCTTCCGAGAAAGGGGGAAGTCCCGTCCTCGCGTGCGGGTGTTAATACTCCCGTAGGGAGTATTAACACCTCCAAGCAAGCTAGCTCGCCTAGTTCCTGTTCTGAGTCGGTTGCTGTGCCGGATTCCGCTAAGGCGGTCGTCACGGCCATGACGAAGGCGGGGATGCTCGTCGGTTGGCGGCTCACTGAGGCCGAATGGGCTCGGGTAACAGCTCTCTCGGCCCGCTGGGGCGTGGATCAGCTTGTCGAGTTCATCGCGCGGCGGTGGGATCCTTCCCGGCCGCCCAAGTCTGCCCGCTACCTGCTGCGCATCTGGGCGGATCTCCCCTCACAGGCCCCCGTCGATGGGACAGGCAACGTCGTCCCGCTCCGGCGCGACGGCTGGAAGCCCTTCCGGAGTCCGGACACGAGCGCCTACCAGAACGGTTTTTGATCATGGCAAAGCCTGAACTTGCGGGCCACGCCCGGACCATGCAGGCGCTGGAGCGCATCATCGCCTCAAAGGGCATCCGGCTCGCTCCGCCCCTGGACGAAGAGGATCACAGCCACTCAGGTGCCCAGGCTTGGCGCCACGAAGCACGCGCTTCCTACGCGCTGAACCGCTGGAGGGCGGCTACGCCGCCCCGCTTTCAGGACGCCCAGACCACGATCCCGGAGGTTGCGGCATGGGCGGACACGACGCTCGCCGAACCCGGCTCCGCCGGAGCCCTGTTGCTGACGGGGTTGACCGGAACGGGCAAGACGCACGAGGCGTATGGGGCACTTCGGCGCATCGCCGCTGGTGGCCCCGACCGCTACGAGCTGGTTGCCATGAACAGCGCGGACATGTACGGCCATCTGCGGCCGACCAAGGAGGTTGGCGCTATGGAGGATCGGTTGCGTCGCCTTTCCCAGGTTCAGTACCTCCTCCTCGACGACCTTGGGACAACCAAGGTCAGCGAATGGACTGAGGAGATCACGTACCGCTTGATCAATCACAGGTACAACCACTGTCTCCCGACCATCATCACCTCGAATCTGCCGGCCCGTGACGCTAACGGCCCGGACCTCACGGACTTCGTAGGAGACCGGGTCGCCAGCAGGCTGGCGGAGATGGTGAGCACACTCGTACCGATGGTCGGTGTTGATCGTCGGCGAGGGCGGGGGGCGGCGTGATCCCGACCCGCCTTCGCGGTTCCGCCCGCACGGCCGCCTCCGCTCCGCGACGCTGCGTCTACGTGGGCCACGGGACCCGGTACGAGAACCCGTTCACGCCGGGCGATCCGAGCCCGAGTTCACCTGGTCAGCAGATGACGGCAGAGGAGGCTGTGAACCTCTTCGCAGCCATGCTCCGAGGGCCGATCGGACGCTACTACGCCGCCCGGTTCGCCACCGTCCTGCGCGGACTCGACCTGGTGTGCACCTGCCCCTTGAACACGCCGTGCCACGCCGACGTGCTTCTTTGTCTCGCCAACGGTTCCGTCAGTCGTCGCGATGCACGCGGCTCCACCTGCTCATTGGAAGGACCACCCCGATGACCCACCCGATCATGCTCGCTGCGGCCGATGAGCTCACCACCGCCGAGGGACGGCGGATCGCTGAACGGGATAGCCGGTGGCGGTCCTGGGGGCCGAGGTCCGTGACTGCGGGGGCTGCGTACGCCCGCGTGGTGCTCGGCGCTGAGGCTGCGACGCTCGAATGGGAGGTGCTGGGGCTCCTGCCTTTCGAAGGGCACCTGCAAGCCGTCGCGGTGCTCGACACGGTCGGCGGTCAGCGTATGGAGCTGTACTACAGCGGTGAGGGGGACGTGGAGCGGCTCATGCTGCGTGTGTCGTGCGCGTCTTGCCCATCTCAGATGGTGGAGGAGGTGACCTCGCTGGAGGGGCTGGGCCAGTTGCTGTCCCAGACGCCGGCCTGGAAGGTCATCGCCCCGCGGACGGGCGGTGAGGTCTGATGTCACGCGAGCGGATACGTCCCGTCGCCCCCGAGGCACGGATGACGGGGTGGGACTACGGAGCGGTGGTCATCTTGGCCAGCGTCGGCTTCATCCTCTCCTACGACGCGCTACGTCAGGTCGCCGTTGCCATCCACGTTCGTCCGCTGCTCTCCTACCTGTTTCCGGTCGTGGTCGACGGCTTCATCGCCTATGGAGTAAGGGCGATTCTTCTCCTGCGGGACCGCCCTTTCGGGGCCCGGCTCTACGCCTGGATCCTGTTCTTCGTCGCGACCGGAGCGAGCCTTTGGGCGAACGCTCTGCACGCGATCACGCTCAACCGCAGGCTCCCCTCCGGACCGTCCGCTCTGCACTTGGCGGACAGCATCGTTGGGGTCCTTTCGACTCTCGCGCCGCTCGCCCTGGCGGGCTCAGTGCACCTCTGGATCATCATGGCGCGGACGGCCGACTCGTCCGTCCCGGACCAGTGCACGCGCCGTCCGGGACCGGTCCGGAGTGATACCGCGCGCCATGAGGTGGTGCGAACGGATAGTGAGAAGAGCGCGCTCAGGGCGAGCCACGAACTGCCTCCGCAACCTGGTCCATCCGCTGCGGACGGACCGAAAGAGACCCCTGCGGACAAGCAGAAGCCACCCGCCAGCAAGGCTTCTGCCCCCGCCGCACCCTGCCATGGCGAAGAGGAAAGCGCACCGTCAACCGTCCGGAACGGTGCTCCGTCCGGACCGAACGGACCGGGTCGTCCCGAGCCTCAAACCACGCCGGACAGCAACCCGATTTCCACCCCGTCAGGCGGGAGGGAATCGGCGCGCTCGGAAGACGGGAGCAACCTCGCGGCTTACCAAGACTTGTCCGTCCCGGACGGCAGCGATGCCCCTCGGGACAGGGAGCCCGTGGACGAGTGGATGAAGGAACTTCTGCCGATCGCCCGGGAGGCGTCACGCGTCGCGGGACGCATCAGCCGATCCGCGGTCCAGGACGCGGTACGTGCCCGGCAACCCATCAGCAACGATCGGCTCGGCGAACTGCTCGCCCAGCTCAGGCAAGAGGAAGAGGAGGCGCAGGCGCGGACGCTGGTACCCGCCAGCCCCGGCAGGGCGCTTTGGTGATCTGATCGACGAATGGCTCCCTGGCGGTCGCTGCGTCGGAACGTCCCAGCGCAGCGACCGTACTGGGCCCAGAAGGAAGGGAAAGCCGTGCGGCGACGGCGAGACAACATGACGATCGAGGCTGCCCGGTACGAGGCTGAGCAGGCGGCAACGCTGCTCGACCAGCACCTCCAGGCCGGCGGCTCCTTGCACCCGGTGCCCGCTCCCGGTCTGGCCCTGGACGACGGTGAGACGGCGTACGCGAACGCGGCCTGTGGGGTTGCCCGCTGGTATGCCGCGGACGTGATCCATCCGCCGAGGGCCGGGTACTACGAGGACCACCCCAGCTTCGGGCGCCGGTGGGTACCCAACCCCCGTCTGGACGCCCGGCGTCGACAGCAGGCTGAGGCTGAGGCCCAAGCATGCTGGCGTGACCACTGCCATGGGCGTGTCGTGCTGACGTCTGATGGCTTCCGCATCTTGCCGGACCAGACATCGACCTGGCTCCCGTTCGACCACGCACTCCTGACCGGCATCACGGTGGCACCCGCACGACACGAACTGACCGTGTCCTACAGCGTATGCGCCCCGGTCCTGCTGTCGGGGCTAGCGGTTCCCTGGCTCGCGGTCGCCCTCCCGTTCCTCTCCCCTGCGACGCCCGTCTACCTGGAGAACTGAATTCAGGAAGCCAATTCCCGGAAAAAAATTCCCACTTATCCAGATGGGAGTTTTTCCGGAGCCCCTGCCACGATTTCCGTACGGCCAACGCCTTGGCGTTCTAACGGCCGTGCGGTTTTCGTATACCCGGAAATACAGGGGAGCACGACTTCATGCGTTCACGCACCACACCATCCCGGCTGGCAGCCACCATAGTGGCCGCCGGGGTGGTGGGCACCCTGCCCTGAGCCCCTGCTGCGGGTGCGGCCGACAAGTATGGTCCTGGCTTTCAGATCCCAGATTCTGAGGGGCACGCCGCCCTGCCGTCGCCAGCAGACCCCGGCCAACGCCGGTAACAGCCCGCAGGAGTAGTCCCCCCAGCTCTCCTGCGAAGGGGTGTTGCGGCCCTTTCCTGCCCTGGGCCGCAACACCCACTCCCTCGTCTGATCTTCACTGCACCAAGGTCGTGGTTCCCTTATGTCTCCCTCCATCCGCTTCATACCTATATCTGCGACAATAGGTGTTTCGGCTTCCCTTGCCGTGTTGTCGTCCGGCTGCTCCAGCTCGACCGGCGAACACTCACCGACCACAGGTTCCCGCCCTCACTCGGTCTCCGCAGGCATCAGCGAGTCGGCCACGCCGACCACGGCGAACCCCGTCGCAGCCCCGAGCACAGCTCTTCCGGCCGATGTTGAGAGCACGGCTCGGGCCTTCACCACGGCTTACGCACAGCACGATGCACGCGACGGTAAGGACCTGTCGTACGCCGAGGCCGGTACCCGAGCCGCCCGCTTCGCCACTGGTGAGCTGACGGACGTCCTGGCCCAAAAGCGCCCCGGCCAGGACGTGCTTTGGACGGCTCTTCGGTCACAACAGGCCAGGCAGTCGGCTCGGATTACGTCTGTCGTCGTGCCGGACGGCGCTCCCACCGTGACCTCCTCCACCGCGCTCGTACGGGTCGGCTACATCGTCACGACGACCCCGACATCCGGGCCCGTACAAAGCAGCAACGAGCAGCTCGCGCTCCGGCTGGAGCACACCGCCAGCGGCTGGCGTGTCGCTGCGCTGCCGTGGGCCTGACGGGGTTCCGATGAAGAACGTACGTCTAGTCCTCGGCCTGGTTACAGCCATGGCCATCAGTGGCGTCGTGCTGATGATGACTTTTGGCGGTGCGGATAGCGCCAAGGCCCAAGAGACAGGCTTCGGCGGCGGCATCGCGCCGGACGCTCCGGTGCCCGGGTGGCTCCGGACTCTCATCAATAAGAACGCCGGCAAATGCCCGCAGGTCACGGCCTCGATTCTGGCTGCGCAGTTGTACACCGAATCCAACTTCAACCCGAGGGCCAAGAGCCCCGTGGGGGCGCTGGGGATCGCTCAGTTCATGCCCTCGACCTGGGCTCAGTACGGAGTCGATGGCGACAATGATGGAGTCAAAGACGTCTTCAACCCGGCTGACGCCGTGGCCGCTCAGGCCGCCTACGACTGCGCCCTGGCCGGGGAAGTGAAGTCCGTTCCTGGCGATTCCACGGACCTCATGCTTGCTGCGTACAACGCCGGCGGCGGCGCCGTGATCAAATACCGCGGCATTCCGCCCTACGCGGAGACCCGCAGCTACGTAAAGGCGATCCGCGACCTGGCCGCGAAGTGGGGATCGGCGGTGAACCCCAACGTGCCCGCGGGCAAGGGTGCTGCGACTGCCATCGCCGCTGCGCGGACGGCGTTGGGGACCTGGTACCAGTGGGGTGGCGACTGCATATCGCCGTACAAGGGGCAGAGCGGCTGCGACTGCTCTTCGCTGACCAAGATGGCCTGGAGCCATGCCGGGGTGAATCTCCCCCGTGTCACGTACGACCAGGTCCACTCCGGGACCGCTGTCCACGCGGTTAGCCAACTCCAGCCGGGTGACCTGCTATTTAGCGTGCCCGGCTCCTCCGGGCCGGAACACGTCGGCATGTACATCGGCAATGGCGAGGTCATCGAGGCGCCGCACACCGGGGCTCAGGTGCGGATCAAGCCCTTGAGCTATTGGACGCCGCAGATCATCGCGATGCGCCACGTTGGCTAACCCCTCCCGATTCCCAAACATCAATTCACTCTGCACCAAAGGTAATTCACATGCACACTCTGATTTCTGCTGCCACTGACCCGTCGCTGCACTCCATTCTTGCGGCCGGGATTGACACGGTGTCCGGGGTCAAGCCGGACTGGGGCCCCTTCGGCAAGTTGGGCGGCACGGCGAAGGTCCTGCTCGGCGTTATCGCGGCTGTCGTGCTGGTGGCCGGGGTCGCCGCATTCCTCGTCGGCGTCGGCAAGAGTAAGGGCTGGTTCGGCGAGGGCCACTCCACAATGGACAGCTCTCGTGGCAAGGGAATGATGGTCGGGGGCTTGACCTGCATCTTCCTTGTCGCCTCTCTCGGGACGATCCTCGCCATCGTCTACGGCATGGGTGTGTGACCCATGGCTGCCCGAACCCACCGGAGGAGAGATTCCTCCACCACCAGCCGCGAGACACAACGGTCAGGGGCGCGACTCTGGGGCATCGGCGCCGGGATCGTCGCGGCAGTCACGGTTGCCGGACTTGCCCTGACCCTGATCACGGGCCACGACTCGATGCCCGCCCCGGCTGGTTCGGCCACTGCCAGCGCGAGACCGAAGGCCCCGGAGACCCGCGGCCGGGTCACGAACGGTGTCCCCGTCGGCTACCCGCGGACCGAGGCCGGCGCCAAGGCGGCTGCTGCCAACTACACGACGATCAGTTCAAGTTCTGCATTTTTGACCAACGCGCAGGCCCGGCACCGGGCCGTAGCGGTCATGGCCGCGCGCAGTGCGGCGCCAACAGCCGTCCAGGAGGCTGATCATGTGGCGGGGCGGGCGGAAGCTGAGCTGAAGGGAGACAACGCCAAGCTCGACCCGAAGCAAGCCATCGCCCGGACCGGAGTCCTTTCTGCCCACACCCTTGGGTTCGATATCCACAAGGCCACAATCCGGCTGTGGACAACCACTGTTCGAGGTAGCGCCACGGGGCATGCGACGCCGAAGGCAGCCTTCCGCTCCGTGACCGTCAACCTGGTCTGGGAGAACAACGACTGGAAGTTGTCGGACAGTTCGGCCAGCAAGGGCTTGATGGCTCCCATCGATATCCGGCAAGCGACGAATGGTCCTCGTGACTTCGCCGACTACATACCGAGCCAGGCCGCCGACGCCATCGCCACCGGTGCCACCGGCACGGACGACTTTCCTGTTTCGTACACGCGTACGAAACAAGGGGCCCGTGCCGCCGCGACGAACGCCACCATGCTGTACGGCGATCCGCGGTTCTTCACGAACCCCGGCTGGCGGCACCGGATGCTCGCAGCTACAGCGGCGCCGAACGTGCTCGGCACGGTCACCTCCGACGCTGACTCGATGGCTCACCTGGTCGCGCAGAACCGGGCGCTCGGCGACGACGGCAAGACCGTGGATGGTGGTCTGCTGGTGACAAGGACCGCGGTTCTTGCCACCCGGGCTGTGGCGTACTCGGACCAGGCCGCGAGCATCGAGCTGTGGACCGCGTCTGTGGGCGGCGTCGCCGGTAAAGACGAAACGCAGCGCCCGCAGATTGCCTTTCTGCGGATGACGGTCGATCTCACCTGGACGGGCAAGACCTGGAAGACAACGGCCGTCACGCCGTCGGAGCCCCTGGTGCCCTCGCCACCGGCGGCCGAGCAAGCCCCCCCGGCCAGCAGCTTCACCGAGGTTGGGGGTGTCAGCGATGCGCCTTCGACTGCGTGAGGACGCACCGGGCCTCGTCTCAGTCGAGCGGACGGGGCCAGGCCGTAGCTGGGCCCGTCGTCTTCAGACGGTCGCGGTAGTCAACATCACCCTCGGATTCATCCTCGTGCCGTCAGCGGTGGCCAGCCCCTGGTACTGCTACATCCCCATGGTCTGCGAGGCGAAAGCGGCGATCGACTTCGCTTCGGACCCGTTGGGCTTCCTGCTGCAAAAGCTCACAGAAGCCAACTTGTGGTTCCTGACCAAGTTGGTTGAGCTGATGCAGAACACGTCGAAAATCGACCTGACGTCGCCTGGCTTTTTGCAGCAGTACGCCATCATCTTCGCCGCAAGCTCGATCATGACGGTGGCACTGTGGCTCATTGCAGTGGCCAAGCGTGCGGTGCGCGGGGTGTCTCTTGCCCAAGCCGTCGGTGAGGCCATCGGCTTCCTGATGCTCCAGTTCGTCGTCAACGCCATCACACCTGGCGCTATTGCCCTGCTGCTAAAGGTGATTGATGACGTCACGGGCATCTTCGAGCCGTATGCCATCAAGAACTTCCGACCGTTCCTGGAGACCGTGCTCAAGGTCCTGGCGGCGAACCCAAGCCAGGGCGTGGGCCAGCTCCTGACCGTCAACTCGCTCATGCTGCTCTCCGTCCTGCTGATGTGGGTGGAGCTGCTAATCCGCAGCGCCGCCATCTATGTCGCTGTGGCGCTCGGCCCGATCGTCAACAGCGCTCTCGTGGACCGGGACTTGTGGAGCAAGAGCAAGAAGTGGTTCGCAGCACTTTTCGCCTTGGGCTTGAGCAAACCTGTCCTATTCGCCCTGCTCGGCCTGGGTGGAGCGATCTTCAGCGACACGACGGGCAACTTGTCCGACTCGGTTTCCAGGACACTGGTCGGCGCGCTGATCCTGTTCCTCGCCGTCTTCGCCAGCGCCACCCTCTACAAGTGGCTGCCGGCCTTCGGTGATGACATGGCGGCGCTGCACCACGATCGAAAGGCCGCGCAGTCCTCTGGGCCGGCGGCTGCCGTTGACGGCCCGGCTCAGCACGCCAATCGCGCCATGAGCACACACATCCAGGACTCGTTGGTTAGCGGGAAATCCGCCGGATCCGCAGGCTCTGTTTCAGCGGCTGGCGGCAAAGGCGCCGCCTCTTCGGCGGTCGGACGGGCCGGTACGGCAAGCGCCAAGACTGCGGCTTCCGGTACCGGGGCCGGTGTGGCGGCGGCCGGTCCGGCTGCTCCTGTGGCTGCTGCTAAGGCAGGTTTCGATCTGGCCAAGGCCAAGGTGTCGTCCTCGCCCGGAATGCAAGGAGCCGATGCGTCGAATGGTGGGGCGGGCCAGGGGCAAGGCAGTGACCCATCCGGCGCTCCGGCTGCTGCGCGGGCCCGGGGGACCGGCTCTGATCCGGTCGTCGGTTCAGGCGGGCAGTCCACCCGGCCGTCGTCCCAGGGGGCTCCGGCGTCTGCACGCAGCCAGCCCGCCGGATCGGGGCCCGTCGTTGGACCTGCCCCCGCCCAGGGACCCCCGCAGGCTCCGTCGTCTCCGTCTGCTCCCTCACGTCCCGCGCCACCGCTCCCGCCGACGCAGCCGTCTGGCGGTGGGGCGCCCATCAAGCCGCCTACCAGCAAGGACAAGTGATCCATGTCTACGTATCAGTTCGGAAAGCACAGGCCGACGGGGTTGGTGGGCCGTAGGGACCTCGGCGAGCAGGTCGTCCTCGGGTGCGGGGCAGGTGGCGGCATCATGTGCGGCTTCCTCTTCAACAGCGTGCCCCTGCTGGCTGGTGTGGGCCTGGTCCTGCCGATCGCCCTCGCGCTCGTGATTGTGTACATGCCCTACCGGCCGAAGGGCACGACGCAACGTCGCACGATCTACCGGTGGTGGCGGATCAACCGCTATTACAAGAAGGCTACGGCCCGTACCGGCGGAGTGTGGGCCTCCCCCGCGGTGGAGGCCGGCGTGCGCCGTGATGGGACTCCGCCGGACGCCGCTCTGACAGAGCCGGAGGGTATCGCCGGGATGACCTGGGTGCCCGCAACCGTGCGCGGTCAGCAGGCTGTAGTGGTGCTCCAGCCCGAGGCCGGGTGCGTTACTGCCACCCTGGAGATCGCTTCCCCCGGGCTGGGAGGCAAGGAAGTGGGGGAACAGGTCGTCGCCCTGGAGCGCTGGGGCGAACTGCTAGATGCCTTCGGCAACGTTGAGGAACACCCGGTGAAGAGGATCCAGGTCCTCGCCCGGCAGATGAAGTCGGACCCCTACGCCCATCAAAAGTTCATCGCGCAGCGCGACGAGTCCGCAGCGACGGCCGACGCTCCGCAGTGGCTGAAGGACTCGTACGACGTGCTCGCCAACGCCGTGTCCACGTCCGCCGAGGAGCACCGCTACTACATCACCATCCACGCCAAGTTCACCCGCGACTTGGCGGCCGAAGGCGCGGCCCGGGGCACTGGCGACGAAGGGGTCGCCGCCGCGATGGCCGCGTACCTTGAAGAACTGTGGTCCCGCGCGGAGGACGCTGGCCTCTCGGTGATCGCGCCTCTGGACGAGGGCCGGATGGCCGCGTACATCCGCAACTCCTACGACCCGGACCACGCCATCTGGGACACCGGCCTCCCGCAGGCTCACGCGTTCCCCCGCAATGTCGACGTTCGCCGTGGGGCACACGTGGCCACCCGCGCCGCGGGTTCCACCGATAGCTGGTTCCACGCCACGGCGGCCGTCGTCGGATGGCCCACCACGCCCGTCGGCCCGGATTTCCTGTCGCCTCTTCTCATCGGGATGCCCGACGTGATCCGCACCATCGCGATCACCCAGCAGCTGGAGCCGAACGACAAGGCCGTGGAACGGATGCTCGCAGAGGACACGAACAACCTGGCGGAGATGGACCGCGACCGTAAGCGCGGCAAGAACATCGACCCTCGGGACCGGGTCGCGGCGGACGCCACCGGATCGCGGGGCATGGCCCTGGCCTCCTCGGGCGCGGCCGGCTCCGCCGTCGTCGGGTACATCACCATCTCCTCGCGCAGCGCCTCGGAGCTGGAGCGCACGAAGCGGACGACCGCTTCCCGTGCCCGCAATGCCCACCTCCGGATCGAATGGCTCGACCTCGAACACGCAAGGGCCTTCGCCACCACTCTCCCTCTCGCCGGAGGCATCAAGTGAACCTGCTCGATCTCGCCCCGCTGTCCCCGATGCACGAGACGGTGCGCCGCCCGCTCTACACGGAGACGACTACCAGTCAGGCCCTGTACCTTCCCATCGCGCCGCCGACCCTCGGTACCGCGGGCGCGATCATCGGCCGGGAGCTGTATTCAGGGAAGGCGTTCATTTACTGCCCCTTCTCCTCGTTCGGCGACGGCCTGCCCGGCGGGAACATGATCGTTCTCGGCGACACCGGCCGGGGGAAGTCCGCGCTCACCAAGACCTACGCCGGGCGGCAGATCCGCCTGGGCCGTCAGGTGGTCGTGCTCGACACCAAGGAACAAACGGAGCGCGAGGAGGGCGAGTGGGCCGCCCTCGGACGCTCACTGACCGGCACGGACCCAGTGAAATTCGCCCCGGGTGGCGGTCCCGGTGCCTCATGCATCAACCCGATGGACCCCGCCATCGCAGGCAAACGACAGGTCGAGTTGGTTCGGACGATCCTAGAACTCGGCCTCGGCAAGCCCCTGGACGAATTCGCCGGCTCCGCGCTGCGCATAGCCATCCGCCGGGCCCACCAGCGGGCGGGTGACCTCGGCCGCACGCCTGTCCTGGCGGACGTCGCCGCCGCGCTCCGGTCACCGGAGGAGTCCGACGCCACGGCCAAGAAGCGGACGCGGGACGAACTCCTCAGTGACGGTCTGGAGGCGTCCTACGTACTGGACCGGCTCTGCGGAAGCGAACAGGACACGGCGACCGGCGACCTCACGGGCATGCTCGACGGGCCGACCAGCCTAGGCGTAGACCTCGACGCCGACATGATCGTCTTCGATCTGACAAAGGTTCCCAGCGGCGGCGTCGCCATGACCATCCTCGTAGCCGTCATCAGCGTGTTCCTCGAAGAGGTGTGGCTGCGCCCGTTGTGTGAGTGCGGGACGGAGCCGAGCCAGCACGAACGCGTTGTGGTCGACGCCAAGTCCGGTGCCTGGGAACTCGGGCCGAACCCGGAATCGGGCTGCCGCCGCTACACCCAGCGCAAGCGCATCCTCGTCGCCGAGGAGGCATGGCACATCCTCGGAACTCCCCAACTCGCCTCGCTGCTGGAGCGGTTCCTCAAATTCGCGCGCGGCTACGGGCTGTCCTGCATTTTCATCGTCCACCACCTGAGCGACATCGACGACAGCCCGGAGACCCAAGCGGCCCTAAAGATGGCGGACACCATCGTCATCTACTCGCAGAAAAAGGCCGAGGCCGAAGAGACAGTGTCTCGGCTTGGCCTCCCATCCTGGACGGCCGAGCACATCATGCGCCTGCGCCGCGGGATCGCTCTGTGGAAGGTCGGGGAGGTCATCTATCCCGGCGTCCAACACCTCCTGGTCGAAGCCGAGACACACCTGTGCTTCAGCTCAGGCTCGATGAGGGACCTTGCCAACACCTCCCCGGACACCGAATGACCAGGTACCGCCACATCTCCGCCGCCACCCCCTTCCACGCAGATTCGGAGCGCGCCACCTCCATGACCATCACCACCGACGAGATCGCGCTCTCGGCCGACGAGCACGCGGCGCGACAGGACATCGACCAGCTGCACGCCGATGCCCTCGAACTCGCCCGCCGTACAAGGGCACTGGCCACTGTGCTGGACCACGGTGACTACTCCGCCGCGGGTGGCCGCGTCCGCACAGCAGTCACTCACATCTGGCGAGCGGCGGAAGATCTCCACAGCGCCTTCCACACGGCTCCGCCGCGCTGTGCCGGGCCCGATGCTTCGCTCTCCCGGCTCTGCGGCCGGCGGATGCGCTACCTCGCGGCCCGGGTCGCGCGGAGGGCCGAGTAGTGGACTTCATGCCGAGCGGGATCTCCCTGGCCCTGTACGCCCTTGCTGGCGTGTGCGCGGTTGCCCTGGTGACGCTCTGGGCCCTGACAAACCGGGGCCGACATAACGCCGGGTTCGCATCCAAGGGGCAGCTCAAACGCCAGATGTCGGCCAAGACGGTTATCAAGGCCACGGAGATCCGCCCCTCCCTTACCCGCGGTGAAGACCACCCCGACCGCACATCAGCGGTGAGCCTCGCGAAGAACAGTTCCGCCGGTTCCTGACCCGCCGCCTCGCCTCACCTCGTTCCGGAGCACGTCATGCGCCACCCCCTCAATCCTCACGACTTCGGCTATTCGCTGGGTACCTCGCAACGCCCGAAGGGCGTAGAGCTGTGGTCCCGCGCCGACAAGACATGCCGGGTCATCGGCCCCATGGGCAGCGGAAAAACGCTGAGGTTCTTCGCCCCAACCATCCGCAACTGGGCCGGACCGGTCCTGGCCACCTCGACCAAGCCGGACCTGGTGGAACTGACCCTCGATGCACGGCGGCGCGATGGCCGACCGGTCATGGTCTTCGACCCACAGAACATCGCTCCCTCTCTCCCCAAGTTCCGTTGGACGCCGATCACGGGCGCGTCCGAGACCGAGATCGCGATGATGCGGGCCAAAGCGTTCGTCGCCGGCTCCAGGACCCCCGGGTCCGCCACACAGTCCAGCGAAGGCAGCACCTTCTACAAGGGACAGGCGTCAAAGATCCTCGCCGCGTTCTTCCACGCCGCAGCTCTCGACGGCGCCAATCTGGACTGGGTGCTGAAGTGGGCGCGAAAGTTGACTGACCCCGCACCGCTCGGCATCCTCAACGCCCACCCCGGCGCCGGCCCCGGCTGGGCGGACATGCTCCGCACGGCCACGACCGGCGACAGCCGTACCGTCGGCAACACCGCCGCGACCCTCGATGCAGCCCTTGAACCCCTCATGCACCAGTCGGTGATCCGGGCTCTGCAAGGAGATGGAGAGGACCCTACGGACTTCCACGAGTTCCTTGACGCTGAAGGCACCATTTATCTGCTCGGCAAGGACAGCGAAGTGAACAGCGTCGCTCCGCTGACCACGGCGATAGCTGAAGGCCTACTAGACCTCGCCGAGGCTCACGCCCTCGCGTCCCCAGCAGGGCGTCTCGACCCGGCCCTCCTGGCGGCCCTGGACGAGGCGCCGAATATCGCGCCGATCCCCTCTCTGCGCCAACGTGTCGCCGACGGCCGGGGCCGAGGCATCACGGTGATCTACGGCCTTCAAGGGTGGGCGTCCGCCATCGCCCGCTTCGGCGAGGACACAGCGAACGAGCTGGCGGCATTCACCAACCACGTCGTGGTGTTCGGTGGAGCGAAGGACCCCGTCTTCCTCAAGGACATGTCCGACCTGTGCGGACAGGTCGAGCGGGAACGCACCACAAAGACCACTACCGGGGGAGACCGCGGCGGCCACTCGACCGCTACTCACATGGCGTTGGAACCGGTCCTGCGCGGGGACGAGATCAGGGCTCTTCCCGAAGGTCACGCCTTGGTGCTCGCGGACAACCTCCCGCCAGTCGTCACCCGTCTCGATGGCATGTGGACCTGGGCGTCCTGGGCCGAGATCGAAGGTCGCGTACGGGACCTTCGATCTGCGAATGAGGCGGAGCGCTCCCGGCAGGCCGCCGAGCAGAAGAGGCAGGCCGAGGCTCATGCCGCTGCCTGGGCAAAGCGTCAGGGAGTCGCCGCGTGACCACGAACCCCCTTGCCCGCCTGACGCCCTTCCCGGAACCGCCTTCGCTAATCGCCGAGTACCTCGCGGAGAGGGCAGTGGTGCAGTCGGTGGTGGACGGCCCAGCGCCGTGGGACATCGGTGCGCTGACTCAGGAGTTGGTCGACGCCATGTCGGTATGGCTGGACGCGGTGTGCAGGTGGCTGAACGCGTCCTACGCCTGGCAGCCGCACCAGGTCATTCCACCGTGCTGGACGGAACATGATCACCTTCCGTACGAGGTCGCCGCGTTCGCCTTCGCCCGGATCGACGCCTACAACGACGCCGGAAGTGTGATCGTCTGGCACGAGCAGTACGACCGCTTCGTCACCCGGATGAACAACGCCCTCGGCAAAACCGCCGACGATTGCCGCGCAGGCAAGCACGACGCCCGCCCGTCCCGATTCGCCCTCGCCTCCTGGCCCACGCGGGTAGAAGAGGAGCTGGTCTGATGCATCCCGAGCCCCACGTGACCTTCGCCTCCGACCCCCGCCGCGGACTAGTGGCCCGGAGCGGGTGGGAGCAGGAGGAAGCTCGAACTGTCCTGCGTGACCTCGGCTGGGAGTGGGACGAGCACGTCCACGCGATGATGCCGCCAGACGACGCCGACCCCTCGGACGCCGGAGTGCAAGCTGTGCTGGAACTGCACCGTCACGGGCACCTGACGGGCTACCGCCACGGCCCTTACGGCACGCTGCAATTCCGGCTCGCCGAGGCGGACCGTGTCTTCACCCAGATCATCGCGGGGAAGCCCTCGGCCGCCACAAACAGGCCGGAGACACCTGACGACGGTCCATCTCGGCGGGCCACGGGAGGCACTCCTCCGTCGTACGCGGACAAGTACGCAGGGAACGTCGACAACGAGGCCCCGGGGCGGCTCACCACGACGCCCGAGCTGTGAAGCACCTTGGCCAGAGGTGAGCTGGCCCACGCTTCCCGAGCACACCGCTCTCGCGCGCCGCCGCATTGTCAGACACAGTGGGTACGTTCGGGTGTGCACACAGGCGAAGGTGCCCCGCCCCAGCTGACCGGGGGCGGGGCACCTTCATGTGGTGGGTCAGTGTAGGTTCCCGCGCTCCGAGGCCAATTGGCCCCTAACGACCTGCGGGTTTACCCGCAGCAGCTGTACGGAGTCGGGATGCCTTCCCGGAGTTCGTGGCCACTTCCTACGGGCCGAAGGCCGTTGGTGGGGCGTTGACCTGCGCAGACCTGCCGTTGGCCTCCGAGTGGCCCTGGATGCTGGGAAGTGGCCCCGTTTCCGGGAACCTACAGTCAGGCGCGGAAGTACCCGTCGCGAACGCCGGCGATGAACGCCGAGTACGCGTCCGGCGGGAAGGCCAGAGCCGGCCCTTCAGGGTTTTTGCTGTCCCGAACGGGGACAACGCCCCTCAGGTTGTGCGCGACCTCGACGCACTGGGAGTTGCCCCCGGAGTACTTGGACTTGAAGTACTTCGCGCCGGTCAGGTCAACGTTCATGATTGGAGCTCCTCCAGTTGTTCTCGTAGAAACTGCTGCGAGTCCCCATGAGTGAGGGACACAGAAGCGATGGACTCGAACTCGTCCGACTGAACGTCGAACAGCTCGGGGTCTTCGGTATGGCTTCCGCCGCCTGGCCCGTCGATGCTGGTCACTGACGGCCAGGGATGCGCGAACGACAGCAGTGTGAACGCGCCGTCGGCGCCATACGCCGGATGCGTAGTCAACGGGATGATCTGGATGGTAACGCCCGGGAGTTCGGAGTAGTCGATCATCTGGCGCAGCTGCTCGCGCATCACTATGGTGCCGGACTTGAAGTGCGCTTTGAGCGCGGTCTCGTGCACCAAGGCGTGTACCTGCACCGGGACGTCGCGCGTAAACACCTCCTGCCTGCCGGTACGGATTGCAACAAGCCTCTTCACTGGACGCTCAGATGGTGCGGCGCCCTCGCGAGAGATGATCTCCCTTGCGTAGCCCGGAGCTTGAAGCAGACCCGGAATTACGGTGGGGTGATGGGTTCGGATGGTCGTCGCTTCCGATTCCAGCTCGATGAAGTCCAGATACGCCTGGCTGACGAACGGTGCGTACGGCGCCCACCATCCCGTGCCGAGCGGCACTTCCGCGGCCTCGGCAACGGCCTCGATCGCCGCTTCATCGTCGAATTCGTACAACTTGGCGAAGGTCCGAACCCGCTCCGCCTTGACCGGGTAGACACCACGCTCCATGCGGGACAGCTGTGGACCGTCCAGGCCAACCAGCTTCGCGGCATCGCGTGGCTTCAAGCCAGCGGCTTCGCGCCAGAGGCGCAACTGGCCGCCAACCCTGCGTCGTTTAACCGGCTCGGTCGCCCGTTTCTGCGTCATGGAGGAAGTCTGGCACTCCTCAGGCGCTTTGGAAATACAACAAGCGGTTGCCTCCTTTTGTAACTCCTGCTTACACGTTGCAAGTTGGCTTGCAATTGGAGCATGCTGGCGATGGGCAGTGACGCGAGGTCACCTTGTGATCACCGACGGCAGAGGTGCTGCCCAACTTCCGTCGTGCGACTGGGCGTTGATGGGCTCCAGCTCGCGCGGCATCACGTGGCCGTGCCTTCTATGAGAGGCGGGGGTACGGCCACGTCTTCCCCCGCTTGCTGGAGGCGACGATGAGCAACAGCAGCAATCCGAAACGGCCCGAGACGCAGACGTCGCGACGGCGGGCCATGGGCATAAAGGCCCGTGACGCTCGGCGCACGCTGGCCGCCGAACGCCGGGACTTCCGCCAGCGCCACGGCGACCCCGCCCATTGGGGCAGCTACGAATGCGACCTGTACTTGGGCTTGGGTGGCATCTGATGGCCAACGATCTCGTGAAGCGATCCCTGCTCAGCCAGGCGCCACGCAACACCGAGTGGATGGACAGGGACAACGACGTCACGCTCGCGCGGCGACCGCGCGTCTCGGTGGATCCGGCCTTACGACTTCGCCACCTTCGCAAGTCGTATAACGACCACGTCAAGGAACTGTTCGCGGGCCCGTCGCACCGGCGGCTGGTCAGCTACGTGATCCGGCCGCCCGGGGCGGACGCCTCCGCCGTGCAGTCGCAGCTCCGCGAGCTGGCAGAGACTCGCGGACGCCACGTGATCTACGACATCACGGACACCACCGCCTGTGACCTGCGCAGGCGAGAAGGCTACGCCAAGGCCATCAGCATGATCTACGCCGGCCGGGCCGACGGCCTTGTTATCCCGGACATGGCGACCATCACCGCGGACTACGCGCATTACGAGCAGCAGGTTCGCTGGCTCGGCGAGCGCAATGCCTTCCTATACCTCCTCATCCCCGAGGGCCAGCAGTGAAGCCGTGGCACGTCTTGCTGGACGAACGCGGCTGGCGACAGATCGCCGCCCAGGTCGTCTACGTCGGCCTGCTCATCGTCCTAATGGTCCTGCTCGCCTTCGGGATCTCCTCGCACTGATCGAAAGGCCCCTTGATGAAATCGCTGGCCACCCCCCGTGCACAAGCCGGAGCCGGCCGCATGGCCGCCACACTGGTGCCCGAGACCCGTAGCCCGGACTACTGGGACCACGCGTACTGGAAAGGCGCCAGGTTCCTGTCCGTCGGGCGGGAGGAGCGGCAACTGCTACGCGCCTACACCCAGCTCAAGTCAGGCCAGTTCGCGGTAGATGCCGGATGCGGGCGCGGTTCGCTGGCCGCCACGATGAACGGCTGGGGCCTCAACGTCCTCGCGCTGGACTTCTCCGAAGTCGCCATCGACGCGGCCAGGAACACGTTCCAAGAGTTTGAGAACCTGCGGTTCGACCGGTTCGACTTCAATGCCGACTCGGAGCACCACATGCTCCAGCCCGGCACGGTGGACCTGATCACCTGCCGCCTGACGTTCGCCTTCCTCGACCGCCCCCGCTTCCTCGGCGACTGCCGTCGGTGGCTGAAGGCCGACACCGGCACCCTGCACATCACCACGGCCGTGCATGAGCTGGCGCCGCCGGAACACGCGCACCGCGGCCTGACGCTGGCCGAGATCAACGCGCTCGACGACGGCCATTGGCAGCACGTGACGCGCTACCCGATCACCTTGGGCGGCTCCGTGCAGGGAATCGTCCTGCGCGGCCCCATCCGCTGACCCCACCACGCGCAACGACGACAGGCCCAGCTCCACCCCACTCCTGGGCCCACTGCCGGCCTTTTACTTCCTGACATCACTGCGGAACAGGTGACCCCGTGGCTGCGCTGACTCCTACCGCCCCCGACAAAGTTCAGGTCTTGACGCTCGTCGAACGGGCGCTCGCCTGGGACCCGGAGAACCTGACCACTCCAGACCTCGACACTGTCCTGGACATGATCGAGCACTTCAGCCAGTACGGACGCGTCGTCGCAAACGAACTGCGCGTGCTGTGCCGCAGCCTCCCTGTTGGGTCGGCCGTCGCTGTGCGCGCACGGGCCACACTCGGCGAGGCAGACCGGCGACTCAACCTCCCACGCTCGATCGCCAACCGGCAGGCCAGACACCGCGCCCAGAACCTGGCCCGTCTCCTCAAGGCCCTGCACCGCGCCACCGGCCTGGTCTACGAAGAGTGGCCGCATACCGCGGGCCAGGTTCCACGACACACCTCTACGGCTGAGGTGGACCACTCGGAGACGGACCGGCCCCCGTAGGCGTCTGAGTCTCTCCGGCGCCACGCCCGGTTCATGCTCTGCGCCCCTACACGTCGCAGGGCACACCCCAGTAAGAGACGAGAAAGGACATCGTGAACAAGGCAAGGTTCACCGTCCAGGCGGCGAAGACCGCTGGTGACAGGGACAACAACGGCCGCAGCAAGGCCGAACGGCAAGAACAGCTCGGTATTCGCCACACACGGCAGACCCACGTCTGCGAGGACTACTGCAACGACCCGTGCCCGCTGAACAAACCGAACTAGCCCGGGCCTGCGGATAAGTCCCAGGTAGAAGCCGGGCAGATCCGGCGGGCCGCACCCCCGAGGCGGCCTACCTCACCCGGACCTGCTCTACCCGCCCACCTCGGCGGGCGGGTGCACCACCTGGCAGCCGGACCTGAATGAGGCTCGGTGCCGGACGAACGGTGGGGAGGGCGGTCCCACGGGGCCCTCCCCATCCCGACTGCTCGACGGAGAGAGGGATAACAACAACGATCAGCTCCACACCGCTTTTCAGCCGATCCCCGACGCACATCCCTCGTAGCGGCGCGTATTCGCCACGGAGACCAGCTTCCTGACTAGCGTGATCTGCCTGACGAGACGACCCAACGCGCCTATCGCTACGTGCAGTTGTACGAGATCCCTGACGAAGGAAACCGCTCTATGACCGATGTGCCCTTGGACCCCGACGCGGCCACCCAGCTCCGCAATAAGGTCGTCGACCAGCTCAAGAAGGACGGCACGATCGTGTCGCCTGGCGTCGAGGCTGCCATGCGTAAGGTGCCCCGTCACCTGGCCGTACCGGAGGCGTCGCTCGATGACGCCCACAGTACGTACAAGGCCGTGGTCACCCAGGAGGACGAGCACGGCAATCACACCAGTTCTGTGTCCGCTCCGCAGATTCAGGCCATGCAGTTGGAGCAGGCCGGCATCCGGTCCGGTGACAACGTGCTGGAGATCGGCACCAGCGGACCGAATGCCGCCTACCTCGCGGAGCTGGTGGGGCCTTCCGGGCAGGTTACGACCGTCGACATCGACCCCACGCCTGCCGCCCGCGCCGAGCGGTTCCTGACCGAGACCGGTTACACGAACGTCAACGTCGTCGTCGCTGATGCCGAGGGCGGCTTTCCCAAGAACGCCCGCTACGACGCGATCGTGGTGACGGTCGGCGCTTGGGACATCCCGCCCACGTGGATCGATCAGCTCAAGGACGATGGCCGGCTCGTCGTACCGCTCCGCATCAACGGCCTGGCCCGCACCTACGGGTTCGTTCGAGAGAGCGACCACCTGGTCGCCACCAGTGCCCACCCGTGCGGGTTCGTGGCGATGCAGGGCGCTGGCTCCCACACCGAGAAGGCGATGCAACTGCCCGGAGACGAGGGTGTCACCCTGCACTTCGACGAGGGGCCGCCCGCCGACCCGTCGCTGCTGACCGGTGTCCTGGACACCGTTCGCGTCGAGACATGGACCGGGGTGACCGTCGCCAACCGGGAGCCCATCGGCACCCTTCAGATGTACCTGGCGACGCACGTGCCGACGTATTGCAGCATGTCCATCAACCCCGAACTGGCCTCCGGCGCGATCGGCCCCACCGGTCTCGGGTTCTCGATGGTCGCGATCGATGGCCCGAACTTCGGCTACGTCGTGGTGCGCCGCAACCCGGAGAAGCAGAACGCGGAGTTCGGGTTCCATGCCTTCGGTCCCGACGGGGCCGGCTTCGCCGGGCGGCTGGCCGACATCGTCCGCACTTGGGGCAAGGACTACCGCGGCGCTTCCGACCCGCGCATCACTGTCTACCCGGCGGGCACACCCGATGACCGGATCACCGGAGACCGGACCATCGACAAGCAGCACAGCCGGATCTCAGTCTCCTGGTCGGCCGCGTAGGACGCGGCGCCTGACCAGGTCTCTCGCACCATCCCATCGGACAGAGAGAGTGATCACATGACCACTGCTCTACGAGCAGCATCACCGCCCCAGTTGGGCTGCCGCTCCCGGGCAGCTCCGCCTGTACCCTTCGCGCACGCCTCGTTCTAACGAATGGCAACGGAGCCCCTACAGAGAGTGCCGGGGCTGCACGGAACACGAACGATTGGGTGAGTAAATGACTACGGTCCGTGAAAAGAGCGTGGGGGACGAAGCGGCCTCGCTGCGGGCGGAAATGGTATGGGAACTACGCAATCTAGGCGCGATCACCTCCGAATCCCTCGCCAGCGCTGTAGCCACCGTGCCCCGGCATCTGTTCGCCGCCGATGAGCCGCTGAAGGCCGCGTACGCGGCTGATCAAGCTCTGGTGATCAAGCGCGATCAGGACGGTACTGCCCTCAGTTCTCTGTCGTCCGCCCATATCCAGACGGTGATGCTGGAGCAGGCCGAAATCGAACCTGGCATGCGAGTCCTCGAAGTTGGCTCAGGGGGCTACAACGCCGCGCTCATCGCAGAACTTGTCGGCGACGCCGGATCGGTTACCTCAGTGGACATCGATGCGGAGATCGTCGAGCGCGCTCGCACGTGCCTGGACACGGCTGGATACCACCAGGTGGAGGTGGTGCAGTCGGACGCCATCGGCGGCGTACCCAAGCACGCACCGTTCGACCGCATCGTCGTCACAGCCGGAGCGTGGGACATCCCCTCGGCGTGGCTCGACCAGCTCTCCGAGCGCGGCAGGATCGTCGTCCCGTTGCGTTTGCGGGGGCTCACCCGCTCGATCGCGTTTGACCGCGCCGGAGAGGGCCTGGTCAGCGACAGTTACCGGCTGTGCGGCTTTGTGCCGATGCAAGGAGCCGGCGCCTACACCGAGCGGCTCATCCGCGTCGCCGACGGCATCGGGCTGCGAGTCGATGACCAGAGGCAGGACTTCGACATCGAGACCCTGGCCGCGGCCGTGCGCTCGCCTCGGCTGGAGGTGTGGTCCGGGGCGGCCTTCGACCTGCCGGACGAGCTGGAGCTGTTCCTGGCGACCAGCACACCTGAGATGGTGATGCTGCACGGCAGCAAGGGCCTCGTCGAGCAGGGCGTCTTCGCGCTGTCGGTGACACGCGGAGTACCGACACTGGTCGTCGGTGGGAGCTTCGCGTACCGCACCAAACGACCGAATGAGGAGACGGGCGGCTTCGAGAGTGGAGTCTTCGCCCACGGGCCCGATGCGGAGTCGGTCGCGGCACGCTACGTCGAACTGCTGCGCCGTTGGGCCTCCGATCACCGGCGGCGCGGGGCGGCCCGCATCCAGTACAGGCCGATGCCCGCCGGCACGGCTGAACCCTCCCAGGGGATTGTGGCGAAACAGCTCGGAGCCGTCGAGATCTCCTGGACATAGACTCCCCGCCCCAAGGTCGTCGCGGGGTACGGGGAATTGCGCACCACCCAACTCATCAGGGAGGTAATTGTGTCCGTCCAGTTCGAAGACGCAACGGCGACGTCGCGCCCGCAGAAGGCAGGCCATGAAGGGGACTTGAAGGGCTGGGATCTGGATGTCTCCATCGTCGAGTCCGGCCCTTCGGCCGACCGGCTCATCCGGATGACCGACGACGGTTGCGGCCAGACCTGCGAGTCCGCCTGCTCAGCGACCTGCCCGTAATAGGCAGTCCGGAATCCTAACCGCGGTGTCCGGCCGACTTGGCCGGACACCGCCCGCCGATGGGAGTGCCGGTGTACGAGTACGTCGATGCCGCCATGCTGCGGGCCGTGGCCTGGCCGCCGGGTCACCAGGTCCGGTCATGGCCCGATCCGACCGCAGGTGCGGCGTCCTGGCGGACGTGGCTGAAGCAGACCCTGCGCATACCCGGCTTCGCAACCGCGTTGGATCAGGCCAGTCCCACACTGGGGCACCGCGTACGGGACATTTGCGGCGGCAAGCAACTGCCGGAGCCCGCCGTGTGGAAGGCGGTGCTGGCCGTCACGCGCTATCTGCTGCGCGCTTCGAGCCGGGCCACCCCGTTCGGCCTGTTCGCCGGGGTGATGCCTGCCCGGATCGCTGAGGTGCCGACTGTGCACATCGGCGCCGGGCACCGAGCCGTCGCCATGCCGGACGCCGCGTGGCTGACCGCGGTGATCGAACGATTGGAAGTCGAATCCGCGCTTCTGCCGCGCCTGACGGTTCAAGCCCACGCGCTCGTGGTCGAGAAGGAGGGCCACCTGATTCTCAGGCACCGCGGCGACGGCAGCTTGGGCGGCCCCCCAGCCCACGTCCGGGTCCGCGCCACCATACCCGTCAGGTCGGCCATGGACGCGGCGCGGCAACCCATCCGTGCGGTATCCCTCGCGTCCAAACTGGCCGCCGACTTCCCCCACGTCCCCTCCGACGTGATTGACAAGCTGCTGGTGGACCTGACCGCCCAGCGCCTCCTGATCACGAACCTGCGCGGCCCGATGACAACGACAGATCCGCTGGGCCATCTGCTAGATGTCCTCAAGGCAGCGGAGGTTGAGGACATCACCACCGTGGCCGACATCGCCGCCCAGCTACGCCAGATAGCTGACGGTTTAGCCCGGCACAACACCACCTCCACCCGAGCGCGAGAGCAGCGCGCCCAGCTCACCAGCGCGATGCAGCACCTCCACCCCTGCTCCAGGCCGCCGCTCGGTGTCGACCTGCGGCTCAAGGGAGAGGTGACGATCCCGCATGAGGTGGCTGCCGAGGCCGCTCGGGCCGCGACGGCACTGGTACGGCTGGCTCGCCGCCCCTTCCTCAGCCGCGCCTGGACCCGCTGGCACGGCCGCTTCCTGGAACGCTACGGCCCGCGCGCCCTGGTGCCGGTCCTGGAGGCTGTGGACGACACTGGCCTTGGCTACCCGGAGGGCTTCCTGGGTGGGCCACCCGCCGAGGCAAATGGCTCGCTGACTGAGCGAGATCTGAAACTGCTGGCGCTCGCGCAGAACGCAGCGCTGCGCCGCCAGGGCGAGATCGTTCTGGACGACTCCATGATCGCCGACCTGGCCGCCGCAGGCCCCGAGATGCGCGTCCAGCCGACCACAGAACTGACCGTGCGCGTCCACGCCGCCAGCGCCCGAGACCTGGAGCCAGGGGAGTTCACCCTCGCGGTCACCGGAGTGTCGCGCACCGCCGGCACGGTCACCGGCAGGTTCCTTCACCTCCTCGAACCCGGTGACCGCGAGCGGATGACGAAGGCGTATGCAGCTGCGGCCACCGCGACCGAGGGCGCCTTGCCCATACAGGTCTCTGCACCCCCGCTGTACGTGGGCGCCGAGAACGTCGCGCGGGCTCCCCTGGCGATGCCCGCCGTCCTTACCCTTGGCGAGTGCCACGAGCACACCGACAACAGGCGGGTGCTCCTGGAAGACGTCGCGGTCACCGCGGACACACACCGCCTCTACCTGATCTCGCAGACCATGCGCCGACCGCTGGAGTTCGTAACCCTCAATGCGGTGGAGCCAACCCACCGCACGCATCCGCTCGTTCGGTTCCTCACCGAGGCCAACAACTCGATGAGCGTCCCGTGCACGAACTTCGACTGGGGAGCGGCGACGAGCCTGCCGTTCCTCCCCGCGCTGCGCTACCGACGCACGATCCTGGCTCCGGCACGCTGGCGGCTCACGGCCGATGAACTGGCCGACCGTGAGGCAGACGGAGCGCAGTGGAACCGTGCCCTGACCGCGTGGCGGGACCAAGTGGCCGCCCCAAGCACTATCTATGCCGGCGACGGCGACCAGCGCATCCGCCTGGACCTGACCGAACCTGCGCACCGGGCGCTACTGCGAGCACAGGTGCAACGCGACGGGGTCGCCGTGCTCCGCGCGGAAACGGCCCCTGACGCGGGATGGGTCGACGGGCGCGCCCACGAACTCGTCATCCCCCTCGCCTTCAACGGCGAGCCCGGACCGGCACCACAGTGGCTCGATAGTGGGAAGACCGTCGGGCGTGAGCATGGTCATCTCCCCGGTTGCGACGGGCGATTCCTCGTGAAGCTCTACGGCCACCCTGACCACTACGGCAGCATTCTCACCCGTTTCCTTCCGCACCTGCTCACCGAACTGGGCAGCACCGTGCGGTGGTGGTTCCTGCCCTACAGCGACCCGAACGACCATCTGCGGCTGCGTCTTATCGTGCCGACCGACCGCGCCGCGAGTACCCCCGGCGCGATCGGCGCCTGGACTCAGAGGCTGCGCCAGGCTGGGTTGATCTCCCGAGTGCAGTGGGACACCGATTTCCCCGAAACCGCCCGCTTCGGAGGCGTCCAGGCGATCGACGCTGCTGAGGCGTACTTCGCGGCGGACTCCAAGGCCGCCGCCGCACAGATCACCTACAGCTCGACGAAAGGCGGCCCTGACGCACGGGCCCTGACGGCCGCCAGCATGCTCGACCTCACGACCAGCCTGATCGGGAACCCCGCCGAAGCAATGTCCTGGCTGATCGACCACGCACAGACCACCAGCACACCTCCCGCCCGGGACTTGTACGACCAGGCGGTCACCCTGGGGAACCCGAACGACCGCTGCGATCTGGCCCGGCAGCCCGACGGCGAGCAGATCCTCGCCCGCTGGGCCCAGCGGCGCGAAACTCTGGCTGCCTACAAGGCCGTGCTCGACACGGCGGGCACGGCCAGCGCGACCGCGCTGCTGCCAGAACTGCTGCATCTGCACCACACCCGCATAGCCGGACTCGACCTGAAGGCAGAAGGCCAATGCCTGCACCTGGCCCGCGCCGCAGCGTTGAGCTGGACCGCACGAGGTAGAAGCGGCTCATGAGACCGATACCGCAGGCGTTGACCGCCGCAGACATCCTCGCCGCGGCGCTGGCCGACCCGTGCACCGCCTGGGTCGCAGCACCCGGTAAGCGAGCGTGGGCGCAATCGCTGGCCGGTGGCGCAGCCGGGATCGCCCTGCTCCACATCGAACGTGCCCGCACCGGTCGTGGCGACTGGAACACCGCACACGCCTGGTTATCCCAGGCAGCCTCCGAGGACCTCACCGCCGCCTCCAACGCAAGCCTCTACCTCGGGGCCCCCGCCCTGGCCTTCGTTCTGCGCGCCGCCGCAGGCTCCACCGGCCGGTACCGAAGCGCGCTGGAGAAACTGAACGACGCCACCATCGCGGTCACCCAGCGGCGACTGGCACAGGCCCACGCCCGCATCGATCGAGGCGAACGCCCCGCCATGAAGGAGTTCGACCTGATCCGCGGACTCGCCGGGCTGGGCGCCTACCACCTCGCCCACCAACCGCACCACAAGATCACCACCGATGTGCTGACCTACCTGGTGCGCCTTACCGATCCCCTTCCCAAACAGGGCGACCTCCCCGCCTGGTGGACCGACGTCTCCCCCAATGGCGAGCCGACCGCGGGCTTCCCCGGAGGGCACGGGAACTTCGGGCTGGCACACGGCATCGGCTCAGCCTTATCCGTGATGTCACTGGCGCTCCTGTACGGCCTGGATGTACCGGAGATGACCGACGCAGTCGCACGAATCTGCACCTGGACCGACCGGTGGCGCCAAGGAGATGACACCAGCCCGTGGTGGCCAGGCTTCATCTCGATCGAGCAGGCCACTGACGGGCATATCGACCTGGCACTGCGGCCCCGGCCATCCTGGTGCTATGGCGTCAGCGGCACCGCCCGCGCCCAACAGTTGGCCGGTCTGGCACTGGGCGAGCCCGCACGCGTGCAGGCCGCCGAGAACGCCATCCTTGCGGCTCTGCGCGACCCGATCCAACTAGACCTGCTCCCCGAGATCGGCCTGTGCCACGGGACGGCCGGACTGCTGCACACCGCGTGGCGGATGGCCGACCAGACAACGAACCCCGCGATCATCGCGGAGCTGCCGCGCGTAACCGATCGCCTGATTGCCGTGCTCGACCGTTTCGACCACGAGCCCGAACTGCTCGATGGCACCGCTGGAGCAGCCCTCGCTCTGCACACCGCCGGCACCGCGACCGCACCCGTATCGCGCTGGGACGCCTTTCTCGCCCTGGCGTGATCACACTGGAGACGTCTGATGGACAACTCGCCCGCGTGGCACCAGGTCAACATCGCCTTCCCCGACTGGCACCGTGCCGAGCAAACCGCCCTGGCCCACCTCACCCCCCTCCTGTGCACCGCCGAGGACGAAGGCGCGATAGGTACCTGGTTCCTCATCCGCAAACGCCCGTGCTGGCGCGTGCGCTACCTGCCTGCCCCCGACACCCACGTCCGCATCGGCCGAGAGCTGGAGGCGCTGACAGTCGCAGGGCACATCGCCACCTGGACACCTGCCATCTACGAGCCCGAAGTGCACGCCTTCGGTGGCGCCGAAGCGATGATGGTGGCCCACCGCCTCTTCCACCGCGACAGCCGTGGCCTGCTGACCTACCTCCAGCATGAGGACGGAACCGCGCGCGGCCATCGCCGGGAAATGTCCCTCATGCTGTGCAGCATCCTGATGCGGTCGGCCGGCCTGGACTGGTACGAGCAGGGCGACGTCTGGGCGAGGGTGGTCGCCCACCGACCACTGCCCGCCGCCGACCAGAGCAACACCGGCCGACTGCACGCTGCCGTGCACCGGCTGATCACCGTGGACACAGAGGACCAGCTCAGCCAGGAGGGGCCCCTGGCCCACGCCGCGGGATGGGCCAGTGCCTACACCGCCGCCGGACACGAGCTGGCCCACCTCGCCGCCTCCGGAGCGCTACACCGCGGCCTACGCGCCATCCTGGCCCACCACCTGCTCTTCGCCTGGAACCGGATCGGCCTGCCCTACGCCACCCAAGCCGCCCTCGCAGCCACCGCCAAGTCCGTGATCTTCGGCCCCGATCCCACCACAGAAAACAGCGCCACCGCAGTGAACATCGGCATCAACACCACGCCCAGCGGCCCGGCCTCGGCACCCCGCTGAACGCGTCATCACGCTCCGCCTACCCCGGGGGCCCCATGGACCCGCACGGACCGATAGCCCAACGCTTCCCACTCGTCGCCCGCGCCCGCCCCGCCTGCCTACCACTGCCCCAACGCGTGCAGGGACTGGTCGACCTTGCCGAGAGCGCAGAACGCCAGGCCGACCAAGGATTCGCCTCGGCCGTCTACAACCAGTCGGCGCTCATCGCGTCTGACCTCAACCTCCCCGAACTCGCGGGGAAGTTGTGCCACCAGCACGCCGATGCCTACCTGCACGCCTGCCCATTGCCCGGCAAGAGTGCCATCCGCGGGCTAGAACCCATCGTGAACCTGGCCCGCTTGCAGATCCGTGCAGGAAAAGCCGACGACGGTCGACGGCACCTCCTCAACCTCTACGAAGCCGTCAGCACAGGCACAGCCGCACAATTCGGCGATATCGCCCTACCCGCACACCTCACCGCCACGCCGGACGACCGCCATGAAGTCCGCGCCTGGCTGTGGACAGTCCTCCTCGCCGATGGCACGAGAACCCTCACCTCCAAGGGGCGCTGGGACGAGGCACTAACCCACATCGAGGAACACCGCGGCGTGGGCAAGCGGATGCTCGACGGACGACAAGTCGCCGTCCTCGCCGCACTCGTCGCAGGCGACCCAGCAGGCGCCGTAGATCTCCTCGAAGAGACCACGCCCGGCGAACCCTGGGAACAGGCCGTGACCGCGTGCCTCACCGCACTATGTCATCGCGCCGCCAGCCAACCGGCCGCTCACCGCACGCACACCCTGGCGAACATGTACGCCAAGCTGGAGCCTGCACGCGGCATGGCCGTCTTCGATGCTCGCCTCGGACTGACGATCTTGGACGTCATCGGCAGCGACCAGGAGCCCGTCACGCACCGAGTCGTCGACACGTTGTACAGCCGGACAACGACACTGAACGACGGACACGCCGCCCGCGAGAATCTGGCGCACCCCTTGTTCACCACTCTCGTCACCGGCAAACAGCAGAAGAACTGCCAAGACATCGTGGACGCGTGCGCGCTCGGTGCTGGAAAACTCCCCGACGAGCTGCATGACCAACTCGCCATGGCGCTGCGTACGAGCGACCGCACCATCCGGAAAGGTGTCACCAGTAAATAGCCCCGCTCACGGCCGGAGTGGCTTCCGCGTGAGCAAATTGAGCGAGAACGACCAAGGTCGGCGGCCGGTGTAACAGCTCACGACCACCTGTGCCTCAGATCCCCCCGCGCCGCGTGCGAGCCATCTACAGCAATGGTTCAGCTGAGGGAGCTTCCGGTGCTTCATGGTGCTGCTGGACGTCCGTGACAGTGCGGTTGGCGTACAGAGAAGCGGGCTGTGGCTTCTGCGATGGCTCCTGGGCCTCTTGCCCAGCGACCTGCGTCCCCGTACGCCGGGACAGCGCCTCTCGGAGTCCGGCTTCTCTGTAGGCGGCGCCCCGGGCGGTGCTTCGGGCCTTCGTCGCCTCCCCCCGGACGCTCTTAGCGGCCTGGTTGTCCTTGTTCTGGGCACGGCGCAGGAGGACGGTTTTGTCGCGCCCCAGTGTCTCTGCTTCGGCGATCACGGCCTCGTGCTCCTCGGCGGGACCGGCAAGGGAGCAAAGCTCCTGAAGACGGTCGTGCAATGCCTCCAGTTCACGCGCGGCCTCGATGCGCTGTTGCTGGAGCGTTCCGCGTTCAGCCTCGGCGTGGACACGGTCGTCACCGCGTAGTACGGGACGGCCGAACCGGCCGGTGGCGGTCAACTGATAGTCAAGCTGGTGCAGTCGTTCTTCCACTTCGCGCTTTGCGTGAGTGTGCTGGGCGACCACGTCCGTGAGGGTACGGATCTCGCAGATCGCCTCGGCGCGTGCGGTGAGGTCCTGGTGCCTCCGGTTGAGGGCAAGCACGTTCGGTCCTGTTCCCGCTGCGGCTTGTTGTTCGGCGCGGTCGGCTACTGCCTCCGCCTTTTCGGCTGCCGTACGGGTGGCGCGGGCGGCCGTGGCAGCCTTGCGAATCGCGTCGTGCAGAGCCACATTGCTGAGGTGTGCGTACGGGCAGCCAGTCGTGGGGGCGGTTTCCGTTGCTGAGGCCGACGGCGCGGGTCGCTCCGTGGTGCTCGGGGTGGGGCGGTCCTCGGGCTGCGGCGCGTCTTCCGGGCCGTCCGCCTCGTACGGGTCGCCAGTTCCGGGAGCGCGGGGGGTCGGCAGATCGGCTACCGCCTGTCGGACGTGGGCGGGGACCGCGGCCGTCGGAAGTTCGGTGAGGATCATGCGCTCTTCGGTGCCGGTCTCAACCTCGCGGATGAGGCCGGCGACAGCACGGTCTAGCTGTTCCTGGTCGGTGAGCGCCTCTCCTCCGCGGGCACGGTCGGCGTCGGTTTCGTAGACGGACAGCGGGAGGAAGAGGTGGGACTCCTTCTTGTCTCGGCTCATCATCGTGTAGAGGGCATTGGCCTGCGCGCCGGGGCCGTAGACCAGGGTTTCCTGAACGCTGAGGCCCTGGCTCTTATGGCCGGTGATCGCGTAGCCAAGACTCAGGCCGCCCTGGGCGATGTAGTCCGCATCAACCCATTCGGCGTGGTCTTCGTGGCCGTCGACCGTCTTGACTCGCCACTCGACGAGAACACGGCGTTCGTCGTCCACTGCGCGGACGATTCCGCGGAGCCCGTTGAGCACGTCTTCGTTCGCACCGCGGCTCTTCTTGGCGCGGTAGTCGTTGACGCGCAGGAGGACCTGGTCCCCCACAGAGAGGGTCAGTTCACGTCCACCGGCGAGCGCATAGGTGTGCTCGGGGCCGATGAGATCGCCGGTGGTCTTGCGCAGGGCCCGGGCTCCGAGGTTGAGCTCTTCGACGATCTCGTTCGTGGCGGCCAGCATCAGCAGCTGCTGCACGGCAGTGTGGTCGTCGCTGTGCGCGGAGCGCTTGTCGGCCCAGATGGTGAGCATCGCAGCGAGCGTCTCGTCCTTGTTAGCGAGCGCGTGCACGCGGCCCGTGCCGGCGAAGGTCCGCAGCGATTCCACGCGCCGGTCGTCGCGCCACAGCTGGAGCGCGCGGCGTTCGACGGCGTCCTTCTGCCGGAAGTTCTCCGTCAGCCTCAGACCGCCCACGATGCGGTGGACTGCGCCGAAGTGGCCGCCGACGCCCGGCGAGTGCAACTGCTTGGGGTCGCCGATGCCGACGACCTTCGTGCCGGTCTTCGCGGCGTGTTCGAGGAGTTCGGCGATATCGCGGTCATCGCACATGGCGTCTTCGTCCACGACCAGAACGTCCACACCGGCAAGCCCTCGCCCGCCCTTGCGGATGCCCATGAGCCAGGAGGCGAGGGTGCGGGAGGTGATCCCGGCTTCCGCCTTGAGGTTGGCGGCGGCGACGGCCGCCGTGCTCGCTCCCGCGATTACCAGGCCCTGGGCCTCCCATGCCTGCCGGGCGGCGTCCATGAGCGTCGTCTTGCCCGCGCCCGCGACGCCCTCGACAGAGTCAATGCCGTGTCCAGCGGTGAGGAGCCGTTCGAGGACGGCGCGCTGCTCGGCGGAGAAGGGGAAGCCCTGCTGGGCCTCGACTGTGGACAGGGTCATCACGACCGTGTCGCCGCTGACGACGGCGGACTGTTCGTTCAGGCGCCGGGTGGTCTCAGTGACGATCAGCGCTTCGGCGGCGACGATGTCCGCGGTCGTGTACCGGTCGGCGTGCGCGTAGTGCTGGGCGCCCCGGGGGTTGAGCTTGACGGCGTACCCGGCCTGCTGGAGCACGGAGTTGGTGAGCTTCTCGGCTTCGGCGGCGGTACCGATCCCGTTCGGGAGCGCGTCAAGCACGGCCGCGATGGCGGCGGCGTGCGTGAATTCCTTGGAGTGGCTGGTGAGGCCGGTCTTCGGGTCGAAGACGATGCTGCACAGCTCTTCCAGGCTCGGGTTGAGCTGATCGACGGATTCGCCGACGGCTCCGGTGGTGATGGCGTCGGGGTCGTCACCGGCGGCGCGTCCTTCGGCCTGCCAGTACGCGCGCAGGACGTCATCCTCGACGCCTGCGGCTTCGCCGTTCTTGGCGGCCTTGGAGGCGGCGGAGGCGGCGGTGCGTTCGCGCAGGGTGGCGCTGTCGTAGTCGAGTCCGAGTTTGCTGAGCAGTTGACGGATCTGGCTGTCGCGCTTGCTGAAGAGTCGGATGGTGGCTTCGGGGATGGCGGCAATTTCCCATGCCCCGGTGCGTTCTTCGCGGCGGAAGCTGATGCCGTAGCGGTCGCCGAGTTCGCGGCGGATGCGGGCGTTCATCAGGGACTGGGTCGCTCGGGTATGGCGATGAATGTCCCGGCCGCCTGCGGCCACGGTGGACCATTGCCCGTCATCGCCCTTGGCCATGTTGGCCAGAGTGAAGTGCAAGTGGAAGTGGGGGTCGCCATAGGGCGCGCCGCCGACCGGCCGGGCCGCGCGGTGGATCATCAGCCACCCGGAGAACCCGCTGGTTCCGATGACGTCGGCGGACTGGCCGTCGCCGTGACGACCGCGCATCCCGTAGGCGGTCCAGCTTTGGAGGGCCTCGATGGCCTCGCATCCGGCGGAGGTGAAGATGTCCTCTACCTCGGCGGCCAACTTCGGCGGGGCGTATGCGAGGAATGCTGACTTGCTCTTGGCCAGGTCCAAGGTGACGTCGGTGCCCCGGTTGCCGACTTCCACGCGGCCTTCCCGCATGGCGGCCTTGATTTCTTCCGCGTCCCAGACCTGCTCCGGAGCGATACCAGCGGCCTTGGCCATGGCGATGGCTTCGCGGACGTCCATGGGCAGATCGCGAAGCCGACGGCCGCCTTCGGTCTCGGTCTGCTGGTAACGCCGTTTCATGGACCGGGAGTCGAACAGGTCCGTGGGCTGCTGCCCCGTCGCGCGGGCCTTCTCCTCGACGGCATGCAGGAGTGCACGGGCGTCGAGTCGCCCGCCGGCCTCGGCGAGAAGTGCCTTCTCCAGGGCCTGTTCGCCGTAGAGCTCGACGGCGTCAATGCCGACGGCGCCGGCGAGTTTGAGCAGGGTGGAGGCGGGTACCTTGTGGGCTTCGCCAAACCGGGTCAGTTGCCGCTCCATGGTGGCGAAGGCGGCCTTCTTGCGCTGAGAGTCGAGCAGTGAATCCGGCTTCACGCCGCGCTCGGCGGCACTGCGGCGGATGGCCCGGACCAGGGGGGCCGCAGACAGCTTGGCGGCCGGGGCGATGGCGAGCTTCGGTTCCACCAGGGTCTGCCCGGTGCGCGGGTCCTCGCCGCGCATGAGGCGTCGAGCAGCTTGGAATTGCTCGGGCGTGAGGGTGCTGCCGGGGACGATGTCGAACTCGGCTAGGCCGTTCCCGATCCACATCAGCGGGCGTTCGCTCGCGTTCAGGTGGTAGTCGACCTGTCCGTCGGCTGCCGGGGCGGGGGCAATGGTCTCCCCGTAGAGTTCGTGGGCGTCGAGCCCTGCTGCGGAGGCGACTTCGACGGCGTCGAATGTAGTGAACCGGGCGGTCTTGGCGTTCCTCAACTGGGCGCGGGCGCGGAAGAATGCCTTCTTGGCCTCGGTGGAGCCGAGGAGTCTGGCGACGCTGGTTCCAGCTTCTTCGGCCTTGGCCTCGATGGCGGCCACGAGCGGGGCGGCATCGACGGTGGCGGCTTTCCCGCAGCCGTGGCCTCCGGTCAGGCGGTACTCGGTCTGCTCGTCCGACGAGCCGATCACGGTTGCCCACCCCACCGGCTCGCCCACCCCCTCCGGTCAGCTTCGGTCGAATTCAGTCATCTTGGCCGATTGTATCGTCACGAAGTGACGATACCTTGGTCCTCTAAATTCAAGATCATGATCAACGAGGGCGAACCTCGGGCACTCGGAGCGGCCTGGTCGCTCCTGCGGATCAGGCTCCTGGAGCCTGATGTCCTGTTGGACTGTTACCTCTGTGCGAGGCGCGCGGGCTGAGGCGCCGTACGCGTTGAGGCGGTATGACGATCCGATGTCGGTGTAGTACCTGCGCGGGGCTGTGTCGTTGGCCCGCCTATGGAGCACACCCCGTATCCGGCGGCTTCCCGCCGGTTCGCCGAGTTGTCGGGCCCGTACTGGATGGCCTCGGACTCCCCGGCGTACGGAGTCGACGCGGAAGGCCGGTTCGGACCGGGACGTCAGACTCCGCCCCCGCAACCGGGCGAACGGCCGGAGGGAGGAGCGGGCTCCCGACAGGCGGGGGGCTCGTAGCCGCCGATATGTCGCCCTGCTGTCGGGTCGAGCGGTCTTGGTTGGGCCCTGCCCGACCCGCAAGCGCCTGGTGACATGACGAAGGTCCCCGCTCCGGGTCGGAGCGGGGACCTTCGTCATGCTGGCCGTGTGGCTCGGCCGACGGCTATGTGTTCAGGGGCCACTCGCCGAACGGCACCGGCGCCTGACCTCGGGCTTCGCGAACGGCTTCCTCCGTACCGCACGTGGTGCAGATAAAGACCTCGCGGTCGGTGGTCAGACGGGAACGTGCGGGCCGTTCACCGAGCGGGCCGCCGCAGCGCGGACAGCGGGTGTCGGGCACGGGTCACTCCTCGGGGTGCTCGCGAGCGGAGTTGAGGATGAGGTTCCAAGTCGGGCGGGAGTAGGTCTTCTCCGTCTGCCCCTGAAGCTGCGGGATCAGTTCGGCGTTCTTCGCCCCGGGGTTCGCCGCAATGGCCTGCCGTGCGAGGGTCAGCCGCTCGTCTCCTTGGTACGGGTAGGCCAGTCCGCGGCGGCCGGTGGGCCGTCCGCCGGCGTGCCCGCGGCCCTTGCGGTCCGCGAGGTACTGCCACAGCCTCCAACGCTTCCACTTCGGACGCCGCCGGGTCGGTAGCTCGTCCCAGTCGTCGGGCGCGGGCCACCCCTCGGGCGGGTTCTTGACGTAGTGGGAGACGGTGGTGGAATCGGCGAACCCGCAGACCTTCGCAGCTTCGGCGGGGCCGACCATCTCTTCGGGGTCGCCGTCGAGCTTCGGCGGGTTGGTGGTGCTGGCGGCGGCGCGCTGCCGCTGAAGCTCGTGGTGCCACGTCGCCCATACGTCGCCGTCCCAGTGCATGACGCCGTCGATGGTGTCCGCGACGGGCGGGTGCCCGTTGTTCTCCCGGTCGGTCCAGAGGTTCTGAAGCGTCGGCTCGCTGATGCCGTGGACCTTGCGCAGGTCCGCGCGTGAGTAGAGCGTGCGGCCGGTCTTGCGGGACACGGTCGCCTCCTGTTCTTGGTCGGGGTCGTGACCGCTCGGCACGGTCACTGGATGTCGTCCGGGTCCGGGGCCGGCGCCCACGTACGACTGCCCGCCGGTTCGAGCCGGGTGAGGGTGGCTATGTCGGCCAGGGGGACGGCGGCGGCCCAGTCGGCGCGGCCTGGGTGGTCGACGGGGAGGTTGAGCACGAGATGCCGGCCGGTCGGGGGGAAGTCCTCGACGATGACGAAGCTGTCGCCGGGGTCGGCGCCGATGCTGTTACCCCTCGTGAGCTGGGCGATGTCGCCGGGCTGGGGACAGTCGGGGTGTCGGTCGCATAGCATGGTGGGGTTCTTTCTGGTGAGAGAACATCGACGGCCAGCGCCTTGTTGCCCTTGTGCGCTGGCCGTCATCTGTTGTCTGGGGTGCGTGGCGCCCGTGGGACGCACGGCCGGTCGGAGGTTGCCCGCTCCGCTGACGGCGGAGTAATTAAACCACCTTTGGGTTGAGCGGGGCGGGGCCCTGATCCGGAGGACGGCGGTCATCAGAAGAGAGCCCCTTGATCTGTAGGGCGTCGGCCCCGGTCGATGGGTGGCCGGGTGACGCGGAGTTCGTAGCGGGGGCGTCCCGTGTACGGCGGGGCGTGAGCTTCGCGGCGGTAGCGGCGCCACGCCACGACGGGGGCGCCCTGGTCGATCCAGCCCGCCGGGTACTGGGAGGTGAGCTGAGCCCAGCGGCTCCGGCTGCGCGGGACGGCCCACCGGTCCTCGACCGTGGTGATCGGCGGCAGCGCCCGCCAGCCGGGGAAACAGTGGTCGTGCGCGTCCTCCACCGCCTCGTTGTCACCGTCCCCGAACCCGTTGCCGGAGTGCACGGGGCCTTCCCACTCGCACGCGAGACACCCGCCCCGGAACTCCTGCTCGTCCCCCCGGCGGCCGGTCGGCCGGCTGCGGGAGAGCAGGGTCGGGGCGTGGTGTTCGGGCGGGTCCAGCTCATGGCCGAGGTCGCTGTACGCGCCGCCGGGGTGTCCGGGCTGAATGTGCCACGCCTGCCCGGCGCTCCCGGGTGACTGGCGCGTCCGCGCGTTGCGCACCCGCCAGTAGTACGTCTGCCGTGCCCGTGCTCCGGTCGGCTCGGCGACGGTCGCGGTCATGATGGCCCACCCCCGGCGGCGGCGAGCACTTCGCGCAGAGGATCAGCGAGTACGGCCTGTTCGTCCGGGGCGTCGAGGAATCGGGACCCGTACGCGCGGCGCACGGCCCGGCGGGCGTCCTGGTGGCGGTCGAGCTCCGGGTAGTACGGCGATCGGTCGAGCACGTCATAGCCGTGCTGGGTGAGCACGGCGGAGATGAGCGACCGGACCCGTACCGGGTCGAGGGCGGTGAGGTCGGTTTCCCCCGGGGCCGCGAGGAGTACGCGGATCAGCTCGGCCGCGGTGAGCCGGGGTTGAAGGGGGACGCCGACTCGGTGGACGCCGTCCCGGCTGGGGGTGGCGGCTCCTCGGCGGCTCGGCGTCCTGGTGGTGCTGCGGGCTTCTGTCGTCTCGTCCATCGTGCTGGCCTTCGATGACTCGGGATGCTGTCGGGCGTCGGGTGTCAGAACAGGGCGTGTTCGGCGCGGGCGGCGGCGGTGCGGAACGCGTGGGCGGCGTCGGCGGCGGTGCGGCCGGGCTCGGCGCTCCACCGGTCGATGGCCTCGCGGTGCAGGGCTTTGGCGGCGGCGGGGTCGTCGGCGTCGACGGGGTGACCGGTGAGGGTTTCCGCGAGGATGCCGAACGCCTGGTCGCGGGCGCGGTCGATGCGGTCCCAGTCGTACGTCCGGCCGGCGGCTCCCCGCCCGTGGCCGGCTGCGACTTCGAGGGCGCCGCGCGGCCAGCACGGCAACGTGGCCGTACGGCCGGGACCGGCGAACAGACGGGGGCCCTGGTGGATGCCGACGTGTTCGATGTGGCGAGCGGCCCATTGCAGGATCGCGGCGGGGGTGTCCGCGATGACGATGCTTTCGGGGGTGTGGCGGGTCGGCACGGTGCTGTCCTTCGGGAGGGCGGGGGCGGCGGCGCGCTGCCGCCGCCGCCCCCGGTGGGGCTGCTAGTGGTAGGCGGTGATCAGTCGGCGGACCTTGTCCTCTCCGATGCACCCGCCCTTGTGACGGCGCGCGCTCGGCGGCTCTCCGTTGCGACCGCGCAGGTGGCTCCAGAACTTCGGGCCTTCCCACGGGCACAATTCACAGCTGAGGAACCAGTGGTTATCGCTGCCGGGGAACCCGGTGAGGACTGCCCGCCAGTGGTGGGCCCGGAGTCCCGCGAACGCGATCTGGGCGCCCTCGATGTTGCGATCGTTGACCGGCATCCGCGGGTGCAGGAGAGGCACCGGCCCGCACAACGGTGTGGGGGCCTCGGCGAGCACCTGGTCCAGGGGGACGGCGCCGATCCGACCGGCGGCGTACTGCTCCGCGAGATGGGCGGCGGCCATCTCGGTGCCGGGTGTCCCCTTCGGCGGGCGGCGGAGGTTGCGTTCGCCCTCGGTGGTGACGACGAACCAGTCCCGGTGCCACCTGTAGGCGCGGCCGATGACCTGGTCATCGCCGATGATCACGGGGTATCGGCACTGGATGTCGGGGGCGCCGACGCGGTACGTCGGGACGGTGGTGGTGCCCTCGGTCGCGGGGACGATGAGCCTGCCCGCTTCGGTGTCGGTGACGGTCGCGGGTCGTTCGAGGAGTTGCGTGGTCATGGTGGTGCCCTGTTCTGGTGAGAGAGGGGCCCGCCCCAGGGCGCTCGGCCGCCGGGGCGGGCGGGGGCGTGGTTACGCGGCCTCGGCCGGGGCCTGAGGGGCGGCGGTCCATTCACGGCGCGGGGTGACGCCCAGGTCCGAAAGGACCGGGTCGAGACTCCCGTTGTCGGGCACCCATTCCCAGTCGGCACCTTCAACGCCGGGCCGATCCGTCCAGGTGAGCATGTAGGAGCGGCCGGAGGTGCGGGGGTCGCCGCACACGGCCTGTGCCTCGCGACGTGTCATCGCCCACAAGGCGCGCTTACGGGAGCGGCGGGAGTTCTTCGAGGCGATGAGCACCAGCGCCATGTCCTCCTGCCTGTTCTCCCCCGCGGCGGGGGCCGACGCGGGGGTCGGCTTCCCTTCGGGGGCGTGGTGGCAGTGAGCGCACCGGCGTACTTCCGCGTGCCACTGGCTGGAGTGGCACATGGGGCACGTCTCGGCCACCGGTGCCGACTCCTCGACCGGCGGGGCCTGCTCGGCCTGCTCCTGGTGTTCGGTGGCCTCCGGGGCGGGTGCGGGCCCGGCCTTGAAGTTCTGCGGCTTGGCGTACCCGCACACGGTGCACATGCCGCGCGCCGTGCTGAACCGCTTCTCGCCCTTCGCCACGCGCTTGCAGTGCGGGCACACGGTCCGCTCTGCCTCGGGCTCGGGCTCCGTCGCTTCAAGGCGCGCGATGTCGGCGCCGCTGGCCCATCCGCGCACCGCGTCATACGGAAGGGTCTGGGTGTCGCAGGTGCACCGCTTCCCGCCCTTACACGGCGAGGGGTGCCCGTAGTACACCGTTCCGGCCGTGCACTCGCGGTCTCTGGACCGCATCACCGTCATACCGGTACGGGTCAGCAGGTGTGGCACGGTCACGCTCTTCTTGTTCACCCGCAGCACCTCGCGCCAGGTGCCGCCTGCGTTCACGAAATCGCCCTTCGTGAAGTCGTCGGGCCCCCACACCTTGAAGCCCCGGGCCTCAGCCTCAGCGATCACCGCTTCCTCAAACGCGATCTTCTCCAGGACCACGTCCCGCTCAGTGGCCAGCGTTGCCAGACCCTCCGGCGTGGTCGAGCTGGTGAAACCGCACGCGGACTCTCCGCGCTGCCACTTCTCGATGTCGCGGAGCTCCTTACGCAGCTTCTCCAGGCGCCGCAAGGTCCGGTTGGGGTCCCGGCGGAACGCCTCGAAGTGCTCGGCCGCCGCCGCACGGTCAGCCCAGTAGGAAGCCTTCCGGCTCTCCTCGATACCGCGCCGCATGTGGTTGTCCATGCGTTCGACGTCGCGGCGGTGCCTGCGCTCCGAGTGGTGACCGATCTTGATCGGCTCGCCGGTCATGTACTCCGAGATGTCGTGCGCGGCCCGGTGCGCGCCCTCGGCCCGGGAGGCGGCGTTCCCGGCGTATTCGGCGTAGCGCTCGGTGCGGGCCTCGGCGCGCTCGATCCGCTCGGCCTCCGCTTCGGCGTAGCTGCGCCGCTTGTGGTCGTCGATGTCAACGGCGACTGTGTACCCGGCCTCTTCGAGGTAGCCGCGCAGCTTGTTGACCGTCCACCGGTCGGCCGCGTGATCCCGGGAGTGGCGCAGGTACCAGCACTGAAGGTCATGCCCCCAGCGGAAGGCCAGGCCGCCCCGGCGCCCGTACTCCTTGCGCATGAGGATCTTCCCGGCCTCGTCGCCTTTCTCGGTCCCCTCGACCAGGGTTCCTTCTCGGCGGGTGTGGGTGATCTTGATAGTCACTGAACTGGTCTTTTCTGGTGAGAGTTTGTGGTCCGGCCGGAGGGTGGACCGTGTGCTGGCAGCGGCGCTGCACCACGGGCGCGGGCCGTGAGGGACGATCGGCTCGCGGGTCGTCGCGCCTGCGCGGCGACAGGGGCTGTCGCGCCCCGGCGGGGCGCGTCCGCTGCGGTCCGGTGCCCGTCGTCGGTCGGCGGAGCCGCCTGCGGCGGAGTCGGCCGGCGGCGGTGAACGCACCGGACCTGTCCTGCCGCCCCGAAGGGGTGTCCGCTTGGGTGCTGGGGCCCGCAGGTCCGGAGGTGTTGCCCTCCCCCGGACCTGCGGGGCCTTGGTCAGCTGCGGTGGAGCGTGTGGCGGGCGGCCGGGTCGGCGTCGGCCAGTCCGGCCCGCTCGCGCCATGCCTGGCGGACGGCGGCGCGGAGCGCGTCCCCGTCGTCGTAGGCGAACCGGCCCCGGCGCAGGCTGCGGACGATGTCGCGGAACGTGTCCTGGTGCATCGTGGTCAGCGTGTCGTCCAGCGGGGTCAGCTCGTGCGGGAACATCGCCTGGACGCTGTCGCCCGGCTGCGGGGCACCGAGGGTGAAGAACCAGACCACGGACATGGTGGCCTCGTCCGCGAACTCCGGCCCGCCGAACGGGCCGACGACGACGGCGGGGCGGGTGTCGAGCTGGTGGCCCCGGAACCAGGGTCCGCCGATCACGAGCGTCGCGGTGGGGAAGTCCTGGACGGTGGGCTTCTGGTCGGTAGTGAGCATGTCGTTCCTGTCCTGCCTGGTGAGAGGTCCCGCCGGGGCCGGTCGGGCCCGGCGGGGGTGTCGGTCGGGGGGTTGCCCTCCCCCTTCCGACACCATTAATTAAACCATGTTCTTGGGTTTGGGTCAACCGGTCACGGCAAGTTCGCGGCGGTGCTCGGCGGCCATCGTGGCGGCGCGGGCGATGGCGCGGCCGGTCTCGATGGCCCGTACGGCGGACTCGTGAATCGGGGGCTTCTTGTCCTGGGTGATGATGCCCGCGAGCGGTGGCATGACGGCGGGGCCTGGAGCGATGTTCAGGATGAGCGCGGCGACGTGGGCGGCTGAGGCGACTTCGGCGGCGTGCTGGCCGGGAAGGGGGGCGTCCGCCTCGGTGATACGTCGCCACGCGTGGCCGTACAGGAGGATGCGGACGGCGTTGTCGGGGGCTTCCTGGGTGAAGTCGAACCCTCCGGCCTGCTCGGGGTCCTCGTGGTACTGGTCGCGGTACTGGTTCACCAGGACATCGCGGATGACCTCGGCGGCGAGCGGGGCGGCGGCGGGCGGCTCGTAGGCGTCGCCGTCGGTCTGGCTGATGTCGAAAACCGGCCCGGCTTTGAAGCCGGACACCTTGCGCGTCTCACCCCCGGCGGTCTCGCCGGTGGCCTCGCGCTGCCCGCCGTCGGCGGCTGCGGCCGTGGCCTCCTGGCCCTCCTCGGGCCGCCGCTTGATCGGCGTCCAGATGCGGAGGGAGGTGGAGCCCTTGACCGGGAAGCGTCCGGCCTTTCGCCAGTCTCCGGAGCTGAGTACGTGGGTGGCGTTGGGGTGCTGGGCGGCGATGGCGATGCAGTTGGTGGGGCTGCGGTCGTCGCGGTCCGGGTGGGTCAGGTTCGCGGCCGTGCGCATGACGGTGGCCCAGAAGTCTTCACTGGCGACCATCGCGCCGTACGCGCGATCCATGACGGCTTCGAGTTCACCGCGCATCTTGGCGGAGTAGGCCCTGCGCTCTTCGTCGGTCATCTTCGGCTTACGGGGCATGTCGCGGTCCTCCTGGTGAGAGATCGTCCGGGGCCGGCTGGCCCCACGGTGTCGGTCGGGGGGTTGCCCTCCCCCTTCCGACATCATTAATTAAACCATGTTCTTGGGTGATCGGCAACCCCCTAAATCCAGTACAACCCTGCTT
This sequence comes from Streptomyces sp. GS7, assembly GCF_009834125.1. Taxonomy (NCBI): domain Bacteria; kingdom Bacillati; phylum Actinomycetota; class Actinomycetes; order Kitasatosporales; family Streptomycetaceae; genus Streptomyces; species Streptomyces sp. GS7. Next base: position 8,830,766 of record NZ_CP047146.1, read on the forward strand.
CGTTGCTCACGGCCCGGTATGCGGCTATGACCTCATCCTCTATTTGCGTCCAGCGTTCGAGGATATCGGGGGCGGTCTTGTTGTCGCTGGCCGCGCGCTTGGCCCTGCGCCACTCAATGGCGATTTTGAGTGTGCGGAGTTGGGAACGGGTCAGTTCCCATCGGCCGGAGTCCGGGAGTTGATCGCCGTAGGCCATCGCCACGGCGTTGTTGATGTGCTCGGTGCCGGACCACACGTCCTGTGTAGCCTGGAGCGCAAGAGCGCGTTTGAGGATGCACCGGAGGTGCGGGGCCTGCACGATCCATTGCGGCTCGATCGTGAATACATCGGCGCTCATCCTGGGGCCTTTCTGGGGGGCGGCGCGCTGGGGTAGCGCGCCGCCGTGACGCGTGGGAATTAGAGGGCGTATCCGTCGACGTATTCGCCGCGCTCTCCCTCGGGGGTCTGAACATGGGGAAGGAATCGGCTCACCGCGAATACGACGGCGTCAGCGATAATCCGGGGTACGTCGTTGAGTACAAGACTCACCGTGTCGCCGTCGAGTCCGATACGGACTTCGCCCGGTTCAAGATCCATGTAGACAAAGGCGGTTGTGCCGTCGATTCGGGTTCGCGCTCCGGGAAGTCGGGCGGAGAGATCGCGTGCGGCTTCCTCAACACCCCGGCGCATTGCGGCCTGTGCGCGGTTGTGCTCCTTCACCCGCTCGTGAACCTCGCGGTGCACGGGGATGAGATCGGCGGCGATCCGGGCCGCAATGTCCGCCGGGTCCTCGCTCATGGCAACTCGGACCGTGTCACGCTCGCCCCTACGGAACGGGTAGTCGGTGGTGGGGAACGCGCCCCGGATGTGCAGATGCCCGGGGTCATCGAATCGCTCGGAGAGGTGGAGCTGTCGGCCGTCCAGGTGGGTGAACGTGGCGGCGTGGTCCAGCTCCTGGACGCCGTGGCGCGCGGGCTGCGGTCGCCAGTTTCCGCCGAGTTCGAGGGCGATCGGGTGGGACAGTTCCGCGACGGTGTGAGGCGTGTTCATCGTCCATCTCCTGGTGAGAGAGGTTGTCGGCGGCCGGTCGGCCTACCGGGTGCCGGTCGGGGGTTGCCCTCCCCTTCCGACATCACTAATTAAACCATGTTCTAGGGGTTGGGTCAACCCGGATAGACGCTCTGACCTGCTCTTTTCCTCCACCGGCGACCCGCACCCGCCCGGCCGGGCCCGGCCACAACGGGCCTGGGCGGGGTTCCCTCCTCGGTCGGACAGCTCCGCCGTATCAGGGTTCCGGGCGCGGTGTCCTGGCTCGCGCAGCGACCGCGTAGCGGCTTGGCCTGGACGCCGTGTCCGGGTTCCTGGTACGCCCCTTGGGGTGTCCGGCCGAGGAGGGAACCCCGCCTTCACCACCCGCACCACAACGGCGCGGCACCCGACCGACCAGCCCCCTCCCCCTCCGAGGAGGACCCGCCGGAGGCTGCCTTTCGCTCTGGCCGGCACCCAACGAATCTGTTCGCCGGAGTCGCTGTTGGTTGGACGCGGCGCCTGTGCGGCCGGGGTCCGCGGGTGGTGCGGAGGGCTCCTCGGATGCATCACCGTCACCACAAGGCGGGTTGCACGGCGGTGTGCCGGTGCAGGGGCAGGATGATCCGGACGGGCGGGTTCGCGGGGGCGCCTGCTGCGGGGCGCGGGGTGTCCGCGCCGGGGCAGTAGCCGCCCTCGTCCTCCCACCGGTCGACGGCGTCGCGCTCGGCGCGGGCCTGCTGTTCGGTGAGAGTGACCGGCTTCCGGTACAACTTCCGCGCGCTGGAATCGAGCGGCGGGAGCACGCGGGCGGCGGCCTTCTGGTCGTCGCGGCGCTTGTGGCGTCGCCGGACCCGGGCGAACCGTGCCTCGTAGGCGGCCTGGTCGCTGCCGTGGAGCCCGGCGGGATGGAGCCGGGCCAGTTCAAGTGCGACTTGGCCCATCGGGCTGGGCGTCAGTACGCGGGTGCCGTCGTCCTGACGGACGGCGACGAGGAACCGCGCGGCGAACAGGGCCTGGGTTCGCTCGCGACTGATCCGCCGGCCACCGTTCCACACGCCGTGCCGCGCTGCCTGCCGGGCCCGCCCGCCTCGCCAGTACAGGCGCCCGGACGCGGCGGCCTCCAGCACACGGACGTGTCCCGCCGTCCAACCGAGTTCGGCAACGTGCCCTTCGGCGAGATACCGGTTCCTCGCCGCCCGGTCCCGGTTGTCCGCGTCCATGCCGGTGGCCGCGCGCTCCTCGGCCTCCTTCTCGGCTTCTTCCCGGCGGCGTTCGGTCTCCCGCTCGGCGTACTCGGCCGCCGTCAACTTCCGCTCCAGTTCGGCCCGCAGGTCGGCGGCCGTCGTCTCGACTCCGGCGGCCGACTGTGCCCGAACAGCGTGGTCGACGGCCGCACGGGCGCAGTACAAGGGGGCGCTGCTCGGCATGGTGGGGTCGTCGGCGTATTGCTCGGCGCGGTCGGCGTGACCCTCGGCTTCGACGGCTTCCTTGTGGGCCGCGTGCATGGCCGCCTCCAGGCGGGCGGTGGCGCCGGATCGGTTGCGGCAGATGGCAGTCATGGCGTCGTCGGCTGCGGTGACGGCGAGGATCGCGGCCTGCCTGGCGATCTGGAGACAGGTCTGCGGAGACGGGTCTCCCGCGGGGGCAACCTGATGTTGGACGGCGGACGCGTTCTTGGGCATGGGGTGTTCCTCGGGATCTCGGCGGTGCGGTCGGCGGCGTGCCGTTCCGACGTCGGGGAGGTGCCGCCCGTGGTCGCGCGGAGCGCGATGGACAGGGCCGTCGTGCCCGCAGAGCACGTCCGTCGGCCCGGCGTCCGGACGGGACGGGAGGGCCGCCCGCGGCCCGGACGTTTCGGCCGGCTGCGAGCCGGGCCGGGCTGAGTCGTCCCGGAGGGACGCCCTTCGTACGGGGGCCGGTGAGCGGGGCCGGCCGCCGACGCGGGTGGCCCCGGTCGGTGGTGGGCGGAGCGTGGGGTGGGCGGCTCGATGCCGCCCACCCCACGGCCCGGCGGCCGGGGTCCGGCCGGGCGGTGGCTCCGGCCCGGCCGGGCTGCTGCTACGCGGCGACCGGTTCGCGTGCGGCGACGCGGCACCGGGTGAGTACGGTCTGCGCGGTCTCGCCGTAGATGCTGTGGTCCTTGACCGTGCCGGTCAGCTCGACCTCGTCGCCCTGGTCGGGGACATCGGCGGCGGAGCTGAACCAGACGAACACGTTGCCGCTCGGGTCCTGGAACTTCACCAGTCGGCGGCGCTGGGTGTGGTAGCCGTACGTCCGGCCTTCCAGCTCGACCACGGTGGTGACGGTGGCGTTGGTGGTGATGCGCTCGCCCACGGTGCCCTGCGGCTTGCTGTTCTGGGCGGCGCGCTCGGTGGCCTCCTTCTCCTGGTCGCGGTACCAACCGGCGATGGCGGACACGAGCGTCGGCAGGTGGCGCGGGTCGACCGTTTCCGCCTTGGCGAGCTGGCCCACCTTGTGGCGGTAGTCGGAGAGGCTGCCGTATCCCTGGACGGCCCATGCCCGGACGGCGGCGGCGGTGGTCGGCGCGTCGGGGTCGGCGTCAATGGCAGCCCGCCAGTCCATCGGGGCCTTGCGGTCGAAGAAGTACGCTTCGACGCCGTCGGCGGTCGGCGGGGTGTTCTTCCACTGCTCGGACCGGCTGTAGAACCGGCCCTCCGTCTTGACGATGGCGGCGGTCACCCGAAGGACCTCGATCACCGGGACACGGAGATCGGCCGGGATGCCGCCCTCCTCGCCGTCCCAATCGGAGTCCTTCAGCGTGCCGAACCGCCACAGGGCCTCAAGCCCCTTGATCGGCAGACCGGTGTACGGCTCGACGCACGTCGTGCCCAACTGCCGCATCTCGCCGTTCTCGTGGCGCGCGAGATAGGTGGCGGTGCGGTGGCGGGCGACTGCGCACCCGTGGCAGAAGTTCTCGATGGCGCGGTACTGGCGCGCGGCCTCGGCGTCCTGCTCAGGAAGTCCGGGGAACAGGCTGGTGATCGTCTCGCCCTCCTCGTCGTGGTCCAGGCGGGCGATGACGGTCCAGCCGTGGTGACGGGGGATGTCACCGGAGATCGTCACGGTGACGGTGGGGCGCTGGCCGATCAGGCGGCCGTCGATGTCGTGGTAGTCGGCAAGGAACGGCTTGGAGATGTCGAGCGCGTACGCGCTGAGGTGGTGGACGGCGGCGCGGGCGTTGGTGGCCTCGACAAGCTGACGGACGCGGGACTGGGCCGTGGCGGGGATGGAAAACCGCATGGCTGCGCTGGTCATCGTGGGTGCTCCTGCTGGCGAGAGAGGAATCGAGGGCCCGGCCGGGCGGGTTGCCCTCCGCATGCGGCCGGGGTCGGGGCCGACTTACGGCCCGTGGTGTCGGTCGGCGGGTTGCCCTCCCCCTTCCGACACAATTAATTAAACCATGTTTTGAGGTGTGCGGCAAGCAACCCGGCCGGGGATGTCGAGTGCGGCGCGGTCGCGCAGGAAGGCGGCGAACAGGGCGGCGGTGTAGCTGTCGGCGGTGCCGTACGTGCGGCGGCAGTCCAGCGCTCCGATGCGCTCGCCCCTGTGGCGGACGGGGAACGGCTGGCCGGGGGCCGGGATGGCGAGCGCGTACAGTCCGCGCGGGGTGTCCACGCGCAGGACGACGGCGGCGGCCTGGTGGTCGTAGGCGGCGGACCAGCGGGCGGGCCCGATGCCGAACTCCGCGAGCCCGGACGCGATGGCGCGGGCCTGCATGATGTCGGCGGTGGTGCCGGGATCGGGCTCGGCGGGGGCTGGGACGCATCCGCAACCGTGATCGTCGGCGTGGGTCTCGAACAGAACTGTACGGGTCACTGTGGGGCTCCTGGGGCGGCCGGGGGCGGGCGGGATTCCCGCCCCCGGCGTCGGGCGGCTGAGGTGGTTAGGCGGCGGCTTCGTCGTCGCTTGCCGGGTCGTCGGCTTCCTCGGCCTCCGGCTCGCCCGTCTCCTCGTCGGTGCCGGGCTCCTGCTCGGCCTCCGGCTCACTGCCGGACGTGATCGCCGCGCGGGGCTTCTTCTTCGACGGGTCGTACGGCTCGTCGTCCACGACCGACTGCTCAATGGGCGTGAGCGGGTACCCGAGGGACGCGAGCACCTGGAACCATCGGCCGGTGGGCGTCCGCGTCCACGGGGCGCGCTGGCTGTCCGTCCTCCACGCTGACCGGTTCGCGCACTTCTCCCGGACGGCGGCGATGGCGGCGAACTGAAGCTGCGGGGCCCTGCGGGGGTCCTTGGCGACGTGCCCGGCGAAGCTGCCCCGGTCCTTGGCCTGTTCGGTGTTCAGGCCCAGGAAGGCGGCCAGGATCTCGGTCGTCGGCTCCTTGTTCAGATCGTCGCAGATTCCCCAACTGCCGTTCAGCAGAGCATTATTCACGTGCCCGATCAGGGTGTTGGTCGTGGTCTTCGGGAGGTTGCGCCGCTTGATCAGGTCAGTGATCCACTTCCGGCGCAGGGCCTCGGCCGCGTCCCAGTCAACGTTCCCCTTCTTGACGGCGGCGCGGGCGGCACGCTCGGCCTCCACCTGGGCGGCGGTCTTCGTGCCGCCGGTGCCGCTGCTGCCCTCGGGCACCGTGTGCCCGTACAGGCCGGGGGCGGAGCAGTAGGGCTCGTACCGGTCGCCCCGCCGCTCATCGAACACCCACACCTGCCCCTTGCACTCGGCGTGCTCCTCGGTGCTGATGCCGCGCAGTCGCCACACGGGCATGGCGCGCTCGGACAACTCCTCGGCGTCCCGGATCTTCTGCCCGGCCGTCTCCAGCTCCGCGCGGTGGGCCTCGGCCTTGGTCCGCTTGTCGCGCTTGGTCCGCTCGATGGCGATGGCCCAGTCAACGTCTCCCTCGTCGGCGTCGTCTTCGGCGGCGGCCTCGGTGATCGCGGCGAGCGCTTCGGCGTCGTCGGCGAACTCCGAGAGCGCTGCTAGGTGCTCAAACGTCCACTCGTACCCGCTCGCGCCGCTGACGGCGGCGCTCAGCTTCTCGTCCGACCTGACCTTGACCAGGGTCCGCACGTCCTTCTGCCGCACGCCTGCGGCCTTGGCGATGCGGCCGACCTGCGCGCCCGCCTCGGCCGCGCTGAACATCGCCTGATTCATCTCGGCCGTGGTGAGGCCCTTGCGGTGCTGGGCGGTCGTGATCATGTCGAGGAACTGCCCGGCCTCGTCGCGGTCGTCGTCCTCCCACTCGTACGGCAGGTGAGTGAGACCCGCGTCCTGCGCACCGAAGTAGCGCCGGTTCCCGTCGTTGACCTGGAGGACTCCTCCGCCAAGCCGCTGGATCTTGACGGGTATGCGGCACCCCTCGGCACGGAGCGATTCCACGAACGGCGTGTTGAGGTCGAGGTCTTCACGAGCGTTCTTCGGGTGCGGGGTGAGCGCGTCGATCCGGATGACGGGGCGGGGCGTGACCGGCACGGTCTCCAGCCCTGCGGCGACGGCGGTGGCCAGCCGCTGGAACCCGTCGATGATCTGCGGCACGTCGCCGTGGGTCCGCACGACGTACAGCGGCTCCACGACCCCGTTGTCCTTCACATCGGCCAGCAGATCGGCCGGGGCCTCGATGTCACGGACGTTGCCGGGGTGCGCGGTGAGTTCGGCGACCGTGAGGGTCGGCCACGGGGCAGGGGCAGTCTGGACGCCGGCCTGGGTCTTGACGTTGGTCATCGGTCCTTCTTCTTCCTGGTGAGAGGTTCCGCCGGGGCCGGTCGGCCCCGGCGGGGGTGTCGGTCGGGGGGTTGCCCTCCCCCTTCCGACACCATTAATTAAACCATGTTCTTCACGGGCTCGTCTCCCCAACACCACAGCAGGGTGCGCCGGTAGGCGTCCTCCGTGAGCCGCAGCTTTCGCCACCGGACGCCGGAGACAGGGCGGCCGTTGATGTGGTTGCTGAGCACCACAAGGGAGTCGGCAAGGGCCCGGTGGAAGACATTCCACGGTTCACCACGTACGGACCAGCGGGGCCGGGCGGAGCGCACGCCGCGTTCCCACGCGTGCAGCACGGTGCACGGGGCAGTGTCGCCCATCCGGCCAGGCTGCCAGAGGTGGTCACCCTGGTAGAGCCCGACTCGTTCGATGTGGTCGGCGGCGGCCGTGAGGATGCGAGCGGGGGTGGCCGCAATCCGGCGGTGAGGCATGGCGTTCTCCTGAAGGGGCGGAGCGGTCAAGAGCGTTCGGTAACGGCGAGCTTGGCGGCATTCACCAGGTCGTACAGGAGCGCTATCACCCTCCCCTCGAAGGAGTTGACCGAGGCTTCTTCGTCCTCCTGATCGCGCTCGGCGTGCTCGGCGCGGGGGTCCGCGTCGGCTTCCCACTCCTCCAGCAGGCCCCGGGCGCGTGGCGCGAACTCCACTGATAGGGAGTCGAGTTCGGACCACTCAAGGAAGTCCTGCCGTGCGGTGTCGTAGCTCTCGCCGTGGTAGTGGCCCTGCCACCATTCGGAAGGTTCGGGACCGAAGGACTTCGGGATGACGGCGGTAATCCAGTCGTCTCCGTTGTGGAGCAGCACCGTACGCATGCCGGTCTCGCGGTTGGTGTGGAAGCTGAGCACTTCGTGATTGCCGATCTTCATAGCTTGCCCTCCGGGGCGTCTTCGGAATTCCGGGGCACGGCTGATCGTGAACCGTGCCGGGCCAGGGCCGGGGCGGCGACTGCCGCCCCGGCGGGTTGGGCGGTTCAGGCCGCGAGTGCTCCGGCCGCCGTGGCACCGACGCGGCGGGTCCCTCCGATGTCGGCGCGGTTGCCTGCGGCGGCTCCGTGGCCGTACCCGCTGCCGCTGTACGAGCCGCGCGACGACCGTGCGTGCGGGTGCTCCCGGCGATAGGCGGCCTCGACCATCTCGTCACGGTCGGCCAGCACGAGTTCACCGCTGCGGCCTGTGGCCGACGTTTCCCCGCTGGCGGCGGCGCGAGCGGCCTTCTCGATCGCTTCGAGTCGTTCAATGACGCGCTCGATGAATCCGATGGTCCACGAGTTCCGCCACGCCCGCGCACTGCGGACGCCGTACGGGACGACTTGCGCGTTGAGTCCGCCGAGCATCTGGATCAAGAGTGAGGCGTACAGGATCTCGGCGCGCTGGATGTCGGACTCGTAGCCGATGACGTGGACGCGGCGCACGTCCCCCCGCACACCCATGTGCACGGCCTTGCACCCGACGGACTGAGCAATGAAGCACATGAGGCGGACGCGGGACATGGACCACGGGTTGGGGAGATCAATGTTCCGGTCAATGATCACGTCACGCGACGGCTGACCGTCGCTCAACAGGGCCTCGTCAACGCCGTACTTCGCCATCATCTCGAACGCCCGCTTCCGGGCAAGCTCCGCCTCCGACTCCGGCGTACGGGGGTCTTCCGCCTTGGCGAGCAGGGCGCGGATGGTTTCGAGCTTCGCGGGGGCCTTCGTAGTGCTCACGTGCGTTCCTCCTGGTGAGAGTTAGTTGTCGGCGACCGGTCGGCCTGCCGCGTGCCGGTCGGGGGTTGCCCTCCCTTTCCGACACCATTAATTAAACCATGTTCTTGGGTGGTTCGCAACTCCTGACCTGGGGTTTCCCTCTCGACAGGGGCCAGCCTGGGAGTCTGGGCCTCGGCCACAACGGGCCTGCGGCGGGGTTCCCTCCTCGGTCGGACGGCGCTGCTCGGCGTGCCGTGGTGCAGGGGTGCATGGTGGAGCGCCCGGAAGCCTCCGGGTTTCTGAGGTACGAGGAAAGCCGGAGGACCCGGACGTACGACCATGCACCCCTGCGGCTCGGTGCGCTTTGCTGGGTCGGCCGACCGAGGAGGGAACCCCGCCCTCCCTTCCGCAACCACGATGGCGCCGCAGCCAAACGACTGGCCCCTCCCCCTCCGAGAGAGGACCCGCCGGAGGCATTGCTTCTCCTGTGGCCGGCGCCTGCGGCCAGATGGGACTTTTCAGCGAGTCCGTACTTACGGTGCGTCCATGAGCACGAATTTCGACGGGGAGCGCTGATGAGCACGACGGAAGGCAGGGTGAGTGCGGCGGAACTGCGTCGTCGCGTGCGGGCGAACCAGGCCCTTCAGGCGAAGACGCAGGAGCTGGCGGCGGCGGACGTCTTGTCGAAGCGGCAGGCCGCGCAGGCCGCGGCAGACGCGAAGGAGGCGGCCGACCTGGCGGCACGTGAGGCGGTCGCCGCAGCGCTGCGCTTGTTCGACAACAACGTCGAGTTGGTCTCGGAGCTGCTTGAGGTGCCCACAGAGGAGTTGGAGAGAGAGGCTAAGCCTGTTACCGCTGCTCGGGCCAAGGAGGTCATAACAGCGCTGCGTGCGCGGGCGGAGCGTCCTCGCCCTCGTCGATCGCGTCCGCCCCGTCCGGCGGAGGGGCAGCCGACGACGCCTGCGGCCGAACACCAAGCAGTTGCCACTGTTGCCGACGGCCAGGCCGATGCCGCGTGACGACGGCCTGGGGTCCGGGCTGTTCCCACTGTCCGCGGTGGACAGTCCCGGCCCCGCGCCGGCTGAGGATCTGCCGGAACAGCTCGCGCTGATCGGGGAACCATCGCCGGTGCGCATCCCCGCAGTGGAGTGGTCGACATGGCTCGCCGACGAATCGGTTCAAGCCCGGTACTGGGCGAAGGTGCACCGAACGACTTCAGCCTCAGGCTGCTGGTTCTGGTTCGCCGGGATCTCGGACACGGGACATGCGACTTTTCGAGCTGCCTCACGGCCCGGCCGGACTCGTCGGGGAACGGTCCCTGGCCACCTGTACGGCTACCAGCTGGCGCACGGTGTCATTCCGCGGCTCGGCTGGGGCAATGACAGCCCGACTGTGTGCCACCGCTGTGACAACCACTCGTGCCAACAGCCGGCCCACTTGCGGCTCGGCACTCCGGCGGAGAACCGGGCCGAATGGCTGGCCCGGCGCCGCGATCCCGGTAGCCCCCTGGCAGACCTCCGGGGACCGGCCGGCCGCTCGCGTGCCATCGGCGCAACCATACGAGCCGGTCGTGCAACCGGCGAATCCGAAGAGGAGATAGCGCGCCGCATCGAGGTCGCAGCGGCGGTGGGGCGCCCTCTGAGCCTTTGGTAACCCTCTGATCGCCTCTGACGGTTGGCAGGACCGGAGCCGACCACGGGGCCGACGTCGGCGGCGAACCCTCCTGACTCACCAGACAGAAAGTTCACGCTCATGTCCAACAACACAGCCCGGCACGCGGCCGACGCCGCCGCAGCGATACGAGAGATCAACCACGGCACCTTCGGTCGGGAAGCGCTTCCCTTTCCGCCCCAGGTCAGCGAAGTCGCGCAGCCGCTCGCAGTGATGGTCGATCGACTTCCGCAGACCTTCGACCAGCTCAGTGCCGCTGTCCGTCGACACCTGTCAGCCGGCTTGATCCGCATGGATGACGGCACCGAGCCCGACCAGGCTGCCAAGGAGGTCCTTCAGCACCTCGGTGACGCCCAAGACTCCGTTCGAGCGCTCTCTGACAGCCTCCACAAGGGCGCCGCAGTCCTGTTCCACATGGGCACCGCGGAGACCGAGGCATGAGCGACGACTACCCGTTCCCCGAGCCCTTCGGCCCCGAATACGTCCGCCCGAAGGCGGCCGACTGCCCAAACTGCCCTTGCCACACCCGTCGCGTCTGCGACGAATTCCAGTGGCACAGGGCCGAGCGACCGACATACCTGGACGGAACTCCGTACGACAAGCCGTGCCCGTGCGAGGAAGCAGCGAAGGTCCCGGAAGACCGCACGGTGGCGATTGAACTGGACGGCGTCCTCCGCACGGTCCCGGCGCGGTACCACCGCGCCGGCCTGCCAGCGGGCGGGATGGTTACCGAACGAGTCTTCCGGGCGGAGTCCATCGTGGCGGGTGAGTGTCCTGTCCCAGTGCCCATGATCCTTGGCCGCCCCACGGATGACACCGATCCTCGGTTGATCGTCATCGACTCGGCAGGGGAGAGGTGGGTCATGGGCTTCACCGCCCAGCACTACCTCCAGCGCTACCGCATCACCGGGTGGAGCGCGGCCACGGATGCCTGAAGGCTCGCGTCCGGCCGCTACCCGCGGCTTTCCATCCTGCCCGTGAGCTGATCTGCGACACGCTGGACCCGGGTGATTCCATACGAGCGCATGGGGAGCGGATGGCGGTCTGGGCGGCGCTTTCCGGTTCGCCGTCGCGGAGATAGGTCTCGGCCTGCGGGGCCGATTCTTCTCTGCCAGGTTCGAAGCAGGGCCCAACTTGCCTTAAACCGTAGGTGATTGCGAAAGAAGCTCCGTGGGCACGACGAAGCACAGCGGGTGCGACGTACTGTGCGGCTGCACTCGACAGGCGGATGGAGGCTTCAGTGGCGAGGCGAGCCGAGCCAGGGCATGTGATCGCGGGACGCTACCAGCTCAAGGAAGTACTCGGCAGCGGCGGCTTCGGCCGCGTCTGGCGTGCACGAGACGAGGTCCTGGGGGTCGACGTCGCCATCAAAGAGGTCTGGCTTCCGGAGCTGTTGAGCGACACCGAGGCGGCCGAGCGACGGGTGCGCGCCGAACGAGAGGCCCACAATGCCGCCAAGCTGCGCGACCACCCGAACATCGTCGCCGTTCACGACCTCGTCTTCGAAGACGGCATCCCCTGGACGGTGATGCGCCTCGTCGCGGGTATCCCGCTCGATGAACGACTCAAAACCGGTCCCCTCTCACCAGGCCAGTCAGCAAGAGTTGCGCGCGCACTCCTGTCCGCCCTGGACGCCGTCCACGCGGCCGACATGGTGCATCGCGATGTCAAACCCGCCAACGTCCTCCTCGCCACCGACGGGCAGATCCTGCTCACCGACTTCGGGATCGCCGCCCACGAGGCCGACACCCGCATGACCGCCACCGGCATGGTCATCGGCTCCGCCGATTACATGGCCCCTGAACGCATCGACGGAACACACGACGGCCCGGCCGGCGACCTGTTCTCCCTCGGCGCCACCCTCTACGAGGCGGTGACGGGCACGTCCCCATTCCATCGCGAGACGCGCACCGCCACGCTCAACGCCATCTGCCTCCACACCCCCACCCCACCCGCACCGCCCAGCCCTCTCGCCGAACTGATCACGACGCTGCTCAACAAGAATCCCGAGCAACGCCCCACCCCCGCCGAGGCACTGCGCATGCTCGACAACAGCCGGCCAGCCCGCACGAAGCCGATCACCGCACCGACATCGCACACACGCCAGGAACCCCAGCGCGGCCACGAACCTGGTCGGGTGGACGCCAAGAGCCGCACGCCCAAGGGCGACAACAGGCGCAAACCGGAGAAGTCGAAGGAACCTCGCGTGATCGTCGGGGGGCTCCTCTTCCTCCTGCTGGGGGCAGCATTAGCCATTATGTTGATCTCGACAGTCGACAACCCGGTCAACCATCACGCTGCCTTCGGCCTGGTGCTCGGGTTGAGTGCAATGTGCGCAGGGGGCGTCGCAGTTGGCTTTGGAGTGATCGTCCTGGGGATGGGAGCAACCCACCCAAAAGCCGTCTGGGGAAGTGCGCTCCTGATAGGCGTGGCGGGGACGGTGGCGCTGACGGCGAATCTTTGGAGCCAGACGCGGTGACCAGCTGCCGAGCCTGCTGAAGCGGCGTCCCGGCGTCCGTCTCCGTGGTCAGTACTGCTCGTCGGGATCGGCGAGCAACTCGGTGAGGCAACACAACTCACTGATGAGCTTTTCAAGCGCCACCACGTGCTGGCGCAGCGCCCGCGGCACGCGCGCCCGTTCCCACTGTCCTACAGTCCCGCCGCGATGCGCCCACAGCCGTTCCAGCTCCGTCGCGGTCGGCAGGATGTCGGCGAGAGCTGCCAGCGTCGCTCTCAGGGCGTAGCCGAAGGGGGAATGTGCCGCCAGTCCGGCTTTGCCGTCGTAGTGGTTGAGCACCGAGCGGATCGTTGTGTGGACATGCTCGGTGTGGGTGAGTCGCTGGATCCAGAGTGGGTTTGAGTGGCCGTCGGGCAGTGGCGGAGATTCCACATCCGGTCCCGCGGCCAGCGTGGGGTGTAGGACTCCAGCGGCCTTGCGGACGTCGTCGTCGGGCAGCCACAGTCCGGACCGCAGCCCGACGAACGCTGCATCGAGGCGTTCGGACGCGAAGGTCTCCGCAGCCTGCCAGCGGGGCGGTTTCCCGTCCTGATACGGCCCGGCGGCGATAGTGCGGCAGCGGGCGCCCAGCAGCATGACTGGTGAGGGCATGGTGTTGTCGCTGTCCGCGTACGGGCGCGACTCGGCGGCCTCAGCCATCGTGTGCCATGCGACGACATCCCGGGCAGCGTCTTCCATCGCCATGTACTGCTCTTGGACGCGGGCCCAGTTGCCGACGACTCCGTCGTCCCAGGGAGGCAGCGGTTGGGTGAAGAGGTCGTCGGCACGGGCTCCGCCCATCCACCAAAGGGCGCGGGTCACGGGAACGTCGTCGACGAGCAGGCCGGCGTCGTGTGCCGCCCGCCACAGAGCCAGGGCCAGCAGTCGGGAGGCTGGCAGCCACGTCCGCCTACGCTCGGACGCCGCTTCCGGCGTGTGTTCACCGGCCTCATAGGCGTCCATGTCACCTGGGGAGTAGCCGATCCGGCGTTGCGTGAGCTGCCAAGCCATGCGCTGCACCCGAGCCCAAGGATCTTCTCCGAAGATCTCCTGATGCTGTTGCTCCCACCCCGTGGCCATCCCGCCTCCATCGCCGCGCTCCGCCTGACGCTACGGCATCAGAAAGGACCGGGGGTTGCTTCCCTCACCGTGCATACTGCACGCCCTTCTGCGAGAACACCGCCCATGCCGTCCAGGTGGACTCTCTCAGGGCGATGCAGTGACCACGAGGGCTCCGGTTTCGTTTCGGTGTGCCTGCCGGACCGTCAGGGCCGGAGACTGGTACACCATCGTGCCGCCGCGGTACATCCGGTACTCGAACTCCTTCGCACCGCCGAGAACACGTCGCTGCTGCGGATCGGCATCTGGCAACGTCAGCTCAACGAACCCATGGCCATCGCGCCGGACGCCTACCGACTGGATGTCCCCGGTGAAGACCATCACGCCGGAGCCGGTGACGACATGAACCTGATCGCCGTGGATCGGGCGGGTTCCGGGCCAACTCACGCCAGGGCCTCCCGCTTGAAGAAACCTTCCATCGAACACCCCTCCCGGTACGTAGCCCAGGGGCCAGCCTGCCACCAAGATCAAGCGGCGATGTGACTGAGCGCTCTACCTGGCCAGTTGAGCATCGCGGTTGGCCATACCGCTTGACCTGCGAAAACGACCGCTGCGGGGCCCCTCCGGCTCCTCCGGTCGAATGGCGCTGCCCTCCCAGTGCACATTAGTAGCGCGCTGACCTGCGAAGACTCGACGGCCAACTACGCGCTCAACTGGCCAAGTGCAACGCTCACTGGCCAGGTAGAGCGCTCAGTCACAACGAGCTCTCAAGGTCACCCGTGTGAGTGCTGCACCATAAATCGAACATGTGATGCAATCTGGTGTGTGACTCACCACGACATCCCCGAGCACCTGGTCCAGGCGCAGACCGCCTGGTACGCCGTCTACCAACGACTCGCCTCCGTAAACAACACCTCCGAGACGACGGTTCTCCGACGCCGACTCCAGCGACTCTCCGTCCAGATCGCCACCGACCCTTACTGGGCCACGATTCCCGGCAGCGCACCGGCCGCCCGGATGGCTCTGAAGCGGCGGGCCTGGGAGGCGCGATGACCCCCGATCGGGGAGAGACCCGGCACCGAGTCGAGCGCACCCTACGGAGGCTGACCGTGGAGACCGGGAACCCGCCGACTGTTCGGGAGATCGCGGCGGCGCTCGGCCGGTCCGCTTCCACCGTCGCCTACCACCTCCGCATACTGGAGGAGCGGGGCATCGTGCGACACGACCCGCACCGCAGCCGGTCCTACCGCTGTCCATCCCCTCGCAGCGTGGACGGTTTCGTTAAGCGGCTTGGGACTGTTGGTCTCTGATGGTGTGCCGGTTCTCGTAGTCGATGGGTGACAGCCAGTCGCAGGCCGAGTGCCTGCGGTGGGGGTTGTACCAGTCGGTGATCCAGGTTGCGATCTTGATGCGGGCCTCGGCCCGCGTCTTGAAGCGGTGGCGGTGGATGTACTCGACCTTGAGAGTCGAGTTGGTCGCCTCGGCGACCGCGTTGTCCAGGGCGGAGCCCACACGTCCCATGGACTGCACCACGCCCAGGCGCATGCAGGCGTCACCGAAGATCTTGGACGTGTACTCACTGCCCCTGTCCGTGTGCATGATGACGCCACCTACGTTGCCGCCACGGGTGGCCGCGGCCATGTGCAGGGCGCCGACGACGAGTTCGGTGTCGTGGCGGGCGTCCATCGCATAGCCGAGCAGGCGGCGGGAGTGCAGGTCGATGACGGTGGCGAGGTAGAGCTTGCCCTCGCCGGTTTCGACCTCGGTCATGTCGCCGCACCAGGCGACATCCGGAGCCGGGGCGGTGAACTTGCGCCGGACCAGGTCCGGGGCGACGGGGCGTCTGCCCTGCCGGGTCAGCGACCGCCGCCGCTTCCTGACGCGGCCGGCCAGGCCGAGCTCGGCCATGACCTTCGCGACCGTGTTCTTCGACACCCGCCAGCCGTTCGCCCGCAGCTCGATGTGGACGCGCGGGGAGCCGTAGGTGCCGCCCGAGGCGTCGAAGACTTCGCGGATCGCCAGGGTGAGATCGGCGCGACGCTCATCGCGAGGAGTCGGCGGGCGTCCCAGCCACTTGTAAAACCAGGACTGTGAGACCTCAAGGGCCCGGCACGAGACGGCGTGCGGCACGTTGTGGTCGGCCCTCTGGGAGGCGATGAAGTCCGCAACCGTCACTTCGTCGCCTCCTTGACCCACAGGACCACCGATCGCTTGAGCACGTCACGCTCCATCCGCAGCTCGTGGATCTCCTTGCGCAACCGCTGCAGTTCGGCCCGCTCGTCCAGGTCCAGACCGGCCCGGGACGCCTCCTTCTCCCGCGAGACCCAGGTGGCCAGCGTGCCCTCGTTGACCCCGAGGTCCCTTGCAACCTGGGCGATCGGTTTCCCGGTCTCACGGACGATCCGGACGGCCCCGGCCCGAAACTCCGCGTCGTACCTCTTGCGTATCTCTGCCATCGAACTTCCTCATAGCGGACATCTCCACACTACGAGGGGAGGCACACACTCGACCTTCCCCCGCCGTCACCCTGAGACTCCGAGATCCGGCCATAGCGGAGCTGGACGAGAAGGACGGCTGACGGCGGCCCGCGCCGGGATACCCATGCACCCGGGCACGTTGGATACGCGCGCTTGATCCAGATAGCCGTCCCAGGAATCTTGCGTGGCACGCATCTTTGCTTGGCACGCATATTTTGCTACTGTCGTTCTATGGGGTTGCGAGAGCGGAAAAAGGCCGAGACACAAGCCGCGCTCAGCTGGGCGGCACTTCGGCTGACCGTCGAGCGCGGGCTCGACAACGTCAAAGTCGAGGACATCGCCGAGGCCGCCGGCGTCTCGCCGCGCACGTTCAACAACTACTTCTCCAGCAAAGGCGAGGCGATCGTCGCCCGCCACCTCGACCGCTGCTTGCGCATTGCGGAGGCGTTGCGCGAGCGCCCGGAGGAGCCGCTGTGGGACGCGATCACCCTCGCGGTGTTGCCACAGTTCGAGCCGGACGCCGCAGCGGCCGCTCACCCCGTTGCCGACGCGGCGCAGTGGGCGGCGGGCGTGCGCATGATGCTCGCGGAACCGGCCCTGCAAGGCGAGATGTTGCGGGCCGGGGCCATCGCCGAGGCCGAGATCGCCGCGGCCGTCGCTGACCGCACCGGCACCGACCTGAAGCAGGACCTGTACCCGCACCTCGTTGCGTCAGCGGTCATGGCCGCGACCAACGCCGCGATGGGACACCACCTCCGCACCGATCCGCCGGTGCCAGTGGGGTGCCTGATTGCGGACGCCCTCACCCGGATCGCGGCGGGGCTGCCCACCCCCTAGGAATCCACTGTGGACGAAAAGCCCGGCGGGCGGTCGGGCCGATGTCCCCTGCCCGAAAAGGAATCTGTTCATGATCGACGTCGTCATCGCGGGCGCCGGACCCAACGGCCTGATGCTGGCCTGCGAGCTTGCCCTGGCCGGCGCGCGCCCGCTGGTCCTGGAGCGCCGCACGGAACCGTCCGGCGAGCAGCGCGCGAACGGCCTGGTCGGCCAGGTCGTCCGCTTGCTCGACCGGCGCGGACTCTACGCACGGCTGGCCGCACCCGGTGCCACACCCGAACCGGCGCCCAGCTTTGTGTTCGGCGCGTTCCCGCTCGACCTCCGCGACCTGCCGGACAACCCGCTCTACACGTTGATGGTGCCGCAGCGCCGGATCGAGCACATGCTCGCTGAGCGCGCGGCCGAACTGGACGTCGAGGTCCGTCGCGGCCACGAGGTCACCGGCCTGACGCAGGACGAGAAGTCGGTGACGGTCGAACTACGAGGTCGGGAACCGGTGGAAGCGGCGTTCCTGGTCGGCGCCGACGGCGGGCACAGTACGGTCCGCAAGCTCACCGGGATCGAGTTCCCCGGCGTGAGCACGGACGACTCGGTGTCGCGCACCGGACATGTGAGCGTGCCCCCGGACATGGTCGGTGCTGATGGCGGCCTGGTCGTACCCGGTTACGGTGCCATACCGCCGTTTCGGCATCTGCGCACTGAACGCGGCCTGATCACCTGGGCGCCGTTCCCGGGCGGCGATCCGCTGATCAGCACGACGGAGTGGGAGCAGCGGGCCGAGGGTGAGGCTTCGCTTGACGAGCTTCGGGCCAGCGCCTCCCGCATACTCGGCGTGAATGTACCGCTTGACCCACCGACCGGGCCGGGACCACATCTGATGAGGCGGTTGTTCGGTGGCAACACCCGGATCGCATCGCAGTACCGTGCGGGCCGCGTGTTCCTGCTCGGGGACGCCGCGCACGTGCACTCGGCGATCGGTGGTCCGGGGCTCAACCTGGGCCTGCAGGACGCGGTCAACCTGGGCTGGAAGCTGGCCGTCGCATTGCGCGGCCACGCACCGGAGGGACTGCTGGACACCTACGAATCGGAACGGTCCCCGGTAGCGCGGCGGGTCGCCATGCACACTCAGGCACAATCGCTCCTGACTCGCCCGGGCAGCGATGTGACCGCGTTGCGCGAACTGTTCGACGAGCTGCTCGCCCAGCCGGCGACGCGGCAGCACATCGCGAATCTGCTGTCCGGCGCGGATATCACCTACGACATGGGGCCAGCGACCGGGCCGCTCGTCGGCCGATGGGCGCCGGACCTGCCGGGCCTGCGCGAACTCACCCGCACCGGCCGCCCGCTCCTCCTTGACCCCACCGGCACCCTCGATGCGGGCCTTTGGGCGTCGCACGTCGATACCGTGACCGTCCCGCAACTCGACACCGCACTACTACTCCGGCCCGATTGCTACGTCGCCTGGCAAGGCACCACGGGCGATGGCCTGCACGAAGCACTGAAAACCTGGTTCAAAGCAGCTTGAATAGCACGCCCCAGCAGGTGCGCGACCTCGCGGCGCTGGCGTCCCTTCGGTGTCAGCCCGCACCCATCCGCGTACCGCATACCCGAGGGTCTACCGCCGTAGCCGACATCCTGTCAGCGAAACAGGCCAAACCTGTCGCCCCGAAAAGCTCAAGTCAGTAATGGCCTCCGCTCTGCTCGCACACCGACCTGGGCAGCCTGGGCTGATCAGGTCGGTGCCGCTGGGCAACGTCGGGAGTGTTCAATCAACGACTCTGTCTCACTTCCGGTGGCAACCGAGCGTTGCAGTCTTCACTGTCCGTATGGTTCTGGACCCCAGTAGGCGCTTTGGCCTGGGTGTTTGCTGGCTGACACTACAGAAGTCCAGGGCGGTCGACCTCATACACAGCGGACAACCGACAGGCGCGCTCACGTCCCGCTTGGAGGCCGCTCGCCCCCGCCAACCTGCATATTTTCTCAAACGCGGCGTCACGCACTCAGCGTGACGCTCCGTTACCACCGGATGTGCGACAGAGCCCGTTCTCGTGAACAGAGCCAGGGGGTTGCCTGGATCGTCCGCACCGGAACCCTCACAGACGTCTGCTCGCCCGAGCGTCGCAAGACGACCGGCTACCGACCTCGGGCGAGCGCCGTTGTTGAGGGCGGCCCTCCTTAGCGACTCAAGGGGGCGTGTACGGAACTTTGTGTAAGTCCTCGTTTTTCACTTGGTGTTGAGCCGGTCCTCGAAGAAGAGTGAGAACTGGTTGAGTGCCTTCTTCCAGTGTGCCGCGACGTGGTTGACATCGCGCGCTCTGGGGGTGATCTGCTCGCGGACGGCGAGGTAGAGCACCTTCAACGCGGCCTGCTCGGAGGGGAAGTGTCCGCGGTTGCGGGTGGCTTTCCGCAGCCGTGCGTTGATCGACTCGATCAGATTCGTCGAGTAGACGACCTTCCTTATCTCCGGCGGGAAGGCGAGGTAGGGCGTGAATTCGCTCCACGCAGCCTGCCAGGTCCGCACAATTGCGGGATACCGCTGGCCCAGCTCGCCTGCGGCGAAGTCGGCGAGGGCCTGCTCGGCGGCTTGCTCGGTCGGCGCGGTGTAGATGGCCTTCAACTCCGTTACGAGCTTTGCGTGGTGCTGCTTGGAGGCGAACCTCAGCGAGGCACGGATCAAGTGGATCACACACGTCTGAACGGTGGCTTTGGGCCAGGTTCCGGTGACCGCGTCGGGCAGGCCCTTGAGTCCGTCGCAGGCGACGATGCACACGTCCTCGACCCCGCGGTTGCGGAGCTCGGACAGCACGGTCATCCAGGTCGTGGCGCCTTCGCCCTCGTCGCCGGCCCACAGGCCGAGCACGTCCTTGCAGCCGTCCATGTCCACGCCGACGGCCAGGTAGACCGGTCGGGAGGCTACGGAGCCGGAGCGGATCTTCACCCAGAGCGCGTCGATGTAGATGATCGGCCAGAGGGCGTCCAGCGGTCTGTTCTGCCATGCGTCGAGCTCGTCGGTGACGGCGTCGGTGACCTTGCTGATCAGGTCCGGTGAGACCTCGACGCCGTACATGCCGGCCAGGTGCGAGCGGATGTCACGCACCGACATACCGCGCGCGTACAGCGACAGGACCTGCTCGTTGAAGCCTGCCAGCCGCCTGGCGTGCTTGGGTACCAGCTGCGGTTCGAAGGACCCGTCACGGTCCCTGGGAACGGCCAGCGTGACCGCCCCGGCATCGGTCAGCACCGTCTTCGGCGAGGTGCCGTTGCGGCTGTTGCCCGAGCCGCGGCCCGCCCGATCGTGCTTCTCGTATCCGAGGTGGTCGGTCATCTCCGCGTCCAGGGCCCGCTCCAGCACGGCCCGGGTCACCTCCGTCAGCAGCCCGCCTTCACCCAGCAGGGCAGCCCCCGAAGCGTCGACGCGGTCCATCAGCCGCTCGACGACCTCATCCACGAGCTTGTCCTCGACCGGTTCAACGGCCGGGATCTCGTTGTCGTTCATGTCCGTCCGTCCCGGCTGGTCAAAGCCCAGGTCAGGGCCCCGGCCAGCCTGTCACATCACGGACTTACACGATCTTTCAGACACACCCACTCAAGGCGGTCGACCAGGTTCTCGTACCGGCGCCGGGCCAGTTCGTCCTTTGCGGGCATCGAGCGACAGCTCCCCACCCTCTGCCCGCAGCGCATGTGCGCCATATGTGCGCTGCGAGCGCGAGAGCCCTTCCGTCTGCTGGACGAATGGGCTCCTGAACTGGTGTTTCTCTGTGCCCCCGGCAGGAGAGGCGGTCAGGGGCGGGGTTCGAGAAATTCCAGGCGGTTGCCGAGCTTGTCGAAGGTATAGAAGCGGTTGTGGCCGGGGAAGTTGTCGTCCCAGGTCACGTCGTGGCCGTGTGCCTCCAGGCGCTTGGCGAGGTCGGGGAGTGAGTGCACAAGGATTCCTGGGTGGGCTTTGGTAGCGGGGCGGAAGTCGGTTTCCACACCGAGGTGTACTTCGAGGCTGCCGCCGCGGAACCAGCAGCCGCCGCGGGCCGCGAGGGCCGGAGGCTTTGCCAGCTCGGTCATGCCCAGCACGCCGCCCCAGAAATCGCGGCACAGGTCCTCGGCGCCCGCGGGGATGGCGAGCTGGACGTGGTGCAGCGGGCCGAAGGCGAACTCGGTGGTGGAGTTCTCGGTGGTCATGCGCTTTCTCGTCTCCTCAGTGGTGTTCATGAGGGTTTCCTGGCTCGGGTGGTGCTGGATGCGTGGCCAGGTGCAGGAGGGTGGCGAGCAGGGACGGTAGGTGCGGGTTGGTGGTGCGGTAGAGCGTGCGGTTGCCGTCGCGGCGCACGGTGACCAGGCCCGCCGCTCGCAGTCGGGCGAGGCTCTGGGAGACGGCGGCGTAGTCCGTACCGATGCGCTCTGTCAGTTCTCCGACCGAGAGTTCCTGGAGTGCCAGGGCCTCCAGCAGCCGGACCCGTATAGGTCCGGCCAGAGTTTTCAACATCGCTACCAGAGCGCCGACTTCGGCGTCTTCGAAGGGCGCGGTGGTCGTGCGGACCGGGAGGAGCACGACGTCGGGCTCATGGACAGCATGCATCGGCCGTGCTCCTTTCCTGCGCGTGTGCGTGGGTGCCGGGTGCGGGTGTGTGGCACCGGTGCCAGTGCAGATCGCGTACGTACGGCACGCGGGAGAGCTGGTTGACGAGGTGGTCCAGGGGGCCGGTTTCCGGGCCGTCCAGGGTGACCGTCGCTCGCAGGTAGACGGTGGCGCCGAGGCGGCTGGCGTGCAGGGCCTGGAGGTGGGCGCCGGGTCTGCTGAGGGCCAGCACGCACAGTGCGCGTACCTTGGCCGCCGCCTGGTGGTCGCAGTGGATGTGGATCGTGGCGAGGGCTGAGACCGGGGTGGCGGGCGGACCGCTCTTTTTCGCATGCGTACGGGGCAGGAATCGCATGGGTACCTCTTGGGTCACTTCTGGTCGGGAAGTGGTGGGGGGTGGAAAGGGGCGGTCAGGCGATGTTCCGGAAGCGGGTCCCGGGCGCCAGCTGTGGGTTCAATGCGTAGCCCCCCTGATGCACGGTGCGGATCAGGGCCTGGTGTTCGGAGCCGAGCTTGCGGCGCAGGCGGGCGATGTGGACGTCGACGGTGCTCAGGTCGCCCGTGGGCGTCTGCTGCCACACCAGTTCCATCAGCTGCCGTGGGGTGTAGACGCAGTCGGGGTGGGCGGCGAGGTAGGCGATCAGCTCGAACTCCATGCAGGTGAGGCGAAGTTGACGGCCTCCGGCCGAGGCTCGGCGGGTGCCGCAGTCGACGACGAGGCCGTCCACGCGGTAGACCGGGGCCCGGGGCAGCTCCACAGCCGCGGGTGTGTGAGGTGACTGCCGTACGAGCCAGGTTCTGCTGCGTCCCCGCGGTGCGGGCACGGGCGTTCGGTCATGGTGGACACGGTTAGCCGTGCGCTGGTTCAGTGCCATGTCGGTTCCTGTCAGGTCGGTGTGTTGACGACAGCCGTGGTCGGAAGGTCGGGCGCCGAGGGCGGAGCCGTCGTGGGCGCCGGTACGGCGCGGCGGGCAGCGGGCTCCAGCCGGAGGGACGAGCCGGATCGGGCGAGGGCGTCATGACGTCTCCAGGGCGGGGACGTGCATGCGGACTCATTCCCCATGCGGTGCGCGTGGGGCCGTTAGTGCCAGGTGGCTTCGAGGCGGCGTCGGCCGTCGGGGCCGGTGACGGTGTGCCAGTGGGCGTGCGGGCGAGCGGGCCGCTGCTGGTCGGTGGCCCTGGTGACGGACGCTGGGCTGGGGAGCGTGCGCAGGACGGGGCTGTCGAGGGGGCTGTCGGCGATGCGCCGTACCACTGTGGCGACCAGGCCGAGGAGGGCGCGGCCGGTGTTCCGGCTTCGGGCGGAGGGGCGGTGGATGGCGGGGCGGTGGATGTGGACTGCGGTGAAGACGGACATGCGGGAGTCACCTCCGTTGAGCGGCGCGGTCGGCGGCGGGCAGGCGTGGCCGAGGGCGGGCGAACGATTCAGTGGTGTGCGGGCTTCAGCGCCCGCGCGGCGCTAGGGCCGAGTCAGGCGTGGACGGCCAGGGTGGCGGCTTCGGCGATGCGCTCGGCCGCGGGCAGTGGCAGGTCGGTGAAGCGGGCGAGCCAGTGGGCGTCGTGACCCTGCCGGGCGAGGACGTAAGCCAGGTGCACGCGTGGCTCGTACGTGACGTGCGGGCCCCGGGGCCCGGGGCAGGTGCTGGGTCCGTCGAGCAGGTAGTCCCACTCAGCGCCGTCATACAGGGCCAGCTGCACGCGCGGACAGACATGGCCGGTGGGCTGCGGAGCGGTCCGGTTGTCGGTGGCGTGGCGGTGCCGGCGGGCCGGTGCGGTGAGTTTGGTGAGGTGCGGGAGAAGGCGCATCGGTGGCCTCCCTTCTCCGTGAGGGGTTGGTGGGGTGGCGGCGGGCGGGGAGGTCCCGCCACCACCCGGGAGGGAGTGGTCAGTTGCCGAGGGCGACCTGGACGATCTTGATGACGACCAGGACCATCGCGATCAGCAGGTAGGTGCGCAGGGCGCCCATGCCGATCTTGCGGCCGGTGGACATGACCGGCCGGGTCAGTGTCTCCAGTGGCGGCATCCGCCAGTTGTCGCGGCCGGTGCGGTCGATGGGGTCTTCCTTGGTGGCGGTGCGCCGGCGGGTGAAGGCGTAGCCGGCGGCCAGCACCCCGGCGACACCGCAGCCGGCCATGATGTCCAGGATCATGTTGGAGCTGATGTCCGGGAAGAGCACCGAAGCTGTCAGGATGATCGACAGCGACACCAGAACACCGACGACCGCCGCCGTGAAGGCGTTGGTCTTCGGTCCGTTCACCCAGGGGCCGAGGACCTGCTTGTCGTTGCAGAGCAGCAGCAGGAAGACCGAGGCGGAGGGCAGCAGGACCCCGGCGAGCGTCTGCACGCCCTGGGTGAGCAGGCCGAGCGGGGAGCCGGGGATCAGCACGATGGTGGCCGCGGCGGCGACCAGGCCGGCGTAGACGGCGTAGAAGCCCTTCGCGCCCTTGATGCCCCGGTGCAGGGAGTGCTTCATCCCGAACACGTCGCCGATGGCGTACGCGGTGGACAGCGACACCGCGAACGCGCCGATGATCGAGGCGTCCAGCAGGGCGATCGCGAAGAGGACGCCGGCGACCTTGCCGGCCTTGGCCTCGATGCCGGTGATCAGGCCCGCGGTGTCAGTGAAGTTGCCAAAGCCCTTGGTGCCGGCGAAGGCGGCGGCGACCAGGCCCATCATGGCGGCGGCGCCGATGACGACGATGGCGATGCCGATCCACAGGTCGGCCTTCTCGTACTTCATGAAGCGCGGGGTGATGCGCTTGTCGATGACGTAGGACTGCTGGAAGAACAGCTGCCACGGGGCGACGGTGGTGCCCACGATGCCGATGATCAGCAGCATGACGGTGGCCAGCTCACCGGATCCGCCGGGGATGACCGGGACCACGAAGTCGTGCGCCATCTGCGACGTCTTGGGGTGGATCATGAAGTAGAGGGGGACCAGGAGCAGCGAGGCGGCGCACAGGGCGACGGCGATCCGCTCGAAGCGGCGGAAGGAGCCGGTGAACGCGGAGGCGATGATGATGGCGGCGGCCAGGATCACCGAGGCGGCCTTCGGCAGGCCCAGATAGTCGGCGGCCATCGTGATGCCGATGAACTCGGTGACCAGGGTCAGCGCGTTGAGCAGGAACAGGTCGATGACACTGAACGCGCCCCAGAACTTCCCGAACCGCTCCAGGATGAGGCGGGCGTGGCCGACGCCGGTGACGGCGCCGAGGCGCAGCACCATCTCCTGGTTGACGTACAGGACGGGGATGAGCAGGAGCAGGGTCCACAGCAGCTGGGTGCTGTAGTTCTGGCCGGCCTGGCCGTAGGTGGCGAAGGCGCCGGCGTCGTTGTCGCCGACCATCACGATCAGGCCGGGCCCGACTATCGCCAGCAGAGTCTTGAACTTCGCGGACAGGCCCCGGCGCTCGCCGTTGTCGTCCTGCTTGATGGTGCCGAGCGCGCCACGGATGTCGCCCACGTGCGCGTCGTCCAGCACAGCGGTGCGCTGCGCGGGAATCGATGGGGTGGTGGTGAGGTTGGTCATGGAAGCCTCCCGGGTCCCCCGGCGGGGGAGGTTGGGGTACGCAGCAGCGATCTCCCCTGCGAGCGCGCAGCACAGCGACCCGGGACGGCCGGTGGCCGTACGGGTGCCTAGGCAGGGTGGGGGAGCGCGCAGAGGAGGTGGTTACCGCGTACCGGAGGTCGGAGAAGACATACGGATGCGGGGCCTACTGTGGCCCGGACTACTGCAACTGCTATCCATGTCTCTCGCCTCCTTGCGGCCGTGGCGCACGCGGGCGCCGAGCGGACACGGCAAGGAGCGGACCAGTCCGTACGACTGGTTCACCCCAACTCGTCAGAGCTTTGGCACTGCACGGCGTAATCCCCTTGCGGGGGCAGCCACTTGGGATCACCCCTTAAGTCGGGGAGATCTGTCCTGAACCTGGGCGTCTCTCGACGTCGTCGGGTCAGTGGCCTATGTCCGTGCAGACGCCTCACCGAACGAGGTGCCTTCTTTCAAACCTCGAAGAGTCTGGCTCATACTTGCGCATTACCGCAACTGCTTGACTCGTTCTTGACTTTCCGTTCCCCGGTACGACACCTTCCGCGGGGCTGTTCCGGCTGGGTGCGGTGCAGCACGGGACCGATGGTCTGCACCGGAAATCCGTCGAGGTCTCGGAGGTGAACCAGGCGTCGCCCATGCCTTCTGCGGACAGCAGGCTGCCTACCATGAGCCGGTCGCGGGCAGGGGGGCAGACCGGGCAGACCGAGGGCCATCCATTCGAGTAGCGCGGGCGGCAGCGTACGAGGGGCATGTCGAGCGCCCTCCGGCTTCACCCGGTGCGTCTGCCGCCCGCTCCGTGCCGCTTCCTGTGGTGCGCTGCCGTAGGGCTCGGGGCGACGGGTGTCCAGACTGTCCATGTGTCGATGGTGGCCAGGTCCAGATGGGCGTCGTGGGCGATGTCCTGGTGCCGCATGCCGGCGCGGTGCGCGGCGAGCACGGCCTGGCGTAGAGCGTCCGCGCGGGCCGCAAGCCCGGCGCGTAGCGTCTCGGCGCCGGCGGAGGTGAGGGCGGGGGCGTCTTCGGCGAGTCGGTGAGCGGCCTGGCGTACGGCGCGGCGTACGGGCGGCAGGCGGGGGTCGTCCGCGGGAATACCGCCGTGTGGTGCCAAGGTCGGATGGGTGCGGTCGCGTCGGGGTGTCGCGTCGGTCAGCAGCCGGACGACGGCGATGGGCAGGTGGAGGTGGCGGGCGATGACACGAGCCTCGTAGTCGAGGAGGGCGAGGGTCCAGGCGGCGTAGAGGCGGCGGAGGTCCGGCGCGTTCGGCCGGTTCAGAAGCGGGCGGACGGCGTCCATGGGGAAGCTTTCCAGGGCGTGGCTGCTGAGCCAGCCCTCTGCGCTGGGCGGCTGCGGCTGCCGGGAGCGGGCACCCACACGGCGGAGCCGTATCAAGAGCAGGACGGCGATGGCGGTGCCGGCCAGGACGCCCAGGAGCACCGGCCGGACACCGGCGGGGGCGAGGGCCAGCGCCAAGGTCTCCAGCAGGACCAGAATGGCGAACGTAACGGTCAACGATTCAGCGGCGGGGCCGTGCAATCGACGGTTCATACCGCACCCCTCCTGTCCGTGCCTGTGACCGCTCGGTTCGGGAACCGGACGTGCCGGCGGTCACGCGCGAAGGGAATTCCCCACAGCAAAAAGCCTATCGAACGCACGTCCCCCTTGCGTGAATACGCAAGGGGGCATAGCGCTGGGCGGCGTCCTCCATGCAGGCCAAAGCCGGCTCCGAAGAACCCTGCGTAGGGACCGGTTCCAAGGAACCGCATCACTGAACGGAGGCAGCCATACGTGAAGCCCCTCCCGGTCAGCGCCGCCCTGTCAGCAGCCGTGGACGGATCGGCGGCTTTCCCCCGGGTGGCTTCGTTCATGGCGTGCGTTCATGACGCGGTTCGGGCAGCAGGCAGCGATCCACGGACGTGGAAATGTTCAAGGCCCCTGACGGCTTCGAGGTGTCGTGTGACCCTGAATCTCGGCTGCGGACGCGGTCGCGACAGGAACTCAGTCGTGGGGCGGCAGGTGGCCGATCTGATGGTCCGCGACGTTCAGCGCCTCGTCGACCAACCGGCGCAGGTGCCCGTGCCGCAGGGCGTACACCACGCGGCGCCCCTCCTTGCGGGTGGCTACCAGGCCGGCCAGTCGCAGCCGTGCCAGGTGCTGGCTGACCGAGGTCCGCGCCGCCGTGGTCGCCGCGGTCAGCGTCGTGACGTCGGCTTCTCCCTCGCCGAGCCGCCGCAGCAGGGCCAGGCGGGTGCGGTCGGCGAGCAGGCCGAGCACGTCCACGGCCACAGCCAGGCGCTCGCCGTCGTCTGGCTGTTGCGAGGCATGCGCACCTGATAGATGCATGCGTGCGTTCATGTGCACATAATGGTGTGGCAGCAGTCCCGCCGTCCAGTCCGCCACCGGCGAAAGGCGCAAGCGTGAGCGAGCACCCCCACACCCACGAGTCGCCTGATCACCACCACGGCCACGGTGCGCACCACCACCCGCACCCCACCGCCGTCCGCCACGATCACGGTGACCACCGGCACGACCACGACCGTAACCATGATCACGTGCACGGGGAGGGCCGGTGGGCCAGTTTCCGACACCAGCTTGCGCACGTGGTCACTCCGCACAGCCACGAGGCGATGGACAAGGTCGACTCGGCCATGGAGACCTCCCGCGAGGGCATGCGCACCCTGTGGCTCTCCTTGGGCATCCTCGGGCTGACCACGGTCATCCAGGCGATGATCGTGGCGATATCCGGTTCGGTGGCGCTGCTGGGCGACACCATCCACAACGCCGCCGACGCGCTGACCGCCGTCCCGCTCGGCATCGCGTTCGTCGTGGGCCGCCGGGCGGCGAACCGCCGCTACACCTACGGCTACGGCCGAGCCGAGGACCTGGCCGGCATCGCCATCGTCCTGACCATCGCCGCGTCCTCCGCGCTCGCCGCCTACGAGGCCATAGACCGGCTGCTGCACCCACGAGACGTCACCCACCTGTGGGCGGTGGCCCTCGCCGCCCTGGTCGGCTTCATCGGCAACGAGTGGGTGGCCGGCTACCGCATCCGCACGGGCCGCAAGATCGGCTCCGCCGCACTGGTCGCCGACGGCCTGCACGCCCGCACCGACGGCTTCACCTCCCTGGCCGTGCTCCTGGGAGCCGGCGGTGTCGCCCTCGGTTGGCGCTGGGCGGACCCTGCGGTCGGCCTCCTGATCACCGTCGCGATCCTCATGGTGCTCAAAGGCGCCGCCCGCGAGGTCTACCGTCGCTTGATGGACTCCGTCGACCCCCACCTCGTCGACACCGCCGAGACCACACTCCGCGACATCAACGGCGTCCTGGGCACCGGGCAGGTCCGCATGCGGTGGATCGGCCATGCCCTGCGGGCCGAGGCCGACATCGTCGTCGATCCCCACCTGACCGTCGTCCAGGCCCATGAAGTCGCCGTCGCCGCCGAGCATGCCCTCATCCACGCCGTCCCACGCCTGACCGCCGCCACCGTCCACACCGACCACCTGACGGACGGCACCGACCCACACGCCGCCCTCAGCCACCACGCCGGCCGCTGAAAGGAGAGGTCACGGCGGTGGCGAAGTCGGCTGTGACGGCTGACGGGGTAGCCGCCACGTGACCGCCAGCCTCCTGGCCCGTGCGGTCGGAACCGGACATGATGCCGCCGTTCACGACGAGCGACCTGCAGAAACGAGCCCTCTCGGCGACACCCGGCTACCGCCGTGGTGCTCTCCCGTGCCCCCACCCGGTGAAGAAGTCCCGGAACCGGCGGTGGGACGCCTCGTCCGCAGGGTAATCGGCCTCGTCCGGGTGGCCGATCACCGTCCAGCTCACTGCGGAGACCGCGGGCTCCAACGACAGTCGACTGACAGCCGCTTCAAGAAGGGAGTCATCACGACGCTCGGTGGTGAGTTCCGCGGCGACGGTGACCTTCCCTTCCTCCGCGTCGCGGCTGAACACCGAGCGCAGCCGGAAGCCAGGCTGGGCGACGGCCTGGACGATCAGGGCTCTGATGTGTGCCTCCTCCGGCTCGGTGCACACCGCCTCGAAGTAGTAGTCGGTGGCGACCTCGGCGCCGCCGCGCGGCTCCCGGTCCAGGCGCCGGCCCAGCGGCCGCAGCAGCAGGTTGGCACCCACCACCGCAAGTGTGCCGAGCCCCGCCAGGACGTACAGC
This sequence comes from Streptomyces sp. GS7, assembly GCF_009834125.1. Lineage (NCBI taxonomy): Bacteria > Bacillati > Actinomycetota > Actinomycetes > Kitasatosporales > Streptomycetaceae > Streptomyces > Streptomyces sp. GS7. Next base: position 8,860,009 of record NZ_CP047146.1, read on the forward strand.
CCCGTGCCGGCCAGGGCGCCGACAGCAGCCGAACACCACAGTGTGGCCGCGGTGTTGAGTCCGCGCACGCTCAGCCCGTCGCGGATGATGACACCGGCTCCCAGGAAGCCGATGCCGGAGACGATCTGGGCCGCGACCCGTGAGCCGTCGTATCCGACGGTACTGGTGGCCTGCGTAAAGCCGTAGTTGGACAGCAGGACGAAGAGCGCCGACCCGGCGGCCACCAGCGCGTTCGTCCGCAGCCCAGCCATCCGAGCCCGCCACTGCCGCTCCAAGCCGATGGCAGCGCCGAAGCCGAGCCCGGCAGCAATGTTGTCCACCATCTGCCACTCGTTGACGATGACCATGATCCGTTCCCCTCGTCCTTGATCCCTTTCCCGTGTCGGCTCCTGTATCGGCGACTCACCGCCAGGTGCTGAACCGACCGATGCACCCTGGGCTCGTTTCCGCAGACCGCAGGGGTGTCCGTCCACGGCGCCGCGGTTGCGCAGGCGGGTGGCGTTGGCGTCGCGGGGAGGAGCACCGTGGGTCGACATCGGGGCGAACCTCGCCGGTACGTTGCGCCCGGCTGCTGAGGGCGACTGCGCAGGCGCGGGTCGAGATCGCTTTCGTAGCGTGCGGCCAGGGCGGGGAAGTGGCCCTGCTCGACGGCGAGGAGCCGGACGAGACGCCGCGCCCGCCTATCAGATAGTCGAATACGAAAGTAACTCTTCGTAGTCAACTCCGGATAAGATCGCCCCCCTTCCACTCCTGGAAACCCACCGACCCTGCGATGGCAGTAGCGTTCACTGGGGGGCAAAGAAGCGGCTACACCAGAGCCAAGCGATGGCGGCGCAACGCTTGTCCGGGACCCGTCCGACCGTGTGGACATGTCCACACGGGACGCGATCGAGCGCAACGGAACAGCATCGAGCGGCATCGAAACGCCCCGATTTTTCGGGTTCTCCGACAAAACCGCAGGTGAGAAGGGTCACGCGGTCGGGTTCAAATCCCTCCGCTACCGCCAGTAGATGAGGCGCCCGGTCCGACGGACCGGGCGCCTCATCGGCTTCCGTCCCGTTTTCCATCTCAGTTGGCCGGCACGAGGGCTCCGGCGGCCCCGTCGTCATACGTGGCCGGCCCGCCTCCGCCCCGCTTCCGGACGAGTCCGCCGACCTGTCGGGCGACCTCGCCGCGGACGGAGTCGGCCATGTGCGGAAACCGCGCGGCCACGGCGGTGGTGGACCGCCCCATGTGCCCCATGACGGCCCGTTCGGAGACACCGAGGATCAGCAAGACCCTGGCGGCAGCATGCCGGACGGCGTGGTACTTCCTCGTACTTCCTCGTACTTCCTCGTACTTCCTCGACGGTGCTGGGATCCACCTCCCCTTCGCTCACGCGGGGCGCCTTGGCGAGCCGTACCGAGTTCCGCGCCAAGCGGCCAGGCCCTACTGCCTCGTTGAGCGCCGTACGGAACGTCCGGCATGCGGCTCGTTCCGTTCTCTTCCCCTTCCCCTTCCCTTTTCCGCCCGCCGGAGGCATTTGCGGAGCGCGGCGAAACGGGGGCGGCCGGAGCCCCAACGGACTCCGGCCGCCCCCGATGCGGAGGTGAAACGCGTAACGCGCAACGCCAAAGGTGAATCGGCGTAGGCGCGTTACCAGCCGCACTAGCCGCGGCGGCGGAACGCCTTGCGGATGAAGTGCACGATCATCCAGATCACCAGGATCACGATGACGATGAACACCACGACGATCACGATGAGGAAGATGCCGAGCTTCTTGAAGAAGCCGGTCTTCTTCTTCGGCTTGCTGGACGAGAAGGAGGTCTGGTGCGTGACGTGGTGGGAGCCGGTGACGCGGTGCGTGCTGTGCCCGCCGTGCCAGCTCGTGGTGGACGCGGGGGCCGCCGCGACGCGTATCGAGGCGTCCTGGGCGGCCGTACGGGCCGGTGCCTGCTGGACTGCGGCGGTGGCCGTCGCGGAGGCGGCGGCGTCGGACAGGCCGGCGGCCGCGGCCGGTCCGGCCGCGGCGGCCAGCAGGCCGAAGAGCAGCGCCAGGACGGTGGCCGGACGACGGCGCGCCACGGATCGGCGGGCGGTGGTGCGCGGCGAACCGGGCTGCCGGCGCGCGGAGTTCGTGGGCATGAGTCGCATGGGTGGGTTTCCCCCTCGTTCGGTGCGTTCAGCCATTATGGGCTGCGGCGGGCATGGCGGCGGGCGTGCCGGTCTCCAGGAGCGAGGAGCTCTGCCGCTCCTCGTCGAAGGCCGTCCGGCCGCCCCGCAGCCCGAACAGCCGCTTGGCGACGGCGATGTAGAGCACGGCCAGGATGTTGATGGCCAGGGTGGCGATCTTGAGCCAGCTGACCTTCTCGGTCAGCTCGTAGATCTCCAGCGGCAGGAACGCCGCGGTCGCCACCACCGTCAGGTATTCCGCCCAGCGCTTGGCGCGCCACAGCCCGACGCCCTCGACGATCTCGATCAACGCGTACGCCAGCAGCAGCGAAGCCACCAGCACCAGGGTGGAGTGCTTGTAGCCGAAGGTCTTCCGGATGGTGTCGACGACCGGCGAGTGGTCCAGGTCGTAGTGGAAGTGGACGGCCACCGGGCGGATCGCGTCGAGGTTCTTGTCGAAGAACTGCCGGACCGCGTCCTGGCTGTTGCTGAACTTCCAGACGGCGATCGCCGCGAGCACGATGAACACGCCGCGCACCGCCCGCTCGACGGCCAGGAACCGCAGGATGAACAGATCGCGCAGGACCTTGCCGCGCGGGACCTGCGGGGCGTTGGCCGCCGGCCCGGTGCCGAGCGGGTCGCCCAGGACGAAGTCGCCGCAGCGCAGGCAGCGCCACGCCTCGCCGTGAGCGGTGGCCGCGCGGAGTTTCGCCTGGTGGTGCTCCTCGTGCGGAAGGTAGGTGATGTGCCCGCGCCGCGCGCAGGTGCGCCGGTCCCAGTCGATCTTCATCGTTGGTTCCCCGTTTCCCTTTCGTCGTCCCGCGCGGTACCGCGCGGCGGCCTCCTGCCGCCGCCGGCCGGTATCGCGCCGTGCCGCGTAACTGTCGCGTACATGATGCAAGCCACGGCGTACGGGGTGCTCTTACAGGGGGAGGGACGAGCAGAACGCTCCGGAGGTTGCGGGAAAGAGGCGGTGTATACGGTGCATCTCGCGCATTCCATCCATACGCGGTGCGGGTGCGGACCACCGGCGCACGACAGAGCCCCGGCGCCGAGCCCCTCCCTGGTGTTCCCCCGGGGAGGGGCCGGAGCCGGGGGCTCGCGGTCGGTCGGGGGAAACGGCGTCGGGGGAAGGCCGCCTCCCCCGGTGAGGACCGAGCCTCGACGCCCGCGCCGCTGTCAGGGGGATAAGCGTGCGGCACGGACCCCGCAGTGAGGCCCTGGTCCCGTGGGCCCCGCGGATTCCTGCCAGATCCGCCGGGCCACGCTCGCCATCCTGCCGCATCCGACCCCTCCCAACAGCCGGGCGAAGGGCCCCTCTTGGGGGGCCTTTGGTCCATAAAGCCGGTGTGAAAGGCGCAGCCGGACGAGCCGCCACGCCTCCCCCGGTCGAACACCTGTGGTTACACTCGCCCGACCGCATACCGGGAGCCGGAGCGGTCGGCGGGGCCCCGGGGCTCCGGGGGAAAGCCGCAAGGGACTGCCGTAGGGGAGACGGGACTGATGGCGACGGCGAAGAAGGTCGCGTTGTACTTGCTCATCGTTTTCGTGCTCTACACGATCATCGCCACCCCCAAGCGGGCCGCCCAGCTCGTCCAGATAGGCTTCGAGGGCATCTCGGCGGCCGCTCAGGGCGTCGGCGAGTTCATGACCCAGCTGGTCAGCTAGGGTCTAGCGGCCGGCCGCAGCGGCTGCGCACCGCCCTGCCGCACGGAGGCTCCTGTGATCCGCCACCTGGTCCTGTTCAAGCTCAACGACGGCGTCTCCCGCGACGAGGAGCGGGTGCAGGCCGGCGTCCGCGCGTTCACGGAGCTGGAGCGGCAGATCCCGGAGCTGGCGTTCTGGGAGTGCGCCTGGAACATCACCGACCGCCCGATCGCCCACGACTTCGCGATCAACTCGGCCGTCGCCGACACCGATGCCCTCAAGCGCTACCTGGAGCACCCGGCCCACCAGGCCGCCGCCGCGCAGTGGCGCGAATTCGCCACCTGGGTGATCGCCGACTACGAGTTCTGAGCCCCGGCGCCGCCCCGGCCGCCGTACGCACTCCGGCCCCCCGCTCCACGGGCGGGGGGCTTCGCCATATGCCTGTTCCGCCGTCAACTCTCGGTTCAACACGGCATTATGGGGTGCTTGCACACAGTGCACATGTCTTGTGATGCTATGACCGCTTTTGCCGGATACATGCGATACGCGAAACATGCTGCAAAAAATGCACTGTGAAGGGTGGCGTGACCGTGACGGCCCGTACTGCACCCAGGGCGCCATCCCGCGAGAGCCGAAGCGCGGACACGCGGGCGCTCACCCAGGTGCTCTTCGCCGAGCTGGCGGGACTCGAACCCGGCACCCCCGAGCACACCCGCGTCCGCGCCGCCCTGATCGAGGCCAACCTGCCGCTGGTCCGCTACGCCGCGGCCCGCTTTCGCAGCCGCAATGAGCCGATGGAGGACGTGATCCAGGTCGGCACCATCGGCCTGATCAACGCCATCGACCGGTTCGACCCGGACCGCGGCGTCCAGTTCCCGACCTTCGCCATGCCCACCGTCGTCGGCGAGATCAAACGCTACTTTCGGGACAATGTCCGGACCGTCCATGTCCCGCGCCGCCTCCACGAGCTGTGGGTGCAGGTCAACGGCGCGACCGAGGACCTGACCGTGCTGCACGGCCGCTCGCCCACCACCGCCGAGATCGCCGAGCGGCTGAAGATCGGCGAGGACGAGGTGCTGGCCTGCCTGGAGGCCGGGCGCTCGTACCACGCGACGTCACTGGAGGCCGCCCAGGAAGGCGACGGGCTGCCCGGCCTGCTGGACCGCCTCGGCTACGAGGACCCCGAGCTGGCCGGGGTCGAGCACCGCGACCTGGTGCGGCATCTGCTCGTGCAGCTGCCCGAGCGCGAGCAACGCATCCTTCTCCTCCGTTACTACAGCAATCTGACGCAGTCCCAGATCAGTGCCGAGCTGGGGGTGTCGCAGATGCATGTGTCCCGGCTACTGTCGCGGAGCTTCGCCCGTCTGCGATCCGCAAACAGGATCGACGCCTAACCGGGACGGGCGACCCGTTCCTGCACAGATATGTCGACATGGCGCTACAGCGTGTTGCCGACATGTGACATTCTGCAGGAACCGCGTTTGCCGTGGTGCCGCCTCCGGTATTCAGGTGGAGGTACGACTCCTCGGCCCGCCCGGGCCGGGGACGCCGCAGCGACCCGTCCGCGACCTCAAGGGGGTGGCATGTCCGTAGAACTGGGCAGCTCAAAGGTGCTTGCCGCGATTCCCGCGCCGGCACCACACGTGCATGACGACGTCGACGCCATCAACACCCGCTCGCTCTCCCGCTCCCTGTTCCTGCGGCTGGCCACGCTCGACAAGGACTGCGCGGAGCGCGCTTACGTGCGCGACACGCTCATCGAACTCAACCTCCCGCTCGTGCGGTACGCGGCCGCCCGCTTCCGCAGCCGCAACGAGCCGATGGAGGACATCGTCCAGGTCGGCACCATCGGCCTGATCAAGGCCATCGACCGTTTCGACTGCGAACGCGGCGTGGAATTCCCGACGTTCGCGATGCCGACGGTCGTCGGCGAGATCAAACGCTTCTTCCGCGACACGTCCTGGTCCGTCCGCGTCCCGCGCCGGCTCCAGGAGCTGCGGCTGGCCCTCACCAAGGCCAGCGACGAGCTGGCCCAGAAGCTCGACCGCTCCCCCACGGTGCCCGAACTCGCCCTGTGCCTCGGGGTGTCGGAGGAGGACGTCGTCGACGGCCTCGCGGTCGGCAACGCCTACACCGCCTCCTCGCTCGACTCGCCCTCCCCCGAGGACGACGGCGGCGAGGGCTCCCTCGCGGACCGCCTCGGCTACGAGGACACCGCGCTGGAGGGCGTCGAGTACCGCGAGTCCCTCAAGCCCCTGCTGGCCAAACTCCCGCCCCGGGAGCGCCAGATCATCATGCTGCGCTTCTTCGCCAACATGACGCAGTCCCAGATCGGCGAGGAGGTCGGCATCTCCCAGATGCATGTCTCCCGGCTGCTCACCCGCACTCTGGCTCAGCTGCGCGAAGGACTCATCGCCGATTGAGGAACGGTCCGCCGGGGGACGGCTGCCACCCGCAGCTCCGGGTCGCTCGGCGGACAGCAACGAGAGCGGAAACGGGCCGAAGCGGCCCCGTACGCGGTCCTCGTGCGGTCCTGCGCGACGTTCGCGCGCGACCGCGGGGAAGGGCCGCCGAGCACGCCTCACGACGCCGCAGGGAGCCCCTGGGGCGTTGTCGCACACACCCCTATACATCTGATGGGCCGTCAGCAACACTGTGCCGATGCGACGGACGACGACTGTTGCCTCCGCCTCGGCGGCCGTGCTCTGCCTGGGCGTCCTCCTCACCGGCTGCGGTGACGCGGCCGGATCCGGCTATGCCGCGGTGGGCGCGCAAGGTCCCTCCGACAACTCCGCGCCGCACACGCCCGTACCGCCCCGCGGCGGCGTCGAACTGACCCCGCTGGACGGCACCGACGGCCCCGGCACCGGCGGCCCCAGCCGCTCCCCGGGCAGCCCGGGAACGACCGCCGGCACGCATCCGGCGTCCCTCGGTACCGCCGCCCCGTCCCCCTCCCCCACCGGCCCCGGCGACACCGCGGGCACCAACACCCCTGCCCCGCCCGGGAATTCGCCCAGGCCGCGGCCGAGCGGCACGGCCACACCCGCGCCGCCCTCGCCCACTCTTCCCACGGGCCCTGGCGCCCCCGCCGGTCTCCTCGTGGGCGAACCCGCCCTCGCCGCCACGGACGTCCGCTGGTGCCAGCAGGTCACCCTCGACTTCCTCAACACCGGTGACCGCCCGGTCACTTCCGGGACCGTCACCTTCGGCACCCACATCATCGGCGCCCTCGGCATCGACTGGGCCACGATCAGCTCCGACCACAGGCTGCCGCTGCCGCTCACCCCCGGCAGGCCGGCGACCGGAACCTGGCGGGTGTGCGTGGACGCCTGGCGGGTCCCGCTGGGCATGCACCTCGACACCGAGGACGTCACGTTCACCTGGCGGTGAGCCCGGCGCCCCGCGCGCGACGCTCCCCGAAGGCGCCCCGGAGGTTCCCACCCGAATGGCGATGAGTTCCGCACGGCGCGACGGTCGATACACAGAGCGGCCGGCCCGTCCGGTGCCGTCGCCACGCCACACGCCAGGAGGGCGCCATGCCGAAGATCACTCCCACCCTGTGGTTCGACACCCAGGGCCTGGAAGCGGCCGAGTTCTACTGCTCGGTGTTCCCGAACTCGAAGATCAGGGCCGTCACGCACTACAACGAGGCCGGTCCGCGCCCGGCCGGCACCGTGCTGACCGTCGAGTTCACGCTGGACGGCCAGGACTACACCGCGCTCAACGGGGGCCCGGAGTTCACCTTCAGCGAGGCGGTCTCCCTCTCGGTCACCTGTGCCGACCAGAAGGAGATCGACTACTACTGGACCCGGCTCGCCGAGGGCGGCGAGGAGGGACCCTGCGGCTGGCTGAAGGACAGGTACGGACTGTCCTGGCAGGTGGTACCCGAGGGAATGGCCGAGGTCCTCAACGACCCGGACCAGTCCCGCGCGACCCGCGCCATGAAGGCGCTGATGGGCATGAAGAAGCTCGACATCGCGGCCCTGAAGGCGGCGGCGGACCAGGGTTGACGCCCCAACACCGGCTGCCCCGGCGGGACATGCCCCGGCCGGGGTGCCGCGCCGCGTCAGCGGCGGTCCGGCGCGCCGTCCGGTCCGCCGGGCGGTCAGCCCAGCGCGAGCCAGGCCGCCCCCGCCACCACGAGGATCGCGACGATCACGCCGGCGATGAGGCCCACGCGGGGGCCGCTCGGCTGCTGCGGGGCCGCGGGGCGCGGGCCGCCCGCCTGCGGGGTGCCGCCCTCGTCGACGAAGGCTCGGAACATCTGCGTGCTGCCCGCCGGGTCGTAGTTGCCCTCGGCCTGGTTCTGCGGGTTGGTCGCCATGGGGAAGGACCCTAGCGAACCGGGCGCGCCGGGGCACCCCTGGGGCGCATGTCCTCCGCGCGCGTGCGGGGCCGCGGGCCGTGACGAAAGCGTCCGGCGCGTACGCAGCGCACACGGGGCGGCACGTGATGCGTACATGGCAGTCCGTCGACGTCCCCACCGGGGCCGCCGCGAAGGGGCACGGCGCGGCAAAGGGTGCGTACCCGGCACCGTCGCGCCGCCTAGCTCATCGACCAGCGCCTTTACGCGCTAAATCGTCTTTCTTGGCCGGATCACGGCGCGGAATTTGCCATTCCCTTTCCTCAGACTCCGTCGAATCGTTTGCCTTCAGCAACCAACAGTGTTTATGGTTGCCCCAAGCAACAAAAGGTGTGCGAAGGTGACGAGGCGCGGAGGAGCCGATGGCCGCTCACAGTCAGTACGAAGAGCTGGCCCGGCAACTGAGCGCCATCGGGGCCGTCAAGCGGGAGATGGGGCGGATGCTGCCCCAGGAATGCCCGCCCGCGTCGGCCGGTGTGCTCACGCTTCTCGACCGCCACGGCGAGATGCGGATGAGCCAGCTGGCCGAGCTGCTCGCGATCGACATGTCGGTGACCAGCCGGCACGTCGCCCACGTCGCCGAGCGCGGCTGGATCGAGCGGAAGCCCGATCCGGCGGACAAGCGGTCGCGGCTGCTGCGACTGACCCCGAGCGGCAGGCAGCTCCTGGACGAGCTGGCCCGGCGCTACACCCAGACCCTCGCCCGGTACCTGGACGACTGGACCGACGACGACGTCGGGCACCTCGTCGAGCTGCTCGCCAGGCTCCGTTCGAGCTTCGGCGACTGCCGCATCCGGGCGCACCACGACTCCCCCGCCGCGACCCGTACACCCGCAGCAGGATGACAAGGAAGTAAGGAACCACATGGCCACGACCTCACCAGCCGGTGTGCGGGGCGGGCGCGCCAAGCATGGGGGCGGTCACAGCGCCCCCGGCGGTGCGCCCATGACGCACCGTCAGATCATGGAGGCGCTCTCCGGGCTGCTGCTCGGCATGTTCGTCGCCATCCTGTCGTCGACGATCGTCTCCAACGCGCTGCCGCACATCATCCACGACCTGCACGGCGGGCAGAGCGCGTACACCTGGGTCGTCACCGCCGCGCTGCTGGCGATGACCGCGACCACCCCGCTGTGGGGCAAGCTCTCCGACCTGTTCAGCAAGAAGGCGCTCGTCCAGATCGCCCTGGTCATCTACGTCGGCGGCTCGGTCGTCGCCGGTCTGTCGCAGAACACCGGCATGCTGATCGCCTGCCGCGTGGTGCAGGGCATAGGCGTGGGCGGTCTGTCCGCCCTCGCCCAGATCGTGATGGCCGCGATGATCTCCCCGCGGGAGCGCGGGCGTTACAGCGGCTACCTGGGCGCGACCTTCGCGGTCGCGACCGTCGGCGGCCCGCTGCTCGGCGGTGTCATCACCGACACCAGCTGGCTCGGCTGGCGCTGGTGCTTCTACGTCGGTGTGCCGTTCGCGGTGCTCGCGCTGATCGTGCTCCAGAAGACGCTGAAGCTGCCGGTCGTCAAGCGCGAGGGCGTGAAGGTCGACTGGGCCGGCTCGTTCTTCGTGGCCGCCGCGGTGACGCTGCTGCTGGTGTGGGTGACCCTGGCCGGCAAGAACTACGACTGGATCTCCTGGCAGACCTTCGCCATGGTCGGCGGGGCGGTCGTGCTCGCGCTGGTCTTCGTGGTCGTCGAGTCGAAGGCCGCGGAACCGCTGATCCCGCTGCGGCTGTTCCGCAACAAGACGATCACGCTCGCCGCGCTCGCCTCGATGTTCGTCGGCGTCTCCATGTACAGCGGCACGGTCTTCTTCTCGCAGTACTTCCAGCTGGCGCACGGCAAGACCCCGACGATGTCCGGCGTCATGACCATCCCGATGGTCATGGGCCTGTTCCTCTCCTCGATGATCTCCGGCCAGATCATCACCCGCACCGGACGCTGGAAGGTCTTCCTCGTCAGCGGCGGTGTGCTGCTCACCGCGGGCCTCGCCCTGCTGGGCACGCTGCGCGCCGACACCCCGTACTGGCACTCGGCGGTCTACATGGCCCTGATGGGCCTCGGCGTCGGCATGATGATGCAGAACCTGGTCCTGGCGACCCAGAACCAGGTCGCGCCGCAGGACATCGGCTCGGCCAGCTCGCTGGTCACCTTCTTCCGTACCCTCGGGGGTGCGGTGGGCGTTTCGGCGCTCGGCGCGGCGCTCGCCAACCGGGTCACGCACTACGTCACCGACGGCCTGACCGCTCTCGGCCCCAGGGCCGCGGCGGCGGCGAGCCACGGCAGCACCGGGAGCGAAGGAATTCCGGACCTGTCGTCGCTGCCCGCCCCGATCCGGTCGATCATGGAGGACGCATACGGTCACGGCGTCGGCGATGTCTTCCTCTACGCGGCCCCGTGCGCCCTTCTCGCCCTGCTTCTCACCCTGTTCATCAAGGAGGTCGCCTTGCGCAGCAAGTCCGGTTCGGAGCGCGTCCTCGCCGGAGACGGCGACAGCGACGAGTCCCCGGCCCCCGCCGCCGCCCCGGCGTCGGCCGCGGTCCCCGCCGAGGAGCGGGAGCCCGCCCTCGTCGGTGCCGTCCCGTCCCCGTCCGAGGACGACGGACTGCACACGCCCTCGTGGGCGCAGCCGGCCCCGGCGGCACAGCCCCTGGCGGCGTACGCGTCCGCCGGCGGCGGTGGCGGTGACGCCGCACCGTCCGGCCCCGCGGTCCACGGCTACGTCCGCAACGCCGAGGGCAACCCGGTGCCCCGCTCGGCGGTCACGCTGATCTCGCTCGGCGGGCGGCAGTTGGGCCGCGCGGTCGCCCAGGCCAACGGCTCGTATGTGCTGAGCGCCCCCGGCGCCGGCTCGTACGTGCTGATAGCCGCGGCCGACGGCCACCAGCCGCAGGCGTCCACCGTCGTCGTCGGCGAGACGCCCCACGGCTTCGACATCCAGCTCAGCGGCACCGGCGGCCTCGGCGGCCAGGTCCGCAGCGCGGTCACCGGCGAGCCGGTGGGCGGTGCGATGGTCGTCGTCACCGACGTCCGCGGCGAGGTGCTGGCGACCGGAACCGCCAACGCCGAGGGCCACTTCTCCTTCGCCGAACTCGCGCCGGGCAGCTTCACCGTCGCGGTGAACGCGGCCGGCTTCCGGCCCACCGCACAGCCCGTCGAGGTCGGCGGCCAGGGCACCACCCGCATCGAGATCGCGCTGCTGTCCGGCGCCCGGGTCCAGGGCGTCGTACGGGCCGGGGCGAACCGCGTCCCGCTGGCCGACGCGCGGGTCACGCTGGTGGACGCCGCGGGCAACGTCGTGGCCACCTCCACCACCGGGTCGGACGGCGCGTACGCCTTCGCCGACCTGGACGCCGGCGACTACACGGTCATCGCGAGCGGCTACCCGCCGGTCGCCACCGGCCTCGCCGTCGACGCGCACGGGGTGGACGGCTACGACGTCCAGCTCGCGCACCCCGGGGACTGACCGGAGCCGGGCCCGTCCGGCACAGCGGCGGGCCCGGGACACCAAGACCCCGGACCGGGGCGCGCGTTGAGCGGAGGCGCACCCCGGCCCGGACCCCAGGGCTCCGGCCGGCGGCGCTGCGCACAGGCAGGGGACGGCCTGCACGCCGCCGGCCGGAGCCCGACGAGGACGGGGCCGGCCAGGGCCCGGAACCACACGTACCAGGGCCCTGCGGAGCCCGGCACTCCCCCACGCTCCCGGCTTCGCCCGGCGGGCAGGGGAACCCCCAACAGGCAACAAACGGGAGAGGCAATGACTTCGACGGGCGCGGGAGCTGCGGGAGTACGGGCGCAGGTCCGCACACGGGACGGCTGGGCGGTACAGCACGCCGTACTGACCGTCACCGACATGACAGGCGCGCAGGTGCTGCGTGCGACCGCCGACGAGGAGGGCCGGATCCGCAGCGGGGAACCGCTGGCCGCCGGCCCGTACACGGTCATCGTGACGGCCGTCGGCTACGCACCGGTCGCCTCCAGCGCGATCGTGACGGCGAGCGGCCGGATGGACGTCGGCACCGTCGTCCTGGCCCGCCAGGGCGGGGCCGAACTGCCGCCGCCCGGCCCCTGGACCATCGACCCCATGCACTCCACGGTGGGCGCGGTCGCCCAGCACCTGGGCATCTCCAGCGTGCACGGCCGCTTCACCGAGTTCAGCGGCCGGATAGACATCGCCCAGGACATCGAGAAGTCCCGCGTCGAGGCCGTGATCAAGGCCGCGTCCATCGACACCGGCAACGGCATGCGCGACGGCCACCTGCGCAACGAGGACTTCCTCAACGTCGACGTCTACCCCGAGATCACCTACCGCAGCACCGGCCTGGAGCCCGCCGGCCCGGACCGCTGGACCGTCCACGGCGACCTCGCCCTGCACGGCGTCGTCCGCCCCGTGGACCTCGGCCTCAGCTACCTCGGCACCGGCCCCGACCCGTGGGGCGGCGTCCGTGCCGCGTTCCGCGCCACCGCCGAACTGCGCCGCGAGGACTTCAAGATGAACTACAACCAGGTCGTCGCCGCCGGTATCGCCGCCATCGGCACCACCCTCAAGGTCGAACTCGACGTCCAGGCGGTCCAGGGCGAGACCCTGCCCATGGGCTGAGGACCGCCCCGCGCGCTCATGACGCGGCCCCGTCGTTCCGCTGCCCACGCAACCGGCAGCGGCGGAACGGCGGGGCCGCGCCCGTCTGCCGGGAGCCGGGCCCGGCCATGGCCCCTCGGACAGACCCTACGGCCGCTCCTCGTCGGGGGTCGTCGGCCCGGCCGGGAAGAGGATCGGGCTGAGGAGGTACGGCGCCCGGCCCGGCTCCGGGCGGTTGGCGAGCCGGGGCGCCAGCACATTGAGCAACTCGCAGCTCAGCTCCGTGAGTTCGTCCGGAGTGAGCCAGAACGTGCCCTGGCGGTACGAGACGCCGTCGGCGGTCGGCTCGGCACCGTCGCGGTCGAGGTAGGCGTTGAACTCCGCGATCAGCACCGCCATGGCGGAGGCGAAGCCCCGGCGGTGGTCGTCCGGCGACATCGCGGCCGCCGCGCCGGCGTCGACGACCGGCCGGTCCTGGCGCAGCCGGTAGTGCCGCTCGACGGCGCCGCGCACCCGCTGCTCCTCGGCCACTTCCAGGAAGCCCGCCTCGGTCAGCAGGGCGACATGCCGGTACATGGTCACCTTCGACACCTCGGGCATCCGCGCGCACAGCTCGGAGGTGGTCAGCACCCGGCCACCGGAGAGCGCGTGCACCACGCGCAGGCGTACCGGGTGGAGAAGCAGCTCGATGGTGTCCATAGAGCTACTGTTTCACATGCGATACCGTTATCTAAATTGAAAACGTTGGCTGCGGGAGGGGAACATGCGCCAGGAAACGGGGCGGGCGGTGCCGGTGAACGGGCGGTCCGTCCATGTCGAGGAGTCCGGCACCGGGCCGGACTGGGTGGTCTTCGAAGCGGGTCAGGGCCTGGGCCGCACCTGCTGGGACGCGGTGCTGCCGCTGCTGGCGGACCGGGCCCGGCTGGTGGCCTACGACCGGGCCGGCTTCGGCCGCAGCGGCCGGACCACGGCGGAGCTGGGCATCGACGACATGGCCGCGGACCTGGCCGCGATGACCGAGGTGGTCATCCCCGGCCGGTTCGTGCTCGTCGCGCACAGCATGGGCGGGCTGGTCGCGCGCCGCGCGGCGCAGCGCCTGGGACCGCGGCTGCGCGGGCTGCTGCTGCTCGATCCGACACCGGAGAGCGCGCCCGTCTACGACACGTTCGAGCGCACCGCCGTGAAGGTCGACCGCGCGCTGAGCGTGACGCAGGGGCTGGTGCGGTTCCGCCCGCTGGCCCGCGTGGTCAGCGCGAATATCCGCCGTGCCTTCCCGGCAGACACCTACGCGGCCATGCTCACCGAGGACTTCGTCCCGGCGGGCATCGCCCAGACGCGGCGGGAGTTCCGGGCCGTGGCCGCGGACCTCCCCCGGCTCCGCGCCGAACCGCCCGCCCTCCCGGCGTGCCCGACGGTCCTGCTCTCGGCGTCCCGCCCCGCGAGGGGCCGGGCGCCGCAGCACGCCGTCCTCACCGAGCACCAGCGGCGGTGGGCGAAGACGCTGCCCGACGGGCGGTTCGAGGAGGTCGAGTCGGGTCACCTCGTCCAGGCCGAGGCGCCGGAGGCCGTCGCGGCCGGGGTCCGGCAGCTCCTCGACCGGACCGCGGACCGGCCGGCGGACCGGCCCGCCCCACCGGCCTGACGGCTCCCCCCGCGCGACGGAGGAGAGGCCGACCGGCCTCTCCTCCGTCGCGGGGACCGGCGTCGTGGGCGGGTTCACCCAGGACCGCGACGGCACCGACCGCCCGGCGACGCACCGGATCACCGTCACCGGCATCGCCGTGTGCGGCAGCGTCCATGTCGTCCACGAGCTCCCGCCGGCCGTGGAGCGCCGTGTGCGCAGGCGCGCGCGGAGGGGCACCGGCAGCGGAGGCCGGTGATCCGCGGTGCCGGTGCCGCCTGCCTGCCGGCGGCCCCGGACAACCGCCCGGGTGTCAGGAGTTCAGGGCCTCGACCGGTTCCGGGACCGTGGCCGCGCTCTCCCAGACGGTCAGGAAGGCCAGCCGCAGGCAGGCGGCGAGGGCCGAGTGCTCGATGACCAGGGCGGTGGTGGAGCCGGCGCCGGCCACCGGGTCGGGCATGTCGCACAGGACCACCGACGCGTCGGCGATGACCAGTTTGAGGGGGAGGTCCGCCGTGAAGCGGGCCTCCTCGCCGGCCTTCCCGAAGCTGCGGACGTTCGCGAGCATGCCGGCGTCCTCCAGGGCGCCGGAGGTGTAGATGGCGCGGACGGTGCCGCCGCCGCGGTGCAGCCGGCGCGCGGCCTTGATGCCCTCGGCGTTCTCCGCGGGGGCGACGAACGGCGGCTTGCAGAAGGACAGCAGCTCGTGCCGGGCCTGCCGCTGGATGTCGGCGAAGCGCTCGGCGATGACCACCGGATCGCGCAGGATCTCGACGTAGTCGAGCGGGTCGGTGTGCCCGCGGCCGTCGGACCACAGCGGCTGGAGCGCGGCGGCCAGGCTGCCGGAGGCGCGCTCCAGCCGCTCCAGGGACTCGCGTTGCAGGGCCATCAGCCGGGTCATGGCGAGTTCGGGGGCGACGGCCGAGTAGGTCGCCACCCGCCCGGTGTGCGCGTTCGCCAGCCGGCGCCGGACCAGCGCGTCCAGCACGTCGTAGACCCGCTGGCGCGGCACGTCCGCCTCGCGGGCGACCTCCGCCGCCGTGTACGACTCGCGCCGGACCAGCGCGAGGTAGACCCGCGCCTCGTACCGGGCCAGTCCGAGCGCGACGAGGTTGCCGACCGCGTCTTCTTCCAAATCCATGACAGCACAAGGTATATGCCTGCGGCCCCCGCGGATGGACCCCCGGGCGGCTCTCCGTTCACAGACCATGGAAAGCCTTTGCCGTACTTCGGTAGCCCTTTGACGTTCTGTTCACTACTTTCCTAGGAAGCCACCACTGACCGGGGTGGCATTACCGAGATCACGCGACCCCCACGATCACGCGGTCACGGGATCACCGAGAGCACGTGTGCGACTCGTCCTCGGCAGTACGGGATGGGCGGGCGGCCGGATCGGCGGACGGACGGATGGACGGAACGGCGGGGCGTTTCATGCGAAGCGGCATGACATGTCCTTGACATCCGCTTTCTTCTCCCGGCCTTCCGGCGTCCTCCGCCCTCCACCCCCGTCCGGCGTTTCCCCAACTCCGGGCTGCCGTCCCCCCCCTTCCCCCCACGGAGGTCATTCCCTTGCGTTCCGAGCGAACGAACAGAGCAGACCGCGCGAAAGGGCTGGCCCGCCGCGGCGTGCCCGCCCTCCTCTCGGCGGCGACGCTCGTCGTCGGCGGCCTGATCGCCGCCGGCCCGGCCGGCGCCGCCCCGGCCCCCGCGGCACCGGCGACCCACGCGACCCCCACCGCGTCGGCCACCGTCCCCACCCACCGGCTGTGCGCGCAGCCCGCGCACCCCGGCTACATGGCCTGCAACGCGGTGGCCCGTACGGACGTCAAGCAGCAGCTGTCCCTCAAGCGGAACGCCGCGCCGTCCGGCCTCGGCCCCGCCGACCTCCAGAGCGCGTACAACCTGCCCAAGACGGGCGGCAGCGGCCAGACCGTCGCCATCGTCGACGCGAACGACGACCCCAACGCCGAGAAGGACCTGGCCGCCTACCGCAAGCAGTACGGCCTGCCCGAGTGCACCACCGCCAACGGGTGCTTCAAGAAGGTCGACCAGGACGGCGGCAGCAACTACCCGGCCCCGGACGCGGGTTGGGCCGGCGAGATATCCCTCGACGTGGACATGGTGAGCGCGGCCTGCCCGTCGTGCCACATCCTGCTGGTCGAGGCGAAGAGCGCGAACATGGACGACCTGGGAGCCGCCGTGAACCGCGCGGTCACCATGGGCGCCAAGTACGTCTCCAACAGCTACGGCGGCCCCGAGGACTCCACCGACACCACCTCCGACGACAAGTACTTCAAGCACCCGGGCGTCGCGATCACCGTCAGCTCCGGTGACAGCGGCTACGGCGTCGAGTACCCGGCGGCGTCGCAGTACGTCACCGCGGTCGGCGGCACCTCGCTCAAGAAGGGCGGCAGCGGTGCGCGCGGCTGGACCGAGTCGGTCTGGGGCACCACCGCGGGCGGCGAGGGAGCCGGCTCCGGCTGCTCCCAGTACGACGCCAAGCCGTCCTGGCAGAAGGACACCGGCTGCAACAAGCGCACCGTCGCGGACGTCGCCGCGGTCGCCGACCCGGCCACCGGCCTCGCGGTCTACGACACCTACCAGTCCAAGGGCTGGAACGTGTACGGCGGCACCAGCGCCTCGTCGCCGTTCATCGCCGGCGTCTACGCCCTCGCGGGCGCCCCGGGCTCGGGCGACACCCCGGCCTCGTACCCGTACTCCCACGCCTCGGCCCTGAACGACGTCACGTCCGGCGCCAACGGCACCTGCTCGCCTTCGTACCTCTGCACCGCGGGCAAGGGCTACGACGGCCCGACCGGCCTCGGCACCCCGAACGGCGTCGCGGCCTTCAAGAAGTAGGCCGCACCGCCGTCCCACCGACCGTCGCAGCCCGGCAACCACCCCACGGAGCCGGCCTGCGACACCCACCAGTGGGCCCGGACCGCACCCGACGGTCCGGGCCCACTGCCCGTATCGGCCGGCGATGACGCCCGTTGTGGAGAGGAGGAACACGGATGGCTGGGCAGTGCGCCACGGGGGCCGCCGGGACGGCCGAGCGGGAACCCGTACCGCGGGAGGGCTGCGACGTGTGCCAGGCCCTGCACCGGCAGCGCGAGTCGGCCCGGCGAGCGGGGCACCCCCGCACCGTCCGCAGCCGCAACGCGGAGATCGCCGCCCACCCCCACGAGGGAGGGTGAGCGGACGGTCCGCGACCCGGTGCCGGCGCCTCAGCGCCCCTGGGCCGTTGCCTTCGTCGCCTTGTACGGCGCCGCGGCCTGCTTCGCCGCGTAGACGAGCGCGGGCTTCATCTTCGGCCAGAAGTAGCTGTCCTGGCACGAGAACGCCGGGGTGAACCCGGAGCAACCACGGCCGTCGCTGTCGCCTATCTCGATGGTGAAGCTGGCCAGCCCCAGCTTGTCGTACGTCCAGTCGTCGGTGCCGCCGGACGCGTCGTAGAGGATCTCACCGGCCTGCCCGGACTGGTAGTTGGTGAGCTTGCCGAGCTGGCCGGCGATGGCGCGCAACGGGGCGTCGTTGCCGGTGTGGATGGTGTGGTCGGCCTCCCAGGGGAGCAGGACCATGCTCGCGTCGCTGTGCAGGCTGATCATCATGCCCTTGGCGGTGGCCGGCGCCGGGTCGCCGTCGCCGGTGCCCGTGCGCACCGCCGGGTACAGCTTGCGGAACAGGCCCTCCAGCGCGGTGTTCTCCGGTTCGGAGTCGGCGGCGGGGCCGAGGTAGACCTCACTGCACGGCTCGGTGGAGGTGCCCAGGCCGCCCCAGTGGGTGCCCGCGTTGCGGTTGAGGTCCACACCGGTCTGGCCGTCCCCGCTGCAGCCGCCGCCCTGCGCGTCATCGGCGTTCTTGCGCTGGAGGATGGGGTTGTCGCCGCCCTGCGCGACGATGTCGACGCCGTCCGGGTTGGCTATCGGGACCACCCACATCTCGGTGGAGTCCATCAGCGCGGTGATGTCGGGGTCCTTGCCGTAGTCGTTGGTCAGGGTGTCGATCCAGCGCCAGGAGGTCTCCCCGGTGGTCAGCTCCCGCGCGTGGATCTGGCTCATCAGGAAGAACCGCGGCTTGGTGGAGTTGGGGTCGAGCTTGCAGTCGTCCCCCTTCATCTTGGTGATGCAGACGGCCTTGAGATCGTGGCCGCCACGGCCCTTCTGCTTGAGCCAGGACTGGCCGTACGTGACGACCTTGGCCATGTCCGGGTGCTGGGCGGCGACTTGGTCGAGATGCGCGTAGTGCGCGTCGACGGTGTGGTAGCCGCCGTCGTAGGTGTCTCCGGCGCCGCCGCTCGCGCGGGCCGCGCCCGGCCGTTGGGCAAGCGGCTTGTGCAGGGTCTCGACGGCCGTGGGGGCGAAGCCGAGTCGACGCAGCCCGGCCGCCGTCGACGGGTCGCCCATGACGAACAGGTCGTCGCCCTGGCGCCGTTCGATCAGGTCGAATCCGGCGGAGATCAGCTTCTGTGCGTCCCGCCGGTCGTGCGTGGGGACGCGGTAGACGACGACGGTGTGCTCACCGGACGCGCCGGCTTTCCGCGGCGCACCGGCGTGGGCGGACGGGGACAGCGGGGACAGGGCCGTGAGCGCCGCGACCAGCGCCGCCGCAGCCGTGGTCAGGAGGGTCTTCCGGGGCATGCCATGGCCTTCCGTGGGGGGTGGGGGGGCATCGGCACGCGGACGCGACGCGGCCTTCGCCCGCCTCGCCCGCGGCGGCTCCCGGAAGCCGGACATGCGGCGCTCCGGACGCCGTGGCTGATGCCATTGGGCCAATCGGAGGCATGATGCCCATGTGCATGCCCGGTGAGAAGGGGAGTTCCCGGACATCCTTGGTGAAGAAGTCGCCATACTTGGCGGGGAGTTGGACGGCTGCGGACGCGGCGCCGCCGTCCGCTCACCCTCGGTGGCCCGCGCCGGTCGACCGCCCGGCGCCTGCGGGCCGTTCAGTCCCGCGTACGGGGTCCGTCGCGGTCCGCCCGCATGGCGTCGATGCCGGCGATCTGGAGGTCGAGGGCGAAGCCGAAGTCGCGGTCGAGCATGTCCCGGGCGCTGGCGCCGCGTCGGGCGTGGTCGGCGCGGGCGGAGAGTTCCAGGGTCTCGGCGAACTCGGGGCGGTCGGAGATGGCGGCGACGACCTGGCCGAAGTAGTCGTCGAGGCTGATGCCGGCGGCGCGGCAGCGGGCCTCGTGCAGGGCGCGGATGGTCGAGAAGCCGTAGACGAAGTGGAAGATGGACGCCAGGGCGCCGGAGGTCTGGTCGGGGTCCAGGCCGCTGCGCGCCATCACGCGGAGGGTGGCGTTGGAGAAGGCCGTGGAGTGCGGGCCGATGTTGATGAACTCGCCGAGCAGCCGGGCCGCCCAGGGGTGGCACAGCAGCATGTCGCGGTAGGCGGTGGCGAGGGCGCGGAGCTGGTCGCGCCAGTCGGCGGTGTCCTCGGACTCGTCGGGCAGGGCCATCTCGCCGGCGACCGCGTCCACCGCCAGTTCGAGGAGGTCGTCCTTGGTGTCCACGTACCAGTAGACGGACATGGCGGTGACGCCGAGTTCGGCGGCGAGGCGGCGCATCGAGAACTTCGCCAGGCCCTCCGCGTCCAGCAGCCGGACCGTCGCCGCGACGATCTTGTCGAGGTCGAGTCCGGCCGGCTGGTCCGCCTTCCGCTTGACCGGGGGGCGCTCGGTCAGCCAGACGCTGCGCGGCCGTTTTCCGGCGCGGCCGTCCGTCGCTGCTGCCATGGCGCCCCTCCTCGGTTCGTGCGGTGTGTCGTCGATGCTATTCCGCCGGCGCCGCGGCGGGGTCGGGGCCGCCCGGCGCCGCCGGAGCGGGACGATCCGCGGCCTGCGGCTCCGCTCCGGCCCGTTCCGCGCGCCGCAGCAGGACCGCGGCGACCAGGCCGCCGAGGCAGACGGCCGCCGCGCCGACCAGTTGGCTGGTGCCGATGCCGGTCGCGAAGGCGTGGTGGACGGCGGTGCGCTCGGCGCCCGTGTGCGTACGGGCGAGCGCGGCCGGGAGGGAGCCCGCGCCGGCGGCGACCACCGGGAGCAGCGCGACGAAGCGGGAGTTGAGGACCGCGCCGAGGACGGCGACGCCGAGGCCCTGGCCGAACTCCATCAGGGTGCCGTTCACGCCGGCGCCGACACCGGCCTTGGCGGGCGGGATCGCCGACATGATGGCGTTGGCCATCGTCGGCATGGCGATCGCGACGCCGATGCCCATGACGATCAGGCCGAAGAGCATGCCGCCGTAGCTGTCGCCGCCGAGGAGGGAGATCGCGGCGAGGCCGGCGGCCAGCAGGGTCATCCCGGAGACGATCATTCCGGGGGTGCCGAAGCGGGGTGCCAGGCGGGCGCCGAGGCCGGTGAAGTTGATCAGTACGACGGTGAGCGCGAGCGGCGCCATCCGCAGCCCGGCGTCCAACGGGCCGTACCCGAGCACCAGTTGCAGATGCTGGGTGAGCAGGAACATCGAGCCGCCCATCCCGAAGGCGACCAGGATGCCGCCGGAGACGGCACCGATGAAGCGGCGGTTGCGGAAGAAGTGCATGTCCAGCATCGGATGCGGGACGCGCAGCTCCCAGAGGGCGAAGACGGCCAGCCCGACGACGCCGATCGCGGCGGAGACCAGCACACGGGACGACAGCCAGCCGGTCACCGGGCCCGAGATGATCGCGTAGACCACCCCGACCATGCCGATCATGGACAGCAGCGCGCCCAGCAGGTCAGGGCGCTCGCCGCCGCGGCTCTTGGACTCGGGGACGAGGGTGACCACGGCGGCCAGCGCTATCGCCGCGACCGGGAGGTTGACGAGGAAGAGCGAGCCCCACCAGAAGTGGTCGAGCAGCGAACCGCCGATCAGCGGTCCGGCGGCGAAGCCGAGCGAGTTGACCGAGCTCCAGATGCCGATGGCCTTGGGGCGCTCCGCGTCGTCGAAGATCTGCATGACGACGGCGAGGGTGGTGGTCACCAGCAGCGCGCCGCCGACGCCCATACCCGCGCGGGCGGCGATCAGTTGGCCGGGCGTGTGGGCGAGGGTGGCGCCGAGCGAGGCGGCGCCGAACAGCACCAGGCCGGTGGCGAGCATCCTCTTGCGGCCGTAGCGGTCGGCGGAGTTGCCGGCGGTCAGCAGCAGGCCGGACTGGACCAGGGAATACGCGTTGATCATCCACTGGACGTCGACGGTGGTCGCGCCCAGTTCCTCGGTCAGGGAGGGGACGGCGACGTTCAGGACGGTGTTGTCGAGGACGACGGTGAGCTGGGCGACGCAGATGACGGCCAGGATCAGCCAGCGGGTGGCGACCCTGCCGGGTGGCTGGAGTGCGGTGGTGGTGGCGTCGGGGGCCACGGCGGGCATACGAGCTCCCTGTACGGTGCGAGCGGATGCCTTACACCGTACAGGGAGCCTTATACGCCGTACATTTGTTTTCGGTCGGGCAGGAGGAGCCGCGCGGCGGACCGGCCCCGCGCCTCCTTCCTCCCCACGCCTTCCGGCCCTTCGCCCTTCTCCGGCCCTCTACCTTTCGCCGGCCCTACACCTTCTTCTGCGTCAGGTCGTAGAAGGTGGCGCCGCCCACGGTGACCTTCTTGAAGGTCTTCTCGATCCAGGCGCTGATCTTGGACGAGGGGCCCTGGCCGCCGCCGGGACCGCCGGGGAAGCCGCCGCCCCGCCCGCCCTTGCCCGTCCGTCCGCCGCCGGAGCCGTCACGCCCACCGGCGATGAAGTAGTGGATCTTCCCTTCCGCGACATACCGCTGGAACTGGGCGAGGGTCGGCGACGGGTCGCTCCCGTTGAAGCCGCCGATCGCCATCACCGGCTTCTGGGTGGCGAGTTGGTAGCTCGCGGCGCTCTGGGAGCCGACGGCCGCGGCGACCCAGGTGTACCGGTCCGCGTCCTGCCCCACCAGGCGCTTGGCCGAGGCGCTCACCGTGGCACCGTTGAGCAGACCGCCCATACCGCCCATCCCGTGCGCCCCGCCGAGGCGTTCGGCGAGGGCGCCGCCCGGCTGCCCGGGGAAGCCGCGGCCGGCACCGCCCGGTGCGGGGAAGCCGCCCGGCGCATGCCCGTTGCCGCCCCGCTGCATGGCCGTCCGCCCGCCGCCGGCCCACTGGCCGCGTCCGCCGCCGCCGAAGCCCCGGCCACCCTGGACAGCCGGACCGGCGACGACGATCGAGCCGCCCTTGGGGGTGTTGACGGTGTTCAGCGTGTACGCGAGCGGTCCGGCCAGCGCCGTCGCCACCCCGAGCCCGGCCGCCACCGCCGCGAGCCGCCGCCGCTGCCGCGCGGCCGGACGAGCAGCGGCCCCGGCCTCGGCGTCCGCGGCCCCGGCCGCACCGCCCTCGGCGTCCGCCGCGCCACCGTCAACCCCGGCCGGCGAGCGCCGGGTTCCGCTCCCCGCCGCCAGCAGCAGACCGAGCGCCGCCAGCAGGCCGAGCACCAGCACGGTCCAGCGCAGCCACGGCAGCCACTGCGGCGACCGGTCCAGCAGGACGTACGACCAGGCCGCGGTCACCCCGGCCACCACCGCGAGCACGATCCGGCCCAGCCGGCCGCCGTGCCGCCAGACGAACACCGACCCCATACCGACCAGCGCCGCGACGTAGGGCGACAGCGCGATGTTGTAGTACTGGTGGAAGATCCCGGACATGAAGCTGAAGATCGTGAACGTCATCAGCATCGCGCCGCCCCACACCAGGAACTCCGTGCGCTGCGCGGCCCGTTCGGCGGCCACCGCACGCCGCGCCCGCCACAGCACGCACACCGCCACGACCAGCAGGATCAGCGCGGCCGGCAGCAGCCAGGAGATCTGCCCGCCCATGTCGGAGGAGAACAGCCGGGTGATGCCGGTCTGGCCCCAGCCGCCACCGCCGCCCGGACCGCCGGGACCGCCACCGTGCCCGCCACCGTGACCGCCGACGCTGCCCCGCTCGTTCCCGTCGATCCGCCCGAAGCCGTTGTAGCCGAACGTCAGCTCCAGGAAGCTGTTGGTCTGCGAACCGCCCACATACGGGCGCGCGGACGCCGGCAGCAGCTCGACCACCGCCACCCACCAGCCGGCGGACAGCACGATCGCCAGTCCGGCCAGCAGCAGCTGCCCCAGCCGCTTGCGCAGCGCGACCGGCGCGCAGCAGACGTAGACCAGGGCCATCGCCGGCAGGATCAGCCACGCCTGGAGGGTCTTGGTGAGGAAGCCCAGCCCGAAGCAGACGCCGGCCAGCACCAGCCACTTCGTCCGGCCCTCCTCCAGGGCACGCAGCACGCACGCCACGGCGCAGACCATCACGAGGCAGAGCATCGCGTCCGGGTTGTTGAAGCGGAACATCATCGCGGCGACCGGGGTGATCGCCAGCGCGCCCGCCGACAGCAGACCGGCCGCCGCGCCGAACCGGCGCCGCACGGTCGCGTAGAGCAGACCGACCGTCGTCACGCCCATCAGCGCCTCGGGCACCAGGATCGCCCAGGAGCTGAGCCCGAAGAGCCGTACGGACAGCGCCATCGGCCAGAGCGAGGCCGGCGGCTTGTCGACGGTGATGGAGTTCGCCGCGTCCGACGACCCGAAGAAGAACGCCTTCCAGCTCTCGCTGCCGGCCTGTACGGCGGCCGAGTAGAACTGGTTGGCGTACCGCGACGCCGAGAGGTCCCAGAGGTAGAGCGCGGCGGTGACCACCAGCAGCGCCAGCAGCGCGGGCCGAGCCCAGCGGGGGTCCTCCGGCCGTCCCCGCACGATCCGCTCCGGCAGTCCGCGCAGCCCGCTCCGGGGTTCATACGTACGGAGCCGCACGGATCCCTCCGCGGGCTCTCCGGACCGGCCGGGCCGACCGGCCTCTCCTGCGGACTGGCCGGGCTGGCCAACTCCCGTTTCCCGCACGGCTTCCCGTGCGGACCGGTCGGGGCCGGTGGCGGACGCCTCCGGGGTCATCGCTCTCTCCTGTGGTGTCGCCGGCGGTGCGGTCGGGCCCGTGTGCGGCGGCTGATCCGGCGCACCGGGCGTACTGGACGGACGGGGGGTCATCAAGCGCTCCGTGAAAGGTCGTTGCGGTCGTTCGCACCGGACGGCGCGGGCCCTGGACGGTCGTCGGCCTGCCCGGCGCCCTGGGCGGCCGGGCCGGCCGCCGCCTCCCGCCGCTCGCGCTCGGGGAACACCCAGGCGCGGAAGAGCAGGAACCGCAGCACCGTCGCGGCGAGGTTGGCGGCCACCAGCACCGTCAGCTCGCTGGTGTGCGAGGGGCTGCCGGTGGCGGAGTCCAGGGCGGCCAGCGAGCCGCTGGTCAGCACCAGGCCGATGGCGAAGACCACCAGCCCCTGCGCCTGATGGCGGACCGCCCGGTCCCGCCCGCGCACTCCGAACGTCAGCCGGCGGTTGGCCGCCGTGTTGCCGAGAGCGGACACCAGCAGGGCGCCGGCGTTGGCGATCTGGGGGCCCACCCCGAGCCGGAAGAGGGAGTAGAGGCCGAGGTAGAGCAGCGTGCTGAGCGCCCCGACGACGCAGAACCCGACGAGCTGCCGCGCCAGCCCGCCCGGCACCCCGGACAGCTGCCGGTCCCGCGGATCGTCGCCGAACGGCCGGGCCAGCCGGTCCAGCGGCAGCGCACCGGTCGCCAGCGCCCGCCCCACCCGCCAGACGCCCTTGAGGTCATCGGTCGCCGTCCGCACGATGTGCACGGTGCTGTCGGGGTCGTCGACCCAGTCCACCGGCACCTCGTGGATCCGCAGCCCGGCCCGCTCGGCGAGCACCAGCATCTCGGTGTCGAAGAACCACCCGGTGTCCTCGACCATCGGCAGCAGCCGGTCGGCGACATCGCCGCGGATGGCCTTGAAACCGCACTGCGCGTCGGAGAACCGGGCGGCCAGCGAGCCGCGCAGGATCAGGTTGTAGGTCCGCGAGATGAACTCCCGCTTCGGCCCGCGCACCACCCGCGCGCTGCGGCTGAGCCGGGAGCCGATCGCCAGGTCCGAGTGCCCGGAGATCAGCGGTGCGACCAGCGGCAGCAGCGCGTTGAGGTCGGTGGACAGATCGACGTCCATGTAGGCCAGCACCGGCGCCTCGGACAGCGACCACACGGTGCGCAGCGCCCGGCCGCGGCCCTTCTGCTCCAGCCGGACCGCGGTGACGTTGTCCATCGTGTCGTCGAGCCGGGCGGCGATCTCGGGCGTGCGATCGGTGCTCGCGTTGTCGGCGATGGTGATCCGGAACCCGTAGGGGAAGGTCCGTACGAGGTGGTCGTGCAGGCGGCGCACGCACGGTTCGAGGTCGTTCTCCTCGTTGTAGACGGGAATCACGACATCGAGGACCGTCTCGGTCTGGCCCGGTCGCAGATGCTCACGTGGTGGCAGGGAACCCAGTGGCGTCTGGGTCGGCGGTGGCGTCGTCATACCGACGACGGTCGCCAACCGCCCTGTCATGCCGGTGTGCTGGACCTGTGGGTGGGCTATGAGTCGGGGGCAGGGGGCGGGGCGGGAGACGGGCGCGCCGCGGCACGTCGAGAGGCGCGCCGCGACACGTGACGGGGCGGCCCTACGTGCGAAAACGCGGGCGGGCGGAGGCTCTTGAGGGCAGCGGGGGCTACGGGCCGAGCCGCCTACGGGCGGGCCGTCGGCAGCGTCACCGTGAAGACCGTCCGCCCCGGGACGCTCTGCACGCTGACCGTCCCCCGGTGCGCGGCGACCACCGCCTGCACGATGGCCAGCCCCAGCCCCGTGCTCCCGGCCGCCCGCGAACGGGACGCGTCCCCGCGCGCGAACCGCTCGAAGACCCGCGGCAGCAGCGCCTGCGGGATCCCGGGCCCGTCGTCCTCCACCTCCAACTGGACGAACCCGGCCCCGAAGGCCCCGTACGCTCCGAAGGCCCCGCGCTCCCCGGGGACCGCGCGGTGCGCCGGGGCCCCGAGGTCCGCGCCCGCTCCGCGCACCCGGCCCCGCACCCGTGCCGTGACCGTCGTCCCCTCCGGCGTGTGCGTACGGGCGTTGGCCAGCAGATTGACCAGGATCTGGTGCAGTCGGCCCGCGTCGCCGTGGACCAGTGCGGGCTCGTCGGGCAGCTCCAGCCGCCAGCGGTGATCGGGCCCGGCCGCCCTGGCATCGCTCACCGCGTCCACCACCAGCGGCAAGAGATCGGTGCTCTCGTACGAGAGCGGGCGCCCGGAGTCGAGCCGGGCGAGCAGCAGCAGATCCTCCACCAGCCCCGTCATCCGCTCCGCCTCGGACTCGATCCGCCCCAGCGCATGCCGGGTCTCCGGCCCCGGCCGCTCCTTCCCGCGCCGGGTCAGCTCGGCATAGCCCCGTATCGACGCCAGCGGCGTACGCAGCTCATGGCTGGCGTCGGCGACGAACCGCCGCACCCGCATCTCGCTCTCCTGCCGCGCCGAGAGCGCCGAACCGACATGCCCCAGCATCCGGTTCAGCGCCGCCCCGACCTGGCCGACCTCCGTACGCGCATCCGCCTCGGCCGCCGGGACCCGGACGTGCAGCGCCACCTCGCCCTGGTGGAGCGGCAGTTCGGACACCCGCGTCGCCGTGGCGGCCACCCGCTTCAGCGGCCGCAGCGCGAACCCGACCATGACGGAGCCCGCGATCCCGGCCGCCGCCAGCCCGGACACCGTCACAAAGCCCTCGATCCGCACCAGCCGGTCGACCGTCCCGTCGACCTCACCGGTCGGCAGCCCGAGCACCAGCCGGCCGTCCTTGGCGGACTCCACCCGGTAGTGCCCGAGGCCGGGCAGGTGGACGCCGTGCGGCGCACCGTCCCGCGGCACCGCGTTCAGCGCCGCGACCTGGCTCGCGCTCAGCGCGTCCAGCCGCTCCGACGGCAGGCGGCTCGTCGAGCGGTTCAGCAGCGCCCCGGCCCCGATCGCCCCGTCCGGCCCGACCCGCGCGCCCACCGCACCGAAGGGCTGGCCTCCCATGGCGACGAAATCCAGCCCGTCGTCATGCAGGGGGTCAAGCGGATGCGGCTCCGCCGCCCGCTTGACCGACTCCCACAGCTGCCGGTCCAACTGCCCCTGCATGTACTGGTGCAGCGCGATGGTCGTCACGGCCCCGATCACGGTTCCCACCACCGCGATCAGCGCCACCGCCGACACCACGAGCCGCGTCCGCAAGGTCCAGCGCCGCCGCGAGAGGGAGGCGACCAGTGGCAGCGCGGCAAACCGCGAGGCCCTGGCACGACCGGCCCCGGACCGACCGGACGCGGACGGACCGGACGCGGACGAGCCCCCGGCCACACCGGCAGGCCCGACCGCCCCATCCGTCCCGGAGGCCCCCGAGACGCCCGCGACACCCGCGGCATCCGAGACCCCCGACGTCCCCGACACCCCCGTGATCACCCGACCGCTCACGACGCGCAACCCGCCACCTACCCCACCGGCTTGATCAGATAGCCCGCACCCCGCCGGGTGTGGATCATCGGCTCCCGCCCCGCGTCGATCTTCCGCCGCAGGTACGAGATGTACAGCTCGACGACGTTGGCCTGGCCCCCGAAGTCATAGCTCCACACCCGGTCCAGAATCTGCGTCTTGCTCAGCACCCGCCGCGGGTTACGCATCAGATAGCGCAGCAACTCGAATTCGGTCGCCGTCAGATGGATGTCCTGACCGTCCCGCCAGACCTCGTGGCTGTCCTCGTCCAGCACCAGATCGCCCACCGTCAGCAGCGACTCGCTGCGTGCGGTGGTCGCCCCGGCCCGGCGCAGCAGCCCGCGCAGCCTGGCCACCACCTCCTCCAGGCTGAACGGCTTGGTGACATAGTCGTCGCCGCCCGCCGTCAGCCCGGCGATCCGGTCCTCGACCGCGTCCTTGGCGGTGAGGAACAGCACCGGTACGTCCGGCAGTTCACGCCGCAGCCGGCCGAGCACCGTCAGCCCGTCCATGTCCGGCAGCATCACATCGAGCAGCACCGCATCCGGCCGCCAGCTGCGGGCACACCGCAGCGCACCCGCGCCGTCCCCCTCGGACCGGATGTCCCAGCCCTCGTACCGCAGGGCCAGCGACAGCAGATCCGCGAGCGAGGACTCGTCGTCGACGACCAGCACCCGCACCGGGCTGCCGTCCGCCCGCAGCAGCTCCGGCTGCTTCCCCGGCACCCCCCTGGAGGACGAGCCGGAAGCCGGCGCACGGTAGGACGCTGAGGACGACGACGAAGTCAGGGTCATGGCCTGGAGCCTGGCCCGCCCCTCTGAGAGCTCCCTTGCCGGTTTCTGTGAATCTCCTGAGAATCACCCCTGCCGAAGGTCAAGAACCCCTCGCCCGCACCGGGCGCCACCCCGTCATGGCGGACCTGGGCCGCCCCCCGCGCGGCCCAGGCCGATCACCACTTCCCCAGCATCGCACCCACCACTGACAATCCCCCTGACCTGCGCTTTCCCGCCTCAGGCCGCCCCACAACCGCACCCGCGTCGCACGGAACCCCACCCAAGTCCCGCACTCCGCACCGCGTACCGTCGCCCCATGCATCTCCTGGCCCTCTCCGGCAGCCTGCGCGCCCGCTCCTCCAACGGAGCCGTGCTGCGCTCCGCCCTCGACCTCGTCGACGGCCCCACCGCCACCGCGGACATCGGCGCGCTCCCGCACTTCAACCCCGACCTGGACGGCGAGGACGCCACACCCCCGCCCCCGGTCGCCGCCCTGCGTACCGCCGTCGCGACCGCCGACGCCCTGCTCATCGTCAGCCCGGAGTACGCGCACGGCGTCCCCGGCGTCCTCAAGAACGCCCTCGACTGGCTGGTCAGCAGCGGCGAATGCGTCGACAAGCCGGTCGCCGTCATCACCGCCTCGCCGTTCCCCACCGGCGGCGACCACGCCAACGCCCAACTCCGCGAGACCCTGCGCATGATGACGGCACAGGTCGTCACCGCCGCCTGCCGCGAGATCCCCGCCATCGGGCCCAAGGTCGACCCCGCCACCGAGCGCGTCACCGACCAGCCCACCCTCGCCGACCTCCGCACCGCCCTGACCCACCTGTCCGCGGCCACCACGGCCTGACCCGGGCGAGCCGGGAACCGCACCGCACCGCCGCCGTCAGCACCGCGCCCTAACGTCCCCCGTCCCGGTCCCCGCCCCCATCCCTGTCTCCGTCCCCGCCTCCGCCTCCGCCTCCCGAACCCGTCCCCACCCCGAACAGCCGCGCCCCGTTCCCGTAGCACACCGCCCGCAGCCACTCGTCGCCCAACTCCAGCCGCCCGAGCGCCTCCAGGGCATGCGCGTAGCCGTACGGGATGTTGGGGAAGTCGCTCCCGAACAGCACCCGCTCGCCCAGATCCCGCAGCCGCCCACGCTCCGCCCGCGGGAACGGCGCGGCCCGCTCGGCGAAGTCCGTGAAGGCCATCGTCGTATCCAGATACACCTCCGGACAGCGCTCCGCGAGCTCCAGGAAATCGGCGTACTCCGGCATCCCCATGTGCGCGATCACCAGCCGCAGGCGGGGATGCCGGGCCAGCACCCGGGCGATCGGCTCGGGCCCGGTGTACTTCCCCGGCACCGGCCCCGAACCGCAGTGGACGACCACCGGCACCCCGGCCTCCGCCAGCACACCCCACACCGCGTCCAGCCGCGCGTCCGCCGGGTCGTACGCCCCCACCTGCACATGTGCCTTGAACACCCGGGCCCCGCCGTCGAGTTCGTGGCGTACGCAGGCCGCGGCCCCGTCCTCCGGGAAGAACGTCGCCGTCCGCAGGCAGTCCGGCGTGCGGGCCGCGAAGTCCGCCGCCCACCCGTTCAGCCACCGCGCCATCCCGGGCTTGTGCGGATAGACCATCGCCGTGAACGCCCGCACGCCGAAGCCCCGCAGCACCGCCAGCCGCGCGTCCTCCTCGAAGCGGTACGCGATCGGCCAGCGCCGCCCCACCAACGGGCCCGCGGCGTCGAAATACGCCCACACCTTCGCCATCACCCGCTCCGGCATGAAGTGCGTGTGCACATCGATCAGCCCCGGCAGCCCCAGCCCCCGCCAGAACTCCGCGACCCGCTCATCGCCCTCCACCGCAGCCCCCGATCCGTCCCCGGCGTCCCCTGCGTCCCCGACATCCCCTGCCACCACACCCGCCCCTTCCGCACGCCGTTCCAGCCCCCACCCTCTGAGGGCCCCTCGGAAACCCCGCTCAGAACAACCCCTCCTGCCCCCCTTCCCCCTCGCCTCTCCCCTCCCCCCTCGCCGCCGCCCGCACCGGCACCGTCGTCACCGGCCCCCGCGCCGCCCCCAGCACCCACCCCGCCAGCAACCGCGCATCCAGCACCGCGACCACCCCGCCCGTCCCGGAGCCGCCCCGCCCGGAGCCGCCACCCGCACCACGCCCCTCCGCCCCGGCCTCCCCCACCAACCGCAGATACACATCCGCCCCCACACCGGCCACCACTTCCGCCACGATCTCCGCCCCCGCCGTCAACCCGCCCAGCTCCACGACGCCGACGGCCGGAATCCGCTCCAGCCCGAACAGCTCCGCATGGTCCCCGCAGGCGAACTCCACCGGATCCAGCGTCTCCGGCCAGCCCGCCAACCGCCGTGCCGCACGGTGGAGTTGTGCCAGCTCACCGGCCCGCTCCGGCAGCGGCGGCAGGGCCCCGCGCGCCGCCCGCTTCGCCTCCTTCGCGAACCGGTCGGGCACCCCCAGCGCGCTCCCCAGCAGCGCCTCCGCCCGCCGCGCCGCCATCAGCGGCCCGCGCCCCAGCCAGGCGTACGCCACCGCGCCCTGCTCCACCAGCCGCGCCGTCCCGCGCTCCGCGGCCGTGATCCCCACCTTCAGCAGGCCCGGCCCGAAGTACGCCAGATAGACGCCGTACGGGCGCGGATCGTCCGCCATGGTGTCCGCCGCCACCGAACGCGACCGGTCCAGCCGCGCACACCGCGGGCACTGGTCCTTCGCCGCCGCCCCGTCGATCTCCGCCCCGTACGGGCACACGATCCACCGACCGCCGCGCCGCACCCCCAGGCAGCGCCGCTCCCCCAGCGCCGCGAACGCCAGCGCCCTCCCCGCCGGCAGCAGGCTCTCCCGCTCCTCCCCCCGCTCGGCGCAGTACCAGCCGAGCCGCTGGCCGAACGGCCCCTCCGGCCCGGCCCCCGGCCTGCCGCCCGACCACCGCGGTCCCGTACATCGCCACACACCGTCAGCGTACGACCGCCCACCGACAACGCCCCGGCGCCTGCGGCGGACGGCCGACGCGGCCCTACACCCCCACCCCCCGGAACGTGCTGCGATAGGCCCGCGGCGAGACCCCCAGCGCCGTGTGCAGATGCTGCCGCAGCGAAGCCGCCGTCCCGAACCCCGTCTCCGCCGCGATCCGGTCCACCGTCAAATCCGTCTCCTCCAGCAACTGCCGGGCCCGCTCGATCCGTTGGCGGGTCAGCCACTGGAGCGGCGAGACCCCCACCTCCTCCCGGAACCGCCGGGTGAAGGTCCGTACGCTCATCGCCTCCCGCGCCGCCAGCTCCCGCAGGCTCAGCGGCCGGTCCAGGTGCTCCAGCGCCCAGGCCCGCGCCACGCTCGTCGAGGACAGCTGCGGCTCCGGCACCGGCCGCTGTATGTACTGCGCCTGCCCGCCCTCCCGGTGCGGCGGTACGACCGTCCGCCGCGCGACGTCGTTGGCCACCGCCGCCCCGTGGTCGCAGCGCACCATGTGCAGACACAGATCGACGCCCGAGGCGACCCCGGCCGCCGTCAGCACATCGCCCTCGTCCGTGTACAGCACGTCCGGATCCAGCTCGACGGCCGGGAACATCCGCCGGAAGTCGTCCGCCGACCGCCAGTGCGTCGTGGCCCGCCGGCCGTCCAGCAGCCCGGCGGCGGCCAGGACGAACGCCCCCGTGCAGACCGACGCGATCCGCGTCCCCGGCCGGATCCGCGCCAGCGCCGCGGCCATCCCCGGACTCAGCCGGCCCTCCCGCTGCTCGCCGTCGTAGTCCTCCCCGGAAGCCGGCACCACCACCGTGTCCGCGTCGTCCAGCGCCTCCGGCCCGTGCGCCACGTTCACCGTGAAGTCGGTGTCCGTAGGCAGCTCCCCGGGCTCCGGCGTGCACGTCACCAGCTCGTACAGCGGCTCCCCCGCCGCCGACCTGGCCTGCCCGAAGATCCGGTGCACGATCCCGATCTCCATCGGCAGCAACCCCGGCCGCACCAGAACCGCCACCCGGTGCCGCCGCACCCCCGCCGTATCACCCACGCCCACCATGGCCCGCCCCTCCCGATGGCCCGATGGCCCGATGGCCCGATCCTGGCACATGTTGACCGTCCGGCCACTCGTCTCTCCGCCCGGCCGCCCCGGAAGGTGGACGCCATGAAGGTCCTCTGGCTGTTCGCCCACCCCGACCACCGTTCCCTCAGCGGCTCCCTCAAGGCGGAGGGGCTGCGCACCCTCGAAGCCCACGGCCACCAGCACCGGGTCTCCGACCTCTACGCCATGAAATGGAACCCGCTCGTCGACGCCGCCGACTACGGCACCCACGACCCGGCCGACCGCCTCCACATCGCCGACGCGTCCGAACGCGCCCACGCCGCGGGCAGGTTGAGCCCGGACATCGTCGCCGAACAGGAGAAGGTCACCTGGGCCGACACCCTCGTCGTCCAGTTCCCCCTCTGGTGGTACGGGATGCCCGCCATCCTCAAGGGCTGGTTCGACCGCGTCTTCATCAAGGGCTTCGCCTTCGGCCTCACCGACCCCGCCACCGGCCGCTCCCGCCGCTACGGCGACGGCCCCCTGACCGGCAAGCGCGCCATGGTCGTCGTCACCGCCGGCGCCCGCGCCGCCACCCTCGGCCCCCGGGGCGTCAGCGGCGACCTCAACGATCTCCTCTTCCCCCTCCAGCACGGCACCTTCTGGTACACCGGCATGTCCGTCGCCCCGCCCCTGCTGATCCCCAGCGCGGACCGCACCACCCCCGACGCCTACGAAACCGCCGCCACCCGCCTGCGGGACCGCCTGCTCACCCTCCCCACCACGGACCCGCTCCCCTTCCGCCACCAGAACACCGGCGACTACGACGACGACCTGCTCCTGCACCCCCACCTGACCCCGGCAGCCCCCACGGGCCCCGTCGCCCACTACACCGCCCCACCCCCGCCGGCCCACCCCTGACCCCGGCCCGCCGCACGCACCCGCGCAGGCACCACGGCACACACAAAAAAGCCGTCGCCCCAGCGAACGAGATCCACTCTCGTCCACTGGGGCGACGGCATCAGTAGCGGGGACAGGATTTGAACCTGCGACCTCTGGGTTATGAGCCCAGCGAGCTACCGAGCTGCTCCACCCCGCGTCGGTGAACCCCACCCTACGCGACCCCCGCCCCAGCGCCTAATCCATTACGCCGGCCCCACCTCCGCACCGGATCCACCCTCACCCACGGCCGTCCTGCCTCGTCGAGGACTCACGCGCCGCCGCCACCGTGATCGGCGTGGCCCCCGGTTGCTGCACCTCGCCGCCGCCGTAAGGCGGGCCGACGCCCCCGCCCGGAGAACGGCGGGGGCTTCGGCCTGCCGTGCGCTCGGCGGCATCCGAACCGCCTGACGGCACGTTCCCCCTCAGGAGAAGCGCTCGGCCGGCGGTTCTCGCCTACCGGGCCGTTTCCGTCCAGGTGACCGGCAGTTCGTGGACGCCGTAGATGTTCATGTCGGTCTTGAGCTTCACCTCGCCTGCGGGGATGGCGAGTTCGAGGGTCGGGAAGCGCCGCAGCAGTCCGGCGAAACCGGCGCGCATCTCGACGCGGGCCAGTTGCTGGCCGAGGCACTGGTGGATGCCGTGGCCGAAGGACAGGTGGCCGCGGGCCTTGCGGTGGACGTCCAGGGTGTCGGGGTTGCCGAAGCGCTCCGGGTCGTGGTTCGCGGCCAGCAGCGAGACAATGACGGTCGATCCCTTGCCGATCGTTTCACCGCCGAGTTCGATGTCCTCCGTGGCGTACCGGAAGAAGACGTCGCCGACGGACAGATAGCGCAGGAGTTCCTCGACGGCATCGGGCAACAGCTCCGGATCGGCGCGCAGTTCGGCCATCTGCTCGGGGTGCTCCAGGAGCGCGAAGGTGCCCAGTGCCAGCATGTTGGCGGTGGTCTCGTGGCCCGCGAGCAGCAGCAGGAACGCGATACCGACCAGTTCCTCGATGGTGAGGTCGTCATGGCCCGCCAGGTCGGACAGTAGGTCGTCGCCGGGCTCGGCGCGTTTACGCGTGACCAGTTCGGCGAGGTACGCGGTCAGCGCTTCGTACGCGGCCATCTTCTCCTCCAGCGACTGGTCCTTGACCATGATCTGGGCGGAGTTGACCTGGAAGTTCTCCCGGTCCTCGTAGGGGACACCGAGCAGTTCGCAGATCACCAGCGAGGGCACCGGCAGCGCGAACTCCCTGACCAGGTCGACCGGCGGGGCAAGGCGCGCCATCTCGTCCAGTTGCCGCTCGGCGATGTCGCGGATGTGCTCCTCGAGCTGCTTCATGCGCCTGACGGTGAAGGCGCCGGTGAGCTTGCGCCGCAGCCGGGTGTGGTCCGGCGGGTCCATGGCGACGAACAAGCCCGGCACCTGCGGGGACGGTTCGGTCATGGCGGGCATGCCGGGGGTCTCGTACGGCAGGTGGAGAACACCGATGTCCTGGCGGGAGCTGAACCGGGTGTCGGCCATGAGCTGGCGGACCGCGTCGTAGCCGGTGACGAGCCAGCCCTCGTGACCGTCGGGGAAGACCATCGGGCTGACCGGGCGGGCCCCGCGCAGCAGGCTGATGTCGCGGGGCGGGTCGAAGGGGCCGGCATCGCGCTCCATCGGGAGGCCGTGCGGGGTGGGAACCATGTCACTGTCACTCATCGGACTTCCTTTCGTGGCGGTTGTTCCTCATGGCCGTTGTTGCTCATGGCCGTTGTTGCTCGTGACGGTTGTTGCGGCCAGGCGACTGCGGGCGACTACGGACCGGCGCGGCGTCCTGGCGTAGGCATGACAGATAGCCCCTGGGAGGAGCCCTCCCGTTCGCATGCTGACGCGGCTGGGGGAGCGGGCGAGTTGGCGGTTTCGGGTCTCAGGGTCGGGCGCGGCGGATGTCGATGTTGCCGTAGCGGGTGCGGGCGTGGACCTTGACGGTGTCCTCGGTCTCCGGCGGGGCCTGGGAGGCGGCGAGGGTGTTGCGCACCTGCCCGTGGCTGGAGCTGACGTCGAGCCAGGCGGCGGTGCCTTCGTGGATGCCGATGTCGATGGCGCCGTAGGAGGTCTCCAACTGGATGGTGTCGCGGGTGACTTCGGTGACGCGCAGGGTGCCGTGGGCGGTGGTGGCGGTGACCGAGCTTTCGGCGCGGGTGATGTCGATGTCGCCGTTGGCGCCGCTGACCCGCAGGTCACCGATGGCTGCGCCGACGGTGGTGGAGCCGTGCGAGTTCTTCAGGACGGCGGGGCCGTTGACGGTGCCGACGCGCAGGCTGCCGGAGCTGGTGGTGATCTCGGCCATGCCCTCGATGCGGTCGACGGCGATCGAGCCGTGGGAGACGGTCAGTTGCACCGGCCCGGTGGCGTCGAGGCGGACGTCGCCGGTGGAGGTCTTGACGCGGACCTCGCCGAGCCGGCCCTCGCCCAGGACCTGGGTCCAGGAGCCGGTGGTGTCGATGTGCGAGCCAGTGGGCAGTTCGACGGTCACGTCGACGGTGCCGGTGCGGCCGACGAAGTAGCGCTGCTTGGGCGTCCTGACGCTCAGGGCGCCGCTCGCGTAGGTGACTTCGGTCTGGTCGGCGGCCCGTACGTCCGCCTCCCGCTTGGGGTCGCGGGGTCGTACCTCGACGACCGTGTCGAGGCGGTCGCCGGCGGCGAACCGGATGGAGCCGGCGGTCACGTGCGCGGTGGCGGAAATCGCTTCGGGAGTGTCGAAAGAAGGCATGGCTCTACCGTCCTCATAAGTCCTTGGACGTCCCCCGTGGGACGTGGAGTGGGTGAAAAGTGGTGCGATGCGGGCACTGGCGATGGCGCTGACGCGGTCAGCGCACCCAGCCCGTGAAGCCCTGTCCGGTGGTGCGGGCCTGCTCCGTCGTACGCGGCCGCGTGCCGCCGCCGACCGCGGCCGACACCGCCCGCACCAGCCACGCGTTGACCGACAGGCCCTCGCGACTCGCGGCCTCCTCCGCGCGCGCCTTGAGGTGGGCCGGCAACCGCAGATTGACCCGAGCGGTGCCACCCTCATCGCCCTCGGCGGGCGCCGGCCCCCCGACCGGCTCGACGGGCACGACCGGCTCCACGGAGGCGCCACCACCGACCGGCGGCGGCGTCACCACGAAGTCGGGGTCCAGCCCCCGCAGCCGCACGTCGACCGAGCCCGGCGCCAGCTCGCGAGTGATCTCGTCCATCGCGGCGGAGAGCACATTGAGCATCGTCAGACGGGTCGCCGACTCCAAAGGAGCAGTGAGCCGCTCGGCCAGCTCGCGAGCATCTTCCCCGCCGGCCTCGGCGGCCACCGCCAGTTCCCGCCGCAGAGTGTCGACATACGGAGTGAGGTCCATGACGTCATCATGGCACCATCATGGTGCCACACGCAACCCCGAGTGGCACCCCCCGTGGGACGAACCCCAAGGAGGACCAGGAGATACCTTTCCGACCTGGGGAAACACAAGGAGATCGAACTGAGCAACCATCGCGCCATGCGCGCCCATCCGCTTCCGCGAGCGTGAAATGGCGCCGGGTGGCACCATGCGACACCAGATGGCACCAGGCCGCGCCACCCGACATCCTGCGACGCCGGACGATGCCCGCGACGCCACAAAGGGGCCGTCACGACTCCCCTTCCCCAGGACCACACGCAGGTCGCCACCACCCGGACCAGTTCTGGAGATACCGACACACCGACACCGCTAGAGTCGAGCCGGAGCTCGGCCCACAGGGGCTATGGAGAAGGCGGCCGGCTCCCGCACTCCTTGCGTAGGCGTGGACGTGCGGGATTGATCTTGGGGGACGGTGGGAAGTGCCGGATCAGCACGGTGTCATCGACGTCAAGGTAAGCCGACGGGTCCTCTGGGTAGGCGCGGATGCCTATCCGATGCACAACATCACTCGTGCTCGCAGAACGGTGATCCCGCCCAGGCGCGGGTACGAGATATGGCGCTTCCTCAAGGCTGTTGCGGGCTTGGTCCTTGTCGGCACCGTCGTCATGGTCGTGGTGACCGTCGCCGCGGGTGACCCGGCTCCGGGCGACCCGGGGTCGTGGCTCAGTCCTGCCGACGTGGTGGCGGTGGCGGTGCTGCTGCTCATCATCGCCGGCGTCGTCCGGTTGATCCGAGCGCTGATCAGGCCAGTGCTGTATGCGCTGGTCCTTGAGACATCGGCCTCGGAGAACACGGTTCTGGTAAGTGCGGACGAGGAGAGGGTGATCGAGCTCGTCCGTCAGATCACGGGCGCGATCGAAAACGCCTCCGCCGAGTTTCAACTGACGGTGGAGAGCCTCCACGTCGGTGATGTCATCAAGCAGTTCGGCAAGCGCAATATAGGGAAGGTGGTCCGATGAGCGGCGACTTTCATTTCGGTGACCGGGTGGAGCAGTACGGTGACCACAACACGGGCATCATCAAG
Source organism: Streptomyces sp. GS7 (assembly GCF_009834125.1). Taxonomy (NCBI): domain Bacteria; kingdom Bacillati; phylum Actinomycetota; class Actinomycetes; order Kitasatosporales; family Streptomycetaceae; genus Streptomyces; species Streptomyces sp. GS7. The sequence goes on from NZ_CP047146.1 coordinate 8,897,851, forward strand.
AACCAGGGTCCGACCGATCCCCGCTCGGCCTTCAGGGACATGATCGCCACGATCCAGGTGCTGAGGAACCAGGTGCCGGCCGAGGATCGCGAGATCATCGACGAATCTCTCCGCGCGATCGGCACCGGTCAGGACGTGCCGCACGGCACCCTGCGTCGCGCTCTCACCAACATCTCCGGCGTGGCGACCATGATCGGCGCGGCGGGGGTGCCTGTCATCGAGTCAGTTCGTCGCGTGATCGAAGCACTGGGCAACTAGCCCACCGCAGATAGGGCCACGCCCCTTCGCCGGCGTGCCATGCCCGTTCCGGCACGCCGGGCTCTCCCAACCGCCCCATAGCCGCCGCTCGCGTATTCCCACGACGATGTCGGATCACACCGCCTGTTTGTTCATGGAGATGCCAAGGTCCAACCGTGCCTGCTCGTGATAGTTGTTCAGTTCCTCGACCAGTCTGAAGCCGCGCACGTGGCGCATTCGACAGCTGCCGCAGGCACGGCAGCCACATGGGGAACCTCCGCTGGCCAGCGGCATCATGACGCGCAACGCCTACGGAGCCGGGTTCGGTCCTCGGCAGTGCCGAGCCTCAGGACCTGGAGGCCCGCCCATGCCCGCGGTGCACGGGCGCGCCGGTTTCCACAACGCGCGGACGGGGTTGCCGACTTGTGGTCGATGGGTCTGTACTGGAGAGGCCGGCGGTCAGTGTCGCATCGAGAGCCTGGCTGCTGTTCGCAACGGCGTCTACGGGGGGAAGGCCATGATGGACATCAATTCCTTACTCGGTCAGGTCGTGCCGGCGGTCGGCGCGGCGGTGGGGGCCTACGGCGTCGCCGTGTTGAACCGGGCCGAGGGCCAGGCTGCCGACGCGACGGTGCAGTTGGGGCAACGGCTACTCGACCGGATCCTGCACCGTACGCCCGACCGCACACCGATCGAGGCAGCGGTGACGGACCTGGCGGAGGCTGCTGACGATCCGGACGCGCTGGCCGCGTTGCGCTTTCAGATCAAGCGCGTTCTGGCGGCCGACCCCTCTCTGGCAACGGAGTTGGCGAAGCTGCTTCCGGAGGAACCCACCGTCCGAGGTGGTGGCCCTCGGAGTGTGGAGGTCGGCGGGGACGTGTCCGGGATCGTCTCGACCGGGGACGGCGCATGGAATGTCCAGGGCCGGTGAGCGGCGGGTCAGGCCCGCTGGACGGGCCTGCGGCACGGATGTCCCCGAGTCCCGACCCGTCCGGTGCCCAGCAATCGGTCGTGGTGCACGGCGACGTTCACGGCATCGTCAGCACCGGCGACTACCCCATCAACGTCAACTACGTCGACGGCAGATTCGTTCAGACCCAGAGCGTGCTGGAGCTTCCCCTGCGCGATGCCTCGGTACTGGCGGCCCCTGCCCCGGCCCCGCTGTTCGGCCGCGACGACATCGTGGAGCAGGTCGGCCGGGAGTTGGCCGGGGGTACCAGTGTCCAGCTGTACGGGGCTGCGGGCGTCGGGAAACAGGCCATCGCAGAGGCGGTGCACCGGAAGCTGGCAGGGCAAGGGCGACGCGGCCACGTCCTCTGGCCTCGGCCTGGGGAGACGCTCACCCTGGCGATCCTCTACCAACGGCTGGCCGAGGCGTTCTTCGGCAAGTCCTTCCTGCGGGAAGTGGACGAGACCGTACTGCGTGCAGCCGTCGCCGCCGTCTCCGATGTGCACATCACGGCCTTCGACTGCGCGCTGGACGGATCGGACGTGGCCCGTGTACTGCAGACCTTCTCCGGGTGCACGTTCCTCTTCACCTCTCCGTATGCGACCCTGCCGGCTCCCGGAGCGTCCCATCACGTCCAGCCCCTGGGACGGGAGGCCGCGATCGAACTGCTCAGCTCCGAACTGGGACTGCCGTTGGGCCCGGTCGGCCTGCAGCACCTCCAGTTCGATCACGTCTACCGGATGTCCGAGGGCAAGCCGCAACGTCTGTTCCAGTACGCGCAGTTCATCAAGGGCTCGGACCGCTGGCGTGCCGGCGCGGCCAGGGGGCCCCACGACCAGCCGCCGCCGGTCGACCCGGACCAGCTGAGCCCGCAGCTTCAGGCCGAGGCTCTGGCCGTCGCCCTGAGCGAGCCGGCCCGGCGCGTGCTGGTGGCGCTGACGACGTTCGGCACGCCACTGGCCGCGGCCTGGTTCGCTCCGGTCACCGGAGACCCCCAGGCAGCGAGTGCGGGGGCGGAACTCCACGACCGGCGTCTGGTCACGCGTCGCTACGGCACTTACCAGATCACGGAAGAAGCCGCCTCTGCCGTTCGTAGCCAGAATTGGCCCCCCACCTCGGCGACCACGGCGGCCGAAGGGCTGTCGTCAGCGCTGACGACCGCGGACGGTCCACCGCCGCCCGAACCGTTTCTCCTGTTGTCCATCGCCCGCGCGCTGTACGACGCACAGGAATGGGCCCTGACCGTACGCTTCGTCAAGACTGCTGCGCCGATCGCCCTGACCGCGGGCCGCGGCCAGATCGCCCTGCAGCTCTACGCGTTGGGGAAGATCGCTGCAACCCGAGGCGGAAGGCCCGGCGACCTCGATTACTACACCCTCGCCGAGGAGCACACCCGCAATGTGCTGACCGGCGACAGGGCGGCGGTGGCGGCAGCGTTGGCGGTCGTCTCCGCCCCCGTCGTCCCGACGGCGAAGATCGGCAACCTGATCGCACACCTCACCAAGCTCGGCACCGCCAAGCTCGCCGTCGCCGCAGGGGCCGCGGCCGTGGTGGCGGCTGCCGCGACCGTCGCCGTGGTGGCGGCAAGCGGGCCCGATACGCCCGCCGGCTGCGCCGAGGCCAAACAAGCCCTGGGCGACTTGAACGCCACCCAGGACACACGCGTGGTGCAAGATCTTGTCGGCCAGGACAGAAAAGTGGCGGCCGGCCTGAGCGCCGCGGCAGCAAAGGCAACCGATCCGAAGGTGCGCTCCGCGATCCAGACTCGGGCCGACCAGAGAAACAACGCGGCCGACACCCTGGAGCGCAACGGCGACGGCCTCGGCGGCGATGTGCACCCCGACGTCCGAGCCAACCTTCTTGGCGGCCAGGCACTTCACGAGAGACTTCAGGACCGCATAACTATCCGCCCCGTCTGCCCCAAGCTTTTGGATTGACCGCAGCGCCGCGCCCCAGTCCGGTGGTGGAAGCCGGCGGTGCCCGCACAACAGGTCCCCGCCGGAGAAACGGACAATGACCCAAATGCGGTGATCTCAAGGGCCTGCCGGGGCCTGTCGTCAATCTCCGGACGTCCGCCCGATGGGCGGGCCCCGCGGCGGATGCCGGACCGGCGACGGGGCCGGCTGGGCGAGACAGCAAGACGGAGTGCGTTACCGGTGACCTCAACTCTGCCGTGGAGGCCGGTGCCGGTCGACTACATCCGAGGTACCTCGGCAATGTCACGATGGCTGGGACCGTCGCGCGGCTCGACTCCCAGCGCTCCGCGTTCGATCGGGTCGGGGACGCGCTGAGGGGTGACGGCAACCGGCCGGACGACGACGGCACGGGCGGCGCCCTGGTGGCCATCTGACCGCCCCCGCGCCAGCCCTGCAAGGCGGTTGCCGTCAACCACGGCCGTCAACACAAAAGCCGGAGGCCCTGTCGATCACTCGACAGGGCCTCCGGCTTGCTGTGCGCTCGGCAGGATTCGAACCTGCAACCTTCTGATCCGTAGTCAGATGCTCTATCCGTTAAGCTACGAGCGCTTGGCTTTCCGGCGGTTTTTCTTGCCGGTCGGCGTTGCGGGAACAACATTACATGACCTGCGCCGTCACGCGAAATCCGATTCCCATACCCACCCTGACCTGCGGAAATACCGTTGAGGGGGATGGTGGAGGCCAGCAGCCCCAAGGGGAGTCCTCGATGATCCGGACGAAGTTCGGGCGGGTGTAGCCCTCTTCGAGGCGGGGTGGTCGGTGACGGTGGCCTCGCGGGACTCAGCGGGTCGAGCGTCGCAGCCGGCACCGAGGACATCGCCGAGGACGCCGTCGACGACCTCGCCGAGTACGTCGAGTTCGATGCCCGGTATGACGGGGGCCACTTCCGGTGGTCGTCTGGTGCGGGATCCGGACGGGTGGAGGGCCGGTGCCCGGTGGGCGGGGACGGGCTGCCTGCAGGTGGGGACACGCGCCGGGGGTCACCGGGGGGGCGATGCGGAGGCCTGGTGGAAGTGGGAACGGCGGAGGAGCGGGGGCGGGAGCCGTACGCGGAGGGGCGCGCCCAGGCAGCGGAGAGGGAGGGAGGCAGAGGAGAAGGGGAGGAGGGGCGGAGGAAGTCGTCGCTGCCGGTGCGGGGCGGTGGCGGGGCGCGCGGGCCGGGTGAGCCTCGGGCGGTAGGGGCGGTAGGGACCGCGCGGGCCGCGGGGAGGGTCGGGCCCCGGAAAGGACTCGGGCGCCGGAAAAGGCTCAGGCCCTGATCGTGATCGATCAGGGCCCGAAGTGGAAGAAGGAGCGGAGGCGGAGGGATTTGAACCCTCGATGGGTGGTAAGACCCAAACCGCATTAGCAGTGCGGCGCCATAGACCGGACTAGGCGACGCCTCCCCACACCTCACGCGCGCAAGCGCGCTGTGGTGTGTCCAGATGATGGCACAGCTCCAGGGGCTGTCACCAATCGCCCCCTACGGTACTAGCCCCGCGGCCCACCCGGCAAAGACGTTCCTGCGGCGCAACGTCGGGGGCGGCGGTGCGTTAGGAGTGTCAGGGCCGTGCGGCGATCCGCGTGTCGTGCGCCCCGGGCGCGTGCCGACCGGGCACCGCCCCGCACTCGCCCCCCTGGAGCCCGTGATGCCGTCTCGCCGGACGCCCTCCTTCTTCGCCGCGGCCACCGGTGCCGCCACCGCCGCCGCGGCCGTCGTCGCCGCGCTCGCCCTGGCGCCGGCCGCCGCTGCCGCCCCGATCCCACTGCCGCACCACCAGTCCGCGGACGGCGTCTCGCACACGGGCCACCACGCGGCCGCCGGGGCCCGCGGCAGGCGCGCCGACCACCTCACCGTCACCGTCACCGGCTCCGGCTCGGCCCGTACGGACGGCACCTTCGAGCTCTACTGCCACCCCGCTCGGGGCAACCACTTCGACGCGGCGCGGGCCTGCGCCAGGCTCGACAGGATGACGCGCTGGGGCCGCGACCCGTTCGCGCCCGTGCCGCAGGGCGCGCGGTGCACGATGATGTACGGCGGTCCCGCCAGAGCGCATGTCAGCGGGACCTGGGCGGGGCGCCCCGTCAACGCCGAGTTCCGGCGCACCGACGGGTGTGAGATCGAACGCTGGGGCCGCTTCGAACCCATGCTCCCGTCGACCGCTTTGTGACCCGGTTCGTGCCGCAGTAGCGCGCCAGGTCAGGACGAGGGGCACATGTCGGGCGTGCGGTGAGTCGCGCAGTGGCGCGGCATAACCTCCCCGTCATCCGCCTCCGCGTCGCGGGGAAGTGCCCGTAGACTCCATCCCAGCGACCCGCCCCGGCGAGTCGGCAAGGTGCGGTAACAGGGAGGAAGCGTCGTCGTGAGCAGCAGGCCATCCCGAGGCGCTGCTCGCCTCGCAGCCATACTCGACGCCCTCCCCGACGCGCTGTTGCTCGTCAACTGCAACGGCACGGTCGTCAACGCCAACACCATCGCGCTGGAGACCTTCCAGACGCCGGGCACGGCCCTCGTCGGGCGCGGTCTGCTCGACCTCCTGCCATCCTTCGACTCCAAGCGCATCCCCGGCTCCATGCGGCGCCGGGACGACGAGGTCGAGGGCCGGACCAAGCCGACGCGGATGGTGGCGCGGCGCACCGACGGGTCCGAGCTGCTGGTCGAGGTGACCAGCGCCAATCTGGAGGACGGCCGCACCCCGTACGAGTCCGCCTTCGAGGCGGCGTACGCCGACCACCGCAACGGCTACACCGGCGACGAGCTGCTGATGCTCGTCGTGCGGGACCTGACCGGGACGCTGGACACCGAGACCGAGCTGGCCCGCCAGCAGCGGCAGACCGAGATGATCCTGCGGGCCGCGGCGGAGGGTGTCGTCGGGGTCGACTCCGAGGGCAAGGTCGTGCTCGTCAACCCGTCCGCCGCGCAGATCCTGGGCTACCGGGCGAGCGAGCTGGGCGGCAAGGAGCTGCACCCGCTGATCCACCACTCGCGGGGGGACGGTTCGGCGCTCCCGTGGGAGGACACGCCGCTCGCCGACACCCTCAAGTCCGGGCGCAAGCACCGGGTGCGCGGGCAGGCGCTGTGGGCCAAGGACGGCCGTTCGGTGTCCGTCGACCTGACGACGGCGCCGGTGCGGGACGGCGATCAGCTCGTGGGCGCCGTGATGACGTTCACCGACCGGCGGCCGTACGACGCGCTGGCGGCGCGGCACGCCCAGCTGCTGGCGGTGCTGGGGCAGTCGCTGCGCGGGCCGCTGGAGGAGCTGGGCGGCGAGCTGGGCACCCTCGCGTCCGACCCGGCGGGCCAGCTGTGGCCCGAGGCGAACCAGATCCTGCACCATCTCGCGGCCGGGCACGCCCGGATGACGACGCTGGTGGACAACGTCCTGAGCTACCAGCGGCTGGACTCCGGCAAGGAGAAGCTCGACCTCGTGAAGGTCTCGCTGGACGCGGTGGTCGCGGCCGGTGTGGAGGGCGCGGTCGAGCTGATCGGGCCCGGGCGGGCGCAGTTCGCGGTGCATGCGCCGCCGATAGCGGCGATGGTCGACCCGGAGCGGCTTGCGCAGGCGCTGTCGCATCTGATCGCGGACGTCGCGGGGGTGGACTCGACGGGGCGGATGCCGGTCGGTGCGGCGGCTGCCGGGGCGGGTGGCCGTACGGGGCAGGTCGCCGGTGACTCGACGATCGTGGTGGCGGCGGCCAAGCGCGGCGAGGTCGTACGGATCGAGGTGCGCGGGCCGTACGGCGGCGGCGATCCGGTCCATGAGCCGCTGGTGCGCGGGATCGTCCGGCTGCACGGCGGGCTGATGCAGACACACGAAATGCCGGGGGCGCCGGGCGGTGCCGGTGCGGGTGGCAGCGCGTATGTGCTGGAGCTGCCGGTGCTGGTGGATGACGCGGCGCCGGACGGGCCGGCGGGCGGGAAGAGCGGCAAGAGCGGTAAGGACAGCAAGGGCAGTAAGGGCGGCAAGGACGAGGCGGCGGGCGGGGGCACCGGTGGTCCGGCGACCGCCGGGGGTGTGCCCGGGACGGACGGCCGCGGGCAGCACGGCGGCACCGGCGGGGCCGGGGAGCCGCTCGCGGGCGCACCGGACGCCACGGGCGCGGCGCAGCCCACCGGGCGCCGGCGGGCCCGGCGTTCGGGCGCGGAGCAGGCGCCGGGCAGCGGTACGGGCGGGGCTGCGCAGGGTCCCGCGGGAGACGGTACGCAGGGCGCGGGACTGCCGTCGGGCATGGCGGGGGCCGAGTCGGTACCGCCGAGCGGCCGGCGCCGGGCGCGGCCGGCGCCGGAGGGCCGGGCCGCGCTGCCCGCGCTGCCGTCCGGGGCACCGGCGGGCGCCGGGCGTCCGGGGCAGGGCCCTGGTGCCGGTCCGGCACCCGCGCTGGAGCCCGCCGGTGCGCCGGGGCACGGGCTGACGCCGGCGGTGGCGCCGGCGCTCGGGCCGGTACCGCCGAACGGACCGGCCCAGGGTCGACTTCCCGGGCAACCCGAGGGTTTGGGGCCGGTGCAGGCGGCGGGACGGCGGGCGCGCCGGGCGCTGGCCGAGGCACCGGGCCGGGCCGACGCCACGGCCGCGGTCCCGAACGCGCCGCAGCGGCCGGGCGGTCCCGCGGCGCAGCCGCCCGCCGGGCCGCGTACGCCGTTCGCGCTGCCGCCCGCCGCGGCGGACCAGAACCCGCAGGACCGGGCCGGGCAGCCGGTGCCGGCGCTGCCCGCGGCCGCCGGGCAGCCGGCCGGCCCGCAGGACGGTGCCGGTACGGGGCGCCGCCGGGCGCGCCGTCCGGTGGCCGGCGGACCGGAGCAGGCGCCCGGCGCGCAGCCCGGCAGCGAGCCGGAGACCGCCGCCGACTCCCCTGAGTCTCAAGGCGATTGGGCTGCCGCGCCGGCGGAGCCGACCGGCCGGCGCCGGGGGCGGCGGGCCGCGGCCGAGGAACGCGCGGCGGCGGCGATGGCCGACGCCGAGGCGTCCGGCACGTTCGTGGCGGGCCCCGAGGGCCTTGTCGCCCAGCCCGCCGAAGGGGACACACCGGCCGCGGCGACCGGTACGGCCACCGGCTCGGCGCCCGGCATCGCCCCCTCCCCGGACGGCGGCGCCAGCACCCCCGCCGGCGCCCCCACGGGCCGCCGGCGCGGACGCCCCAGCCCCGCCGAGGAGGCCGCGCCCGCACCGGGCGCCGCCCCCGTACCCCCGCAGGGTCCGCCCACGGCCCACCCGCACCGGCAGCCGCTGCCGCCGGCCGAGGCGGACGCCTCCCAGGGCCGGGCCTTCAGCGTGCGCACGCTCGGCCAGGGCGTGCCGTTCGCCCAGCAGCTCGCCGAGCAGCAGCGCCCGGCGCCGCAGGCCGGCGCCGCACCGGCGGGCGGTACGCCGCCCGGCGGCACCTCCGCCGGTTCCGGCCGGCGCCGCAAGCTCGCCGCGCCGCCGCGTGACGGCGAGCGCGGTACGCCCGCCGAGGGCACCCCGCGCGAGGCGCACCCGCCGGTCGGCGCCCAGCCGCCCCACCAGCCCGCCGGGCAGCAGCCGCCCGCCAAGCCGCAGGCGGGGCCGCAGGCGCATCTCATGGAGGCCGGCGAGGGCCGCGCCTTCGCCATCTCGGCACCCGACGAGGGCAGCGAGGGCCCCGAGCCGCTGGACGGCCCGAACGGCGCCATAGAGGTGATGGAGCGTCAGCAGCTGCCGATGGACGACGAGTTGCCGCCGGAGCCGCTGGACAACCCGCGCCGGCTGCTGGTCTGGCCGGCGCCGGACGTCTCCACCCAGCAGGCGCTGAGCGACCGCGGCTACCGGCCGGTGATCGTCAACTCCCGTGAGGAGGTGGACGCGCAGATCGCCGCGTATCCGGCGGCGCTCTTCGTCGACCCGCTGACCGGGCCGATCACCCGCACCGCGCTCCAGTCGCTGCGCCAGGCCGCGGGCGCGGCCGAGGTGCCGGTCCTGGTGACCGCCGGTCTGGGGCAGGCCACCCGGGAGGCCGCGTACGGGGCCGACCCGGCCGTCCTCCTCAAGGCGCTCGCCCCGCGCGACGGCGAAGACGTTGCGCCGCGGGTGCTGCTGATCGAGCAGAACGACGCCATCGCGGGCGCCCTGACCGCGTCGCTGGAGCGGCGCGGGATGCAGGTCGCGCGGGCCGGCGCGGACGCCGACGCGGTCACGCTCGCGACGCAGATACGGCCGAATCTCGTCGTCATGGACCTGATGCAGGTGCGCCGCCGCCGGGCCGGGATCGTCGACTGGCTGCGTGCCAACGGGCTGCTCGACCGCACCCCGCTGGTCGTCTACACCTCCGCCGACATGGACCCGGCCCAGCTGCCGCGGCTCGCCGCCGGGGAGACGGTGCTCTTCCTGGCGGAGCGCTCCACCAGCGCCGAGGTGCAGGGCCGGATCGTGGACCTGCTGGCCAAGATCGGTACGAACTGACGGTGCGGGGACCGGGCGACCGGACCCCGCAGCACCCCGGAGGACCGGCTCACGCCAGGTGGGTCACGTCCAGCTCACCGTCCGCGTACTGCCGCCGCAGCACCTTCTTGTCGAACTTCCCCACGCTCGTCTTCGGCACCGACGGGATGACCGCCCACCGCTCGGGCAGCTGCCAGCGCGCGATCCGCTCGCCGAGGAACGCCCGCAGCTCCTCGTACGTGATCGCCGTACCGTCCGTCAACACCACCGTCGCCAGCGGCCGTTCGCCCCACTTCTCGTCCGGCACGGCCACCACGGCGGCCTCCGCGACCCCGGGGTGGGCCATCAGGTGGTTCTCCAGCTCCACCGACGAGATCCACTCGCCGCCCGACTTGATGACGTCCTTGGCCCGGTCGGTCAGCGTCAGATAGCCGTCCGGGGTGATGGTCCCGACGTCGCCGGTGCGCAGCCAGCCGTCCGGGCTGAACTTGTCCTCGGGGCGCAGCGGTTCACCCTGCGCCCCGCCGTAGTACGCCCCCGCGATCCACGGCCCGCGCACCTCCAGCTCGCCGGCCGCGACGCCGTCCCGGGGCAGCTCCTCGCCGTTCGGGCCGATCAGCCGGGCCTCGACGGAGGCCGGGAAGCGCCCCTGGGTGGCGCGGTAGGCCCACTCCTCCTCGCCGCTCACCCCGGCCGGCGGGTGCGAGACGCTGCCCAGCGGCGAGGTCTCGGTCATGCCCCAGGCGTGCACGACCCGGATCCCGTGCCGCTCCTCGAATCCGCGCATCAGGGCCGGCGGGCACGCCGATCCGCCGATGACGACGGTGTGCAGGCAGGCCACGTCCCGCTTGCGGGCGTCGAGTTCGGCCAGCAGGCCCTGCCAGATGGTCGGTACGGCGGCGCCGATGGTGGGCCGGACCCGCTCGATCATCTCGGCGAGCGGGGCGGGCTGCAGGAAGCGGTCCGGCATCAGGAGCGAGGCCCCGGCCATGAACGCGGCGTGCGGCAGTCCCCAGGCGTTCACATGGAACATCGGCACCACGGGAAGCGTGATGTCCCGCGAGCTGAGGGCGAACGCCTCGGCGGTGTTCACCTGCATCGAGTGCAGATACAGCGAACGGTGGCTGTACAGCACGCCCTTGGGGTCGCCGGTCGTCCCGGACGTGTAGCAGAGCGCCGCCGCCTCCCGCTCGTCGATCTCCGGCCAGTCGTAGTGCTCCGGCCGGCCGGCGATCAGCTCCTCGTAGTCGTGCACCCGGGCCGGGGATTCCGCGAGCAGCCCCCGGTCGCCGCCCCCGCCGACGACGACCACGTGCTCCACCCCGGGCAGTGCCGGCAGCAGCGGTGCCAGCAGCGGGATCAGCGTCCCGTTCACCAGCACGACCCGGTCCTCGGCGTGGTGGACGATCCATGCCAACTGCTCGGCCGGCAGCCGCAGGTTGAGCGTGTGCAGCACCGCGCCCATGGCGGGGATCCCGAGGTACGCCTCCATGTGCTCGGCGTTGTTCCACAGGAGCGTGGCGACCCGCTCCTCGGCGGCCACTCCCAGCTCGTCGCGCAGCGCGTGCGCCAGCTGGGCGGCCCGGCGGCCGATCTCGGCGAAGGTGCGGCGGTGCGGCTCGGCCTCGCCGGTCCAGGTGATCACCTGCGACTTCCCGTGGACTGTGGACCCATGGGTGAGGATTCGCGAGACGGTGAGCGGTACGTCCTGCATCGTGCTGAGCACCGGGTTGCCTCCGCTTGTTACGGGCGGGTAGTGGTGCTGCGATTGTCGAGGCATACCGCTGGGTATGTCACGCCTCCGTGGCGTGTTCTTTACCCCGGCGGCCGGGAAACGGCCGGGATCGTGTCGCTCGAAAGGATGACGCCGCCGACGGGGCGGCGGGCAGTGCGCCCGGGACCGGCGCCCCGTCTCCGGGTGCGCTCCGGGTCACACCCGGAGCTCCTGCTCCGGGTCCGCGGCCGGGTCCGCCTTCGGGGTCACCGCCTGGAGGACCAGGACCGAGAGGTCGTCCTCCACGGGTCCGGTGCCGAAGTCGTGGGCGGCTCGGCGCACGTGCTCCGCGAGGGCCTTGGCGCCCAGGCCGAGGCCGTCGCGCAGCACCTCGATCAGCCCGTCGTTGTCGTCCAACTGCCAGTTGCCGCACCGGCGTTCGGTGACCCCGTCGGTGACGCAGAGCAGCGTCTCGCCGGGGGCGAGGGTGAAGGTGCTGGCGTGGTACTCGGTGCCCTCGTCGATGCCCAGGAGCATCTGCGGATCGGAGGCGGGCTCGACGGAGCCGTCGGTGAACAGGTGCAGCGGTGGCGGATGGCCGGCGCTGGCGACCGTGCAGCGGGCCCCGGGGACGCCGGTGTCGACGGCGAGTTCGCCGTACAGCAGGCTCAGGAAGCGGGAGCTGGCCTGCTCGCCGCCGAGCTCCACCGCCTCGGCGCTCTCCTCGGCCATGGCCAGGTTCAACCGCCCGAGGACCGATTCCACCCCGTGGCCCTCACGGGCCAGCAGCCGCACCAGGTGGCGGGCCAGCCCGGTCACCGACATCGCCTCGGGGTCCTTGCCCTGGACGTCCCCCAGGAGGAAGCACCAGCGGCACTCGCCCATCGGGAAGATGTCGTAAAAGTCGCCGCCGACGGTCTGCCCCTCGCCGTGCGGCTCGTAGACGATCGCGGTGTCCACGCCGACGATGCTGGCCAGCGAAGCGGGCAGCTGACGGCGCTGGAGGGCCAGGCTGATGGTGGTCTGGCGGGTGTACTGGCGGGCGGTGTAGACGGCCTGGGCGACCCGGCGCGCGACGTCCTCCACCATCCGTACGACGGTGTCGGTCATCTTGAGCTGGCCCGCCCGGCCGAGCAGCAGCACGCCCTGCTCGGTGCCGCGGGCGACCAGCGGGAAGGCCAGCGCCGAGCCGCCGGAGGGGGCCGCACCGGCGCATTCCGGCCAGGGCCAGGGGGTGCCGGCGGTACGGACGGCGTCGGTGGGCTGGTCGCGTTCCAGATCGGCGCGGAGCGGGGCGATCCGCCGCTCGTCGACGTGCCAGACGCGGGAGAGCTGCATCCGGCCGCCCTCGTCGCTCAGCCAGATCGCGCACCAGTCGGCGAGCCGCGGCACCAGCAGCTGGGCCGCGAGCGCGGTCACCATGTCCTGGTCGAGCTGGCCGGCGAGCAGTTCGCTGGTCTCGGCGAGGAAGGACGGGCCGCCGCGGTCGGCCCACTCGGAGGCGTGGCCGTGCCGGGGGCGCTCATGGCCGCGGGGCGCGCTCACCGGGGTCTCGGCCGCATGCGGACGGGGCCCGGAGGTGACGTGCTCGATCCCGCGCACGCCCTCGGTCGCCTCCAGCCGGAACCACACCGTCTTGGTCGCCTTGCGGTAGGTCACGCCCCAGGACTCGGCGAGCGCGCTGACGAGCTGGAGGCCGTAACCGGGCTCACCGCTGCGGGCGTCGACCCCACCGCGTACGACGCGGGAGGGGTGCCGGTCGGAGACTTCGAGGACGATGCCGACGGTGGCCGGGCCATCGGGCGCGCTCCCGTCGCCCCGCCCCCCTGCGGTGCCCGCGGCGGGCTTTCGCCCGTACTCCAGCCGGCAGGTCACGTCGATCTCGGTCCCGGCGTACATGACGGCGTTGGTGACCAGTTCGCTCACCAGGAGCACGGCCTGGTCGATGAGTTCCTGGCTGATGGCCGCGGCGCCAGGTGCGGCGTCCGGGGCAGCCGCCCGTTCGGTCAGCAGCGTACGGACGAACCGGCGCGCTCCGGCGGCTGCCAGCTGGTTCGCCGGCAGCCCTTTGCGGGACACCGATTCGATGTCCTGAGGAGCCGTGGTGTGTGGGGACAGCGGTGCCACTGCGCCCCCTGGCGTGCTGGGGGAAGGTCCAATTACGAGGCGCTTTATACTATGACATATCTGCCCAATTGGATCAGTTCCGGCCAGCTCGAAGGCTCCTCACAGGCTCTGGATCAGATCGATCTCGACCATGGGGGGATGGTGTGCCATGGCACCCGACCCGACCCGCCCCGGGTCCACTGCTCCCCCGACTCCCCGCCCTGACGGAGAGTGGGTGCGGACGAGCGAGCTGCGCCCCCTGCTCGCGGCCATGCACGCCCTGCGGGACGGCGATTTCACCGCCCAGGTGGAGCGCCCCCAGGACGGCACCCCGACCGACGGCGTGCTCGCCGACATGACCGGCGTCTTCTCCCAGATCGTCGCGCGCAACGCGCATCTGGCCGCCGAGCTCCAGCGCGTACGCCATGAGGTCATCCGGCAGGGCAGGCTGGACGAACGGATCAGCGCGAGCCCCGGCCAGGGCGGCTGGACGACCAATGTCGAGGCGGCCAACACCGTGCTGGAAGCACTGGTGGTCCCGGTCGCCAAGGCCACCCGGGTGCTGGACGCGGTCGCGGACGGCGATCTGACCCGGCATGTCGACCTGCACGACGGCAACCGCCAGCTCCGCGGCGATCTGCGCCGCCTGGGCAGCGGGGTGAACCGCATGGTCGACCAGCTCTCGCTGTTCACCGGCGAGGTCACCCGGGTCGCCCGCGAGGTCGGCACCGAGGGCCGCCTGGGCGGCCGGGCGAAGGTCCAGGGGCTGTCCGGCGACTGGCTGCACGTGACCGAGGCGGTCAACGCCATGGCGTCGCGGCTGACGGCGCAGGTGCGGGACATCGCGGTGGTGACGACGGCGGTGGCCCGCGGCGATCTGACCCAGCAGGTGACGGTCGAGGCCACCGGTGAGCTGCTGGAGCTGAAGCTCACCGTGAACACCATGGTCGACCAGCTGCGGGCGTTCGCCGACGAGGTGACCAGGGTGGCCCGCGAGGTCGGCACCGAGGGGCAGCTCGGCGGTCGGGCGCAGGTCCGGGGCGTGTCCGGGGTCTGGAAGGACCTCACCGACAACGTCAACCTCATGGCGTCCAACCTGACCTGGCAGGTCCGCAACATCGCCCAGGTGACCACCGCGGTGGCCAACGGCGACCTCAGCCAGAAGATCACCGTCGACGCGCAGGGCGAGATCCTGGAGCTGAAGTCGACGATCAACACCATGGTCGACCAGCTCTCCGCCTTCGCCGACGAGGTCACCCGGGTCGCCCGCGAGGTCGGCACGGAAGGCCGGCTGGGCGGCCGGGCGCAGGTCCGGGGCGTGTCCGGGGTCTGGAAGGACCTCACCGAGAGCGTCAACTTCATGGCGGACAACCTGACCTCCCAGGTCCGCAACATCGCCCAGGTCGCCACCGCCGTCGCGGAGGGCGACCTCGGCAAGACGATCACCGTCGAGGCCAAGGGCGAGATCCTGGAGCTGAAGTCGACGATCAACACCATGGTCGACCAGCTCTCCGCCTTCGCCGACGAGGTCACCCGGGTCGCCCGCGAGGTCGGCACCGAGGGCAACCTGGGCGGCCAGGCTCAGGTCCGAGGCGTGTCCGGGGTCTGGAAGGAACTCACCGACAACGTCAACTCCATGGCGCTGAACCTGACCTCCCAGGTCCGCAACATCGCCCAGGTGACCACCGCGGTCGCCAACGGCGACCTGTCCAAGAAGATCGACGTCGACGCCCGCGGCGAGATCCTGGAGCTGAAGGACACCGTGAACACCATGGTCAAGCAGCTGCGGGCGTTCGCGGACGAGGTCACCAGGGTGGCCCGCGAGGTCGGCACCGAGGGCCGGCTGGGCGGGCGCGCCCAGGTCCACGGGGTGTCCGGGGTCTGGAAGAACCTCACCGACAACGTCAACTCCATGGCGGACAACCTGACGTCGCAGGTCCGCAACATCGCCCAGGTGGCCACCGCCGTCGCCCGCGGCGACCTGTCCAAGAAGATCGACGTCGACGCCCGCGGCGAGATCCTGGAGCTGAAGACCACCATCAACACGATGGTCGACACCCTCTCCTCGTTCGCCTCCGAGGTGACCCGGGTGGCGCGCGAGGTGGGCAGCGAGGGCCAGCTGGGCGGCCAGGCCCGGGTCGAGGGCGTCTACGGGACCTGGAAGCAGCTGACCACCAGCGTCAACGAGCTGGCGCTGAACCTGACGACGCAGGTGCGGGCGATCGCCGAGGTCGCCAGCGCGGTCACCCAGGGCGACATGTCCGGGTCGATCACCGTGGACGCCCAGGGCGAGGTCGCCGCCCTGAAGAACAACGTCAACCTGATGGTCGCCAACCTGCGCGAGACCACCCGCGCCAAGGACTGGCTGGAGTCCAACCTGACCCGTATCGCGGGTCTGATGCAGGGCCACCGCGATCTGGTCGAGGTCGCGGACCTGATCCTGCGCGAGCTGACACCGCTGGTGAACGCCCAGTTCGGCGCGTTCTTCCTGGCCGAGGCGGGGGCCGAGCCGGGCGAGGGGCTGGAGCTGATCGCCGGGTACGGGACCGGCCGTCCCGAGGGCCGGCGCGCGCTGCCGCGGCTGCGGATGGGCACCCCCGGCTGGGGCCTGATCACCCAGGCGGCGATGGAGAAGAAGCGCATCCTCGTGGAGGCCGTGCCCTCGGACTACATCACCATCAGCTCCGGGCTCGGCGCGTCGGCCCCGGCCAGCGTCGTCATCCTGCCGGTCCTCTTCGAGGACCAGGTGCTCGGCGTGATCGAGCTGGCCTCCTTCAGCCGCTTCAGCGAGGTGCACCTCGCCTTCATCGACCAGTTCGTGAACACCATCGGCGTCTCCATCAACACCATCATCGCCAACTCCCGTACCGAGTCCCTGCTGTCGGAGTCCCAGCGGCTGACCGCCGAGCTGCGCCAGCGCTCCGACGAACTCCAGCTCACCAACGCCGAGTTGGAGGAGAAGGCCGCACTGCTGGCGACCTCCTCCCAGTACAAGTCCGAGTTCCTGGCGAACATGTCGCACGAGCTGCGCACCCCGCTCAACTCCCTGCTGGTCCTCTCCCGCCTCCTCGCCGACAACCCGGAGGGCCATCTCACCCCGCAGGAGGTGGAGTTCGCCGTCACCATCCACCGCGCCGGCTCCGACCTCCTCCAGCTCATCAACGACATCCTCGACCTGTCCAAGATCGAGGCGGGGCGGATGGACGTCCACCCCAAGGCCCTGCCGCTGAAGAAGCTGCTCGACTACGTCCGCGCGACCTTCCGCCCGCTCACCGTCGACCGCGGCCTCAGCTTCGACGTCAGGGTCGGCGACGACGTCCCCGAAGAACTCTTCTCCGACGAGCAGCGCCTCCAGCAGATTCTGCGCAACCTCCTCTCCAACGCGGTGAAGTTCACCTCCACCGGCGGCGTCGAACTGATCGTGGAACGGGTACCGGGCACCGACTTCGAGGAGGAGTCGCTGCGCACCGCCGACGCCGTGATCGCCATGTCCGTCAAGGACACCGGAATCGGTATCCCCCCGGAGAAACTCGACGGGATCTTCGAGGCGTTCCAGCAGTCCGACGGCACCACCAACCGCAAATACGGCGGCACCGGCCTCGGCCTCTCCATCAGCCGGGACATGGCCGCGCTGCTGGGCGGCCGGATCAAGGCCGAGAGCGAGGTGGACGTCGGATCGACCTTCACGCTCTACGTGCCCGCGCGCTACACCGGGCCGTTCCCGGCGCCCGGCCCGGCGTCCGCGCCCCGCCCGGCGGAGAGCGGCGCACAGCCGGGCGCGGGTGCCGTGGCGGCCGGCGGGGCCGGCGCGGCGGGCGTGACCGGCGGGACGGCCGGGCCGGGCAACGGAACCCTGGGCCGCCCGGTGCTGGCCGAGCAGCTCACCGGCCCGCCACCCGCCCTCACCCCGCGGCGCGGCGACGTCTTCCCCACCCAGGAGAGCCTCGCCCCCCGCACGACCGTCCGGCCCGCCGAGGGCGGCGACGTCACCTGGCCCGAGACCACCCGGCTCAAGGATTGGCTGAGCGGACGCGCCGGGCGCGTCCTGGCCGATCGCCGCATCCTCATCGTCGACGACGACATCCGTAACGTCTTCGCGCTGACGCACGTGCTCGGCCGGGTCGGCATCAGCGTCAAATACGCGGAGAACGGCCGCGAGGGCCTGGAGGTCCTCGACCGGGCACCGGATGTGTCGCTGGTCCTGATGGACATCATGATGCCGGAAATGGACGGCTACGAAATGATCCGGGCCATTCGCCGGACACCCCGGTTCGCCGCCCTCCCCATTGTCGCGCTCACCGCCAAGGCCATGCCGGGCGACCGCGAGAAGGCCATCGAGAGCGGGGCCAACGACTACATCCCGAAACCGGTGGACGTGGACCGGCTGCTGTCGGTGATCTGCGGGCTGCTGGACCCGGCGAACGGCCCGTTCGCGGCTCCCCGGCCGGATTCCGGCGTCTCCGGTACGCCAACGTCCGGGACGGCAAAGGCCGTTACGGCAACGTCCGGGACACCGGGGAACGGGACGACGGGGAACGACCCCGAGACCCCCGCGCCGGACGCCCCCGCGCCGGACGCCCCCGAGGCCGGCTCCGCCGCGCACCCGCCGGAGACCGGCGAGCACCACCCCGAACCGGAATCCCCCTCCCCCTCCCCCTCCTCTGACACCGCCGCCGCACCCGACGACGGGGGAACGGCAGGGCAGTAGCAATGACACCACCGCAGGAGACAGCCAGCATTCTCATCGTCGACGACATGGAGGAAAACCTGGTCGCCCTCGAAGCCGTACTGGGCTCCCTCGCCCAGAAAGTCGTCCGCGCCCGCTCCGGCGAGGAAGCGCTCAAGGCCATGCTCCGCGAGGAGTTCGCGGTCGTGCTCATCGACGTGCTGATGCCGGGCATGAACGGATTCGAGACGGCGGCCAACATCAAGGGCCTGGATCAGACGAAGGACGTCCCCATCATCCTGCTCACCGGCGCCTCCGTGGACCCCAACTACGCCTACCGCGGCTATACGGTCGGCGCCGCCGATTTCCTCATCAAACCCTTCGACCCCTGGCTGCTGCGCACCAAGGTCAACGTCTTCCTCGAACTGCACCGCAAGAACCGCCAACTCGCCGCCCAGGCCGATCAGTTGAAGCGCCTGCTGACGGCGTCCGGGGCACGCGCCGCAGAGCCGGCCGAGTCCGGGCTGCCACCCACGGCGTCCCCCGCACCACCGCAGGAGCCCGCCCCGCCGGACGCCGCCCCGCTGCCGTCCCCTCCCGCCGACCAGGACGAATCCGCCCGCCTCGCCGAGATCGCCAGCCAGCTCGCCCAGATCGAACTCCTGCTGCGCGACGCGAAGGACGCCGAGCAGGCCGGCCTGGCCGACCGCATCACGGCCCTGGAGCAGGGGGTGAGCCGGCTGCTGGTGGGCCGCGGCCCGTAACGGCGGCGCCACGGCCGCCGGACCGGGCCGGTACCGCGGCGGTACCGCGGCGGAGGAACAGTTCGGCGAAACGGTTCGGCGGGGTCAGGACCCGATGAGGGCCAGCTCCGGGTCCTCCCGGAGCTTGGCCAGCGCGCGGGAGACGGCGCTCTTGACCGTGCCGACCGAGACCTCCATGACCTCGGCGGTCTGGGCCTCGCTGAGGTCCTCGTAATACCTCAGGACGACCATCGCCCGCTGCCGGGCGGGCAGCCGCATCACCGCACGCCACATCGCGTCCCGCAGCCCCTGGAGCTCGGCCGGATCGGGCGCCGGCGTCGGGTCCGGCTCCGGCAGCTCGTCGCAGGCGAACTCCTCCACCTTGCGCTTGCGCCACTGGGAGGTGCGGGTGTTGATCAGCGCACGGCGGACATAGCCGTCCAGCGCGCGGTGGTCCTCGATGCGCTCCCAGGCCACGAAGGTCTTGGTGAGCGCGGTCTGGAGCAGGTCCTCCGCATCGTTCGGGTTCGAGGACAGGGACCGCGCGGCGCGCAGCAGAACCGGTCCCCGGGCCCGTACGTAGGAGGCGAACGACGGGAACACAGCGGGGGTCGAGGCGCTGGTGCACACAGACGTGGTCATGGGCTCAACGCTAGAAGCGAAGGCGGTCCGGATGGATCGGCCCAGGGTGCCGAAGCGGCGTCCCTCTCAAGTCGTACGCGCGGGGCCCGCCTCACCTCCTCAGGGGGGAGCGGAGGCGTCGTCCCCCTAGGGCCTGTCCGCCCCTGACCCGTCGGAAAGGCCCCGGGGAGCGCCGAGGGTACGGACGGCCCGGCGGGGAGGCCGCGACCGGACCACCATGATCGTCCACGGCGGGGGACGGCGGCCGCCCGCACTACGCCCGGCCCAGGACCAGCCCCGAGGTGGGGACACCCGTACCGGCCGTGACCAGGGCGTGGGCGGGGGTCCCGGCCTGGTTCACGCTGGTGCCGCGGAGCTGGCGCACCGCCTCGGCGATGCCGTTCATCCCGTGCAGGTACGCCTCGCCGAGCTGGCCGCCGTGGGTGTTGAGGGGGAGGCTGTCGGCGGCCACGAAACCGGCCGCCTCCCCGGGGCCGCAGAAGCCGAACTCCTCCAGCTGCATCAGCACGAACGGGGTGAAGTGGTCGTAGAGGACGGCGACGTCGATGTCGGCGGGGGTGAGCCCGGACGTGCGCCAGAGCTGGCGGGCGACGACGTTCATCTCGGGCAGGCCGGTCAGGTCGTCGCGGTAGAAGCTGGTCATCTGCTCCTGGGCGCGGCCGGCCCCCTGCGCCGCCGCCGTGATCAGCGCGGGCGGGTGCGGGAGGTCGCGGGCCCGCTCCACGGACGTCACCACGATCGCCTGCGCGCCGTCCGTCTCCTGGCAGCAGTCCAGCAGGCGCAGCGGCTCGACGATCCATCGGGAGGCGGCGTGGTCGGCGAGGGTGATGGGCTTCCCGTAGAAGTACGCGGCCGGGTTGCGGGCGGCGTGGCGGCGGTCGGTAACCGCGACATGGCCGAAGGCGTCCGGGGTCAGGCCGTAGGTGTGCAGATAGCGCCGGGCGGCCATGGCCACCCAGGAGGCGGGGGTGAGCAGTCCGAAGGGGAGGTTCCAGCCGAGCGCGGTGCCCTCGGCGGACGGTTCGCGCTGCTGGACGCCGGAGCCGAAGCGGCGGCCGGAGCGCTCGTTGAAGGCGCGGTAGCAGACCACGACCTCGGCGAGCCCGGTGGCGACCGCCAGGGCCGCCTGGAGGACGGTGGCACAGGCCGCACCGCCTCCGTAGTGGACGCGGGAGAAGAACGACAGCTCACCCATGCCGGCCGCCTGGGCGACCGTGATCTCCGGGTTGGTGTCCATGGTGAAGGTGACCAGGCCGTCGGCGTCGGCCGGGGTCAGCCCGGCGTCGTCGAGGGCGGCGTGCACGGCCTCGACGGCGAGCTTGAGCTCGCTGCGGCCGGAGTCCTTGGAGAACTCCGTCGCGCCGATGCCGGCGATGGCGGCCCGGCCGCCGAGCGCGTCGGGGCGGTGGAGGGTCATCGGGTGGCCGCCCGGCCCTCGGCGGCGGGGACGGTGACGACGACGGTGCCGGTGACGTGGTGGCCGAGGCCGTTGGCGCCGATGACCCGCACGTGGGCCGTGTCGCCGTCGACGGCGGTGACCGTACCGCGCAACACCATGGTGTCTCCCGGGTAGTTGGGCGCGCCGAGCCGGATGGCGACCTTGCGCAGGACGGACCGGGGGCCGAAGTGGTCGGTGATGTAGCGGCCGACCAGCCCGTTGGTGGTGAGGATGTTCATGAAGATGTCCGGGGAGCCCTTCTCCCTGGCCGCCTCGGCGTCGTGGTGCACGTCCTGGTAGTCCCGTGAGGCGATGGCCCCGGAGACGATCAGGGTGCGGGTGATGGGGAGCGTCAGGGGCGGCAGCTCGTCGCCCGGGGCGGCGACGGGCACGGCCGGGTCATCGCTCGCAGGAAGGCTCACGCCCGTTCCTCCTTCGTCGGCAACTCGCCCAGATCTTCGAGGAGTTCGGCCCCCGGCCCGAGGTACGCGGTCAGCCGCTCCTCCGTGGGCGTGACGTCCATCAGCCCTCGCCTCCCCCGGCGCTCCCCCCGGGCGGGTCCGCCCGGAACACCGGCAGCTCCCACTCCCCGTCCACCGTCAGGAACGCGAGCCGCACGGGCATCCCGACGCGCACCTCGTCGCAGGGCACCCCGACGACGTTGCTGACCATCCGCACGCCCTCCGCCAGCTCGATCAGCCCCACCGCGTACGGCCCCGCCGCGTCAGCGGCACCATCAGGTTCCGCGAAGGCGGGGAAGGGCGGATGGTGCATCACCACGTACGAGTAGACGGTGCCGGTGCCGCACGCCTCGACCGTGTCCCACTCCGCCGCGCCGCAGGCGTTGCACCCGGGCAGCCAGGGGAACCGCAGCACCCCGCAGCCGCCGCAGCGCTGGATCAGCAGCCTGCCGGCGGCGACCCCGTCCCAGAACCCGGCGTTGTCCCGGTTGACGACCGGCCGCGGACGCTTCCCCTTGGACGGCCCGCCCCGGCCGCCCCCGGGCGCCGCCCCGGACCCCTCGGCAGGCTGCGTACGCCGCGCCGCCGGGGCGTACTTGAGGATGCGGAAGCGGTGCGTCCCGGCCGGTTCGCCGTTCGCGAGCACGTCCATCCGGGTCGTGACGAAGTAGCCGGTGCCCAGCTTCGTGGTCTTGCGCCCCGAGACCGACTCGATCACCGCGTCGAAGGTGATCGCGTCCCCGGGGCGCAGCGGACGGAGGTACTCCTGCTCGCAGTCGGTGGCGACGATCGAGGTGCAGCCGGCACCGTCGAGCAGCGCGAACAGCTCGTCGTGCGCCGTGTTGCGCCCCTGGTGCCCGGAGAGCCCGCCCATCGTCCACGCCTGGAGCATGGTCGGCGGGGCGACGGCGCCGGGCCCACGGTAGGCGGGGTGGGCGTCCCCCATCGCCTCGCACCAGTGGCGGATCATCGGCTCGTTGACGGGGTCCCGGCCCGCTCCGGAGGCGGCGGCGCCCCGGCCCTCGTAGGACTTCAGCCGCTTCTCGAAGGCGGCCCGCTCCTGCGCGGCCACCCGGGCCGCCCCGTCCCCCGCACCCGCCTCGTCCACCGTACGCGTCTCCTCCGTCACCGACGCCCCCTCCGCATCCCCAGTCGCATCGTGGCCACGATCTCCCGCTGGACCTCGCTCACTCCGCCCCCCAAGGTGTCGATCTGCACCGCGCGGTTCATCCGCTCCGACTCGCCACCCTCATAGGCGCTTGGGGGAGCCGGTCGGCGCCGATCCGGCGCAGTACCGCACCCTGCGCCGCGGGGTCCTCTGCCGGCCCCTCCGGCATCAACCGCCGGAAGTGCGCACGGAGTTCGGCGCGCAACCGCTGCCGGCGCGGGGTGGGGACGAGGTGCACGACGGCGGGCCTCCCCTTCTGGTGGCGGCCGTGCGCCAGAGGCGCTGACACACCCCTGCGGCCCTCGGGGCCTCCCGGTGGCCCATGGGGACCGTCCGGGCGCACGAACGAGCGAGCGGGTTTCTGACTGTCCGTCAGAAACCCGCTCGCTGTCAAGGTACGCGCGGCGAACCCCAGAGCAGCCCACCGTCCGCACACGCCGTACCCCGCATCACCCCCCGGTCAGCCGCCGCACCGCGGCGCGGCGGGCCGGGGTCACCAGATCCGGTCGAAGTCGATGTCACGGTTGCCGACCCTGTCACCCTGGTCGATGACCGTGACGCCGGAACCGTTCACGCTGGCGGTGTTGTTCCGGTTGGACGCCCCGGGACCGTTGGCCACCTGCTGACCGGTCGTGGAGTTGCCGTCGTTGTCGTGACCGACACCGGTCCCCACCTGGTTCGTGACGGCCGCGCTCGACCCGTTGTTCGCAAAGCCACCGTTGTCGGCCTGCGCCACACCGGTGCAGAGCGCGGCAGCGAAAGGCAACGCGAGGGCGACAGCGATGACACGGGCGGTACGGGTGCTTGCCATGTCTCTTCCTCCCAAGGAACGCAATCTCTGGCTCTGAACTGCTGCTTCGAACTGCCACTTCACTGCTGCGTCCGAACTACCGCTCCTGGTGACGGGATCCGGCCGCCGGACCGTGCACCGGAACCCGGATCCAGCCTCCCGGATCCCGCCCCGAACACGAACCACGGCCGACCCCTGTAGCCCGAACTCCGTTTGCGCACCGGGTAGTTGGCCGACCACCGCGGCACCTGCCTCGACGTCGCGACCTCAGAATTGCCCACCGAATCCCCGGCGAACCCACCGGCAACGGGCGATTCCCTCGCAAGCATGAGGAACCCCGGGTAAACCCCGACGCCCCCACTTACACCCTCTGGATGCCCCCACGACCCACTACCGGCCGCCCACCCCAAGGGAACAGCACGCCCCCGGCTCCCCGACCCCCGGCGCACTCCCCGATCACCTCGCACGCCCTCCGATTCCCCCTTCCCTTCATCGAACATTCGTACGAAAATGGATCTATGGCCATGCCCCGACGCCATACCGCACCGAGCACCGGAACACCGGCCGCGGCCGAGGTCCCGGAAGACCTCCCCGCCGACCTCGGCCCCTCCCCTGGTGACACCCCCGCCCCTGGGTCGGCGGACGCACACCACACCGCCCTCGCGCACGCCCTCATGGCCGCCGAGCGCGGCTACGCCGTCATCCCCCTGACCCGCACCAAGCTCCCCGCCATCCGGTCCCCGCACCGCGACGGCCACGACCGGCCCGGCACCCCGCCCTGCCGCGGCGCCTGCGGCCGGCTCGGGCACGGCGTGCACGACGCGAGCATTGATCCGCTCACCGTCCGCCGCATGTTCGCCGCCGCCCCCTGGGCGACCGGCTACGGCATCGCCTGCGGCCGGCCCCCGCACCACCTCATCGGCGTCGACCTCGACACCAAGAACGGCGCCGACGGCCTCACCGCCCTCCATTTCGTCGCCGAGGCGCACGCCTTCCCGCTCCCGCCGACCGTCACCGTCCTCACCCCGAGCGGCGGCCGGCACCTCTGGTTCACCGGCCCGCCGGTGCCGCCCGTCGGCAACTCCGCCGGGCGGCTCGCCCCCGGCATCGACATCCGCGGCACCGGCGGCTACCTGGTCGGGCCCGGCTCGCTGACCACCCGCGGGCGGTATGTGCTCGCGCCGGGGACACCGCGCCGCCCCGCCCCCGTACCGCGGGCGCTGCTCGCCCTGCTCACGCCCCCGCCCGGCGCCACCCGCCGCACACCCCCGCGCTCCGGCCCGTACGCGGACCCCGGCTCCGGCCCGCAGCAGGCCGCCGCCCTCGTACGCTTCGTCCGCGCCTCCCCCCGGGGGCAGCGCAACGCCCGCCTCTTCTGGGCCGCCTGCCGCGCCTGGGAGTCCGGACTCGGCCCCGAACTCGCCGAACGGCTGCTCGCGGCGGCCCGTCACACCGGACTGCCGGACGACGAGGCCCGCGCAACCCTCGCGTCGGCGGCACGGCACTAGGTGTGCTGTCCGGGGACGTCAGCGATGTGCGTGCGCTCTCCGCCCTACGGCCCTACGCCGCCGGCTTCCGCGCCTCGATCAGAAACCGCGTCGTATGCGCCACGAAGGCGCCCTCGCGCCGGATCAGGGCGTCCAACTCCCGCAGCCGGTCGCGGTAGTGGTCGACCGCGAAGCCCGGCACCATCCACACCACCTTCCGCAGGAAATACACGACCGCCCCGATGTCGAAGAACTCGGTCCGCAGCGACTCCGCCCGCACATCGACCACGTCCAGCCCCGCCGCCCGTGCATCCCGTCGCGCACTGTCGGGGTGACGGGCCCGGCGCACCTCTTCCGGCTGCGGCCCCAGGAAGTACTCCACCAGCTCGAACACGCTGGCCGGGCCGACCTGTTGGGAGAAGTACGTACCGCCCGGCCGCAGCACTCGGGCGATCTCGTCCCACCACACGGTCACCGGATGGCGGCTGGCCACCAGATCGAACGCCGCGTCCCCGAACGGCAGCGGCGGCTCGTCCTCATCGGCCACCACCACCGCGCCCAGCGGATGCAGCAAGGCCGTCGCCCTGGCGATATTCGGCGGCCAGGACTCCGTGGCCGCCATCACCCGCGGGAACGCGCCCGCCCCGGCGAGCACCTCCCCGCCCCCGGTCTGGATGTCGAGCGCGGCGGACGCCCGCGCCAGCCGCTCCCCGAGCTGCCGCTGATAACCCCACGAAGGCCGCTGCTCCGTGGCCCGCCCGGCCAGCCAGGAAAAGTCCCAGCCCGCCACCGAGACCGCGTCGGCCTCCGCCACCAATTCCTCGAACGATCGCGCCATACCCGTACGATCCCCCGCAGAACGACCCCACCGCCAGCGAATTGCGCGGCGCGCGTTCCGGTCGGGACATCAGCCGCCGCTCAGGCCGACTCCACCGAAGGCTCCGGCTCCCCTCGGAACTCCGGCTCCCCCGAGAACTCCGGTTCCACCGGGAGTGAAAGCTCCGGCCGGTCCCAGGCCACCGCCGGCGGATACGCCGGCACCGTCCCGATACGCCGCGCCCCCACACTCCGGTAGAAGCCCTCGGCCGGCGGATGCGAAACGATCCGCACCCGGCCGGCACCGGCCCGCCGCGCCTCGCCCCGCAGATGCTCGATCAGCAGCCGGCCGATTCCCAGCCCCTGCGCCCGGTCCGCCACGAACAGCAGATCCAGCTCCGCGGGCCCGACCGGATCCACCATCAGCGCATAGAAACCGAGCACCTCGCCGTCGCCGCGCTCGCCCCCGGCAGCCACGAAGACCCGGTGCGCGGAGATGTAGTCGGGCCCCACCCGATACCCGTCCACCATTGCCGCATAAGGCCCCTCGTACGCCCCCGACGTACGCACCATCCGCGTCAGCCGCCCGGCGTCCCGCTCCTCGGCCCGCCGTATGACGACGGCGCCGCCCCGGGCCCCGCCCCGTATCCCGGACCTCCGCGTACCCATTGCCAGCACTTCCCGTCCTGTGCACCACATCGTCGGCGCAGCGCCTTCCGCCGCCCGACCGCCCGCCCCGTACCTCACCCCGGGCGCTGCCGTTCCCCCACGGTATCGCCCGGCAATTCCCGCACCACGCCGAGATCCCGGGGGCAGCGAACCCGGGGAGCAGCGACCACGTAGAGAGGGGAGAGAGGCAGGAAACCCAGAGAAGGAAGAGCGACAGGGAGCCCGGAGAAGAAGGGAGGGGCAGAGAACCCCGGAGCGAACCCCGCCGCCACACGCGCACCCGCCCACCCGCCACCCTCCCGAGATTCGAACGGGTGAGCGGTATCCTTCGATCGTGGCTGACAAGCAGAAGACCCATGACTTCCCCCAGGACCTGCGGGAAGCCCAGTTGGAGCTGCACCAGGTCCAGGCCGCGCTCGCCGCCCTCTACAAGCGGCTGCCGTGGTCGGTCGTACCGCTGCCCGGCTGGACCCACACCAAGGACAACGGTCGTTTCCACGAGACCGAGCGAGCCGATTCCCCCGGCTGGAACGACGAGGAGCGGGCCGAGGTCGACGCGCTGCGCGCCCGCCAACTCGACCTGTCGGAACGCGTGGTCACCCACGACTTCTGGACCACCTGCGACGACGCCCCCAACGCCCGCGCCGCCCTCAAGCACCTCCACGACGCCGACGCGCCCGCACCCCAGGAGCAGCAGGGGCAGTAGAAGCAGTAGAAGCAGTAGGGCAGCAGGAACAGGGCACCCTTCGTGGCATTCGTCATCCTGCGCACCGAGTCCGCAGTGCGAGTCGGCTGGATTCCGTACTTCGTCGGCTGGGTGCCCTCGCTCTGCATGGCGGCATGGTGCGCGGTGCGACGCAGGTCGCCTGGTGCCGGAGGGGGCTTCGCCTTCGCCCTCCTCGCGCTCTTCGGGCTGCTGTCCTGGTTGGCTCATGGATGAGGCGAACCACGGGCCCGCGTTGCTTCGTGCGCGCGATCTGACCAAGGACTTCCGGGGCCGTCGCGTGCTCTCCGGAGTCTCCCTGGAACTGCTCCCGGGCACGGTGACCGGCTTTCTGGGTGCGAACGGGGCGGGTAGGACCACGGCCATCCGCATGATGCTCGGGTTGTCGCCGGGGCCGGTGAAACCCTCTTCATGGGGCGGCCGTTGGCCGCTTGGCGCGGCCCCGCGCGGGTTGTCGGAGCGGCCCTGGGGGGAGTTTCCGGACATCCCAGACACGCGGTGCGGGCGCATCTTCGCAGGTGGCTGCTGGCATCGGCGTTCCGGACGGGCGGGTGGACGAGGTGCTGGAGCGGGTCGGGATGCGGGACGCGGGAACACTGCTTCTCGGGCGGCTGTCGCTGGGAACGGCACAGCGCATCGGCATCGCACAGGCACTGCTCGGAGACCCGCGCATGCTGATCCTCGGCGAACCCGCCAACGGACTCGACCCGCACTCCGTTCACTGGCTCCGGAACCTTCTCCGCACATTCGCCGGCGAGGGGCGGGCTGTGCTCCTGTCCAGTCATCAGCTTGCGGAACCGGGTCAGCTGGTCGACGGCCTCGTCGTACTTGCCCGCGGACAAGTGGTGGCCAGAAAAGCCATCGGGGATCTTGCCGGTACCGTTCACGACAGGGTCACGCTCCAAAGTCCGGCCCTTGAACGTCTACGACCCCTGGTGGAAGAAAAGGGTGGCGTGCTCCACGTCGCCTCGGAGGGGAATGCGAGCGTCATCGGACTGACCCGGTTCCCGGTCGGGGATCTCGCGGCTGAACACTCCGTCCCCCTCCACTGGCTGGTGGCGGATCCGCCCTCGCTGGAGGATTTCTATCTGTCCGTCGCCGAGCAGGAGTTCAAGGCGCAATGAGGACCGACGAGTCCGCCGGTACAGCCGACGTCCGGGAACCCGCAGTCCCGGAAACCAGATACCTGGTGTCGGCGACGTATCGAGTTGGCTCCCGTTCGCGGCAGCTCGGGCTGCGATGAGCGGCACTGCGGGCGTCGACGGTTTCACCATGGCGTTGATCGGAAGCGATCTGACACCCGGAGTCGCCCTGGGGTGTTCGGGGCGTACGCCGCCGCCGTCGCGTGGTGCGGGTGGCTGGTGTACCGGCGCCGAGAGGCCCCGTGAAGCACCTGCCGTTCCAGCCCACTTGACGGCAACACTGACGGCGACGGCGACGGCGACGGTGACGGTGACGGCGACGACGGCAACGGCCCCCGACCAGCCGTTCCCTGGTCAGGGGCCTTTTCGCTGCGCTGAACCGCGGAGCCTGTGGGACGGGAACCCACGATGGCGTTACCGCCACGAGAGGTTGCGGGAGGAGGGAGGTCCCCCGGGGCGGTATCGCATCTAGCGGGCGAACAGATCCCGTAGCGAGCCGGAGGTGCGGGGCGAGCAGGTGTTCTCCAGGCAGCCGAGGTGCCACATGTGCTCAAGCGTGGCGAGCACGGTGTAGTGGTCGGCGGGAACGTTGGAGTCCTTGTGCGGGCCGCCGTGGGAGTTGATCACGATCAGCGGCGCGTCCCCGCCGCCGAGCACGGCACCCTTCGCCCCCACCGGGCTGCCCGGCCCTCCGGAGTAGCCGGAGTAGTCGTTCTCGTCCCAGTTGATGACGATGCTGGAGTTACTCGACTTCCACGTGGGGGAGTTCATGATCTTGGTGACCGTGTCGCGGAGGAACCGGTCACCGAGCCGGATCGCCCCATGGTCGAGGCCGGAACTGGGGGTGCCGCAGTCAGGGAGGCCGACGATCGCCGCGGCGCTCGGGGATATCCCGTGCATGTCGTGGCACTGGTCGGGGCTGATCCAGGAGAAGTCCGGAACCGTGCCCGAGGCCAGGTCCGCGTCGAAGTTCTTCTCCAACGGCACGACCCGCTTCAGCCGGGGGTTGCCCGGAGAGTTGACGTCCGAGAAGTACATGAACGGGTTGTGCTTCTGCGCGTACAGCTTCACCGTGGTGCCGTTGACGTTGCCCGGCGCGTACTCGCCCTCGAAGCCCGCCTGCGGCATGGACTGCATGTACGCCTTCCACGTCCGCCCCTTCGCCTCCAGCTGGTCGACGAGGTTGCGGCCGGAGAACATGTGCGGCGTCTTGCTCGCGCTGGCCACCTGGGCGGGCGTCAGCGAAGCGGTGTCGGTCGCGTCGCCCGAACCCGGGACGAACTCCTCCGGGGAACAGGTCACCGCCGCTCCCGCCTTGCAGTCGTCCCAGATGCCCTGGAACGACCCGGAGAAGGCGGACAGGTAGTTGGGCAGGCTGGGGTGGGTGACCCCATGAAAGTTCGACGCAGTGTTGTATTTATTGGCGAGCTGGTTGATATAGGGCGCATCGGCGTTATTGCCGATGATCTGGGACTTCCCGTGATTCTCCATCATGATGTAGAAGACGTGCTGTGGCACGCTCTCACCCTGCCGCGGCTCAGCGGGCGACGCGGCGGCCACCCCCATGAAGGCGCCCCCCATCACCAGCGCCGCCGCGGCAGCACCCGCCGTGGTCTGCTTCCAACCGAAGGCCGTCTTGCGCATGCTCCACACTCCAGTCGCCGAACGTTGTCGGCAGGCAGATTGGCAGCACGCGCCGAACCGTTCGAGACACGCCCCGTGAACACTGGGCGAAGCACACACGAACAGGGTCCGAAACCAGTGGACACGTCGCTGGGCCGGCGCGTCTGCCCCGGGGGCGCCGCAGCCGGCCCCGCCGACCGCCCTGACACGCCAGTGCGCCGACTCACCCGATGACCGGTCCGGGTGATGGACCGTCAAGAAGCCCACCGCCTCACCGCGCTGAGATGTCAGAGGGACCCGCGAATCTCATCCGCCGATTCAACTCGGAGTCTGCTTCCCTCAGTTGCCTGACTTCCTCGCGTTCGACGTGCTCAACCGGTCACCCGCTCACCCCTGTCGGCCAGTTGCGAGCGGTAGACGCCCGCAACCGGCCGACCGCTGTCACGGCGCGACATCCCCACCCTGGCGCGGCTCGAACACGGCTGGTCCCCTCCACAACGGGCCGGAACCGTGGAGCCGCAGTCCCGACCGGCGCAGGGCGTGAGAGGCCCACAACCGCACGAAGGAAACGACACAAAGGTGACCCCGCCAGGCGCGCACCCGGCGGTTTGACCGCCAAAAAACGAAGGCCCCTGACCGATCTTCCTGGTCAGGGGCCGTTTCGCTGCACTGAGCTGCGGAGGCTGTGGGATTTGAACCCACGGTGACGTTGCCGCCACGACAGTTTTCAAGACTGTTCCCTTAGGCCGCTCGGGCAAGCCTCCCCGCGGCACCGGAGTGCGGTGTCGCGGGGTTCAGACTAGCGCGTCACTTGTCGCCCGTGCGCTGCCCCAGGGTGACCTGGGCGGTGTGCTCCTTGCCGCCGCGCTTGTAGGTGAGGGTGACGTGGTCGCCGGGCTTGTGCTGCCAGATCTCGCTGATGAGGGTCGGGCCGCTGTCGATGATGGTGCTGTCGAGCTTGGTGATGGTGTCGCCGGGCTGGAGCCCCGCCTTGGCGGCCGGGCCGTTCGGGGTGACCGAGTCGGAGCCGCTGTTGCCGGTCTGGGCGATGGTCGCGCCGTCGCCGCTCTCCTTCATGCCGACCTGGACACCTATCTGCGGATAGACCGGCTGGCCCGTCCTGATCAGGTCCTCGGCGACCCGTCTGGCCTGGTCGATGGGGATCGCGAAGCCCAGGCCGATGCTGCCGGACTGCTGGTCGCCGCCCAGGCCGCCGCCGTTGCCGGCCGACTGGATGGCGGAGTTGATGCCGATGACGTTGCCGCCGGCGTCCAGCAGCGGGCCGCCGGAGTTGCCGGGGTTTATCGAGGCGTCGGTCTGGAGGGCGCTCATGTAC
The DNA here is from genome assembly GCF_009834125.1 of Streptomyces sp. GS7. Classification (NCBI taxonomy): domain Bacteria; kingdom Bacillati; phylum Actinomycetota; class Actinomycetes; order Kitasatosporales; family Streptomycetaceae; genus Streptomyces; species Streptomyces sp. GS7. The sequence continues at coordinate 8,928,912 of NZ_CP047146.1, forward strand.
GAGGCGCTGGTGCCGCCGCCGTCGCTGGAGGCCACCGGGCGGTCCTTGGCGCTGATGATGCCGGTGGTGACCGTGCCGGACAGGCCGAACGGTGCGCCGATCGCGATCGTGGCGTCGCCGACCTGCACATTGGCGGACTTGCCGAGCGGGAGCGGGTTGAGCGTGGCGCCCGAGGCGTTCTTGAGCTTGATGACGGCGACGTCGTAGCCCTGGGCGTGGCCGATGACCTCGGCGTCGTACTTCTTGCCGTTGGAGAACGTCGCGGTCAGCCGGCCGCCGTCGGCCGCGCTGGCGACGACGTGGTTGTTGGTGAGGATGTGGCCCTGCTTGTCGTAGACGAAGCCGGTGCCGGTGCCGCCGTCGCCGCTGGCGCCCTGCGCTTCGATGGTGACGACGCTGGGCAGCGCCCGCTGCGCTATCCCGGAGACGGAGGTGGGCTTGCGGTTCAGCGCCCCGGGGTCGCCGGACGCGGAGACCGTCGTCGAGGAGCTGTCGTTGCGGCCCGCGGCCCAGTAGCCCACACCGCCGCCGACACCGCCCGCGACCAGCGCGGCGACCAGCAGGGTGGCGACGAAGCCGCCGTTGCGCTTCGGGGCCGCCGGATACGCGCCGGGCACGGCCCACGGGTCGCCGCCCTGCGGGGGCGCTCCCCAGCCGCCGCCCGCCGCACCGTGCCCGGCCGCGGCGTACGGGGTGGAGGGCGGCGGCAGCGGAGAGCCCTGGGCGCCGGGCGGCTGCGGCGGCTGGTGGGGCTGCGCCGGGGGGCCGTCGGCGGGCGTCGGCGGCAGCTGCTGCGTACGGTCCTGGTCGGCCGGACCGGCGCCCTCGGGCCCGCCGGCCTGCGGGGCGAAGTCCGGCGGCGGGGGTGCCGCGGGGGGCGTGGCGGGGGCGGGCGGGGCGTCCTGAGTCCGGTCGCCGGAGGCGGACGCGGGGGCGCTGTCAGGCTGCGGCCCGGTCGGCGGCTTGGCCTCCGACGGGACGCCGGCTCCCTCGTTCTCGGTGCTCACAGCTCTCTCCTCAGTCAGCTCGCTTCACGGTCTTGCCGGCCAGGGGGGACCGGAGCCCGGTACTCCAGCATCCGGGATCCCGCCGCTCCGGGCGAGTCCCGGCCGTCTCGGCCGGCTCGCCCCGACGTTCCCGGCCACCGGACGCGGAAGGGGACCCGGGACCAGGGCCGGGCCCCGATCGCGGCCCGCTCCCCGTCACGGCGGCGCCGGAACAGCGCTCCGACCAGCACAGCCGAGTCTCCGTCCCAGCCTTTCCCATTGCCCGTCAGAGCACCGTAAGCCGAGCCTGTGACTTGTCTCCCCACCCTTTACGCCAGACGTACCGAACCTCCGACATTGCCCGCATCGGCGACATAGCTGATATTGCATGCATTGCCGACATCGGTGGCATCGGTGGCATCGGTGGCATCGGTGGCATCGGCGATATCAGTGGATCGGCGATACCGCGATACCGGCGACATCCGATGCAAAAGTACCTGCGGTCGCGTACCGGCAGGCCAGGACCCCTGCGGCCGTCAGGCCCGGCGCGGTGGATGGCACGATAACGCGGTGACCTATGCACGCCCCGCCCAGGACGCCCGTCCGGGTCGTCCCGCTATTTCCGTCATCGCCCATCGCGGCGCCTCCGAAGACGCGCCGGAGCACACCCTGGCCGCCTACCGCAAGGCGATCGAGGACGGTGCTGACGCCCTGGAGTGCGATGTCCGGCTGACCGCCGACGGCCACCTGGTCTGTGTGCACGACCGGCGGGTGAACCGCACGTCCAACGGGCGCGGCGCGGTCTCGGCGCTGGAGCTGGCCGATCTCGCGGCGCTCGACTTCGGATCCTGGAAGGACGACCTGGCGGCGGCGGGCCGGCTCGTGGACCCGTCGGAGGAGCCGGACCGGCAGACCGACGACCCCGAGCGGACGTCCGTGCTGACGCTGGAGCGGCTGCTGGAACTGGTCGCGGACGCGGACCGGCGGGTCGAGTTGGCCATCGAGACCAAGCACCCGACGCGCTGGGCCGGGCAGGTGGAGGAGCGGCTGGTCGAGCTGCTCGCCCGCTTCGGCCACACGAAACCGGCCACCGGCCCCGACTGGACCTCCCAGGTCCGGGTCATGAGCTTCTCGGCGCGCTCGCTGCACCGCGTACGGGCCGCGGCGCCGGACATCCCCGGCGTCTACCTGATGCAGTTCCTCACCCCGCGCCACCGCGACGGCCGGCTGCCGCCCGGTGTGCGCATCGCGGGCCCCGGCGTCCGCATCCTGCGCGCGCACCCCGAATACGTCGCCAGGGCCCACCGGGCGGGCCACCAGGTCCACGTCTGGACGGTCAACGACCCGTCCGATGTCGAGCTGTGCCAGGAGTTGGGCGTGAACGCGGTCATTACGAACCGGCCCAAAGAGGTACGAAGGCAACTCGGCCTTGGGTAGGGCCCGTCACAGGGTGTGCCCCGGCGCATTCGGCGCGTATGTACCGGTGTCGAGTGCGTCACCACGTGCCGATTGGCCGGTTTCCGGTCCAGTCCATTGGGGCATTCATCCCGTGGCGTGGGGCAAAGGAGGTCTCGGGGGTGGCGTTGGTGGTGGCACAAGAGGTGCCGACGTCGTCGATCATGGCCGTACCTCATGGTCCAGCGGGTGTGGGCACGGCCAGGCGACGCATGCGAGAAGAGCTGTTGGCAAGTGGAGTTCAGGACACCGTCGTCGATGACGCGGTGCTGGTCCTTTCGGAACTGCTGAGCAATTCCTGCCGACATGCGCGTCCGATAGACGAAGACCGGTCGCCATACGCAGACCAGTCACCCCAGTCCGCTCCGGACGCCGCGCGGGAACGGTCCCAGGGCGCACCGTCCGCCTGCGTCCGCGCCTCCTGGCGCATCGACGGCCAGGGCCGGCTGATCGTCGCGGTCACCGACGGCGGCGGTCCGACCCGCCCGGTTCCGGCCACTCCTTCGGTCACCGCGCACGGCGGCCGGGGACTGGCGATCATCCGCTCGCTCGCCAAGGACTGGGGCGTCCGCGACACCGCGCCCGGCGAGGTGACGGTCTGGGCCGCACTGTCCCTTCAGGGCGCTTTCGCTACGCGCGTGGACCTGACGGCCGATCTCCCGCTCTCGCTCCGGAAGAACGGGACGAACCGGACCGGCCACAACGGCCTGCCCCCGCACCGCACTCCGGGCCTGGCGTTCCCGGACCTCGACGATCTGACGTGACGGCGATCCGGCCCGCCGCCCGGCCGGCATGACGGCGTGACGGGCCCCCGCGAGGGGCCGAAGCGGCGGCGGGAGCACCGCGGTCGCGGCACGCCGCACCCGGTCGGCGCCTGTGCCGCACCTGCGTACGCGATCCTCTAGGCTCGCGCCGAAACGCGTCCGTACGTCCGGATCGACCAGGAGAGACACCGTCGCCATGGCCAAGAAACGCCGTCCCCAGCCCCAGGCCGCCGCAGCACAGTTCAAGGGCGGCGAGGTGCCCGTGGTCGGCGCCCGGGAACCCTGCCCGTGTGGTTCCGGCCGCCGCTACAAGGCATGTCACGGGCGGCTGGCGGCACATGCCGCCACCGAACTCGTCCAGCGGCCGTTCGAGGGCCTGCCCGGCGAGTGCGACTGGGTGGCGCTGCGCGAGCTGGTCCCCGCCGCCACCGCCGAGTTGACGCTGAAGGGCGGGCTCCCGGAGGGCGTGCCCTCGGTGACGCTGGCGACCGTGCTCCCGATGGCCTGGCCCGCGCTGCGCCGGGACAACGGCGCGGTGCTGCTCGGCCTCCAGAACGACACCGCGTCGGGGGACATCAGCCGGGATCTCGCCGACACCCTCCAGCGCGCGCTGACCACCGAGCCGGGCAATCCGGTCGCCGCCGGGCGACCCGCCGCCGACGGGCCGCGGCTCCAGGATCTGCTCGACCTGGACGCGCCTTTTGAGCCGACCGTCCACACCGGCTTCGAGTTCTGGGTGGAGAACGCCGAGAACGCCACCGGCGAGGTCGCCGCCTCTCTGGAACGAGCCAACGCCGCGGCCATCCCGACCTCCCGGATCCCCGGCCTGGAGGGCGCGTACTGGTGCGAGGCCCCGGAGAAGAACCACCTGCGCTGGGTCACCTCGCACCCGGAGGAGAAGCTGCTCGACGCCCTCGCCCGGCTGCACGCGGCCGGCGCCGCCTCGCTGGGCGAAGGCACCCGGCTGGTCGGCTCGTTCCGGGCCCACGGCCTGGTCGTGCCGGTCTGGGACCTGCCGTCCTCCATGAGCGCCGAGGACGTCGCCGGACCGGCCGCGGCCTTCGAGGAGCGGCTGGCCAAGGCACTCGCCACGGACACCCCGCTGACCCCGGAGGAGCGCCGCTCGCGCGGTGGGCTCACCAACCGTCAGGTCACCCTGAGCTGACAGTGACGCGGCGATGACGACGAAGTGATCATGGAAGTGACGCCTGTCACAGCCCCCGGCGCAACTCCCGGTACCTTCCGGTAAATCAGCGTCCGGAATTCCACGATCGAATTTGCGAACCGCCGATCTCTTGTTACGGTTCTAGAAGCCCGGTCGCTGGTGCATCCCCCGTCGCCAGCGACCGGGCGCTTCCATGCCCGGCGCCGGACGCTCCTCCCGGGCTCCGGCCGGGGCCGTCAGCGCCCCGTGCCCTTCCCGCCCGGCCCCGAATCCCCGCCGCCCGGCGCCGAGTTGCCGCCGGAGCGCAGCAGCAGCCGCTCCCCCGCCGCGTCGGAGACCTCCGCCACCGCGCCGTACAGCAGCCCCGCCTTGCGGACGGTCGCGTCGCTCGGCGTCTCGCAGACACCCGGCTCGTCGCCCGCCGGTACGTCGCAGTTCACCTGGACCGTCCGGCCGTCCGGACGCAGCAGCGTCAACACGGTGCGCAGTGGTTCACCCGTCGTGTTCCGGTAGTACGTGCGCCCCCAGGTCCGCCCGTTCTCGGCGAGGACGCAGGTCTGGGCCGTGACGCCCTGCGGGGCGGTGAGTTCCGGGCCGCAGTGGGTGGTGCGGGTGCCGGAGAAGAGCGGGAGGCCGAGCTCGGCGAGCGGATCGGCGGCGCTGCGAGGCGCACCGGCCCGCCGGACGGCCTTGTCATGGTCCGCTCCGCCGGCGGTCGACGCGGCCTTCGCGGCGGGCCGTTCCGCGGATGCGTCCGGCGCGCCCGAGGTGAAGAGCGTATCCACCGGACCCGCCGTCGCGGCGGCCAGAGGAACGACGAGGGCGAGCACGGCGGTGCCGGCGAGCCCGGTGAGGCGGAGAATCCGCGCACGCTGCATGGGACCCACTTGCGAGAGATACGAGGGATGCGGTGAACGCACAGGACGGCGAGGCAGGTGAAGAAAGTGAAGAAAATGCCGTCGGCACTGCCGGACGGTGCGCCGAACCTATCGGGCCGCGGGGGTGGCACCGGGTGCCCGCACACCCATTTTCCGTAGTCGGACGGGCCCCTCACACCCGTACGGATGAATCGGGTCCGTGCGCCTCCCGGCCACCCGTCCTCCCCCCGCACGACCTCCGCTCAGTACGCGAGCCGACTGCCGCCGTCCGGCGTGCCGGTGCTCGCCGTGACCAGCGCGTCGACGATCGTGGCCACCTTCGGCAGCCAGGGCGCGGCCGGGGTGGCGGCCGGCGGGCGCTCCCAGCGGACCTTCCCGGCGCCGGTCGGGGAGGGCGGGAGCACCAGATAGCCGCCCTCGCCGTGGAAGCGCAGCGAGCTGGGCACCCAGTCCTGGGAGTGCAGCAGCTCGCCCAACTCCGGTAGCCCGTACGGCGATACGAGCAGCGACCAGCGGGTGGGGGTGGCCACCACGGGGCCGGTGCGCACGCCGAAGTGGTCCAGGGCGGCCAGTGCGCGGGCCCCGGCGACGGCCGGGAGGCTGACCGCGCACGGCGCGCGGCCCCCGGTGGAGAGGACGATCGGGGCATCGGGGCGGTTGGCCCACCACCAGCGCACCATCCGGGCGTCGGTGGTGGCCGCCAGCAGGCCGGGGTCGAAGGGGTGCGCGCCGGGCACCACGCAGTCCGGGTCGGGGCAGCTGCACCGGCGGGCGGCCCGCTCACCGAGGCCGAGCCGGGCGCCGCCCGACGGGCGGGCGGGAGGCCGGAGTCCCACGCCCGGGAGTACGGGCCATTGCCACTCGGTGGCGCAGTGGAGCGCCGCGCCGAGCAGCGCCGACCTGCCGCTGCGCCGGAACAGGGGCTTGCGTCGCCTTCCGAGGATCTCGCGCATGAGCGCTCGTTCCTTTCCGTAAACGCCGAGGGCTGGTCCATCGCACTGCATGCCGGTGCCTGGACACCGTCGCGCATGCCGTTCACATGCCGTTGTGCTGCGTCAGGCCGGTACGTCGTGGTGCTGCGGCCTGGGTCGTGCGGTTCGGTCGGCCGACCTGGTTGTGCGACCCGGAGGTCGTTCGCGCATCGATCACCACACGTGGATCTCTGGTCACCCCGTGTACGAGGCAGCGCATCACGCCGTACGCCGAGCGTGGAACGTGGCGGAGGGTGGCGCGCGCATGGCGCTTGCGCTTCCTGAGTGCCATCCCGCCACTGGGGAGTGCGTCGCGGTCGTCGCCGTATAGGACGCCGGTGCCCGCCGGAGAGTTCCGGTCCGGCCCCAACTGGCCCGGCACCTATCCGAGTACGTACCCGCCACGGTGGATATGACGCGCTGTTGATCGCCGCCAGTCGACCTCAAATTGACGCCCGGGGGGCTGTTTTCAGGCCAATCTACAGACCTCGTTGACACCACAAACCCCATCGGGACAATGCTGGACATCACATCGCTGGTGCGTGTACATGTGGAGGCATTGATAGCGGAGCAGCATGACATGGGGGTTTGCGATGCTATTGAGGAAATTGAGCGGCCGAACGTACCGCACAACATCACTCAACGAATTGCCGCACTCCCTACGAATCTGCGGCCTGACCTGGGGTTTCGTCTGGCGCGACGTGGGTTGTCGGCCATGAGCGCCCCACACGTACCGAAAGTGGCTGGAATCGAACCAGCTCTCCCCGCTCCCACGCACACTGACGGCCCGCGCGTGACGAAGTCCCCTGCCGATGCCTCTGCCGACAGCTCTTCTGACAGCCCGTCCGACGCCTCCGCGCACACCCCCCAGGACGGCTCCCCCGACCTCTCCCCCGCCGACCGGATCGCCGCCGTACAGGACCGGCTGGCCGGCTGGGTCTCCGACCTCAGCACCCTGCACGACCTCACCGAACGGCTCGCCCGCACCCGCACCTTGGAGGACGCCCTCCACGAACTCCTGCGGGCCGGCGCCTCGCTCGTCGGCGCCCGCCGCGGGCTGGTCGTGCTGGCACCGGCCGACGGGCTCGGCCCCGAAACCACCGTCGGCCTCGGCCTCGGCCACGCCGACATCGGCCACATCGAGACCGTGCCGCGCCGCGCGCTGTCGTACGCGCGGATACTGGACGGCCTCCCCGAGCCCGGCGACGACACCGGGAGCGACGCCCGTACCGAGATCGCCGAACCGGACATCCCCGGCGAGAAGGACCTCGACCCCCGCCTCCGCGAGGTCGCCGCGCGCCTCGGCTACGCCGCCAGCTACGCCGTACCGCTCATCGCCGACCCCGTCGGCCGGACCGGCGCCGCGGTCTGGCTCTACGACGAACCCGCCGAACCCAGCGCCCGCCAGCGCCATCTCGTCGGCCTCTACCGCGCCCACGCCTCCGAGCACCTCGCCCGGCTCCTGGAGCTCCACCGCAGCCGGCGGGCCGCCCGCACCCTGCGCGAGGAGCTGCTGCCCAGCCGGCTGCCACGGATCCCCGGCGTACGGCTGGCGGTGCGGCACGGCACCGGGCCGCGCGGCGGCGGCGACTGGTACGACGCGCTGCCGCTGCCGGACGGCGCGCTGGGCCTGGCCATCGGCTCGGTCACCGGGTCCGGGCCGAGCGCGGTGGCCGCGATGGGACGGCTGCGGGCGTCGCTGCGCGCCTACGCCGTCATGGAGGGCGAGGACCCGGTCGCGGTGCTCTCCGATCTCGAACTGCTGATGCGGCTGACCGAGCCCGCCCGCAGCGCCACCGCGCTGTTCGCGTTCAGCGAGCCGCCGGGCGCGGCGCCCGCGGCCCCACTGCCGGCCGGGGGCGACGGTGTCGGGGGGCCCGCCCCTCGCAAGCTGCTGCTGGCCGGGGCCGGGCACTGCCCGCCGCTGATCCTCGGCGATCTGCGGACCGAGTTCGTGGAGACCTCGCTGTCCGCGCCGCTGGGCATGCTGGCCTGCTGGGAGGCGCCCAGCGTGGAGATCGAACCGGCCCGCGGCGAGACGCTGCTCCTCTACAGCGACGGGCTGCTGCACCGCACCGGCGAGCCCATGGACCGCGCCTTCGCCCGGCTGCACTCCGCGGCCGCCGGCGTGCCCCGGGCGGTCCGGCACGACCCGGAGGCGGTCGTCGACCACGTGCTGCGGGTGATGCTGCCCCAGGGGCTCGACGACCCCTCCTCGGAGGAGGACGTGGTGCTGCTGGCGGCGCATTTCGAGGAGTAGCGGCGCCGCGGCCGGGCATCCCATGGCCGCGGCGCCGGAGAAGTCACACCTTCATGCCTCTGGACGGTTTTCCGTGCGCACTTACGATGGAACGCGGTTCAGTCTTAAAAGCCTTAAAAGGAGGCATGGTGACCGACGAGCTCACACCGGAGACCCCGGACGAGGAAGAGCAGCCGATCAAGCAGCGCAAGAACGGCCTGTACCCGGGCGTATCGGACGAGCTCACCGCGAACATGAAGAGCGGCTGGGCCGACACCGAGCTGCGCGACCTTCAGCCGATCGAGCAGGCGCCGAACGCCGCCCGCCGCCGCGCGGCGCTGTCCGCCCGCTTCCCCGGCGAGCGCCTGGTGATCCCGGCGGGCAACCTCAAGACCCGCTCCAACGACACCGAGTACTCCTTCCGCGCCTCGACGGAGTACGTCTACCTCACCGGCGACCAGACCGACGACAGCGTCCTCGTCCTGGAGCCCCGCGACGGGGCCGACGGCCACGACGCGACGATCTACCGCCTTCCCCGCTCGAACCGCGAGAACGGCGAGTTCTGGCTGAACGGGATGGGCGAGCTGTGGGTGGGCCGCCGGCACAGCCTGAGCGAGTCCGCGGCGCTGCTGGGCGTCGCCTGCAAGGACGTCCGGGAGCTGACCGGTGCGCTCAAGGAGGCCACCGGCCCGGTCCGGGTCGTCCGCGGCCATGACGCCGGGGTCCAGGAGGCGCTGCGCGACAAGGTGACCGCGGAGCGCGACGAAGAGCTGCGGGTGTACCTCTCCGAAGCCCGGGCGATCAAGGACGAGTTCGAGATCGGCGAGCTCCAGAAGGCCGTGGACTCGACCGTGCGCGGCTTCGAGGACGTCGTCAAGGTCCTGGACAAGGCCGAGGCGACCAGCGAGCGCTACATCGAGGGCACCTTCTTCCTGCGCGCCCGCGTCGAGGGCAACGACATCGGCTACGGCTCCATCTGCGCCGCCGGGCCGCACGCCACCACCCTGCACTGGGTCCGCAACGACGGCGCGGTCCGCTCCGGCGAGCTGCTGCTGCTGGACGCGGGCGTGGAGACCACCACCCTCTACACCGCGGACGTCACCCGCACCCTGCCGATCAACGGCCGGTACACCGACCTCCAGCGCAAGATCTACGACGCGGTGTACGAGGCCCAGGAGGCGGGCATCGCGGCCGTCAAGCCGGGCGCCGCCTACCGCGACTTCCACGACGCGGCGCAGCGGGTGCTGACCGAGAAGCTGGTCGAGTGGGGCCTGGTCGAGGGCCCGGTCGAGCGCGTCCTGGAGCTGGGCCTGCAGCGCCGCTGGACCCTGCACGGCACCGGCCACATGCTCGGCCTGGACGTCCACGACTGCGCCGCGGCCCGCACCGAGGCGTACGTCAACGGCACGCTGGAGCCCGGCATGGTGCTGACCGTCGAGCCCGGTCTGTACTTCCAGGCGGACGACCTGACCGTCCCCGAGGAGTACCGCGGCATCGGCGTCCGGATCGAGGACGACATCCTGGTGACGGAGGACGGCAACCGCAACCTGTCGGCGGCGCTGCCGCGCCGGTCGGACGAGGTCGAGGCGTGGATGGCCGGGCTGCTCGGCAAGTAGGCCCGGCCAGGCCCTGTCGTCACACTCCCGTCGCCTGCCCGAAGGGCGGGCCGGGCGGCGTCCGGTGCGTGCTGTCCGCGTGCCGGGCGATGGCCCCTGTACTTGGAGTACTGGGGTCGTCGTCCGGTGCGGCGAGAGTGCGTGCCGGGCGTCGGCAGGCAGGCGGGAGTTTGACGACAGGGCCTGGCGGCGCGTAGCGGTGGTGGCCCGCCGCTACGCGCCGTTCGTCTTCGTGCGGAACGCGCCCGCCTGTGCCGCCGCCCAGGCGGCGGTGGCCGCGGACTCGGCGAGGTCGGGGTCCACGGGGTGGCGTTCGATCAGGATCCGGTAGTAGAAGGGCGCACCGAGGGCCGCCATCACGGCCTTCGGGTCGGTGTCCGCGGGCAGTTCACCGCGGGCGATGCCGCGCTCCACCATCGCGCCGGCCAGCACCAGCCGCTCGTCGAAGAAGGTCCGCAGCGCGGTGGCCGCCTGCGGGTCGCGGGCCCCGGCGGCGACCACCGCCTCGATCAGGCTGCGCATCCGGGGATCCCCGTAGAACGCCGCGATCGCGCGGGCCAGTGCGTGCAGATCGCCGGGGAGGGTGCCGCTGTCCGGCAGCGGCACGCTCCCGCTCAGGTCGGTGAGCAGCTCGCAGACCAGTCCCTCGATGCCACGCCACCGGCGGTAGAGCGTCGCGAGGTGGACCCCCGAGCGCTGGGCGACCCGCTCCATGGTGAGCGCGGCGAAGCCGCCCTCGCCCAACTCTGCGAAGACGGCGGCGAGTACGGCCTGGCGGGTGCGGGCCGTCCGGCCTCCGGGGCGGGTCTCGCCCGGGGGGTGGTGCGCGGTCGTCACGGCGGCTCCGTTGTGCGGTGCGTAGTGCGGTCCGTAGTGCAGATTGCAGTGCGGGTTCTGGCCAAGTATTGTCCGACAAAGATAAACGCGAGCAAGTTCGCGTTAATCCTGGTGCGCGCTGGTCTCGCTGGGCAAGGGGACGCCGCGGGGGAGGTCCTCCCACCACGAGACCGCGCTGCCCACCGGCTTTCAAGGGCGATTTCCAGCCACGCCCGGTGATCTTCCGAGTTGCCGATGTCCGCCCGCCCTGGCAAGGGCGACCGACGCGGCACCCGGTGCCGTCAGCGCAGCCCGTGCCGCCGCGCCACCATCCGCTCCACCGCCCCGTCGGACAGCAGCCGGCGGAGCAGGAAGACCACGGGGGCGTTGCTGCCGACCGCGTAGTGCGGCTTCGGGCGGGCGGCCTCGATCGCCTTGACGACGGTCGCGGCGACCGTGGCCGGGGAGACCCCGTTCGCCTCGTTGGCGTTCAGGGCGGCCAGCATCGTCCGGTAGCCGTCCGCGAACGGCGAGTCGGCGGCGAGGTACTGGGTCCGCCGCTCGCTGATGCCGGTGGCGATCGACCCCGGTTCGACCGTGGTGACGGCCACACCGTACGGGGCGACCTCGCGGCGGGCGGCGCTCGCGAAACCCTTGACGGCGGCCTTCGACGCCACGTACGAGGAGCGGTAGGCGAGCGGGAAGCTGGCCAGCATCGAGCCGACCATGACCACCCGGCCGAAGCCGCGCTCCCGCATGCCCGGCAGCACGAGCTGGCTGAGCCGCACCGCGCCGAAGACGTTCAGCTCGAAGAGCCGCCGCACCGCGTCCATGGGCAGCTCCTCGAAGGGGCCGCTCTGGCTCTCCCCGGCGTTGTTGACCAGCACGTCGACCGGGCCCGCGGCGGCGGCGCACGCCTCGATGGCGGCCTCGTCGGTGAGGTCCAGCGCGAGGTAGGAGACGCCGGGGACGGGCGCGCGGACCGCCGACGGGTCGCGGCTGGTGCCCAGCACGCGGTAGCCGCGGGCGACCAGCGCCGCCGCCACCGCCGCCCCGATCCCGGAGGAGGCGCCCGTCACCAGGGCGGTCCGGCCGGCCGCCGGCGCCCCGGTCACGCCAGGCTCCGGGCCAGCGCGCGCCCCGCCGCCCGGCCGGAGAAGATGCAGCCGCCCAGGAAGGTGCCCTCCAGCGCGTTGTAGCCGTGCACCCCGCCGCCGCCGAATCCGGCGACCTCGCCCGCCGCGTACAGCCCGTCGAAGACCGACCCGTCCGGGCGCACCACCTGCGAGTCGAGGGTGGTCTCCAGCCCGCCCAGCGTCTTGCGGGTCAGCAGATGCAGCCGTACCGCGATCAGCGGGCCGTGCGCCGGATCGAGCAGGCGGTGCGGTCTGGCGACCCGGGTGAGCCGGTCCGGCCAGTACTCCCGCGCGTTGTGCACCGCCATCAGCTGGAGGTCCTTGGAGAAGGCGTGCCCCACCTCCCGGTCCCGGGCCGTCACCTCCCGCTCAACCCGCGCGAAATCCAGGGGCGTTGCGGGCTCCAGCGCGTTCATCCCGGCGACCAGCTCCCGCAGGGTCCGCCGTACGACGAAGTCCTCGCCCCGGTCGAGGAACGCCTGGACGGGGCCCGGCGCCCCCTTCTTCACCCGCGACAGCGCGAGCTTGAGGTCCTTGCCCGTGATGTCCGGGTTCTGCTCGGAGCCCGACAGCGCGAACTCCTTCTCCACGATCGCCCGGGTCAGCACGAACCAGGTGTGGTCGTGCCCGGTGTGCACGATGTGGCGCAGGGTGGCGAGCGTGTCGTGCCCGGGGAAGAGGGGGGCGGGCAGCCGCCGCCCGGTCGCGTCCAGCCACAGGGACGACGGCCCGGGGATGATCCGGATGGCGTGGTCGGGCCAGACCGGGTCCCAGTTCTTGATGCCCTCGGTGTAGTGCCACATCCGGTCGCGGTTGACGATCGAGCCGCCGGCGCCCTCGGTGATCTCCAGCATCCGCCCGTCCACGTAGGCGGGCACCCCGGTGATCATCGACCGGGGCACCGGGCCGATCCGGTCCACCGGCCAGTTCTTGCGGACCAGTTCGTGATTGCCGCCGATGCCGCCGGAGGTGACCACCACCGCCTGCGCCCGGAACGCGAACTCCCCCGCCGCCTCCCGCGACGACGCCACCCCGCGCGGCTCGGCCGACGGCACCAGCGTCGTCCCGCGCACCCCGACGGCGGCCCCGTCCTCCACGATCAGCTCGTCGACCCGGTGCCGGTGCCGGAAGACCACCAGCCCGCGCTCGGCCGCCGCCCGCACCGGCTCGGCGAACACCCGGACGACCTCGGGCCCGGTCCCCCAGGTGAGGTGGAAGCGGGGGACGGAGTTGCCGTGCCCGGTCGCGGTGCCGGCCCCGCGCTCGGCCCAGCCGACGGTCGGCGTCACCCGCAGCCCGAGCCGGTAGAGGTAGTCGCGCTTCTCCCCGGCGGCGAAGTCCACGTAGGCGTGGGCCCATTGGCGCGGCCAGTGGTCCTCGCGCTCGCGGTCGAAGCCCGCCGAGTCCAGCCAGTCGGCCAGCGCCAGCTCCCGGGAGTCGCGGATGCCCACCCGCCGCTGCTCCGGGCTGTCGACCAGGAACAGCCCGCCCAGCGACCAGAACGCCTGGCCGCCGAGGTTGGCCTCGCTCTCCTGGTCGACGACGATCACCCGGCGCCCCGCGCGGGTCAGTTCGTACGTCGCGACCAGGCCGGCGAGCCCGGCTCCTACGACGATGACATCGGCGTCGTCGCTCATGACGGCTCCTCAGGACGGTGACGGCGGTTGCGCGGTGGGCGGTCGGTCGGTCGGTGCGGGGGTGCTGTAGGCGTCCAGCACGTTCAGGAAGAGCGCGGCACGGCGCTCGCGGACACGGTCCTCGTCCGGCTCCATCAGGACCTGTACGGCGGTCCCGTCGTGGACGGCGACCAGGGCGTGGCCGAGCGCGGCCGGATCGGCGACCCGGCGGCCGGCCCGCTCCAGCGCGGCCACCACGACCGGCAGGACGGTGTCCTGGACAGCCTGTTCGCGGGCGACCACGACATGCCGGAGGGACGGATTCCGCAGCGCATGCGCGGTGAACTCCGCCGAGACCCGGTACCAGGCGTCCTCGACGGGTATCGCCTCCAGCGCCGCCCGCACCGCTTCCCGCGGCGTCGCCGACGGGGCATCCGCCAGCGCGGCCCGCAGGTCGTCGAGCAGCCGCGCCGAACGCTCCTCCCACATGGCGAGGAACAGCTCGTCCAGCGAGACGAAGTTGGAGTAGAACGCACCGCGCGTGAAGCCCGCCCGCTCGCAGACCTGCTCGACGGTGGACCGCCCGAAGCCGGTCTCGGCGAACACCTCCAGCGCGGCGTCCAGCAGCCGCCGCCGGGTCCGGCCCCGGCGGGCGGTGACGCGCTGCGGCGCGGCCTGCCGCGCGCTCGCCTGCTCAGGGGTGGTCGGCATCGGGATCCGTCCTCGTCGATCGTTCGATACATGAACGTATCCGATGCATGGATGTATCGACAAGGGACGGACGGGGCCAGAGGGAGGCGGGGGGGGTGCCACAAGGACGTGCCGGGCGGGGCGAGACACGTCGGGGCGCGGGCACCCGCACACCGGACGCCGCCCGCGGAGCACCCGCGGGCGGCGTCCTCACGGCTCCGGTTGATCAGTTCCGACGGCGGCGCCGTTGGCCGTACGGACCGTGACGATCGTGGGCGCGCCACTCTTCGTCGTAGGGGTCCCGGTCCCCGCCCTCTTCTTTCCCTCCGGCCGCGGCGATGACCTCACCCCGGCGGGCCTTCCCCAGCAACGAGTCGAGCGGGTCGGGCTGCCCATCGCCGTAGCGGTCGGGATCAGGCAGCGGTCCGGGGCCGGGCGGCTTGAGGGCTATCCGCTTCACCTTGGAACGCTTCGGCGCGGCGCCGCGCTCGGCACCGGACGCCCTGCGGTCCTCCGGAGGCCGACTCGGCCGAGCCTGCCCCCGCTCCCTGGACTCGGGAACTCCGTCCGCTCCGCTTTCCGGATGCGGCGATGACGTACCACCCATGTACCGGCCCCCGCCCGTCGAGTCGTCTCAACCACCGTCAATTCTACCGAAAAAGCCGGGAAGAAGCGGTGCGACCTCGCACGTCACCCACCCGAACTTCCCTTATTCCGAGGCCAGTTCAGGGGCCCTTTCAGGGACCCTCGCCCTCGGCGCCCGTTCGGCATCCAAGATCGCGGGACCAGGGTTCCCGGGTACGGGCTCCTTCTCGACCGGCTACGACGCCATCGGAAGCGCCGCGCCCTCGCGCCACTTGAGGATCTTGTCGAAGCTGACCACGGCGCCGCGTCGGCCGGTGCGGTTGCGGTACTGGACGTGGTCGGTGAGGGCTTCGATCAGAAAAAGCCCCCGGCCGTCCTCGGCGAATGCGGGGGCCTGCGCGGGGGTGGGGACGGGAGCCGGCGTCAGCGCGCGGTCCGTCGCGGTATGGGGAACGGTATGGGGAGGGGCGGCGCGGCGGAAGCCCGGTCCGGAGTCGGTGACTTCGATGCGGCAGGTGTCGCCGTCGATGTAGGCGGTGACGCGGTAGTCGTCGGTGGCGGCGTCGCCGCCGTGCTCGACGGCGTTCGCACAGGCTTCGGAGAGGGCGACCGACAGGTCGTAGCAGATGTCCGGGTCGACGCCGGCCGTCTCCATCGTGCCCAGCAGCAGACGACGGGCGAGCGGCACACTCGCGGCCTCACGCCGCAGATGGAGGGTCCACCAGATGCTCATCGCTCCAGCCTCCTGGCCACGGCTCGACATACCGATACCTATTGCCGTGCCGCAAGGTCCGTAAGCATGTCCGGGACGTGATACCGCTCATTCGGCGGATGCGAAAGGTGAGCGCATAGGTGTAGGCGAGGCGCCGCGTGCGCGCCGTCGCGCGCCCTGGCGGACGCCCTCGACGCCCCGGCGGGCGCCCCCGTGAGCGGTGCCGTGCCGTAGGTGGTGAAACCCTGCCGTAGGCGGTGGATAAGGGCAGTGGGATGATGGCGCCCGCCATGACTGCCCCGCCCGCCCCCACCGCGCGCGCTGCCGCCGATCTGCGGCTGCTGAGGGCCGCGGTGTTCACCGCGGTCTGCGTCGTGCTGTCCGCCGCCGGGCACATGGCCGCCTCGTTCGCCGCCGTTCCGCTGTGGACGCTGGGCCTGGCCTGCGCCGCGGTGTTCGCGGTGGCGGCGCCGCTGGCCGGGCGGGAACGCTCGCTGCCGGGGATCGCGGCCGGACTCGCGGTGGGCCAGCTGGCGCTGCACTCGCTGTTCGCGATGGGGCAGCACCGCATGGCGGCGCGGCCCCCCGGCGTCTCCGACGAGACGGCCGTCGCGCTGGCCCGGCACCTGACGTGCGGGCTCGACGGCGTACGGCTGGACGGCGGCCAGGCGCGGCGGCTGCTCGGCCCCGGCGGCATGGACCTGGCCACGTCGGCCGGGCTGACGGGCTCCGGCGGACATGCCATGGGCGGTGGCGCGGACGGCGGGTGGACGATGTCGCACTGCCTGGCGCCGTCGCTGCCCATGCTGCTGGGTCATCTGCTCGCCGCGCTCGCGCTCGGCTGGCTGCTGCGGCGGGGCGAGGCCGCGCTGTGGCGGCTGGTGCGGCTGTCGGCCCCGGCGGCGCGGGAGGCCGCGGCGCAGGCGCTGGTCAGCGCGCTGCGCTGGGCGCTCACCCTCGTACGGGCGCTGCTGGCCGGGCTCGGCGCAGCGCACGGCGACGTGCCGCGCGCCCCCGTTTCGTACGGGGATGACAAACCCGGCCCGTGCGATGCCGCGCTCCACCACAGTGTCGTCAGGCGAGGGCCGCCCGCCCCGGCCTGCCTGGCCCTCGCGGCCTGACGCCACGCGCAGCACGCTCCCGGAGGACCGGGGGAGGACGGGCCGGCGCGGCGTCGGCGCGCGCCGGCCGGACACCGACCGTCCCCTTTCCCTCCTGTTTTCGTGGAGTGTTTCGTCATGTCCGAGAACCAGTCGTCGCGGCGGTTCGTCCGCCGGCTCCCCGTCGTCGGCGGGATCGCCGCCGGCTCCGTCCTGCTCCTCGCCGGCCCGGCCTTCGCGCATGTCACCGTGCAGCCGGGCGCCGCCCCCAAGGGCGGCTTCGCCACCGTCGCCATCAAGGTGCCCAACGAGAAGGACGACGCCTCGACCGTCAAGGTCGAGGTCTCCCTGCCGACCGACCACCCGCTGGCGTCCGTGATGCCGGAGCCGGTGCCCGGCTGGAAGGTCGACGTCACCAAGTCCAAGCTCGCCAAGCCGATCGAGATGGAGGGCGAGAAGATCAACGAGGCGCCCTCGAAGATCACTTGGACCGCGGAAGGCAAGGGCATCGAGCCCGGCCAGTTCCAGCAGTTCCCGCTCTCCGTGGGACAGCTGCCGAACGACGCCGACCAGCTGGTCTTCAAGGCCCTCCAGACGTACGACAACAAGGAGGTCGTGCGCTGGATCGAGCCGGCGAAGCCGGGCGGCCCGGAGCCGGAGAACCCGGCGCCGGTGCTCAAGCTCACCGCGGCCGGCGCCGACGGCACCGGACAGGGTGCGGACGACGGCAAGGACGGCGCCAAGACCGACCCCGCCAAGAACGCCGCGGAGGCGTCCCCCAGTGACACCACGGCGCGGGTGCTGGCCGTCGCCGGGATCGTCGTCGGCATCGTCGGGGTCGCGTTCGGCGTGCTGGCCGGCCGGCGCCGCAACGCCTGACCCGGGCACCGCGCCCCACCGGGCGCCGGACCCGCGGCGGAACCACGCCGGTCCGGCGCACCCGCCGACAGCCACCCGGGGCAGAAGCACCGGGAACACAGAAGTAGCAGAAGCAGTAGAAGTAACGGACTTAACGGAACAACTGGAACCAACGGGATATATCTGTAATGCGTACCTCACCTGCGACGCGCAGAAGGACCCTGCTGCTGTCCGCCCTCGGGGCGACCGCCGCACTCACCCTGACCGCCTGCGGCGGCGGCGACGCGGACAAGCCCGCCGCCGTCGTCTCCGGCGGCACGACGGCGAAGCCGATCCTCACCCTCGACTCCCCGATGGAGAAGCCGGACCTCACCCTGACCGACACCGACGGCAAGCCGTACGACCTGCTGGAGAAGACCAAGGGTCATCCCACGCTGATCTACTTCGGCTACACCAACTGCCCGGACGTCTGCCCGACGACGATGGCCAACATCGCGGTCGCGGTGAAGCAGCTGCCGCAGGCCGAACAGAGCGATCTGCGGGTGGTCTTCGTGACCTCCGACCCGGAGCGCGACACCCCGGCCCAGCTCAAGAAGTGGCTCGGCGGCATCGACAAGGACTTCGTCGGCCTGACCGGGAAGTTCGACACCATCCAGAAGGCCGCCCGGAGCGTGAACATCGGGATCGAGAAGCCGGTCACGAAGAAGAACGGCGATGTCGTCTCCACACACGGCGCGCAGGTCCTGCTGAGTTCCCCGAAGGACGACAAGGTCCACTGGATGGGCATGCAGGAAGCCACCTCCGACAACTACACCACCGCACTGCCGAAGATCATCAAGGGACAGAACCCGTGAACCGCCGCACCACCCCCGTGAACCGCCGCATAGCCCTGACCGCCGCCCTCACCCTCACCGCCGGCCTGGCGCTGACGGCGTGCGGCGGCGGGACCACCGCGAACACCGGGACCACAGCACCCCGGCTCAAGGTCAGCGACCCGTACATGCCGCAGCCGGTCACCCAGAGCATGGCCGGCGCGTACTTCGTCATAAAGAACAGCGGCGGCACCGCCGACAAGCTCACCTCGGTCACCAGCGACCTGTCCAAGGACATCACGATCCACAAGACGGTCGGCAACAAGATGGAGCAGGTCGACTCCCTGCCGGTGCCGGCCAACGGAGAGCTCACGCTCGGCCCCGGCGGCAACCACCTGATGTTCATGGGCCTGACGAAGAAGCCCGCCGAGGGCCAGACGGTCACCGTCGAGCTGCACTTCGCCACCGCCGCCCCGATCACGGTCCAGGTCCCGGTGAAGGCCACCAGTTACACGCCGAAGCACTGATACGCAGGAGCACCCAGGAGAAGGGAACGAGCGCTATGGCCCTCACCGGCTTCCGGCCTCGACCGCGGCCGGCCGACCGGCCGCGGTCCGGTCCGCGGTCCGCGGGGACGCTGCGGCTGCTGGTCGTCGTGGCGGCGCTGTTCGGCGCGCTGTTCGCGGGCGCCGAACCGGCGTCCGCGCATGCCGCGCTGACCGGCAGCGACCCCGCTCAGGGGTCGGTGCTGGACCGCGCCCCCGAGCAGGTCTCGGTCACCTTCTCCGAAGGCGTCGCGATGGGCGACGACTCCCTCCGCGTACTGGATCCGCAGGGCAAGCGGGTGGACCGCGGCAAGCTGCGCAACCTGTGCAGCGGCAGCACGGTCAAGTACGGGGCGGGGCTGCCGCCGGGACTCGCCAACGGGACGTACACCGTCGCCTGGCAGGCGGTCTCGGCGGACAGCCACCCGGTCTCCGGCGCCTTCACCTTCTCCATCGGGGCACCCTCCAAGACCAGCGCCCCGGTGCCCCAACAGGAGGTCGGCGGCGGCCTGGTGGGCGCGCTGTACGGCATCGCCCGCTACCTCGCCTACGCCGGGTTCGTGCTGCTGGCCGGCGGCTCGGCCTTCGTGGTGGCCTGCCGGCCGGCCGCCGCCCGGGTGCGCTCCGTCCAGCGGCTGGTCGTCCAGGGCTGGGCGCTGCTGACCGGCACCACGATCGCGCTGCTGCTGCTGCGCACCCCGTACACCGGGTCCGGCAAGCTGGCCGACGTCTTCGACTTCGCCGGCCTCCAGCAGGTCCTGCTGACCAAGCCGGGCGCCGTGCTGGTCTCCCGACTGCTGCTGCTCGCCGCCGCCGCGCTGTTCGTGGCCGTCCTCTTCGGCTCGTACGCCAGGGCCCACACGCCGGACGGCGACGGCGGGGACGACGGAGGCGAGCGCGACGACGGCGACGGCGAGGGTGCGGGTGCGGCCGGGCCCTCCGGGGACGCCGAGGATCCCGAGGCGCCCCAAGACCCCGACAGCACCGAGGAGCTCGCCAAGCGGCGCAGGGACCTGACGCTGGGGCTCTCCCTCGGCGGGGTGCTGGTAGCCGCGGGCCTCGCCACGACCTGGGCGATGGCCGAGCACGCCTCGACCGGTCTCCAGCCCGCCGTCGCGATGCCGGTCGACGTCCTGCACCTGCTCGCGGTCGCCGCCTGGCTCGGCGGGCTGGCCGCCCTGGTCGTGTCCCTCTACTGGGGCCCGGCCGTAGAACGGAACGCGGTGATCCGCTTCTCCCGGGTCGCCTTCGGCTCCGTGGTGGTGCTGGTGGCCACCGGCGTCTACCAGTCCTGGCGCCAGGTCGGCTCCTGGCGCGCGCTGACCGACACCTCGTACGGGCAGCTGCTGCTGGTCAAGGTGGGCCTGGTCGCGGTGCTCGTCGCCGTCGCGGCGATGTCGCGGCGGTGGACGGCGCGGCTGGGCGAGGTCCGGGAGGCGGCACGGCCCGCCGGTCCCGAAGCCGAGGCGGAAACCGAAGCGGAGGCGGAGGCCGCGAGCGGTGCCGAGGCCGAGGCGGTGCCCGTCGCCGTCGCCGCTCCGGCCGCGGCGCCCGTGCCCGGTACGCCGGCCGACCCCGCCCGCGCCGCCCAACTGGCGCGTCAGCAGGCCGCGTTGGCCACCGCCCGGACGAAGCGCATCCGCGACGCGGACCCGGTGCGGCTGGGGCTGCGCCGCTCCGTGCTCGCCGAAGCCTCGATCGCGGTCGTCCTGCTCGGCGTGACCACCGTGCTGACCACCACCGAACCGGGCCGTACGGCGGAGGCGGTGAAGGCCGCGTCCGCCGGGCAGTCCGCCGACGCCAACCAGCCGCGCGTACTGACCGTCCCCTTCGACACCGGCGGGCCGCAGGGCAAGGGCAGCGCCCGCCTCGACCTCGACCCCGGACGCAGCGGCAGCGGCAACGAACTGCGGCTGCGGATCGCCGACCCGTCGGGCAAGGCCAGGGACGTCCCCCAGGTGAAGGTCTCCTTCACCCTCGACGCCAGGAAGCTGGGGCCGCTCCCGGTCGTCCTCCGCCACGTCAGTACGGGCCACTGGACCGCGAGCGGCGTCCAGTTGCCGGTCCCGGGGCAGTGGCAGCTCTCGCTGCTCGTCCGGACCTCCGACATCGACCAGGTGACCGAGACCAGGAACGTGAAGATCGACTGATGAGCAAGCAGACGAACGGCAAGAAGGCCGCCGGGCCGCGCAAGCCCGGCAAGCAGCCCGCCGGCACCAAGGCCGGGCGGCCCGCGGACACCAAGGCCGTGGGCAAGCAGCGGGACGGCCGGCACGAGACCGGGCCCGCCGGGCCCGCCACCCCCGTGGACGGCGCCGCGCCCTCCCTGGAGCTCTCGCGCCGCCGCCTCCTGGGGACGGTCGGCGCGGCGGGCGCGGCCGGACTGGTCGTCGGCGGGGCCGGCGGCGCCATCGGGGTCGCCGCGGCCACCGGGGACGCCCCGGCCGCGCTGACCACCATCGGCTCGACCGAGGTCGCGTTCCGCACGGACGGCGCCAAGCAGCAGGCGGGGATCACCACCCCCCTCCAGGCCAGCGGGCACCTGCTCGCCTTCGACCTGGCACCGGGGGCCGGCCGGAAGGAGGCCGCCGCGCTGCTGCGCCGCTGGTCGCGGACGGCCGAGGGGCTGATGGCCGGGCGCACCCCGGACGCCGACACCGGGGTGGCGCTGGACGCCGGCCCGTCCTCGCTGACCGTCACCTTCGGCCTCGGCCACAGCTTCTTCGACCGTACGGGCCTGGCCGGCCGGCGCCCCGTACAGCTCGATCCGCTGCCCGACTTCTCCGCCGACGCGCTGGACCCGAAGCGCAGCGACGGCGACCTGTGGATCCAGATCGGCGCCGACGACGCGCTGGTCGCCTTCCACGCGCTGCGTGCGCTCCAGAAGGACGCGGCGGGGTCGGCGCGGCTGCGCTGGCAGATGAACGGCTTCAACCGCACCCCGGGCGCCACCGCGCACCCCATGACCGCCCGCAACCTGATGGGCCAGATAGACGGCACCAACAACCCCAAGCCGTCGGACGCGACCTTCGACGAGCGGATCTTCGTGGGGCGGGACGCCGCGCAGGAGTGGATGCGCGGCGGCTCGTACGCCGTGGTGCGCCGGATCCGGATGCTGCTCGACGACTGGGAGAAGCGCTCCCGCGGCGAACAGGAGCGGGTCATCGGGCGCCGCAAGGACACCGGCGCCCCGCTGACCGGCGGCACCGAGACCACCCCGATGAAGCTGGACGCGAACGGCGCCGACGGGCTGCCGGTCATCCCCGCCAACGCCCACGCCCGGATCGCCGCCCCGGCCTCCAACCAGGGCGCGGCGATGCTGCGCCGCCCGTTCTCGTACCACGACGGGTTCCGCGACGACGGCGCCCCGGACGCCGGGCTGCTCTTCGTCTGCTGGCAGGCCGATCCGCTGCGCTCCTTCACCCAGATCCAGCGGAAGCTGGACCGCGGGGACGCGCTCTCGCCGTTCCTGCGGCACGAGGCGAGCGGCCTGTACGCGGTGCCGCCGGCGCCGGAGGCGGGCGCCTACGTGGCGCAGCCGCTGCTGGAGGGCTGAGCGGACCAGCTGACGGAACGGGGACGCCGGCCACCGGGGCGGTCGGTATCGTGACAGGGCAGGGAGAAGATCGGCGGGTTGCCCCCGCAGTGACGCGAGGGAGTCCTCCAGCCATGTCGGCCAGTCGCTACACCTATCTCGGCCCCGCGGGCACCTTCACCGAGGCCGCGCTGCGCACCCTCCCCGAGGCGGCGACCCGGGAGCTGGTGCCGATGGTGTCGGTGCCGGCCGCCCTGGACGCGGTGCGCGCCGGCGAGGCCGCGGCGGCGCTGGTGCCGATCGAGAACTCCGTCGAGGGCGGGGTGACCACCACCCTCGACGAACTCGCCGCCGGCGAACCGCTGATGATCTACCGCGAGGTGCTGCTCCCGATCGCCTTCGCCCTCCTCGTGCGCCCCGGTACGGCGCTGGCCGACGTGAAGACGGTGACCGGGCACCCGGTCGCCCAGCCCCAGGTCCGCAGGTGGCTGGCCGCCCAACTCCCGGAATCCGTCTGGGAGTCGGCCGCCTCCAACGCCGACGGCGCCCGGCTGGTGCAGGAGGGCCGCTACGACGGCGCGTTCGCCGGTGAGTTCGCGGCGGCGACGTACGGGCTGGAGCCGCTGGTCACCGGCATCCACGACGCGGAGAACGCCGCCACCCGCTTCGTGCTGGTCGGCCGCCCGGCGCGCCCCGCGGCGCCCACCGGCGCGGACAAGACCTCGGTCGTGCTGTGGCTGGCCGAGGACCACCCCGGCGCGCTGCTGGAACTGCTCCAGGAGTACGCGGTCCGCGGGGTCAACATGATGCGGATCGAGTCCCGGCCGACCGGCGAGGGCATCGGCCGCTACTGCTTCTCCGTGGACTGCGAGGGCCATATCACCGACCGCCGGGTGAGCGAAGTCCTCATGGGCCTCAAGCGGGTGTGCCGGGACGTACGGTTCCTGGGCTCGTACCCGCGCGCGGACGAGGTGGCCGCGCGCGTCCGGCCGCAGATGACCGACCCGGCGTTCACCGAGGCGTCGGACTGGCTGGCGCGCTGCCTCGACGGCCGCGCCTGACCGGCCGCCCCTCCCCTGCAGGTCACGCGCTGCGACCTGCGGCTTTCCCGGGGCCGCGGCGTGCCTCCGTTTTCCGGCCCGGCCGCCCTCCGCGGTTGTCCACAAAGTTATCCACAGGCACGCTTCTCGACCTGTGGGTAAGTCGACATGAGAGTCGGACAGAGTCGACATATCTCCCTAGTGACCTCACACCCGTCCACAGTCACCCACAGTGGATCACCCCGGCCCGCGTCAGCACAATTCCCGTGATCAATCCTTTAGAGCGAGGTAATCCCACACGAAAGAGTGCGTGAACAAGGTTTGGACCGAGAATCCACCGTCGAGCATTTCGGGCGCAGAATGATCAATTCCGGCTTCCACAGATCTCACGCACAGCCTGTGGATAAGAATCCCCAACCCCCCGAACCTGTGGACAACCCAGGGGGCAAGCCGTGGACGACGACCCGGACCCCCGCCGCGAATGCCCCATTTCGGAGAATGCCCGGGAATTCCGCAGGCCCTTACGATGCGTTACCCACACACCGCGCCGCGGCCTCCGGAGCACGATTCCCACCCATGGAATAAATAACCTCAAAACGGACAAACCGCCACGCCGGGGAATATCCCGTCGAGTGCCGGCTCCCGGCCCCGGTAGCCTGGTGGGGTGATTGACCTTCGCCTGCTTCGT
Source organism: Streptomyces sp. GS7 (assembly GCF_009834125.1). NCBI lineage: Bacteria > Bacillati > Actinomycetota > Actinomycetes > Kitasatosporales > Streptomycetaceae > Streptomyces > Streptomyces sp. GS7. The sequence goes on from NZ_CP047146.1 coordinate 8,953,119, forward strand.
GAGGACCCCGACCGTGTGCGCGCCTCCCAGCGCGCCCGTGGAGAGGACGTCGCACTCGTCGACGCACTCCTCTCCGCCGACGAGCGGCGCAGGTCGTCCGGCGTCCGCTTCGACGAGCTGCGCGCCGAGCAGAAGGCGCTCGGCAAGCTCATCCCCAAGGCCGCCGGCGACGAGAAGGCCGAGCTGCTGAAGAAGGCCGGCGAGCTGTCCGCCGCCGTGAAGGCCGCCGACGCCGAGCAGGACGAGGCCAAAGAAGAGACGCAGACGCTGCTGCTGAAGCTCGGCAACATCGTCCACCCCGACGTCCCGGTGGGCGGCGAGGAGGACTTCACGGTCCTGGAGACGCACGGCAGCGTCCGCGACTTCGCCGCCGAGGGCTTCGCGCCCAAGGACCACCTGGAGATCGGCGAACTGCTCGGCGCGATCGACGTCGAGCGCGGCGCCAAGGTCTCCGGCTCGCGCTTCTACTACCTCACCGGCGTCGGCGCCCTGCTGGAGCTGGCGCTGGTCAACGCCGCCATCGCACAGGCCACCGAGGCCGGCTTCACGCCGATGCTGACCCCCGCCCTGGTGCGCCCGCGCGCCATGGAGGGCACCGGCTTCCTCGGCCAGGCCGCCGAGAACGTCTACCACCTGGAGCGCGACGACTTCTATCTGGTCGGCACCTCCGAAGTCCCGCTCGCCGCGTACCACATGGACGAGATCGTCGACGCGGAGCAGCTGCCGCTGCGTTACGCCGGTTTCTCGCCGTGCTTCCGCCGCGAGGCCGGCACGTACGGCAAGGACACCCGCGGCATCTTCCGGGTCCACCAGTTCGACAAGGTCGAGATGTTCTCGTACGTCGCGCCGGAGGACGCCGAGGCCGAGCACCGGCGGCTGCTGGACTGGGAGAAGCAGTGGCTGACGGGCCTGGAGCTGCCGTTCCAGGTGATCGACGTCGCCACCGGTGACCTGGGCGCCTCGGCCTCCCGCAAGTTCGACTGCGAGGCGTGGATCCCGACCCAGGGCAAGTACCGCGAGCTGACCTCGGCGTCGAACTGCGACGAGTTCCAGGCGCGCCGCCTCTCCGTCCGGATGCGGGAGACCATCGACGGCAAGCAGAAGGTCAAGCCGCTGGCGACGCTGAACGGCACGCTCTGCGCCGTACCGCGCACCATCGTGGCGATCTTCGAGAACCACCAGCTGCCGGACGGTTCGGTCCGCGTCCCCGAGGTGCTCCGCCCGTACCTGGGCGGCCGTGAGGTGCTGGAGCCCGTCGCCAAGTGAGTTCCTCAGCCCCGGCGGGCTCGCCGCTGCCGTACAAGCTCATCGCGACGGACCTCGACGGGACGCTGCTGCGCCACGACGAGACCGTCTCCGAGCGCACCCGCCGGGCGCTCGCCGCGGCCACCGCGGCGGGCGCGGCGCACATCGTCGTCACCGGCCGGGCGGTGCCCTGGACCCGGCACGTCCTGGACGCCCTCGACTACCAGGGCCTCGCGGTGTGCGGGCAGGGCGCGCAGGTCTACCACGCCGGCGAGCAGCGGCTGCTGACGTCGGTGACCCTCGACCGCCAGCTGGCCGGTCTCGCGCTGTCCAAGATCGAGGCCGAGGTGGGCCCGCTCTTCGTGGCCGCGAGCCGGGACGGCCTGGCCGGCGATGTGCTGGTCGGCCCCGGCTACCGCGTCCAGGAGGGCCCGCTGCCCAGCGTCCGGATGAAGGACCCGGCCGAGCTGTGGGCGGCCCCGCTCAACAAGCTCTACGTCCAGCACCCGACGCTGGACGACGACGCGCTGGCGCTGGCCGCGCGCCAGGTGGCCGGGGACCTGATCGGCGTGACGGTGGCCGGTCCCGGCATCGTCGAGCTGCTGCCGCTGGGCCTGTCGAAGGCCACCGGGCTGTCGCTGGCCGCCCGCCGGCTGGGCATCACCGCCAAGGAGACGCTGGCCTTCGGCGACATGCCCAACGACATCTCGATGTTCGCCTGGTCCGCACACGGCGTCGCGATGGCCAACGCCCATGACGAACTGAAAGCCGTCGCCGACGAGATCACCGCGTCCAACGAGGACGACGGGGTCGCGGTGGTGCTGGAGCGGCTCTACTGCTGACCGGCTTCGGGCGGCGGCAGTTCCTCGGCCGCCGCCTCGCCGTGCGCCGCCGGGGTCAGCGGCCAGCAGGCGAACCCCATGGTCAGCGCTATGGCGTGGCCGAAGTCGGTGAAGGTCGCACCGGTCAGCAGCGGAATGCCGAAGAAGAGCAGCACGCCGACGAGGTAGCCGTAGCGCCACGGTGACGGCAGCCGGTACGTCAGCACTCCGGCGGCGGCGGCCAGCCCGTAGGAGACGCCGATGTCCACGACATGGGTCATCGAGCGCGGCAGCCTATGGCCCTCGATGGCGAGCAGCACCAGTTCCTGGCTGGCCAGGGTGGCGGCGACATGGGCCGCGCCGACCGTCAGCAGCCAGCGCCAACTCCCCATCCAGCGCTCGACGTTGGCATGCACCAGCTCGAACATCACCGCGTAGAGCAGGAACGACCCGGGCCGCTCGATCCAGAAGCCGCTGATCAGGAGCGCGGGGATCGGATGCTCGTTCAGCTCGTGGATGTTGCTGCTGTTGCGGTGCAGCAGGAACTGCTCCAGGCCCGCGGAGGCGGAGGCGATGACCAGGCTGGTGACGCCGATGATCAGCAGCCAGATGTGGGTGCCGGGCGTCGACCGCACCCAGTCGGTCACCCGGTCCCGCGCCCGGCCGAGCAGGACGCCGAACGACGGCGGTGTCACCGGCGGCTCCGGGCGGCGAGGGCGGTCGGCGCGGCGGCGAGGAACGGGCCCGCCCCCTTGATGTGCCGGATGCGCGGCGCGCTCTCCATCGTCCGTACGCCGGGCAGCGCCGCGACCCGGGTCGTCAGATAGCGGTAGAGCTCGCCGGTGTCCCGGCACAGCAGCGACGCGAAGAGGTTGTGCGGCCCGGTGATGGCGCCGGCGAAGGCGACCTCGGGATGGGCCGCCAACGCCTCGCCGGCGGCGGCGAGTTCGGCGGGCGCGACGGACAGCCAGAGGGCGACCACCACGCCGAACCCGCACTGCCGCAGGTCGTAGTCGACGTCGTAATACAGCACACCGTCCGCGCGCAGCGCTTCGAGGCGGCGGCGGACGGTGGTGGGCGACCAACCGGTCGCGGTGGCCAGTTCGGCGAGTGGCGCACGGCCGTCCCTGGCGAGCACGTCGAACAGCCGGCGGTCGGCGTCGGAGAGCACCCACGGGGTGGCACGCACCTGGGCCGGGGGCGGGCTCAGCGCCGCGATCTGCTCGGCTGCCAGCGCCCCGGACTTGCTGATCACGTTCTGCGGGCCGCCGTAGAACTCGTGCAGCAGGCAGTGCGCGGTGACGCCCACGACGCTCGGGGTGCGCGGCAGCTTCTGGAGCAGCAGCGCATCGCCGTCCTCGCTGCCCGCCGTCCGGCAGATCGCGGAGATCTCGGTGCCGCCGGACATCAGGCTGACCCAGGAGGTGTCCGGTCGGCGGGCCAGCGCCTGTGCCACCGGCAGCGCGGCGTCCGGCGCGCACTGCACCCGGACCAGCCACTCGACCGCGCCCAGCGCCCGGGGCTCGCTCAGCCCCAGCACCCGCAGCGCGCCGGAGCCGCGGTGCCGGCCGTAGCGCCGGGCGACGGTCTGGTCCGAGACGCCGAGCACCTCGGCGATCCGGCTGAAGGGGGCCCGGCCGTCGACCTGGAGGGCGTGGATCAGCCGCAGGTCGAGCTCGTCGAAGGCCGCGGCGGCGGTGGGGCCGGCCGCTGTCCGGTCCGCTGCGGGACCCGTTCGGTCGGTTTTCACCATTGGAGGCTAACCCGTGTCGGATTGCGCCGCCGGGAACCCGCCGGCTGGGGGGGACGAGGGGCGCGGACCGGAAGGTGGGGCCTTGCGACGGGCAAACGGCCCGCACACCACGAACACCACGAACACCACGAACACCACGAACACCACGAACGAGAACGACGGAGGAACGGTCATGCGGTACCCACCCGAGAGCGGGCCCGTAGGGCGCGGCCGGGCGCCGGGCGGGGGCGGGAAGTGGTGGCCACTGGTCGCCATCACCCTCGGCAAATCCTGCTGCTCGTCGATGTGACCATCTTGAATCCTCCCCTCCCTACAGGGAGGGGATTCCTGGCTCACGCTGCTCAGCCATCCAGCGGACGGTCAAGTCTTCTGCGATCGGCACCAGCCGGGAGGAAGCCAGCCCGGACGAGCATCACGCGCGCGGAGTTCTTGTCCCGGGGTGAGACGGCTCCGCACACGGTGCAGGTGTAGGTACGTTCCGACAGCGGCAGGGCGTGCTTGGCTCTCGCTCCGCACCTACTGCAGTCCATGGTGGTGTGCGCGGGATGCACCAGGTGCGCGATGCGCCCATGCTTACGCGCCATGTTGATCAGCTCGCGCTTGGTGGCAGAGATCGCCGCGTCCGCGGCCTTGCGGGCCATGCTCGACTGTGCGAGGAACTTGGGCCGGAAGTCCTCCACGGCCAGTACATCATGGTCCACCACCACGTGCTTGGCCCATTTCCTGGCGGTGTCCCGCCGCTGCCGGGCGATCTTCTTGTGCAGCCTCGCGGCCTGCCGCTTGGCCTTGCGGTAGCCCGTTGATGCTGCTTGCCCACACTGCGGCTTGCGTCGGGCCATCTGCCGCTGATGGCGGGCGAGCCTTGCGGCGGCCCGCTTGCCGTGCTCGGGGTGGGGCAGGTCGTGGGCGTCACTGGTGGTCGTCGCGATCTCCCGCACGCCCCAGTCGACGCCGATGCACCGGCCAGTCGCGGGAGACGGCTGCACTTGGGTGGGGACGACGAAGGAGGCATACCAATGGCCAAGGCTGTCGCGATAGACCCGCGCCGATGACGGTGCGGCAGGCAGCGTGCGTGACCACACCACGCTCAGCACGATGCCGCCTGCCAGGTGTAGTCGGCCGTCCTTCAGCCTGAAGCCGCGTCGGGTGTAGTTGAGCGTCGCTTCGCTCTGGTGCTTCTTCTTGTAGGCGGGCATCCCGGCTCGCTGCCGTGTCGGCAGCTGCTCCTTGATGTCCCTCCCGCAGCCACGCGTTCATCGTCCTGGCCTCGGTAAGCATCTTGTCCAGGCGGGCCGGGCCGCACGTCTCGCCGTCCCGGTGAGCCTTCTTGGAGCGAGCGACGCACTCGTTCCAGATCCACCGGCAGCGAGCCCACTCCGCCCCCAGCACAGCACGGGCGGTGGACGACACCCGCAGCCGGTAGGTATAGCGGGCATGCCCGGCCTCCCCGCTCGCCCTCACCGACGCCATGCCTTCACCGCCCCTCACGGTTCCCAGCCAGGCTGCCGCAGCACCCCGATCCATTCAATGACCGTACGTGCGACCGCCATACATTCGCGCCCAACCACAGAGCCGCCACCCCAACCAGCGAACATGAGCAAGCGCGTTCGCGTCATCCCGTTCCAGTGAAGGCGCCGACGAGGGCGTGAACGTGGACGGCACGGAGGCGTGAACGCCGGACGAGCCCCTGAGAGGTGGGGGCGGGTCGGCACCCGGAACCGTACGGCCGTACACGGTTCCGGGTTGCCGCCCTGGTCCCGCAACGATCGTCCCGGGGCGGCACCCCCAAGTCAATCCTCGGGTTTCCTTCCAAACTCCTTAGAAGCAGCTTGGGTTGGGGTTAGCGTGGCCCTGTGACACTCGACGATCTGCGCGCCTTCGTGGCCGTCTGCGAGGCGGGCAGCCTCAGCGCCGTCGCCCGCGACCTCGGCTGCACCCAGTCCGCCGTCAGCCAGCGCATCAAACGCCTCGAACGGGAGGCTGGCATCGGCCTGTTGGAGCGCCGCCCGCGCGGGGTGGCCCCCACCGGGGCGGGCCGGATCCTGCACCGCGCCGCCGCCGACGGCCTCGGCGGACTGGACCTGGCGCTGCGCCGGCTGGCCGACATGCGCGAGGGCGACGGCGGTACGGTCCGGGTCACCACCGGCGCCACGACCGTCCGGCACTTCATGTCCGACGCGGTGGTCGCCTTCCGCGCCCGGCGCCCGCACGTCAACCTGGAGTTCCACACGGAGAGTTCCAGCCGCCGCTGCTTCGAGGCGGTCGCGGACGGCGGATCCGAACTGGCCTGGATCACCATCGGCCGGCCCGTCCGCGGCATCGAGCAGCACCCGGTGATCGGCCTGCCCTGGGTGCTCGCGGTACCCGCCGGCGACCCGCTCGCCACCCGCCAGCGGATCGAGCCGGACGAGCTGGCCGCCCTCCGCCTCATACAGCTCCCGGAGAACTCCACCTCCCGGATGCGCCTGGACGGCCACCTCGGACACCAGGACTCCGGCCCGGTCCCGCCGCCGAGCACCACCAGCGTCGCCGACTGGGACACCGCGCTGCTGCTCGCCGAACTCGGCGTCGGCTCCGCCGTCGTCCCCGAACTCCCCGGCCGCCGGGCCGCCGCCGCCCACCCCGGCCTGCGGCTGGTGCCGATCCCGGCACTGCCGCCGCTGACGACCGGGTGGGCGGTCCGGCAGTGGGCCGCGCTGAGCCCCGCGGCGGTGGAGTTCGCGGAGACGGTGAACCGCTGTCTGGGGGGTGGGGAGGGCTCCGTTCATACCTGACGTCCCGTCAATCCTGCTCGCGCGTACGACCAGGCCCCTGAACCGTCCCTGATGGCCTGCCTGGGCCGGCCGGCCGGTCGTCGCCTCCCATGGCGTCAAGGTCAAGGTCAAGGGCGGGGGCGCCAAGGTCGTGAAGGACGAGCGCTGGCACGGGAACAGCGCCACCGTCGCCGTGGCCCGTACCGGCGTCAAGACCAGCGGCGGTGGACCACTATCGGCTGACCCGCTCGCCGGCCGAGCCGGTGCCCGACCGGTGCCCGACCGCCGCCTGCCCGATGCCGGGCCGCCGTGGCCGCGGGACAGGCCCGGGACCACCTCTCCGATGACGTTCCGCCCACCACCGCTCACCTCTCCGCGACCGGAACGCGCCCCTCAGATCCGTGCAACGACCACCGGCAGCAACATCGCGTCAAGTGACGTAGACAAGCCGTCAATGATGCGTCAGCAGGCGGCGCTCCGCCCGGAGGGCCGGGCATAGCGTCTGTGGCGAGCCCCGGCGTACGCGTTCTCCACCGGTCCGGGGCCGTCCCGTCGAGGAGCAACGCCGTGTCCCACCATCTCTACGCGGAAGATCCCGAGCCTTCTGATCATGTCCCGGCCGGACCTCTGTTCGTTCCCGTCCGGCCGGGACCCGCGGGCTGCACGACCCGCCTGTTCCGCACCCCGCTCGGCGGCCGGACCGCCGTCGGCTTCACCTCACCGCAGCGACTGGCCGAGGCCCTCGGCGGCGGCCAGCCCTGGGTACGGCTCTCCGAGCCCGCGCTGCGCGCGCTGGCCGAGCCCGTCGGGGCCACGATCGTGACCGTCGATCCGCGGTTCGCCCCCGAAGTTTCCCGCAGGCACCACCTACGGGCCGTCTGAGGAAGGGGCACCCCCACCATGAGCCACAGCACACTGCCCCAGACCGAGGTGCCCCGGACCGATCCGGTGTCCGGCGCGGCACCCCAGGCCCCCGGGCCGCGCACCGCCACCCGGACCGCCGCCCGCGACACCGATGCCTTTGCCGACCCGCTCGCCATCTGGCCCGCGTCCGTCGTCCCCCTCTCCCAGGACGACCTCGCGGTGGGCGGCGTCCCGCTGACCGAACTGGCCGACCGCTTCGGCACCCCCGCCTACGTCCTGGACGAGGACGAGGTGCGCAACCGCTGCCGCGCCTACCTCCGGGCCTTCCCGGACACCGATGTCTACTACGCGGCCAAGGCGTTCCTGTGCCGCGCGATGGCGCACTGGGTGGCGGAGGAGGGGCTGGGCCTGGACGTCTGCTCCGCGGGCGAACTGGAGCTGGCCGTCACCACCGGCTTCCCGCCCGAGCGGATCGTGCTGCACGGCAACGCCAAGAGCCCCGCGGACCTGCGGGCCGCGCTGCGGCTCGGCGTCGGCCGGATAGTGATCGACAGCACCTCGGAGATCGCCCGGCTGGCCGCCGCGGTCCCGGCGGGGACCCGGCAGAAGGTGCTGATCCGGGTCGTCCCGGGGATCGCCGCGGGCGGCCACGCCAAGATCCGCACGGGAACCGAGGACCAGAAGTTCGGACTGTCCATCGCCGACGGCTCCGCACAGCACGCCATCACCCGCGTACTGAACCAGCCGCGCCTCGAACTGGTCGGCCTGCACTGCCACTTGGGCTCGCAGATCACCACCGCCAAGCCCTACCTCTCGGCCGTACGGCGGCTGGTCGGCCTGCTGGCCCGCATCCGGGAGCAGCACGGCATCACGCTCCCCGAACTGGACCTGGGCGGCGGCCACGGCGTCGCGTACCGCCCCGGTGAGGCCGCCCTCGACGTCGCCGGACTCGCCACCAAGATCCGCGCCGAACTGGCCGGCGGCTGCGCGGCGGCCGGCCTGCCGGTGCCCCGGCTCGCCGTCGAACCCGGGCGGGCGATCGCCGGCCCGGCCGGTATCGTCCTCTACCGCGTGCTCTCCGTCAAACGCACCGGCTCCACCACCTTCGTGGCGGTGGACGGCGGAATGAGCGACAACCCGCGGCCCGCGCTCTACGGGGTGCGCTACGCGCCCCGGCTGGTCGGCCGCCGCTCGGGCGCCGCGACCGAACCGGTCACCGTCGTCGGACGCCACTGCGAGGCGGGCGACGTCCTCGCCTCCGACGTCCACCTCCCCGGCGACATCCGCCCCGGCGACCTGATCGCCGTCCCCGTGGCCGGCGCCTATCACCTCTCCATGGCCTCCGGCTACAACCTCGTCGGCCGCCCCCCGGTCGTCGCCGTCACGGCAGGCCACGCCCGGCTGCTCGTCCGCCGCGAGTCGCTGGCGGACATCCAGGAGCGCGACATCGGGCTGTAGAACCGGGCGAGGGCGAGGCGGGGGGGGGATCCCTCACCATCCCCCCGCCTCGCCCCGCCCACTCTTCCTCCGGCTTCTCCCCGCGTTCCGCATTCCGAGTTCCGCGTTCCGCGTTCCGTCCGCCCCCGCTGCCTCCAGTGGGGGCGTCGCCGTACGGGCATCGATGCGCACGCCGACGTCCGTACGCACCCGGGCAGCCATCTACCACCCAGGCATCCATGTACAGTGAAACCATCAGTTGTAGGATGACTGGGCAACTGGGGCCACCGAGCAACCGGCCGGACCGGCGACACGGCCTGGTGATCCCGGACCGGCGATACCGGATCACGGCAACCGAGAACCACGACGGCACGGCAGGAAGCGGGACAGCGGCATGGCACTCCAGGCGGCCGGACGGCAGTCCCTGGTCGACACCGTCGTCGAGGCCCTGCGCTCCCAACTGGCCGCCGGGGAATGGACGGTGGGGACCCGCATCCCCACCGAACACGCCCTCGCCGACCAGCTCCAGGTCGGCCGCAACACCGTCCGCGAAGCCATCCGGGTCCTCGTACACGCCGGAATGCTGCGCTCCCGTCAGGGCGAGGGCACCTTCGTCGTCTCCACCGCGGATCCCGCCGAGATCATGCGCGGCGTCCAGCGGGCCGGGATCCGCGACGTCCTCGAACTGCGCATCGCCCTGGAGGCCGAGGCCGCCCGCCTGGCCGCACTCCGGCACGAGCCCGCCGACCTGGAGCGCATGCGGGCCGCCCTGGACGCCCAGGCCGAACTGGAGGGCGCCGACGGCCACCCCCGCTCCGGCAGCCTGGAGCTCTACGCCGACCACGACGTCGCCTTCCACCGGGCCGTCGTCGAGGCCGCCCACAACTCCGCGCTGACGGCTACCTATACGTGGTTCAGCAGCTCGGTCCGGGAGGCCCTGGTCAGCGCGCTCGACGACCAGGCGATGCCGAGGATCCTGCACGGCGACCACCGCGCCGTCCTGGACGCGATCGCCCAAGGCGACCCCGAGGCCGCGGAGCGCGCCACCCGCAACCTCCTGGAGAGGCCAAAACGGGCCGTGGAGGCCCTCTTGGCCACCACCGAGCCCACCGCCCACTAGGCCGCCGTCCCACCCCTCTCTCACGGGCCGGCGTCCAGGGCGCGTTCCCTCGCCGACCCGCTCCCCTCCACGTTCGCCCTCCGCACGCCTTCACCCCCACCTCCCGCACGATTGGCTGGTACACACGCATGTCTGGACCCAGGTCCGAAGCCCCCGTGAACGCCTCCTCGGCCGCTCCCCCCACCGCTCCCCCGACGGCCTCCACCACCCCGCCCCACCGGCCTGAGGGGATCCGGGCAATCGACGCGACCAGCACGGCCAGGGCGGCCGGGGCGGCCGGGGCGGCCGACGGGGCGAACGCGATCGACATGATCGACGCCGAGGAGGACCTGGTCCCGACGCCACAGGTCGCCGGCGCCCGCCACCGGCTGCGGACGCACCCCGCCCTCCTCCTGACCGGCATCGTCCTCGCCGCGGTGAACATGCGGGCCGCCCTCGCCGGCGTCTCCCCCCTGGTCGGCGAAATAGCGCACCATTTCCACCTGGCCGCCACCGCCAGCAGCCTGGTGACCACCATCCCGCTGATCTTCATGGGCCTCGGCTCGATCATCGCCCCGAAACTGGCCCGCCGTTGGGGCACCGAGGCGGTGCTGTGCAGCGCGCTGCTGGCCCTGTGCGGCGGCATCGTGCTGCGCATCGCCCCGCCGGTGGCCGCGCTCTTCGCGGGCTGCGCGGTGGTGGGCGCGTCCATAGCCCTGCTCAACGTCCTGATGCCGGGCCTGATCAAGCGGGACTTCCCGGACCGAGCGGCCGGTATGACGGCGCTCTACTCCACCGCGATGATCATGGGTGCCACCCTCTCCGCCGCCTCCGCCGTCCCCCTGGAGAACGCCCTCGGCGACTGGCAGGGCTCCCTCGTTTCCTGGGCGCTGCTCGCCGCCGTCGCCGCACTCGTCTGGATCCCCCAGGCCGTCATCGCGCGCCGCGGTACACACCACGGCGCGGCGGCGGCAACTCCCGCCCACGGCACCGCATCCGGCCCGAAGCTGAGCCGCTCGCCGCTCGCCTGGCAGGTCACGCTCTTCATGGGCTCGCAGTCACTGATCGCCTACGTGATCATCGCCTGGATGCCGACGATCTTCACCGACCACGGCATGGGCAAGAGCGAGGCGGGCCTGGTCTTCGCCTTCAGCACGCTGGTGCAGATGGCCGGTTCGTTCGTGGTGCCGATGCTCGCGGGCCGGATGCGCCGTCAGCGGCTGCTGGGCGTGGCCGTCTCCGCCCTGATGGCCTGCGGCGTCACGGGCCTGCTGGCCGCCCCGGTGGCCGGCGCCTGGCTGTGGGCGGCGGTCCTCGGCATCGGCCAGGGCGGTGCCCTCGGCCTGGCCCTGACCATGATGGTCCTCCGCTCCGGCGACGCCCACACCGCCGCCCGCCTCTCCGGCATGTCGCAGACCGGCGGTTACCTCCTCGCCGCCGCCGGCCCCCTGGCCCTGGGCGCCGTCCACCAGGCCACCTCCGGCTGGACCGTCCCGCTCCTCCTCCTTCTCGCCGTGTGCGTGGGCCTGTCCCTCCTGGGCCTGGGCGCGGGCCGCGACCGCCGCATCGGAGAGGACGCCTAGCGCCCCCTGACAGGACGCCTGCCCGAACCCCGCCGAAACGACGCCGCGTTCGCGGTTCAGCGCCAGGAGACCGGCGCTGAACCGTGGCGCCGACCGCATCCGGTCACGACTCCGGTGGGCATACAGCCCACCGGACTTGAGGGCCTCCGGGGGCCGGAGCAGAGCCCCGGTCAAGGGCCCCGGTCACGAGTCCTGGTCAAGAACCCCGGTCAAGAGCGCCGATCACGGGACGGGCGGGATGGCGGAACCCCCACCCGCGCTCCGCACGCCCGGAACGACCCACACCCCCGCCGCCTGCCCTACCGTGCCCCCATGAGCGATGTTCAGCACACCGTTCGCCGGCCCGGCCCACGGCTCTCCCGCACCGGCTGGCTCCTTCTCATCGCCGTCCTGTGTGTCGTTGCCATCCTCGCCGTACTGATCGTGCCGCGGTTGCTGCGCGAACGGCAGCAAGGGGAGCTGACGGTCCCGGAGGGGCAGCGGGCCTCGCAGGTCTACGCCGCCGCCGACCGGGCCCTGCACCTGCCGGACGGCACCACCGCGAAGGCCGCCAAGACATCGCACCTCCCGCTGCCCGCCGCGGCGAACGGCAACGCGGAGGGCTATCTCTTCCCGGCGACGTACCCGATCCGCTCGGACACCACCCCGACGTCGCTGCTCACGTACATGGTCAAAACCGCCGACCAGCGGCTCGCCGACGACGGCATCACCGCCTACCGCACCGTCGTGATCGCCAGCATCGTGCAAGCCGAGGCCGACAGCCCGGCCGACATGGGCAAGGTCGCCCGGGTGATAGAGAACCGGCTCGCGAAGCACATGCCACTGCAGATGGACTCGACGATCAACTACGCGCTGGGCCGCAGCACCCTCCACACCAGCCACTCCGACACCCGGACCGAAAGCCCGTACAACACCTACCGGAACGAGGGCCTGCCGCCCACCCCGATCGACAATCCGGGTGCCGACGCGCTGAAGGCGGCAAGCGCCCCGCCGGCGGGCGACTGGCTCTACTTCGTCACCGTCAAACCGGGCGACACCCGCTTCACCGCCAACTACCAGGAACACCTGCGGAACGTCCGCGAGTTCAACAACCGGCAGAAGCACACCACCGCGAACGCCGGCTAGGCCGCCTCCGGACGAAACGGCACCGTTGAACGAAACGGCACCGACGAACGAAACGGCACCGCTCACGTCGGTCCCCACACCAGGACAACCCGACCGAAGCCCGAGCCCGACGGCAGAGCGACAGACCTATAGAGCTGCAGGGCTGCAGGGCTGCTGTACGACAGCGGGCCGACCGGCACCGGCGGACGGACCGGGGCCGGCGGACGGACCGTGTGCCGACCGGGACCGTTGGGCCGACCGGGACGGCGGACGGACCGGGGCCGGCGGACGGACCGGCGCCGGAGGCCGCACCGGTGGTGGCTGCGCAGCACCCGCCGGCACCGCCCCGCCCCGGCCGCTCCCGATCTCCGCTGCTCCCCGTCTACTCCTCGCCCGCCAGCGTGAGCGCCTTCAGTCGCCGTCCCGCGTACCACGTCGCCGCGACCGTGACGCCGGTCAGCAGGCATACGGCGAGCGGCAGTTGGACGTCCGAGCTCAGGGCGCCCTCGGCTCCGATCTTCTGGCCCACGGCGAGGGCCCACTGCTGGACACTGAGGGTCCGCGCACCGGGGACGAGGGTCCCCACGAACGCCTCCCAGACCAGGGCGTAGACCAGGCCGAAGACCACGGCGTGCCGGGTGATCGTGCCGAAGAGGAGGAACAGGGCGCTGTAGGCGACCGAGGCGACAGCCGCCGCCACCGCATACGCCACGGCTATCTGCTGGCTGTTGCCGTTGAGGACGAATCCGGCCACCAGGACCGGTATCGCCGAGAAGGCGGCCGTCACACCGATCGCGACCAGCAGCTTGGTGAAGATGATCGTCGAGCGCGGCACCGGCTTGGCCAGGAGATAGACCACCGAGCCGTCGTCGATCTCCGGCCCGATCGCGCCCGTCCCCGCGATGACCCCGATCAACGGGACCATCGTGCCCAGCGCGAAGCCGCCGAGGATGCCGCTCGCGGTGGTGTCGTCGGCACCGGTCAGCGCGCGGACGATGACCGCGATGACCACCAGCATGGCGGGCAGTGCGAAGAGGATCAGGGCGCGCCGCCGGCCGAGCAGGGCGCGGTAGGTGAGCCGGGCGACGGTCGGGTTGAAGAACGCGGCCTTGGGTGCGGCGGCGGGCGCCGGCGGGGCCGTCGGAGAGGTCGTGGACATGCTGCCTCAGGGCTCCTTTCTGGCCTCAGGCCGCTACGAGGTACGAGAAGACGGATTCCAGCGACTCGTCGGAGGGCGAGACGGTCAGCAGGCGGATGCCGTGGTCGCGGGCGACCCGCGGCAGGAGCTCGGTGAACCGGCCGAAGTCGACGGCCTGGATACGCAGCGCACCCTCGGCGAAGTCCACCTCGATGCCGGCGGTCGAGGGGTCGGCTATGAGCGCCCCGGCCAGCGCCCGGTCGTTGTCGGACCGTACGAGATAGCGGTGCGGGCGGTCCGTCATCAGCCGGCGGATCCTGCGGAAGTCGCCGGAGGCGGCATGCCTACCTGCCACCACCACCTCGATGTGCGAGGCCAGTTGCTCGACCTCTTCCAGGATGTGCGAGGAGAACAGGACCGTACGGCCCTCGTCGCCCATCCGCCGCAGCAGCTCCATCAGCTGCATCCGCTGCCGAGGGTCCATGCCGTTGAACGGCTCGTCGAGCAGCAGCACGGACGGGTCGTGGACCAGCGCGGAGGCCATCTTCACGCGCTGCCGCATGCCCTTGCTGTAGGTCGAGATCTTGCGGTCCTGGGCGTACTCCATCTCGACGGTGGCAAGCGCCCGGGCCGCCGCGGCCCGGCCGAGGCCGTGCAACTCGGCGTTGGCGACGACGAATTCACGGCCGGTGAGGAAGTCGTACATCGCCTCCCGCTCCGGCACGATGCCGATGTGGCGGTAGCTGCCCGCATTGCGCCAGATCGTCGCCCCGTCGAGGGTGACGGTGCCGTTGGAGGGGGCGAGGAAGCCGCCCATCATGTTGATGAGGGTGGACTTCCCGGCGCCGTTGGGGCCGAGCAGGCCGGTGACGCCGGGGGCGATGGTCATCGTGATGTCGTTGACGGCGACGACGTTCCCGAACCAGCGCGAGACATGGTCGATGCGAAGAGTGCTCATGGGCGCAGCCCATTCCTTGAAGAGTGGTGGTCGGGCGTCAGGCGGGCGGTCACAGGCCGGCCTTCCGGTAGCGCCGCATCAGCAGGGCGTAGCAGCCGGCTGTGAGGAGCAGCGTGACGAGGACGTAGACGACTCCGGCGCCGGTCGACGGCGTCTGGCCGTTGGGGAACGAACTGCTGCCACCCAGGAACGTCGACTGCACACCGTCGATCAGCGTGATGGGGGAGAACAGCCCGAGCCAGCCGACGGCGGCTTCACTGCCCCGGAAGGAGGCGATCCCCTGGACGGCGCTGACGGCTCCGTACGGGATGGTGAGTACGGCGATCACGGCGGCGACGCCGAACCCGCGGCGCGGAGTGAGCGCCGAGACCACCAGTCCTATCCCGGCGAACAACAGCGAGAGCAGGGCGCTGGAGACCAGCCCCTGGCCGAACCCCTTGGTCTGGTCGAGGAAGTCCAGCTTCGCCAGCAGTGCCCCGACGTAGAGGATCACCAGCGGCGCTGCGGTGAGGATGAACAGCGCGCCGGCCATCGCCGCGAACTTCGCCATGACGTAGTCGGCCCGCTCGATGGGCCGGGAGAAATACAGCGGAACGGTCTTGAAGCGCAGATCACGCGAGACCGACTGCGGCGCCTGGGAGGCGAGATAGAGGCCGATGACGGCCTGGAGGTAGATGGCGTAGCGGGTGTAGCCGATCGGCAGGCTGCCGGCCTTGGTGAACACCGCCACCGCGACCATGATGCCGGCGGGCAGGCACATCACCCCGAAGAGCAGCATCGGCAGCACCTTGCTCTTCGCGGACCGTCCGAGGCCGTACGCACCGCGCAGACTCTGCGAGAACAGTGACCGCCGGGCATACGCGCGGCCCAGACGGGGGCCGTCGTAATGGCGGTAGCCGATGTTGTGGATGTAGGCCCCACCGGGCGTGGTTTCCGTACTCATGCTCCGTTACCTCCGCCCACGGCGGCGGGGCGCTCCGCGTCCCGCTCCACCGGCCCGTTTCCCTCCGCTTGCGCGCCGGTCCGGGCGTCCGCGTCCCGGAAGACCTCGGCGATCTGGTGCCGCCGCTGCTCCATCCGCACCAGGCCGAGTCCCAGCCCGGCGACGGTGTCGCGCACCAGGTCGTAGGTCTGCTCGCCGGCCGCCTCGACGAACAGCACATGCCCGGGGGAGGCGAAGCCCTCGGTGCCCGGGCCGCCGGTGGACACCACGGCGCCCGCGGCGGCCAGGGCCGCGCGCAGCGCCTCGGTGCCGTCGGGATGCGCGTCGGTGTCCGTGACCTCGACGGCCAGCGAGGCGGTGGCCTTGGTGAACTCGTCCGTGGAGGAGGACCGCAGCAGCTTGCCGCCGTCGATCACGACGACGTGATCGCAGGTGCGCTCCAGCTCACCGAGGAGGTGGGAGGTGACCAGGACGGAGATGCCGAAGTCGGTGTGGACGCGCCGGATCAGGCCGAGCATCTCGTCCCGCCCGACCGGGTCCAGGCCGTTGGTGGGCTCGTCCAGGAATACGAGCTGCGGATCGTGGACCAGTGCCTGGGCCAGCTTCACCCGCTGCTTCATGCCCGTCGAATAGCCGCCGATGGGGCGGTAGCGCTCCTCGTACAGCCCGACGTGGCGCAGGGTGTCGGCGGTGCGCTCGCGGGCGGCGGTCGGCGGCAGGCCGGACATCCGCGCCATGTGCACGACGAATTCGGTGGCCGAGACGTCCGGCGGCAGGCAGTCGTGCTCGGGCATGTAGCCGACCCGCTCACGGATGGTGCCGCCGTCCTTGGTGACGTCCAGGCCGAGGACGTGGGCGGTCCCCTCGGTGGCCGGGGCCAGACCGAGAAGGATCTTGATCAGGGTGGACTTTCCGGCGCCGTTGGCACCCACCAGGCCGGTCACGCCGGGGGCGATGTCAACGGAGAGCCGGTCCAAGGCGGTCACCCGCGGGTACCGCTTGCTCAGGCTTTCGGTCACGATCACTGTCACGCATTCGACGCTAGTGGCGCCCTCCACACCCGTCGTCAACCCAGGCGGTGGTATCCGCATACCCCTCCGGTACTACATGCCCGTAGGGGTCTCCTGCTTTCAGCCGCTCCGGAGGCCAGGGGGTCGGGTACCCGCGGCCGGTGTCGCGGGTACGCGGCACCGGAGCAGCACCGGAGCAACCGCCTCCGGTCGGCCGCGGCGCCGGCCGGATCGCCGTGTGCTGCACCTCGTCGACCGCACACCCCTTGACGCAGCCGCCGGTCATTGTCACATTCATCAGTGTCAAGTTACGGGCACGTACCGCGATGCACCGCTTACGGACGGACGGTTGGCGATGGCCTCAGTCACCTCAGCGACCTCAGCAGCAACCGGAGATCGCACCGCCGAACTCAGGGGATTCCGGGAGGTGCAGCGGCTCGCCTACGCCTGCGCGGAAGCCGTGGCCGCCCAGCTCAAACCCGGGGTCACCGAGCGCGCGGCGGCGCGGATGCAGCGCGAGTGGCTGCGCGAGCACGGGGTGCGGGACTGGTTCCATCTGCCCTTCGCGTGGTTCGGCGACCGCACCGCGTTCGTCAACTTCCGCATTCCGCTGCAGTTCTTCCCCACCAACCGCGAGCTGGAGCCGGGGATGCCCTTCATCCTCGACATGGCACCGGTCCACAAGGGCTTCACCGCTGACATCGGCTACTCCGGCTGCCTCGGTCTCAACCCCGTGCACGACCGGCTGCTCGCCGACCTCGAAGCGCACCGGGACCTGATCCTGCGCGAGGTCCGCGAACGGCGCCCCCTCAAGGAGATCTACGAGGACGTCGACCGCTTGATGGTGCGCCAGGGATACGCCAACCGCCACCGCGCCTACCCCTTCGGCGTCATCGCGCACAAGATCGACCGGGTCGAGCAGCGCCGCTGGTCACCGACGCTCTTCGGGTTCGGCACCCAGTCCCTCAAGGGCCTGGCCTCCGACGCGCTGCACGGGCACCGCGACGGCTGGTCCCCTCTGTGGAGCCCGTACACCTTCTCCGACCACCCGCCGCAGCCGGGGCTCTGGGCGGTCGAACCACACCTCGGATTCCGGGGCACCGGCGCCAAGTTCGAGGAGATCCTGGTCGTCACGGACTCCAAGGACCCGCAGGAAAGCGCCTTTTGGCTGGACGACGATCTGCCGCATGTGCGGCGCTGGCAGGAGGAGAAGGCCGCGTGAACACGGGACGTGGACAGGACGGGCGTCAGGACCGGCAGCCGGGGCGGGGGCGGCCGCCGGTGGCCGGGGCCTGCCTCCAGGGGGCCAGGGAGCGCCGGGTGCGGACCGGCGGCATCGAGCTGTGCGTGGCCGAGCTCGGGGATCCGGGCCGGCCCACGGTGGTGCTGGTACACGGCTATCCGGACAGCAAGGAGGTCTGGTCCGAGGTCGCCCGCGGACTGGCGGAGCGCTTCCACGTGGTGCTCTACGACGTCCGGGGCTGCGGTCGCTCTACCGCACCGCAGCCGCTCCGCGGCGGCTTCACCCTGGAGAAGCTGACGGATGACTTCCTGGCCGTCGCGGACGCCGTCAGCCCCGGCCGCCCGGTCCACCTCGTCGGCCACGACTGGGGCTCCGTACAGGCATGGGAGTTCGCCACCGTACGGCGCACGGAGGGCCGGATCGCCTCCTTCACCTCCATGTCCGGGCCGTCCCTGGACCACTTCGGCCACTGGATCAAGAAGCGGATGGCGCGCCCCACCCCCCGGCGGGCCGCCCAGCTGCTCAACCAGGGCGCCAAGTCCTGGTATGTCTACATGCTGCACACCCCGGTCCTCCCCGAACTGGCCTGGAAAGGCCCGCTCGGCAAGCGCTGGCCGACCATCCTCCAGAGGGTGGAGAAGGTGCCGGACGGCGGCTACCCGACGGCTTCGCTGCCCACCGACGCTGCCCACGGCGCCTGGCTCTACCGCGACAACGTCCGCGCCCGGCTGCGCCGCCCGCGCGCCGACGCCTATGCGCACTGCCCGGTCCAGCTCATCACCCCGACCGGCGACGCGTTCCTCTCCCAGCGGCTGAACGACGACCTGGAGCAGTGGGCGCCCGACCTCGTCCGCCGTACCCTCCCGGCCAAGCACTGGGTGCCGCGCACCCGTCCCGACCAACTCATCTCCTGGATCGGCGAGTTCATCACCGCCAAGGAAGAAGGCGATCCGGCGAAGAAGGTCGTGGCCGCCGGCCCGTACGCCGATCGGTTCGGCGGCCAGCTGGTGCTGGTGACCGGCGCGGCCAGCGGCATCGGCCGAGCCACGGCATTCGCGTTCGCGGAGGCCGGCGCGCGGATCATCGCCGTCGACCGGGACGCGGAGGGCGCCGCCCGCACCGCCGAGATGGCGCGGCTGATCGGTGCCCCGCAGGCATGGGGCGAGGTCGTCGACGTCGCGGACGAGGCGGCGATGGAGAAGCTCGCCGACAAGGTCGACGCCGAATACGGCACCGTGGACGTCCTGGTCAACAACGCCGGCATCGGCCTGTCCGGCTCCTTCATGGAGACCAGCACCGAGGACTGGAAGAAGGTCCTGGACGTCAATCTGTGGGGTGTCATCCACGGCTGCCGGATCTTCGGCAAGCGGATGGCGGACCGCGGACAGGGCGGCCACATCGTCAACACCGCCTCGGCCGCCGCCTTCCAGCCGTCCCGGATACTGCCGGCCTACAGCGCCTCCAAGGCGGCCGTCCTCATGCTCAGCGAGTGTCTGCGCGCCGAGCTGGCCGGCCGGGGCATCGGCGTCTCCGCCATCTGCCCCGGGCTCGTCAACACCTCCATCACCAGCACCGCCCGCTTCACCGGCGTCTCCGCCGACGAGGAGAAGCGCCGCCAGGCCAAGGCCGCACGGATGTACGGCCTCCGCAACTACCCGCCCGAGAAGGTCGCCGACGCGATCCTGCGCGCGGTGGTCCGCAACCAAGCCGTGGTGCCGGTCACCCCCGAGGCGCGCGGCGCCCACCTGATGTCCCGCTTCACCCCGCGCGCGCTGCGCGCCCTCGCCCGCATCGAGCCGCCGGTGTAACCGCTCCGGCCCACCCGTCCGAAGCCCCGTCACACGGCGCGCCGCCGGCTGACGACCCCGCGGCCTGCGGCGCGCCCCACCAAGACCAGGAGCACGCGCACGTCAGGAGCCGCGCATGAGCACGCCACGTCCCCAGGAGCACCGCACCATCGCGCCACGCCGGGTCGCGTTCGACTGGCGCCGGACACCGCTGCACTGGATACCCGACGAACCCACCGCCACCCACGTCATCAACGTGCTGCATCTGCTGCTGCCGGCGGGCGAGCGGTGGTTCGTCAAGGTCTTCAAGGAAGCCCTCCCGCTGGTCCGGGACGAGCAACTCCTCCAGGACGTCAAGGGGTTCATGGGCCAGGAGGCCACCCACAGCGTCCAGCACTCCTACGTCCTGGAGCACCTGGCCCATCAGGGTCTCGACACCGCGCCCTACACCCGGCACGTCGACTTCCTCTTCGCCTACCTCCTCGGTGACAAGCCGCCCTTCGGACTACCGGTCCCCGAGGCGGAGTGGCTGCGCTTCCGGCTCTCGCTGATCGCCGCGATCGAGCAGTTCACCGCGGTGCTCGGCAACTGGGTCCTGGACGCCGACGGCCTGGACCGCGCCGGGCCCGACCCGGTGATGCTCGACCTACTGCGCTGGCACGGCGCCGAGGAGGTCGAACACCGCGCGGTCGCCTTCGACATGTACCAGCACACCGGCGGTGAGGAACCCGCCCGCTATGCCCGCCGCGTCCTGGGCATGTCCGTGACGGCCCCCGTCCTGATCTACCTCTGGACCTGGGGCGCGTCCTACCTCCTGCGGCACGACCCGCAACTCGCCGTCCGCTCCCGCTATTCGCTGCGCGAGCACAACCGCGCCGTCCACAAGGGCCTGCTGCCCAGCTGGCGCGAACTTGGCACGGCGATACCCCGCTACCTGCGGCGGTCGTACCATCCCTCCCAGGAAGGCTCGCTCCGCACAGCCGTCTCCTACCTCGCCTCCTCCCCGGCGGCCCGCGCCGCGGCGGGCGCGGTGGGCCGCGCGGCGCTCTCGTAACACCCGGACGCCCGCCCCCGGCCGGCCCTCCCGCGGCGCCTGGCCGGCCGATGGACACCTCACCCGTCGGCGGCCCGTGAACACGGCAGTCCCCCGGACGTCCCGGCAGCCGACGCGCCGGACGACCGCCCCAAGGCGGCTGCCGGGCGCGGCAGTCCTGCCGTACGGCGGTCGCCTCGCACCACGGCCCGACGGCCGCCTCGCAGGGCGGTCGGCCGGAGCGCGCCCACCCCGTAGGGCAGCCGCCCGTACGGCGGCTACCTTGTCACGCGGCCACATCCCCGAGGGGGCCGTCCCGTAAGGAGCACCGCAGTGACCGAGCAGCCACCGTCGGCCGAGTACCGCATCGAGGACCTGGCCCACCTCAGCGGCGCCACGGTCCGCACCATCCGCGCCTACCAGGACCGGGGGCTGCTCCCGCGCCCGGAACGCCGCGGCCGGGCCAATGTCTACGGTGACCCCCACCTGGCCCGGCTGCGCCAGATCTCCGATCTGCTCGACCGCGGCTACACCCTCGCCAGCATCAAGGAACTCCTCGAAGCCTGGGACACGGGGCGCGGCCTCGGTGGAGTCCTGGGCCTGGTCGCCGAGATCGACGGGCCGTGGACCGACGAGAAGGCCGCCCGCATCACCCGTGCCGAACTGGACTCCGCCTTCGGTGGCACCTCCCACGAGAAGGCGGTGGCCGAGGCCGTCGACCTGGGCGTCCTGGAACGCGTCCCCGGCCAGGACGACACGTTCCTCGTCCCCAGTCCGCAGGAACTCGCCGTCGCCGCCGAACTGCACTCCGCGGGTGTCCCGCTCCTGGCGATCTCCGGTCATCTGCGAGAGGTGCGCGGACAGGTCGAGCACATCGCCTCCCGTTTCCTGGACTTCACCACCGAGCACGTCTTCCAGCCGTTCCTGGACCATCCCCCCACCGAGGCCGAAGCGGCGGAGGCCGCCGCGCTCGTACGCCGTCTGCGCCCTCTGGCCCAGCAGACCATCGACGCCGAACTCGCCCGTGCCATGCGCACCCTGGCCGCCCGGTACCTCCGGCACCACCTCGCGGAGGCACTCCCGCTCAGCGGCCGGGAGACCGGCGGGGAAGAGGAAGGGATGGAAGAAGAGGTGGGGTCCGGGCGCGGGAAGGTGACGGGGCGGGTGGGCTGCGCGTCCGAGAGCCCGTATGTTCCCCGGCCGTCCCACGTCCCTGCAGTGGCCGCCGACGCTGGACCGGATGCCGCTCCCGTGCCTCATGCCGCCACCGGGTCGGCTCCCGACCGTGAGCCCGCAATGGCCCCCGAGCCGGAGTCCGCCTTCGGGCCCGGCGCTGCCCCCCGTTCCGCGCCGGGCTCCGAGACGGTCGTCCTCCCCGCCGAGGCCGTCCAGGCCGTACGGAGCTTGGTGGGCCCGGAGAACACGGCCGCCTTCATCGTCGCCGCCGCACACCGCGAGGTGCAGGCGCGCACCATGGACGCCCTGGCCTCGGCCGCCCGCGAGGCCCGAGCCGTCAGCGAGACTCCGGATGCCGCGGCGCCCGTTACCCGGGGCAGTGACACCGGCACCCCGGGCACCGAAGCTCCCCATGCCCCGGCCGACGACCCGCACACTGACCGCTGACCACTCACCACCGACCTGTCCCACGGTTCGCGTCTCGCCGGCCCCTCTCGCAGCCCCTCCTCAGCGGCTCTCCGCGGACTCTCCCGGCCCTTTCTCTTCTGCTTCTCTCTGCAGTTGTCAAAGACCGAGCCGGGCGCCCCTCCCCGGCCACCCCTCCGGGTTGCCTCAACCAGCCGTATCCGGGAGCCAGTTGCCGTGGAATCCGTACGGAACACGCCGCGGAAGACGGACCGTGGCGACAGGGTCGGCGGATATGTCCTCCGCGTCGAGGATGACGAGATCGCTGGTATCGGTGGTCACGTCATAGACGTAGGTGATCAGCCAGCCCGGACCGCCCGGCCGGTCGTCCGCGGGGGCGAAGGCCGCCTCTCCCGGGGTGCGTCCCGGGCGGAAGTCATGGCGGACGACCGCTCCCGTCTCCAGGTCGTAGCGGAGCAGGGCGCCCGGTATCGGTCCCGTGCCGGGCGACTCGCCTGCTGACACATGGCCGAAGCGGACGGGCTGTCCGGCCAGGCGGTCGTCGATACGGGGGAACTCGCCGGCTTGGTCGTCGAGTTGTTCCTCGGCCACCGTTCCGGAGGCGAGATCGATCGTCCAGCGCCACAGGCAGGGCGGGGCGGCGCGCCCGTCGAGCGCGGCGTAGCGCGAGACGTAGAGGACTATCCGCTGCTCGCCGTCGTCATGGGCATTGAGGGAGTGGAAGACGTAGCAGGGGTCGATGGACAGCCAGTGGACCTGCCCGTACGGATCGTCGCGGCGCAGTACGCCCAGCCGAGCGCCGTACTCCGGATCCCAGCTGTAGGGCATACCGGGGCGGTCGCGGTCATGGACGACCGGGAGGTCCATGAAGACGACATGGCGGGCCGTCAGATGGAAGTCGTGCATCATCGTCGCCGCCGGGACGTCGACGGGGCGGCTGACCACCAACTGCCCTTGTGCGTCGGCCCGGTGATAGGTCAGGTAGGGCGGTGCCGCGTGGCCGTAGCCGAAGAAGTGCAGCTCACCGGTGGTAGGGCAGGTCTTGGGGTGGGCGGTCATGGCGGTGGTGAGCCGGCCGCCGAAGTCATGCGGACCCACGCTCTCCAGCTCATGGCCGGGACGGCAGTCGATCTCGTACGGAAAGGACGACTCGACCAGTGCCAGGGTGCGTCCGGCATGCCGGACGACATGGGTGTTGGCCACACCCGCCGCCGGATTCCGGCGCCCCTGTGCGTCCCTGACCCGGATGCCGTCGGTGAAGGTCGAGGTGCGGACCCAGCGATTGCGGTAGGAGACGGCCCGGCCGCCTTCCAGACGCACGCCGTGGACCATGCCGTCGCCGAAGAACCAGTGCGGGCTGGCCGCGTCCCTCGGGTTGGGGCCGTTGCGCAGATACCAGCCGGTGAGTTCCGGCGGGATGGCGCCGGTGACCGGGAGGTCGTAGGCGGTCAGTTCGTCCATGACCGGGGCGAAGTTTCCGGCCAGGTGCGGTGCGGGAGCGGAGGATTCGGATACCGCTGCCGGTGATGTGGTGCTCATGAGGCCAGGCCCCCCTGGGTGTCGAGCTGCGCGCCGGCCTGCTGCCGGAAACGGGCCCGGGCCCGTTCCGGATAGGTGGCGGTGAAGCGGACGGGAAGAACGAATGCGGCGATCTGGACGAGGATCGAGAAGACCGCGCTCATGCCGTAGGCGGCGATGACGACCTGGGCGATCGCGGTGACGGTGAAGGACAGCGCCCAGGCGGCGGTGAGCACGACATTGATGCGGTGGAACAGGGGCATCCGCCAGACCTCGGGCGGGGCCATCCGGCGCGCGATCGCCAGCGTGAAGGGACGCCGGACGGCGATCGACACCCAGGCGATGAGAGCCAGCCAGCCCACCGACAGCGCACTGCTGTACACCTTGAGGCCGCTGTCGGGGCGGACGAAGGCCAGCACGGCGAGGCCCGCGAAGTACACGATCGTGCCGTAATCCAGCAGTCGCGCTTCGAGCGACAGTCCCGCGGCACGGTCCGCTATGAGCAGCACCGCCGAGGCGGCCAGACCGGCGAGTGCGCCCCACTGCCAGCCCACGGAGGACACCCCCGCGAAGACAAGCCACGGGATGAAGCCCCGCAGATAGTTCATGATTCCCCCCTCTTTGCTCGCGCCCGCTCACGGCGGGTCGGCGACGGCACACAGCACCAAGGCCGGGCGGCGACCGCAGCATGCGATCGGGACCCTGGACGGCTCCACCCCCAGCCACATTCCAACTCTGACATGTCGAAGATGGAAAGTCCATCTTTGACATGTCGAAAGTGGAAGGTAAAGTGTTGACCATGAGCTTGAGACATGCCGTTCTGGGCCTGCTGTCCGAATCGCCGGCGAGCGGCTACGACCTGATGAAGCTGTTCAACGCCTCGCTCACCAGCGTCTGGCCGGCGACCCAGAGCCAGGTGTACGGCGAGCTCAACAAGCTCACGACCGCCGGCCTCGTCGAGGTGACGGCCCACGGCCCGCGGGGTCGCAAGGAATACGCGATCACCGAGGACGGCCTGGCCGAACTGCGCCACTGGCTCACGGACATCGCGCCCAGCGGCCCGCAGCGCCACGACGGTCTGCTGCGCGTCTTCTTCCTCGGCCTCCTCACGCCACTCGAAGCGCGCGCCTATCTCCTCACCCAGGCCGAGTCAGCCGCCCGTGCGCACGCCGCGTACGAGCAGATCGACGAGGTTTCCGACTGGGACGACGAGATGATCTCCGTCTACGGCCGGATCGCCCTGGAGTTCGGTCTGCGGATGTCGGCGACCCAGGAGGAGTGGGCCCGCTGGGCCGCCGAGGAGGTGACCGGCGCGAAGGCCAGGAAGGCGAGCGAACTGGCCCGCGGGAGGCATCCCAGGTCGCCGCAGAACGGCGGCGGGCGGCAGGACGACGCAGGCGGGGCGAGCCCGGAGCGGTCCGGCGGCGAGTGACGCGCGCTCCGCGCCGACGGGCCCGCCCGTCCGCCCGCCGACCCGTCAGTGCCGGGGAATTCGGATGCCGCAGCACCCGCGCCGCAGCATCCTGGAGGCATGAACCACCAGCGTTCCGTACGCATCTCGAAGTACCTGGCGAAGCATCTGCGCCATGAGCCGGAGCGGATCGGCATCGCCCTCGACGCGCGGGGGTGGGTCCCGGTGACGGAGCTCGTCGAAGCGGCCGCGCGGCATGGATTTCCCTTCTCCCGGGCGGAGTTGGAGGCGGTGGTCGCCGGCAGCGACAAGCAGCGCTACGCCCTGGAGGACGGCCGGATCCGCGCCAATCAGGGCCACTCCGTGCCCATCGACCTCGGCCTGCCGCCGGCGGTACCGCCCGACCACCTCTTTCACGGCACGGTGGCCCGCAGCGTCGCCGCCATACGGGAGCAGGGGCTGCGGCCGATGTCCCGGCATGCCGTGCACCTCTCGCCGGACCGGGAGACCGCGACCCGGGTGGGCGCGCGGCGCGGCAAGGCCGTCGTGTTGACGGTCGACGCAACCGCGATGCACCGGAGGGGCCACGTCTTCCGTGTCAGCGCCAACGGGGTCTGGCTGACCGACCGCGTGCCGCCGGAGTTCCTCCGCTTCCCCGGCTGAGCCTCGTCCGGCACCGAAGTCCAGGGCGGACTCCAGGGCGGCACTCCAGGTCGGCGGCGCCTTCAGAGACCGGGTGCACCCCACACCGGGAACCACCGCGCCAGATCCTGCTCGATCGACAGATCGTCCCCGAGCATCGCCCGTACCTGCAGTTCGAGCGGGTTGTCCCGCTTCTCGCCGCCCCCGGCCTGGGGGGCGAAGGGGTAGAACGTGCCGCGCTTGTAGAGGTACACCAGCGCCAGCGACCGCTGCCGCGCATCGCGGAAACCCAACAGCGAGCACAGCAACTGCGGGCCGAAACCCGCCTCCTCCAGGGACGTGTTGACCGCGTGGAGATCATTGACCAGACCCGCGACATCCTCCGGGGAGTGCCGCACCAGCAGCCACGTATATCCGTAGGAGTCCTGGGTGAACTCCACCGATCCGTCCAGGAGGGACCGCGCCTCCTCCTGGATCCGCGAGAACGCCCCGCCCTCGACACTCGCGAAACACACCGACCCCAGACCGGTGGGCTCGAAGCCTGCCGCCGCCTGGAGGGTGACGGCGGCGGACGGCAGCGCGAAGAGCTGGTCGAGATCGGGGCGTACCGGCTTGCTGCGGCCGAGGATGGCGTCCAGAAATCCCATGCGCGGATTACTCCTTGATCCCTTGCTCCGGTGATGCGGCGCGGTCACCGCCGCGCCGGCCGTCCCTGCCGCTCACGGCCGCCCCAGCTCCGCCGCGATCCGGCCGAGCTGGTCGAGCCGCTGCTCCAGCGTCGGGTGCGAGGACAGCAGCTGGCTGAACGTCTCCTTGTTGAACGCCGGCGCGAAGTAGAAGGCGTTGAACGGCTGGGCCTTGCGCAGGTCCTCGGTCGGGATCCGGGCGATCTGGCCGGTGACCTTCGTCAGCGCCGCGGCCAGCGCCGAGGGGCGGCCGGTCAGCAGGGCGGCGGCCCGGTCGGCGGACAGTTCGCGGTAGCGGGACAGCAGCCGGGTCAGCAGGAAGCTGATGGCGTAGACCACCACGCTGACGGCGGTGACGATCAGCACGGCGATGGCCGCGTTCTGGTCCCGGTTGTTGCGCCCGACGCCGCTCCACAGGGCAGCACGGGTGATGATTCCGGCCAGTACGCCGAGGAACGAGGCGATGGTCATCACCGCCACATCGCGATGCGCGACGTGGGAGAGCTCATGCGCCAGCACGCCCTCCAGTTCCTCCGGCTCCAGCCGCCTGAGCAGCCCGGTCGTGGCGCACACCATCGAGTTCTTCTGATTGCGGCCGGTCGCGAAGGCGTTCGGCACATCCGACTCGGCGATCGCGACCCGTGGTTTGGGCATATCGGCCAGCGCGCACAGCCGGTCCACGGCGCCGTGCAGCTCGGGAGCCTGCTCCGGCGTGACCTCGCGCGCACCCATGCTGAAGGCGGCGATCCGGTCGCTGTACCAGAACTGCGCGACGAACATGGCGCCCGAGATCAGCAGCACCACCACCCAGGCGCCCTTGAGCAGCACCACAGCGCGCCGACGACCACGACGTACAGCAGTCCGATGAAGAACATCGTCGTCACCATGCGCGAGGTCAGCCCGCGGTCCGGGGCGAATCGGGTCTGTGCCATGGCTCCTCCACAACGCACCGCACTTCGCGCAGTGTCCCGACCCCGTCGCGCGCCGTCCAGCCTCCGCGCGCCACGTACCGCACACTGCGCCGCTGTCCCGATTCTCCCTCTTCGAGGCTATATACGGGGTAAAACCCGGGCCGGACACCTGGGGAAACCGACCGGGTCACCGCAAGGCCGCCACCCCTGACCCATCGGAGATGGCCCTATCGGGCACCCAGCTGGGCCAGCCCCTCCGTGGCGATTCGCTCGAAGACCGCAGTATCGGCCTCGAAGACGGAATCGGCGATCGGCCAGTGGACGACCAGCTCGTCGAAGCCCAGCTCGGCATGGCTGCCGGCGAAGTCCACGAAGGCGTCCAGGGACTCCAGCGGACGGTCCGGGGAGAAGCCGGTCAGCATGATCTTCCGCAGTTCGGCGGGGTCGCGTCCCAGGTCGGCGCACGCCTTCTCCAAGCGCTCGATCTGCCCGCGGATCGCCTCCCGCGACTCGGCCGGCGTACCGCCCGCGTTCGCGACCTTGGGGTCACCGGTCGTCACCCACGCCTGGCCGTGGCGGGCCGCCAGCTGCAGTCCGCGCGGCCCGGTGGCCGCCACCGCGAACGGCAGCCGCGGTCGCTGCACACAGCCGGGGATGTTGCGCGCCTCGTCGGCCGAGTAGTGCTCGCCCCGGTAGGAGACGGCGTCCTGGGTCAGCAGCTCGTCGAGCAGTGCCGTGAACTCCGCGAAACGGTCGGCCCGTTCGCGCGGGGACCACGCCTCGTGGCCGAGCGCGGTGGCGTCGAAGCCGTTGCCGCCGGCACCGATGCCCAGGGTGAACCGGCCGTCGCTGATGTCGTCGAGCGAGATCAGTTCCTTGGCGAGGGTGACCGGGTGCCGGAAGTTCGGCGAGGTGACGAGGGTGCCCAGCCGCATCCGGGAGGTCGCGGCGGCGGCTGCGGTCAGCGTCGGGACGGCGCCGAACCAGGTCTGGTCGCGGAAGCTCCGCCAGGAGAGGTGGTCATAGGTGTACGCGGCGTGGAAGCCCAGCTCCTCGGCGCGCTGCCACACCTCCTTTCCGCCTTCGGACCAACGGCGGACGGGCAGGATCACAGTGCTCAGTCGCATACCTCCGAGCCTACGGCCGTCTCGGAGCGATCGGATCCGGCCTCGGGAGCGGCCCCGGGCCGGCCCGCCAACGCCGCTCTCGCCTGCCCCCGGTCGGCCCCCGCGCCCGCCGCAGCGGCTCATCTGCGCCACCCACCGCACGCCTGTGCGTACCGGTACGCGAAGATGGCCCCGTGACTGACGCCTCCGCCACGCCACCCCGCGCGCCCGAGCCGGCCGTGACGCCCCGGCCCACCCGGTTGATCGCCACCGATCTCGACGGCACCCTGCTGCACGACGACAAGACGGTCTCCGACCGGACGATCGCCGCACTCGCCGCCGCGGAAGAGGCCGGCATCGAGGTCTTTTTCGTCACCGGGCGCCCGGCCCGCTGGATGGACGTGGTCAGCGACCACGTCCACGGGCACGGCCTGGCGATCTGTGCGAACGGCGCGGCCGTCGTCGATCTCCACCGCGGCTACCGGATCGTCGAGGTCAGCCAGCTGGACCGCGCCGTCGCGCTCGATGTCGTGCACGCCCTGCGCGCCGCGGCGCCGGGCACCTCGTTCGCCGTGGAGCGCACCGGCGGCATCCACTACGAGCCGCAGTACCCGCCCTTCCTCCTCGACCCGGCCGCCGCCATCGCCCCGGCGGAGAAGCTCCTCGCCGAGGGCTTCGCCCCGCCACTGACCGCGGAGCCGGAAGCCGGCGCCGGCACCGACGGCCCGTATTCGTCCGACGCCGATCCGGCCGGGCCGGGCGCGGCGGGCGCCGCCGACGGCGACACGGGCGCCGACCAGCCCGTGCTCAAGCTGCTCGCGCACCACCCCGAGATGGACCCCGACGCCTTTCTCGCCCTGGCCCGTACCGCCGCGGGCCATCTGGCCTCGTTCACCCGGTCCAGCCCCACCGCGCTGCTGGAGATCAGCGGCCTGGGAGTCAGCAAGGCCGGCACCCTCGCCCGCTGCTGCGCCGAGCGCGGGATCTCGCCGGACGAGGTCGTCGCCTTCGGGGACATGCCGAACGACATCGAGATGCTCACCTGGGCCGGCACCTCGTACGCCATGGCCAACGCGCACCCGGACGTGCTGGCCGCGACCACACGCCGTACGGATTCCAACAACGACGACGGCGTCGCAGTCGTCATCGAGCGGATCCTCCGGCAGGGCTGAGGCGGGCCGCAGCGCCGAGCCCGGCGACGTTTCACGGGCTGCACTGTTTCACGTGAAACGGCCCGCTTCACGGCGGGCCTCGCCGGGGGCGCTCTCCTCGCTCAGGCTGTTTCACCTTGCTGCACCGTTTCACGTGAAACAGCGCGACGGCTCGCTGCCGGGTCGGCCTTCGGTCCCGGGCACGCCGCTCAGAGCGGCGCCTCCCACATCACCATCGTCCCGGTGCCGTCCTCCCCCAGCCCCGGGCCGTAGGTGCTCGATCCGCCCAGCGACTCTGCTCGTTTGGCGAGGTTCTTGAGACCGCTGCGGCGGCCTCCCTCCGCGATCCCGACGCCGTCGTCGGCGACCGTCAGCCGGACGCCGTCTGCGCCGTCCGGCAGCGTGACGGTCGCGTCGACCACCACCTCGATCCGCGATGCCGCCGCATGCCGGAAGGCGTTCGACAGCGCCTCGCGCAGCGCGGCGATCAGATTCTTGCCGGTCAGCTCCCCGACCCGGGCGTCGACCGGGCCGACGAAATGCGCCGACGGCTGGAAGCCGAGCGGCACGGCGGCGGTGCCGATCTCGCGCAGCACCCGGGTCCGCAGCCCCGACGGCGCCTCGGCCGGGCCCTGCTGGAGGGCGAAGATCGCGGTCCTGATCTCCTGGATGGTCACGTCGAGTTCGTCGACGGCCTTGCCGACGCCCCGCGCCACCTCCGGCACTTCGGATCGGCGCTGCGCCGTCTCCAGCATCATCCCGGTCGCGAACAGCCGCTGGATGACGAGGTCGTGCAGATCACGGGCGATGCGGTCGCGGTCCTCGTAGACCGCGAGCCGCTCCCGGTCGCGCTGGGCGTCGGCCAGTACCAGCGCCAGCGCGGCCTGCGCCGCGAACTGGGTGGCGAGCGTCCGCTCGGCGGCGGTGAACGGGCGTCCGCCGCGGCCCCGCGGTGTGGCGAGCGTGCCGAGCACCCGGCCACCGCTCTTGAGCGGCAGCATCATGCTCGGGCCGAAGCGCGGCGCGATGGCGGTGACCATGCGTGGATCGCTGGCCGAGTCGTCCACGAACACCGGCTCCCCGGCAAGGAGTTGCTCGGCCACCGGGCTGTCGGGCGGGATCTGGGTGCCCATGATCCCGGTGGGGTCGTCCGCCGACACCGCGACGATCTCCAAGCCGCCCTCCTCATCGGGCAGCAGCACGATGCCGGCCGCCGAATCCGCGAGCTTTCTGGCCTGCTCGGCGACCACCGCGAGCGCTTCGTCGACATCGCTGCCGGCGAGAAGCTCGGTGGTCACCGCCACCGAACCGTCGATCCACCGCTCCCGCTGCCGGGTCGCCGCGTACAGCCGGGCGTTGCCGATCGCGATACCGGCCTCGGTGGCGAGCACCCGCACCATGTGCAGATCCTCTTCGCTGAACTCCCCCCCGCGCTTCTCGGTCAGATAGAGATTGCCGAAGATCTCGCCCTGGACCCGGATCGGCACTCCCAGGAACGTGCGCATCGGCGGATGCCCCGGCGGAAACCCGGCCGACCGGGAGTCCTGGGTGAGGTCGGCGAGCCGCAGCGCCCGCGGCTCGTGGATGAGCGCGCCGAGCAGGCCCTTGTGGCCGTCGGGCAGCGCACCGATCCGCCGGTGCTGCTCCGCGGTCACGCCGTACGTGACGAAGTCCGACAGCCCCTCGCGGGCGTCGTCGATGATCCCGATCGCGGCATAGCGCGCGTCGGCGAGTTCGGCGGCGGTCTCCACGATCCGGTCCAGGGTGATGTGCAGATCCAGCCCCGCGCCGACCGTGCGCATCGCCTCCAGCAGCTGCGGCACCCGCGCGGTCAGCTCGGACGACAGCCCCTGGAGGCTGCGGGTGGCCTCGGTGGCGGCGTCCATGGGGTCGGGACTCGCGTCGAGGCCCCCCAGGCGCGCGGGGTCCGACGGGGTTCCTGCCGTGGCTGACATGCCCCGAGCCTAATAAGGTCGCATTTCCGAGGAAAGTCCGGTTATGCGGTCATGGTGGCCTACTGGGCCGGCACCAGGGCAGTACCCTCCATCGCGGCCCCGTGGGTGCCCGGCGCCAGCATCTGCGGATATGCCGCGTCCACCGCCCGCTCGCGCTCCAGCATCCGCCGGAACGGGCCGTCGGCCGCGGCCAGCTCCGCATATCCGCCGCGCTGCACGGCCCGGCCCCGATCCAGGACCAGGACCTCGTCGACCGCGTCGAGGCCGGTGAGCCGGTGGGTGATCAGGACCGTCGTACGGCCCTCGGTAGCGGCCAGCAGATCGGCGGTCAACGCGTCGGCGGTGGCCAGGTCGAGGTGTTCGGCGGGCTCGTCCAGGACGAGCACCGGGAAGTCCGCGAGCAGCGCACGGGCCAGGGCCAGCCGCTGCCGCTGGCCACCGGACAGCCGGGCGCCGTGCTCGCCGACCATCGTGTCGAGCCCGTCGGGCAGCCCGCGCACCCAGTCCGCCAGCCGTGCCCGGCGGAGGGCGTCCCACAGGTCCCGGTCATCGGCCGGGCCCCGGTCCGGGTCCCGGCGCGCGAGCCGGAGGTTCTCCCGCAGCGAGCTGTCGAAGATGTGCGCGTCCTGCGCGCACAGCCCGACCATCCGCCGCACCGCGTCGCCGTCCAGCACTCCGGCGTCCGTCCCGGCCAGGGTGTACGTCCCCGACTCCCGGTCCAGGAAGCGCAGCAGCAGCTGCGCGAGGGTGGTCTTGCCGGAGCCGGACGGGCCGACCACCGCGAGCCGGCGACCGGCCGGCAGCGTGAACCCGACACCGTCCAGCGCCGGCCGGTCCTGCCCGGCGTGACGCGCGGTCAGGTCCCGTACGGCCAGCGGGAAGGGGGCGTCGGGAGCGGAGGCGGGCACGGCCGGCTCACCGACCGGCGCCGGGGCGTCCAGCACCTCGAAGACCCGCTCGGCGGCGTGCCGGGTACGCCGGCGGTACTGCACGGCGAGCGGCAGCCCGGCCACCGCCTCGAACGCGGCGAGCGGCGTGAGCACGATGACGGCCAGCGCCACCCCTTCCAGCCGCCCCGCGTGCACCGCCTGGACGCCAACCACCGCCGCGGCGACGACGGTCAGCCCGCACAGCAGCGCCGAAAGGCCCGCGCCGGCCCCGGCCGCCGCCGCCGAACGGGACGCGATCCGGGTCAGATCCCGGTCCGCGCGCCGCACCGCTTCGGTACGCGCTCCGATGGCGCCGGCCACCGTCAACTCGGCCGTCCCGGTGAGCAGATCGACGACCCCGGTGGACAGGACCCCGCGGGCCGGCGCCAGTTGGCGCTCCGCCCGGCGGGCCAGCGCACCCGACAGTGCGGGCACCCCGGCACCCGCGAGCAGCAGCCCGGCCGCGAGGATCGCCCCGGCCTCGGGCAGCAGCCAGGCGGTGAACCCGACCGTGCCCGCACCGACCAGCAGCGCCGCCCCGACGGGCAGCAGCCAGCGCAGGAAGTAGTCCTGCACCGCGTCGACATCCGCCACCAGCCGCGACAGCAGGTCGCCGCGGCGCCGCTCCTTGAGGCCGGCCGGGGCCAGCCGCTCCAACCGCCGGAAGACCGCCACCCGTACGTCGGCGAGCATCCGGAACACCGCGTCGTGCGCCACCAGCCGCTCGGCGTACCGGAAGACCGCGCGCCCGATGCCGAACGCCCTGGTCGCGGTCACCGCCACCATCAGATACAGCACCGGCGGCTGCTGCGAGGCCCGCGAGATCAGCCACCCGGAGGTCGCCATCAGGCCGACCGCGCTGCCCAGCGCAAGGCTCCCCAGCAGCAGTGCGAGCGCGAAGCGCGACCGGCGGGCGCCGGCCGTCCGTCGCAGCCGGCGCAGCGCCGAACCGCCGCCGGAGCCGGGCAGGGCGTCCTCACGCACGGCCCCGGGCTCCACCGCCCGGACCGGAACGGAACCCGAACCGGAGCCGGAGTCCGCAGCCGCGGCGGTCTCCACCGCGTCAGCAGCCGTGGCACCCGCCATCCGCACCGTCCGGTCGGCCACCGCCAGCAGCGCCGGCCGGTGCACGACCATCAGGACCGTACGCCCGGCCGCGAGCCGGCGGACGGCCGCCACGACGGCCTCCTCCGTCTCACCGTCCAGGTTCGCGGTGGGCTCGTCCAGCAGCAGGATCGGGCGGTCGGCCAGGAAAGCGCGGGCGAGCGCGAGGCGCTGCCGTTGCCCGGCGGAGAGCCCGGCGCCGGATTCGCCGAGCCTGGTGGCCAGGCCCTCGGGCAGCGCGTCGACGAACTCCAGCGCGCCCGCGTCCTCCAGGGCGGTGCGCACCGCCGCGTCCTCCGCGTCCGGCCGGGCCAGCCGTACGTTCGCGGCGATGGTCCCTGCGAAGAGGTGCGGGTGCTGCGGCACCCAGGCGATCCGGCCGCGCCAGCTCTCGGGGGCGAGGGCCGCGATGTCCTGGCCGTCGGCCAGCACCCGCCCCTCGGACGGTGCGGTGAAGCCGAGCAGCACGCTCAGCAGCGTGGACTTGCCGGCGCCCGACGGGCCGACCAGGGCGACGGTCTCCCCGGGCCGGACCTCGAACGAGGTCGCCGGAAGCGAGTCGTCGGCGCGACCGGGGTGCCGGACCACCAGCCCCTCGACGGTCAGCGCGGTGCCCTCGGGCGCGGGCGCGGTACCGGGCGTCCGCGGCCGGGTCTCCAGTACGGCGAAGACCTCCTCGGCGGCGGACAGCCCCTCGGCCGCGGCGTGGTACTGCGCACCCACCTGCCGCAGCGGCAGATACGCCTCGGGAGCCAGCACCAGCACCATCAGCCCTGTGTAGAGGTCGAGTTCGCCGTTCACCAGGCGCATGCCGATGCCGACCGCGACCAGCGCCACGGAGATGGTGGCGAGGAGTTCCAGGGCGAACGACGAGAGGAAGGCGATCCGCAGGGTGCGCAGGGTCGCCCGGCGGTACTCGCCGGTGATGGCGCGGATGGAGGCGGCCTGGGCCTTGGCCCGGCCGAAGACCTTGAGGGTCGGCAGCCCCTCGACGACGTCGAGGAAGTGCCCGGACAGCCGGGCGAGCAGCCGCCATTGGCGGTCCATCCGCGACTGGGTGGCCCAGCCGATGAGGATCATGAAGAGCGGGATCAGCGGCAGGGTGACGACGATCGTCAGCGCGGAGATCCAGTCACCGGTGGCGATCCGGGCCAGCACCGCCACGGGGACCACCACCGCCAGCCCCAACTGCGGCAGATAGCGGGAGAAGTAGTCGTCCAGGGCGTCGATACCGCGGGTCGCCAGGGTGGTGAGTTCCCCGGTACGCATCTCCAGAGTGCCGTCCTGCGCGGCGCTCTCCGCGCCGCCGCCCGCACCGCCCGCCGCCTGCCGCACCGTCGCCCCCGGCCCGAGCAGCGCCGCCCGCTCGACCAGCCGCATCCGCAGCTCGGACTTGACCGCCGCACTGGCGCGGTGCGCGGCCAGCTCGGTGAGCCAGGAGACCACCCCGCGGCCGACGGAGACCGCGGCGAGCAGCGCCAACGGAGTGGTCAGAGCGCCGAGTTCGAGGTCGTGACGGAAGGCGCCGACCACGATCTCGGCGATCAGCATGGCTTGGCCGACGACCAGGCCCGCTCCGGCAAGCCCGAGCACCACCACCGCGATGAGGAATCCGCGGGTGGCACGGGCGTATCGGAGCAGACGTGGGTCGACCGGTTTCACGTGAAACCTTCCGTTCTCCTGAGGTCCGCCGCGCGGGGCGGGGCTCAGCTAGTGGGCTTCGGCGATGTGTTGGGTGCCGATCCGCTTACGGAACACCCAATAGGTCCACGCTTGGTAGAGCACCACGATCGGTGCGGCGATCCCGGCGCACCAGGTCATGATCTTCAGGGTGTAGGGGCTGGACGAGGCGTTGCTGACCGTGAGGTTCCAGCTCTCGTTCAACGTGGACGGCATCACGTTCGGGAAGAGCGTCAGGAACAGCATCGCGACCGCGGCGGCGATGGTGATCCCGGAGAAGGCGAACGCCCAGCCCTCGCGCCCGAGTTTGTTGGCCCCGAGCGCCGCGACCAGCGCGACCACCGCGACCACCATGGCGATCAGGCTGGTGCCGTCGCCCTTGTCGGCCTGGGTCCAGCCCAAGAAGCCGACCGCGAGCACCGCCGTGACCAGCCCGAGCACACCCGCCATCCTGCGCGCCCGTTCCCGGATGTCGCCGACGGTCTTCAGCGACGCGAACACCGCACCGTGGAAGGTGAACAGCGTCAGCGTGACCAGCCCGCCGAGGATCGCGTACGGGTTCAGCAGGTCCAGGACGCTGCCGACGTACTCCTTGTGCGCGTCGATCCGCACGCCGTGCACGATGTTGCCGAACGCCACGCCCCACATCACCGCGGGCAGCAGCGAGGTCCAGAAGATCGCATGCTCCCAGTTGCGCTGCCAGCGCTCCTCGGGCCGCTTGGCGCGGTACTCGAACGCGACGCCGCGCACGATCAGGCAGACCAGGATCAGCAGCAGCGGCAGATAGAACCCGGAGAAGAGGGTGGCGTACCAGTCGGGGAAGGCCGCGAAGGTCGCGCCGCCCGCGCTGAGCAGCCAGACCTCGTTGCCGTCCCAGACCGGCCCGATGGTGTTGATCAGTACGCGCCTCTCGCTGCGGTCGCGGGCGAGGAGCTTGGTGAGCACGCCGATTCCGAAGTCGAAGCCTTCGAGGAAGAAGTACCCGGTCCAGAGGACGGCGATGAGGACGAACCAGACGTCGTGGAGTTGCACAGCGCCTCCTAGTACGAGAAGGCCATCGGCCGGTCGGCGTCTGAGGTGTCGCCGCCGATCTTGGTGGGCGGGTTGAGGTCGGAGTCGGAGAGCTCCTGGGGGCCGGCCTTGACGTACTTCACCAGCAGCTTGATCTCGATCACGGCGAGGATCGCGTAGAGCGTGGTGAAGACGATCAGCGAGGTGATCACCTCGCCCTGCGAGACGCCGGGCGAGACCGCGTCACGGGTGCGCAGCACGCCGTAGACCACCCAGGGCTGGCGGCCCATCTCGGTGAAGATCCAGCCCCACGAGTTCGCGATGAGCGGGAAGCCGAGGGTGACGAAGGCCAGCGACCAGTACCACTTGGACAGACGGGCACCGAGTGTCCGGTGCTTGGTGAGGGCGAGGTGCGGTGGTTCCTCGTCGCCGGTACGCAGCGACGGCGCGAGCCAGAACTTCTTCCGGGTGAGCCAGAGCCCGGCCAGTCCGACGGCGAAGGACGTCATGCCGAAGCCGATCATCCAGCGGAAACCCCAGTACGTGACCGGGATGTTGGGCCGGTAGTCGCCGGGCCCGAACTTCTGCTGCTCGGACCTGTTGACGTCGTTGATGCCGGGGACCGGCGACGAGAAGTCGCTGTGGGCGAGGAAGGAGAGCAGACCGGGTATCTCGATGGCGACCTTGTTGTGGCCCTTGGCGACGTCGCCGTACGAGAAGACCGAGAACGGCGCGGGTGCCGCGGTGTCCCACAGCGCCTCGGCGGACGCCATCTTCATCGGCTGCTGCTTGAACATCACCTTGCCGAGCGAGTCACCGCTGACCGCGGTGAGCAGTCCGGCGATGACGAGCGTGACCAGCCCGAGCCGCAGCGACGTCCGCATGACCTTGACGTGCTTCTTGCGCATCAGGTGGTAGGCGGAGATGCCCACCATGAAGGCCGCACCGGTCAGGAAGGCGGCGGTGAGGGTGTGGAAGACGACGACCAGGGTGGTGTCCTGGGTCAGCACCTTCCAGAAGTCGGTCAGCTCGGCACGGCCGGTGGCGTGGTTGTACTTGTAGCCGACCGGGTGCTGCATCCAGGAGTTGGCCGCGAGGATGAAGTACGCGGACAGCATCGTGCCGATCGAGACCATCCACATGCAGAAGCAGTGGATCTTCTTCGGCAGCTTGTCCCAGCCGAAGATCCACAGCCCGATGAAGGTGGACTCGAAGAAGAACGCTATGAGGGCTTCGAAGGCGAGCGGGGCACCGAAGATGTCACCGACGAACCGCGAGTAGTCCGACCAGTTCATGCCGAACTGGAACTCCTGGACGATGCCGGTGACGACACCCATCGCGATATTGATCAGGAACAGCTTGCCCCAGAACTTGGTGGCCTTCAGGTACTGCTGCTTTCCCGTTCGCACCCATGCGGTCTCCAGTCCGGCCACCAGAGCGGCGAGGGAGATCGTCAGGGGGACGAAGAGGAAGTGGTAGACGGTCGTGATGCCGAATTGCCAGCGCGCCATAGTCTCTGGCGCCAGAGCCAGTTCCACGTCGCTGCCTCCTTACGTCGCCGCTACACCACGGCAATGTCCCTTTTGCGTCACATAAAGCGGTACATACTGGGACCGAGCTTGTGAACGCGTTCACATTCACAAGCATTATCTCCTATCGCCTTTCGGCCTTGAGGAAGGGGGGTACGTGACTGCGGTCACGCTCGATTCCATGGCGCGTGAACGCTTATCCCGAGGTTACGTACGCACCCTTCCCTCGGACTTCAACATATTGTTGAATTCGTCCCCATGAAGATCCGAATCTCCTGGCCCGCCGGGCATCTGACCGCCACCCTCGACGACACCCCGACCGCGGCGACGCTGATCGCCGCGCTGCCCCTCCAGGCCACCGCGCACACATGGGGCGAAGAGGTCTACTTCGACACCGGCCTCACACCCGCCCTGGAAGCCGGCGCCCGCCAGGTCGTCGACCCCGGCACCGTCGCCTTCTGGACCGAGGGCAACGCGCTCGCGCTCCCGTACGGCCCCACCCCGATATCCCGTGGCTGGGGGTCCCCCCAAACAGAGTTCGGGGGAGAGTGCCGCCTCGCCTCGCCCTGCAACGTGCTGGGCCGCGTCGACGGCGACCCGCGCGCCCTGGCCACCGTCCGCGACGGCGACGTCATTCACGTAGAGCGGGCCTGAGCGCCAGACCCAGCCGGCACAGACGACCGGAGGCCGCGGGTCGGCGGACCCACGGCCTCGGTGCGATGCCGGCGAAGGCGCTGTGCCCGCCGCCGGCTCACAGCTCCTTGCGGAACTCCTCCGCCGCCCGCAGGAACAGATCCATCGCCGGCTTCTCGCCGATCGTCACGCGCACGCCCTCACCGGGGAACGGCCGCACGACCACCCCGGCCCGCTCGCACGCCGCCGCGAAGTCGGTCGTCCGCTCCCCCAGCCGCAGCCAGACGAAGTTCGCCTGCGACTCGGGAACCGTCCAGCCCTGGCCGACCAGCCCGTCGAACACCCGGGTCCGCTCGGCGACCAGCGCCTCGACCCGCTCCAGCAGCGCCGCCTCGCTGCGCAACGAGGCCACCGCCGCGTCCTGCGCCAGCTGGCTCACCCCGAACGGCACCGCAGTCTTGCGCAGCGCCGCGGCCACCGGCTCGTGCGCCACCGCGAAGCCGATCCGCAGCCCCGCCAGGCCGTACGCCTTGGAAAAGGTCCGCAGCACGCAGACGTTGGGGCGGTCCCGGTAGACCTCGATGCCGTCCGGCACCTCCTCGTCGCGGATGAACTCGCGGTACGCCTCGTCCAGCACGACCAGGACATCGCCCGGCACCCGGTCCAGGAACGACTCCAGCTCCGCCCGGCGCACCACGGTGCCGGTCGGGTTGTTGGGGTTGCAGACGAAGATCAGCCGGGTCCGGTCGGTGATCGCCGCCAGCATCGCCTCCAGGTCGTGGCCCTCACCGGGGGTCAGCGGCACCTTGACGGAGGCCGCCCCGGAGATCTGGGTGATGATCGGGTACGCCTCGAACGACCGCCAGGGGTAGATCACTTCGTCGCCCGGCCCGGCCGTCGCCTGGATCAGCTGCTGGGCCACCCCGACCGAACCGGTGCCGGTCGCCAGGTGCTCCACCGGCACCGAGAACCGCTCGGCCAGCTCGGCCATCAGT
This sequence comes from Streptomyces sp. GS7, assembly GCF_009834125.1. Classification (NCBI taxonomy): domain Bacteria; kingdom Bacillati; phylum Actinomycetota; class Actinomycetes; order Kitasatosporales; family Streptomycetaceae; genus Streptomyces; species Streptomyces sp. GS7. Next base: position 8,992,753 of record NZ_CP047146.1, read on the forward strand.
CCGGCACACGCCATGTCCGGGTAGCGGTTGAAGGACCCTGCAGCCGCCACCGCGCTCTCCATGACACCCGGCAACGGAGGATAGGGGTTCTCGTTGGAGGACAGCTTGTACGCCACCCGCCCGCCGGTCGCCGCCGGCCGGCCCGGCTTGTACGTGGGGATGCCGTCCAGCGCAGTACGCAGCTTCGGGGTCTTCTCGCTCACCGCAGGTCCTCCTCAAAAACCGTCCCGCTCGTCTCCAATACTGCACACCTTATGAGGATTGCCCCGCCGGGCGGCAGCCCCAAAAAGGAGAGCCTCCCCGGACCCGGCCGCGCCGGGCGTCCGGCGTGCGCCCCCAGGGGCGCGCCACTCGTGAAGCTGTGCGCCGGTGGCTCACTCCGTGGCGCGCATCCCTCGTCAAGGTGACTTGAGACCTCTTCGAGACCTGGTCCCATCGACAGGCAGAGCCATCAGATCTCCCGTCGAACGACCAGGAAGAGCGCCAACTCCTTTAGTTTCCAAGGATGTTGACGGCATATCACCATGCAGAAACGTGCCTTCTCAGGGCTGTCTGTGGTCACCCGCTAATGGCCGTAGCGAGCCCTACTATCGGCTCGCCATGACAGCAGCAGGGAAGCACCAGGTGGGCCGGTCGACCGGTCGCCGACTGGGGCGGGCGGGTATCCGGGATGTGGCCGCCGCAGCCGGTGTATCGATCACGACTGTCTCCGACGCGCTCAACGGCAAGGGCCGGCTTCCGGATGCCACCCGTAGCCATGTCCGCGAGGTGGCCGACCGGCTGGGCTACCGCCCGTCCGCAGCCGCCCGCACGCTCCGTACCGGCAAGTCGGGCCTCATCGGCCTGACCGTGACGACATACGGGGATGAACCTTTCACCTTCACCGAGTTCGCGTACTTCGCCGAGATGGCCAGAGCCGCCACCTCCGCCGCGCTGGCCCGCGGCTATGCGCTGGTCATCCTCCCCGCGACCTCCCGCCACGACGTGTGGTCGAACGTCGCCCTCGACGGCACCGTGGTCATCGACCCGGCCGACGGCGACCCGGTCGTCACCGAGCTCGTCCGGCACGGCATCCCGGTCGTCTCCGACGGCCGTCCCGGGGGCGCCCTCCCGGTCACCGGCTGGGTCGACAACGACCACGAAACGGCCGTTCTCAGCCTGCTCGACCACCTCGCCGACGCCGGCGCCCGCCGCATCGGCCTGCTCACGGGCACCACCACCGACACCTACACCCGGCTGTCGACCACCGCGTACCTGAACTGGTGCGAGCGGGTCGGCCAGGACCCCGTGTACGAGTCGTATCCCGCGCACGACCCGTGCGCCGGCGCCGTCGCCGCGGACCGGCTGCTGGCCCGCCCGGACCGCCCGGACGCGGTCTACGGGCTCTTCGACCCCAACGGCACCGATCTGCTCGCCGCGGCCCGGCGCTACGGCCTGCGCGTACCCGACGATCTGCTGCTGGTCTGCTGCAGCGAGTCCACCGTCTACGCCACCACCGAGCCGCCGATCACCACGCTCTCGCTCAAGCCGCGCCGGATCGGCACCGCCGTCGTCCAGATCCTGATCGACGCCATCGAGGGACTCGACAACGGCCGCCCCGTCGAACAGGTGATACCGACGGACCTGATCGTGCGGACGTCCTCCCAGCGGCGGTGCCCGCGCACCACCGTCAGCCCGCCGCGCGGCCCGGCCGGCGACTGAGCGTGCTCCCAGGTATGAAGGACCGGGCGTACGGGCAAGCCCCGGGCGCCCTCTCCGGCGAGGAAAAAACAGGGCGATCACGGGAGAAATCCGCCGCGAACGCCGGTCTTGACAGGATTGATCACCCCCGGGTGCGTCACAACCCTCGAGCGGCGTTCCTATGATGGGCGCACGACACCGCGGATCGCCGTCGACCAGGCAAAGGTCCGAGAGGTGCACGGCGGCGCAACGGTGGAGGGGTCGATGACTCAGGGGGCCAGGCAGGGACCCATGGTGTGGACCATGGGGGCACAACCTCCGGCGTCCGTTCCGCCGCCCGGAGCACCGTCCGGCACGCCCGTCGTACCGCCGGCCGGTCCGCCGCTGCAGCTGCCCGCGGGCCCCCCGGTCGCGGCGCCTCCGGTCCAGCTGCCCGAGGACTACACCCCTACCGCCCGCGACCTCCCGGTCATCGGCCGTACGGACACCCTCATCGACCACCCGGTGGTGCTGCCGGTCCCCGAGCCCGCGGCCGCTCCCGACATGCCCGGCGGCATGGGCCCGCTCTACGTCGTCGGCGACGTGCACGGCTACTACGACGAGTTGCGCGAGGCGCTGGCCGCCGAAGGGCTGATCGACGCCAACGGCGACTGGGCGGCGGGCAACGCCCGGCTCTGGTTCCTCGGCGACTTCACCGACCGCGGCCCGGACGGGATCGGCGTCATCGACCTGGTCATGCAGCTCTCCGCCCAGGCCGCGGCGGCCGGCGGCTACTGCAAGGCCCTGATGGGCAACCACGAGCTGCTGCTGCTGGGCGCCAAGCGGTTCGGCGACACCCCCGTCCAGTCCGGCGCGGGCACCGCGTCCTTCCAGGCGGCCTGGCTCCTGAACGGCGGCCAGAAGACCGACATGGACCGTCTGGAGGACCACCACCTCCAGTGGATGGCCCGCCTGGACGCCGTGATGGAGGAGGACGGGCATCTGCTCGTGCACTCCGACACCACCGCGTACCTCGACTACGGCGGCTCCATCGAGGCGGTCAACGACACCGTCCACGAGGTCCTGACGCGCAGCGACGCCGATGAAGTCTGGGATCTCTTCCGCAAGTTCACCAAGCGGTTCGCCTTCCGCGACGAGACCGGCTCGCAGGCCGTCCGCGAACTGCTCGACGCCTACGGCGGCAGCCGCGTCGTGCACGGCCACAGCCCGATCCCGTATCTGCTGGGTGAGGTCGGCGCGGAGGACGGCGAGGGCGACGGGATCGCGGTCAACGGCCCGCATGTCTACGCCGACGGCCTGGCCATCGCGATGGACGGCGGTATCACGATGGCCGGAAAGCTGCTGGTCGTGCAACTCCCGCTGACTGGCTGAGCGTTCTCCGGGCAGGTCTACGCCAGGCCGACGGACGGCCTGGAGGGCGGGATCCGGTCGTGGCATTACTCAAATTCCGCAAACTCTCTGTCACCTCGCGCCGGAGGCGCTCTACCATCGGTCTATCCGTAGCAGGCTCTCCTCCGTTTCCGCCCACCGCCCGGCCCCGGCCGGCCCGTACGGCCCTACGGAGCATCGGGGGATCCACATGAACAGCGCTCCGCACCTGCTGAACGAGGACCGCGCGGAATTCGCGCGGATCCTTGATGAGGCGCTGCGTACCGCGGAATACCGCCCGGACGACCTCACCACCGTCACGGGAAGTCATCTGAACACCGAGCAGTTGCGCACGATGGCGCTCAGCGCGACCACCGCCATCGCCGCCTGCGCCACGGCCGAATACCAACGTTTCGTGCAGCTGCGTACCGAACTGCGCGCCCCGGCACCCACCGCATACGGCACCGGCGCGCCCCGCACGTCAGCGGACCAGACCTCTGACGAGCGCACCGGACCGGCCACCGCGGACGGCGGCGAGGCCACCGAATCGGCCGGCGTCGGACTTGCCGCGATGGCCACCGTCCTCGTTCCGGTCCTCGCCGGTATCGCGGCCGTCCTCTTCCTCCTCATCGGCTACGTGCTGCGCGCCGTCAGCCCCGACCAGGCCGTCGCCCAACCGCTGATCAGCGTCGGCTGGATCTTCGCCGCGCTGACCGCCGCCGGCGCGCTGGTCGCGATGGGCGGGCTGGTCGTCACCGCGCTGCGCAACGGCGCGTCCTCCCGCGCCGTCAGAGACGACGAGCTGGTGGCCGCCCTGGACGGCGCCCACGACGCCTGGCGGCACGCCCTCCTGGAGCGCGGTCTGCTGCCCTTTCTGCGCGAGGCCCTTGCGGACCCGTCGGCCGACCCCTCCGACGACCCGGTCCGCTACGTTCCCGACCCGGCCCCGGCGCCGCAGCGCCGCATCCCCACCCTCGGCTACACCCGCCCCGACTTCACCAGCCCCGACACCGGCTCCTCCCGGTCCCGTCCCCGCTACTCCAGCCCGGACTTCACCAGCCCGGACTACGGCGGGCCGGATCACCAGCCGGAGTAGCGGTCGTCCGCCGCAGCGCCACCGGCCCGAAGGCGCCTCCCGTGCAAGCGATTTCGGGCCGGTCTGCGACGTTCACCGTGTTCACGGCATTCGCGCTGTTCACGTTGTTCACCCGGATCGATCCGCGATCGGCGGACAGGCCCGGTTGCCGGCCGCCGCGGACCACCCCGATACGGCTGACATCACGCCGTCGACCAAGAGGCGGCAACGGTACGGGGGTTGGCCTCCGCCGAGCCGCGCAGGTCAGATGCGGCGTCGCCGCCGCACCGTCAGCATCACGGCCGCGATCGCTCCGACGCCCACGCCGGCCCCGGCGACAGCCCACGGGACGGAGGCCGAGGCGTCGCCGACGGACGAGTCATTGATCCAGAAGTGCGCCTTGGTGACGGCTTTTCCGCCGTGGCTGATCACACGAGCCCGCGCCTGGCCCGGTCCGGCATCGGCGCGCAGGCGCGCCACGCCCGTGTACTGACGACCGGAGAACGTGAGCGTCACCGGCGCCTCGAAGGCGGCTGACGTCACCTTCACCGTCTCTTCGTCGCTGTCACGCCACTCGTCCAGCCATGACGCCTCGACCTCCTGGCCAGGCGCACCCCTACCGACCCACAGCGCGGCCGACGGTGCGGTCTCCGACGGCGCCGAGGGGGTGGCCGCCGCCGACGGCGCGAAGGCCAGGGCCGCCGCGATCCCGCAGGCGGTGAGCGCTGTGCGGGCGGCGCGAAACATGAAAAACCGCACCTTTCCAGCGTTCAGGCAACCAGGGAACTTTACCCCCCTCGCGCCTCCCCTTGAGGTGACCGTGGCCGAAGCACGTACAGGGCTCAGCGCCTCCGGCTTCGTCCGGAGGCGCTGAGCCCTTGCGACCGCTCACTCTTGGGCAGCAGTCCGGCACCCGTGATCACGGGTGAAGGCCCGCCACTCCCCACCTCAGGAGTCGGCCAACGGCAGGTAGACACGGTTGCCGGCCGCGGCGAACTCCTTGGACTTCTCCAGCATCCCCGCCTCGATCTCCTCGGGGGTCGAGCCCTCGTCACCGCCGAACTGCTCGGTGATGCTTCGGCTGATCTTCATCGAGCAGAACTTCGGCCCGCACATCGAGCAGAAGTGAGCCGTCTTCGCCGGCTCCGCGGGCAGCGTCGCGTCGTGGAAGTCTCGCGCGGTGTCGGGGTCGAGGGCCAGGTTGAACTGGTCCTCCCAGCGGAACTCGAAGCGGGCGTCGGAGAGGGCGTCGTCCCAATCCTGAGCGCCCGGGTGTCCCTTGGCGAGGTCCGCCGCATGGGCCGCGATCTTGTACGTGATGACGCCGGTCTTGACGTCGTCGCGGTCCGGGAGGCCCAGGTGCTCCTTGGGCGTGACGTAGCAGAGCATCGCGGTGCCCCACCAGGCGATCATCGCGGCGCCGATGCCGGAGGTGATGTGGTCGTAGGCGGGCGCGATGTCGGTGGTGAGCGGGCCGAGCGTGTAGAACGGCGCCTCCTCGCAGATCTCCTGCTGGAGGTCGATGTTCTCCTTGATCTTGTGCATCGGGACGTGTCCCGGGCCCTCGATCATCGTCTGGACGCCGTGCCGCTTGGCGATGGTGTTCAGCTCGCCGAGCGTCCGCAGCTCCGCGAACTGCGCCTCGTCGTTGGCGTCCGCGATGGAGCCGGGGCGCAGACCGTCACCGAGGGAGTAGGTGACGTCGTAGGCGGCGAGGATCTCGCAGAGCTCCTCGAAGTGCGTGTAGAGGAACGACTCCTTGTGATGCGCCAGGCACCAGGCGGCCATGATCGAGCCGCCGCGGGAGACGATGCCGGTCTTGCGACGGGCCGTGAGCGGGACGTACCGGAGCAGCACACCGGCGTGCACCGTCATGTAGTCGACGCCCTGTTCGGCCTGCTCGATGACGGTGTCCTTGTAGATCTCCCAGGTCAGTTCCTCGGCCTTGCCGTCGACCTTCTCCAGCGCCTGGTAGAGGGGCACGGTGCCGATGGGAACGGGGGAGTTGCGCAGCACCCACTCGCGGGTGGTGTGGATGTTGCGGCCGGTGGAGAGGTCCATGACCGTGTCGGCGCCCCAGCGGGTGGCCCAGGTCATCTTCTCCACCTCCTCCTCGATGGAGGAAGTGACCGCGGAATTGCCGATGTTGGCGTTCACCTTCACCAGGAAGTTCTTGCCGATGATCATCGGCTCGATCTCCGGGTGGTTGATGTTGGCCGGCAGCACCGCGCGGCCGGCCGCGATCTCGTCCCGTACGAACTCGGGCGTGACGTTCTCGCGGAGGGCGACGTACTCCATCTCCGCGGTGATCTCGCCGCGCCGGGCGTAGGCGAGCTGGGTCACCGCGGCGCCGTCCCGGCCCCGGCGCGGCTGGCGCGGCCGGCCCGGGAAGACCGCGTCGAGGTTCTTGAGGCCACCGCGCGGCGAGGTGTGCTTGATGCCGTCGTCCTCGGGGCGCAGCGGGCGGCCCGCGTACTCCTCGGTGTCGCCGCGGGCGATGATCCAGTTCTCCCGCAGCGGCGCCAGACCGCGGCGGACATCGGTATCGATGTGGGGATCGGTGTACGGCCCTGACGTGTCGTAGAGCGTCACGTCCTTGCCGTTGGTGAGGTGCACCCGCCGGACCGGGACCCGGAGGTCCGGACGCGATCCGGAGACATAGCCCTTGTGCCAGCCGATCTGCGGCTTTTCTCCGTTGCTGGAGGCGCTTTCGGGCGTGCGTGCATCCTGCAGAGTCATATCGACCCAACTCCCTACGCCGGCATTACCCGGTAACAGGTTCGGCGGTCGACGCAGCGGCTTCCGTCCGCCGGCGTTTCACGTGAAACGCCGCTGGGACGGAGGTCAGCGCCCTCTCAGCCCGGTGCTCCGAGCTCCCGCGATTGCAAAGGTGGCACCACGGTAGCGGCCGATGCGGCAGTGTGAACAGGGGGCCCCATCGCTTCTTGCGATGATCTGGCGGTGAGCCCTCCCGAGCACCGGCACCACGCCGCCGCCCACTCGCACTCCCACAGCCATGGGCCTGCGGCACCCGTCTCCCGGCACCTGCGCAAGGTCATCGCCGCGGTGCTGATCCCGTTCGCCGCCGCGGTGGCGGTCGGCCTGATCGTGCTGTGGCCGGGTGGCGCACCACCGCACAAGCCGTCCGGTGTGGGCTTCGACCAGCCCACCGAGCAGGCCAGAGTGATCAGGGTCGAGGAGGTGGACTGCGCGAAGGTGCACGCCGAGCAGCAGCCGACCTCGCCCACGGGGCAGCCGGCGGCCGGGGGAGCGGCGAACGGCAAGCCCTGCGAACAGGACACGATCAAGGTCACCACGGGGCCGAACGCCGGCCGGACCTTCCAGACGGTCGTGACACCGGACGCCCTGCGGCACTACACCACCGGTCAGAACGTGGTCGTCGCCTACTCCCCCAAGGCGCCGAAGGAACTCCAGTACTCGGTGACCGATGTCGACCGAACCCTGCCGATGTGGATGCTGGCCGCGATCTTCGCCGCCGCGGTGGTGATCGTCGGGCGGCTGCGCGGGGTGCTCGCGCTGGTGGCACTGGCCGCCAGCTTCGCCGTGCTCACCCTGTTCATCCTCCCGGCGGTCCTCCAGGGCTCCGATCCGCTGCTGGTGGCGGTGATCGGCGGCAGCGCGATCATGCTGATCGCGCTCTACATGTGCCACGGGCTGACCGCCCGTACGTCCGTGGCGGTGCTCGGCACCCTCGCCTCGCTGCTGCTGATCGGGCTGCTCGGCTCGGTGTTCATCAACTGGGCGCTGCTCACCGGCAATACGGACGACACGACCGGATTGGTGCACGGCCTGTACCCGAACATCGAGATCCGCGGCCTGCTGCTGGCGGGGATCATCATCGGGTCGCTGGGGGTACTCGACGATGTGACGGTGACGCAGACGGCGGCGGTCTGGGAGCTCAAGGACGCGGATCCGTCGGCGGGTTGGCGCAAGCTGTACGGCGCGGCGATGCGGATCGGCCGGGATCACATCGCGTCCGTCGTGAACACCCTCGTCATGGCGTACGCGGGCGCCGCGCTGCCGTTGCTTTTGCTGTTCTCGATCGCACAGAGCAGTGTCGGTACGGTCGCCACGAGCGAGGTGGTCGCGGAAGAGATCATCCGGACGCTCGTGGGCAGCATCGGGCTGGTCGCGTCGGTACCGGTGACCACGCTGCTCGCGGCGATGGTGGTCGCGGCGGACCGTCCGGGGCCGGACGACGGCACGCCGGCGCCGCCCGCCGGGGCACGGGGCGGGCGGCGCGCGGCGCACGGGCGGCGCCGCAAGCGGTGACGGTGGCGGGCAGACGGATTCGGGTGAAGTGGCGGGCGGCTGCGGGCGGTTCGGTGGCGGGCGGGGAGCGGCCGGGGTGCCGGTCCTGCCGGCGGCGGTGGGCGGACCGGGCAGGACCGCGGGATCAGCCGGCCGGCGCCTCCGCGAGGATCCGGTCCAGCGCGGCTTCCAGGGTGTCGCAGACCTCTTCCTTGCCGAGCGGGACGAGCCGGTCCGTACGGTCCAGGAAGGCGATCAGCGGCGGCGCGCTGGCTCGGAACAGGGCCCGCTCGGGGCCGACTTGCAGGCTGATGTAGACATCGCTGAGGTGCTCGGGGGAGGACGGCTCGATCCGTACGTCGCCCTCACCGGACGGGCGGCCCAGCCCGTCCAGCAGCAGCTCACGCCCGAACGCCCAGGTCACCGGCGCATCGCCGGGAAGGTCGAAGGTGAGCCGGACCGCATACGGATCGGCGCTGTCGAAGTCCAGCTCCACCGGGATCCGAAAGGCGAGCTCCTCCGAGACGAGAAAGCTCATGATCACTTCTGCCTGAACCGTGTCGCTCATCAACCACTGCCCCGCACTTGATCGGAGATGGCCGGGAATCATCCCCGGAAGCCGTATGGACGCCATAGTCGGCCACCCACAGGCAGATCACAAGGAGTGAGTTTTCAGATACTGATAGAGAAGGCGAGTGTCGTTAGTACCTCCTCCGCCATTTTCCGTAGTCGATCCGTAACCGACCGCAATCGATGCAGTTCCGTCACGGGGAGGGAGACCGCCAGCGTCGCCGCGGCCGAGCCGACCCGGATCGGAATCGCCGAGCACACCGTGCCCATGGCATATTCCTGACGTTCGTACGCGACCTGGCCGCGACGCACCGTAGCCAACCGCTGCAGCAGCTCGCCCTCGGATCGCAGGGAGAAGGGCGTTATCGACCGCACGGGATAACGCGCCAGATGCTCCTTCCTGGACGCCTCGTCGAGCTGCGCCAGCAGGCACTGCCCGATCGCATGGGCATGGGCGCTGGTGCGGAAGTCGACCCACTCGTCGACCGGTGGCCGCCGCGGATCGTCGGTCATCGCCACCACCTCCACCTCGCCTTCGCGGTAGACGGCGAAGTAGACGGCGGCGCCCAGTTCCCGGCCCGCCATGGCCAGCACCTCGGAGAGTTGGCGACGCTGGCGCCGCCTGGCTCCGGCCCGGCCGATGCACTCGGCGCCCTCGCCGACGACGAAAACGCCGTTCTCCCGCCGCAGATAACCCTCGTGGGTCAGGGTCCGCAGCAGGTGGTAGGTCGTCGGCAGCGGGAGTCCGGCCTCTCGGGCGAGTTGCTTGGCGGGCGCCCCGTCGGGATGCGCGGCAACCGCCTCCAGCAGCCGCAGCGCCCGCTGCACCGATCCGATCAGGGTGGGGTGAGAGCCGGATTCGCCGTTCACGATCGCCAACGCCATCCCCCAGGTACGAACGCCAGGTGCCCATGGCCCCGGTCCCGGGACCCGCTCCCGCGACCACGCACGTCTCCCGGGGCGTCATCGGCGACGCCCGGCTCGTCCTCGCCCACTCGGTACTTTCCGGAACGTCAGCATCCGGAAGACGCCCGCGCTCGCACTTTAGCCGCGCGGATCGGGGCGCGAGCGGAAAGCCGGGGGAGTTAACCCGACCGGGACGACCGGCATCCGGCGATGACGCGAGAGGGCCGGGCCCACACACCGGGCGAACAGCCCCAATGCCCTGAACTCCCCCCGTACGAAGGGGGATCAACAGGCAGGTATCCGAACCGCGTTCGACAGCGGGGGGCGGGAGTGTCGAACCGGAACCGGATGTTCCGGCTGGCACCCCTCCGAAACGCCGGACGCCCTGCCCCCGAGGCGGGGCAGGGCGTCATCGGACGGTGCGGGCCGGACAGTGTCGGTCAGTAGGACCCGGCCTTACCAGTCGCTCTTCGAGGAGGACGACGAGGATCCGGTGAACCTCCGCACGAGGTAGATGACGCCGGCGATCAGGGCCGCCGCGATCAGGACCTTGAACAGCAGGCTGACCAGGAAGCCGAGAGCGGTGGCGAGCAGCCCGCCGAAGACCACGATCAGGATGACGGGCACCACGACCCAGGTGACCCACCACGGAAGCCCTGCGAATATCCCCTTACCAGCCACTGCTCTGCCCTGCTTTCTGTCTGTCTCGCTGATGTCGGTCACTGCCTGCCGCGCCGATGGCACCGTCCGCGCCCTGCGCGTCTGCCGGTCTTCCGGCCTTACACCAACGATGCTAGGGCGCCGGGGGCCGCCGCGGGGGCCTGACAGCCCCGGCTCATCCCTGACCCGACCCCTACGGGTTCCGGGGTCCGCCCCTCAGCTCTCGGGCGGAGAGAAGACCACCATGACCCGGAGGTCCTCGCTGATGTGATGGAACTTGTGGGGTACCCCGGCCGGGACATAGACCACACTGCCGCGCGCCACCGGTTCCGTCTCCGTGCCCACGGTGATCGCCCCACGGCCGCTGACCACGAGGTACACCTCGTCCTGCGCATGCGGCTGCTGCGGATCGGTACTGCCGGCATCCAGCGCGTACAGGCCGACCGACATGTTGCGTTCCCGGAGGAACTGCAGATATGCGCCGTCGTTCGCGACCCGCTCTGCTTCGAGTTCATCCAGTCGGAAAGCCTTCATGCCGTTCGCACCCCTCGCTGATTCAGAGTCGTCTGCGACGATCTCACCATGAAGCATTTTCTGGTCAAGACGATCGCCAACGCCGCGGCACTGGCCGTGGCCATCTGGCTGCTCAAGGGCATCACGCTCACCGGTGAGAACACCGGCCGCAAGGTGCTGACACTCGTCCTCGTCGCGCTGATCTTCGGGCTGGTCAACTTCCTGGTCAAGCCCGTGGTGAAGCTGCTGTCCTTCCCCCTGTTCATCCTCACCCTCGGCCTGATCACGCTCGTCGTGAACGCGCTGATGCTGCTGCTGACCTCCTGGCTCGCAGGCAAGGCGCACCTGGCCTTCCATGTCGACGGATTCTGGACGGCCCTGGTCGGCGGCGTGATCGTCTCCATCGTCGCCTGGGCGATGCACGTGATCCTCCCCGACAAGGACTGACACTTGTCCACCCCCTATCGCGTCTGTTTCGTCTGCACCGGCAACATCTGCCGCTCGCCGATGGCCGAGTCGGTCTTCCGCGCCCGGATCGGGGAGGACGGGCTCGACGCCCTGGTAGAGATCGACAGCGCCGGTACCGGCGGCTGGCACGAAGGCCACGGAGCCGACCCGCGCACGGTCGCCGTACTGCGCGCGGGCGGCTATCCGTACGCCCACACCGCCCGGCAGTTCCGCGCCTCCTGGTTCGCCCGCCTCGACCTGGTGATCGCGCTCGACTCGGGCCATCTGCGCGAACTGCGCCGGCTGGCCCCCACCGCCCGGGACGCCGCGAAGATCCGCCTGCTGCGCTCGTACGGCACCAGCTCGGGGCCCGGCGCCGACCTCGACGTACCCGACCCGTACTACGGCGGCTCCGAGGACTTCGAGGAGTGCCTGGACATGATCGAAACGGCCTGCGACGGGCTCCTGGAGGCGGTCCGCGCCGAGGTCACCTCCGGCGCGCCCGGCCCCGCCGAGCCCCGGCCGCACCCGCCCCACCACCAGAAGGAGAGCGCATGACGGGCGACGGCACCCGCGCCGTACGGGCCGGGCTCCCCGAGTCGGCAGCCTACGAACCGCCCCTCCCCGGGCCGGTCTTCGCGGCGCACTACCACCTCCCCGGCGACGCCGCCGGCCCCTACACCTACGGCCGCGACGCCAACCCGACCTGGACCCGGCTGGAAGCCGCCATCGGCGAACTGGAATCGCCGGACCGGCCCGCGCACACCGTCGCCTTCGCCTCCGGCATGGCCGCGATCACCGCCGTCCTCTTCTCCCAACTGCGTTCCGGCGACGCGGTGGTGCTGCCCAGCGACGGCTATCAGCTGCTGCCGGCCGTCCGCACCCGTCTGGAGAGCTACGGCATCGAGGTGCGCACGGCCCCCACCGCGGACGACGCCCAGCTCGGCCTCCTCGACGGCGCCCGCCTGCTGTGGATCGAATCCCCCTCCAACCCCGGTCTCGACGTCTGCGACATCCGGCGGCTGGCCGACGCGGCGCACGCCCGCGGCGCCCTGGTCGCCGTCGACAACACCCTCGCCACTCCGCTCGGCCAGCGCCCGCTGGACCTCGGCGCCGACTTCTCGGTCGCCAGCGGCACCAAGGCACTGACCGGACACGGCGATGTCCTGCTGGGGTACGCCAGCACCCACGACGCCGCACTGGCCGACAGCGTACGGCTGTGGCGCAAGACCGTCGGCGCGATCCCCGGCCCCATGGAGAGCTGGCTCGCACACCGCTCGCTGGCCACCCTGGCACTGCGCGTCCGCCAGCAGGCGACCGGCGCGCTGGCGCTCGCCATGGCGCTGGCCGAGCGCCCCGAGGTCACCGGCCTACGGCACCCCGGACTGCCCTCCGACCCGTCCCATCCGCTCGCCATCCGGCAGATGCACTCCGGCCGCTTCGGCTGCGTGGTCTCCTTCACGCTGCCGGACCAGGCGTATGCGGAGCGGTTCCTGGCCGCGCTGACGCTGGTGGACGACGCGACGAGCTTCGGCGGCGTACGGTCCACCGCCGAGCGGCGCGGGCGCTGGGGCGGCGATGACGTGCCGGAGGGCTTCATCCGCTTCTCGGTCGGCGTCGAGGAGCCGGAGGATCTGGTCGCGGACGTCCTCCGGGCGCTGGACGCGGCCAATCCGGATCACCATGTCCGGCCGGTCGCCTGAGACCGCGACCGGCGACGCCCCGGCAGGGGCAGCGGCGCACGAAGGGCCGGCAGGGTATCCCCCCTCGTCACCCTGCCGGCCGGCGGTCCGCCTACACCGGCCCGGATGTTGCACGGACCCGTTGTTTCACGTGAAACGAACCGCTTCAACAAGGCTAGTTGACTGAGCGTCAGTGTCCAATCACGCTAGCGACACATCCCTATCGACAAATTTATAGTTGGCGCGCGACCAGGCTTCCTAGGGGCACAGGAGGTACGCGATGGATCTGGCGCTGCTGCGTACCTTCGTCACCGTGCACCGGGCCGGCTCGTTCACCCGTGCCGCGGCGCTGCTCGGCCTGTCCCAGCCCGCCGTGACCAGCCAAATACGGACGCTGGAACGCCAGTTGGGCCGCCCGCTCTTCCGCCGCTACGCCCGCGGGGTCACCCCCACCACCGTCGGCGACGAACTCGCCCACAAGGTCGCACCCCACCTCGACGCACTGACCGAGATCACCGAAGCCGGACTGGACCAGGACTCCGCCACCCGCACCCTGCATCTCGGCGGCCCCCCGGAGTTCACCGCCGAGCGCGCACTGCCCGCACTGACCCCGCTCATCGCCCAGGGTCTGTCCATACGCACCGCCTTCGGGGCCGCCGACGAGCTGCTCAACGGCCTGGCCGCCGGCCACCACGACCTGACCGTCACCACCACCCGGCCGCGCGGCGGGCTGCTCACCGCCACCCCGCTGTGCGACGAGGAACATGTGCTGGTCGCCGCGCCCCGTTGGGCGGCCCAGGTCGGCGGCCCCGGCGTGCTCCAGGACCGCGGCGTACGCGTGCTGGATCCCGTACCGCTCGTCGAGGTCCACGAGAGCCTGCCGCTGATCGCCCGCTACTGGTCCGCGGTCTTCGACGCCAGGCCCGCCGCCTCGGCAGCGGTCATCGCCGCCGATCTGCGAGCCGTGCTGACCTGCGTCGCGGCGGGCGCGGGGCTGGCCGTGCTGCCCCGCTACCTGTGCACCGAGGCGCTGGACAGCGGTGCCGTGGTCGCTCTCCTCGAACCGCCGGTGCCCCCGCTGCGCACGTACTTTCTCGCCGTACGGACCGGGACGCTGGGGCTGCCGCACATCGCGCGGGCACACGAGTGGCTGCTGCGCACGGCGGTCGACTGGTGACGTGCGTGGTGGGGCACGGGTTTCACCAGGCGGCGACTGCGGCATCTGTCCCCTATGACCGTACGGCCAGTCGTCAAACGCACCGCCCGCGCGATTCTGCTCGACGGAGCGGATCTCGTACTGATCAAACGCACCAAGCCGGGCCGGGCCCCGTACTGGATCACTCCCGGCGGCGGTGTGGAGCCCGAGGACGCCACCGTCATCGACGCCCTCCACCGCGAACTGGACGAGGAACTGGGCGCCAAGATCACGGATGTGGTGCCGGTCTTCGTCGACACCGTCGAGCACTTCAGCGACGGCGGTGTCGACGGCGTCAAGGTGCAGCACTTCTTCGTCTGCCGGCTCGACTCGATGGACCTCTCGCGCCGGCACGGCCCCGAGGTCGAGGAGCCGTGCGGGGAGTACGAGATCGTGCGGGTGCCCTTCACCCGCGTCGGGATCGCGTCCGTCGAGGTCGTACCGCTCTCGCTGCGGCACTACCTCGACGGCAACATCGAGGGCGTGCGCGCGATGCACGCCCCTGATCTGGGCTGAGCGGCCACCGGGCGCGGCCGCTCGCGCCCCGGCTCAGACGTCGCGCGGGTCGAACCAGCCGCGGAACTCCGCGGAATCCTCGGCGGGACGGCGCGGCTGGGCACGTGCCAGCACCCGCGCGACCCGGTCGACGAACTCCCCGGTCAGCGCCGCCGCCACGCTGTCCCGGGCGATCGGGGAAGCGGTGCGGGGCACGATACCCAGGCGTCGGTACACCGGGGCGTCCCTGGGCTCCGGCTCCGCCAGGTCCTCGTGCAGGCCGCCCCGCAGCTGCTCGTGCTTGTGCTTCGGGCGCCGGAACGGCGGGCGTTCTGCCGCCTCGGCGGCGGCACCGAAGAAGTCACCGCCCTTGCGCCTGACGTCGTCGGTGCCCCAGGCCCGCGCGCCGCGCGCCTGCGCCGGGACCTTCTGCAGATGGGGAATGTGCTTGGCGCAGTGGATGTACGCCTCTTCGACCTCGACCGCGACCCACAGCTGCGCCCGCCGGCCGGGAACCGGGTCGACCGGCAGCTCGGGGTGGGCGGCCCGCATCTCCTCGTCCAGCACCACCCGCGCCCGGCCGTTGACGTGCAGCCCTATGCGGTCCCGGGTGAAGTCGATCATCAGGATGCCCAGGCGCGGGTTCTCGGAGATGTTGCCGACGGACGCCATGACGCCGTTGCCGCGGTACTCCGGGTACGCCAGCAGCCGCTGGTCCAGCACCTGCACGAAGCCGGGCGGACCGGCCCGGAAGGTCGCGTCGCATTCGCCGTGGCGGTCGGCGGTGGCGAGGAAGAACATCTCCTGTCTCGCGACGAACTCCCGCATACGGCCGTTGAGATGGTCGAGAACCTGGTCGTTGTAGAACCGGTCGGCACGCTCGGTCGTGCCGAGTCTCTGCTGCACCAGGTGCTCGCCATCGCTTCCGGGGCGCCCCTCCTGCCCGAGGGCGCCCCGTCCCTCCCCTGCCCGGCCGTATTCACCGTCTACTGCCAAGACCTCAGTCTCCTGTCGATACCAGCTCTTCGATGGAGTCGTGCCGTATGCGGTCGGACGGAACACCGACCCCCACCAGAGCGTCCACCCCACTACGTATCAGCCCCGGCGGACCGGACAGATACGCGTCATATTCCCGGTACGGCCCGTATCGCCGTACGGCATCCGGGAGTTGCCCCGTAATGGTGCCGGGCCCGCCCCGCGTCCCGGGCCCGATGGCGACGACCGGGCGGACCGACAACCACGGGTGGGTCTCCGCCAGCCGCAGCATGGTGTCGATGTCGTAGAGGTCGTGGTCGCTGCGGGCGCCGTAGAAGACGTCCACGGGGCGCCGGACGCCGTGTTCCGCGACATCCTCGACCAGTGCCTTGATGGGCGCGATGCCGGTGCCGCCACCGACGCACAGCAGGCCGTTGCGGTGGGTGTGGTCGACGGTCATCGAACCGGCCGGGGCGCCGAGCCGGAGCACGTCGCCGGGCCGGGCGCGGTGCACCATCGCGTTGGAGACCCAGCCGGCCGGCACCGCCTTCACATGGAACGACAGCAGCCCGTCCGAACGCGGCGCGGAGGCGAAGGAGTAGTGCCGCCAGACCCGCGGCCACCACGGCGTCTCCAGGCTGGTGTACTGACCGGCCCGGAAGGGGTACGGCTGGTCCGGCCGCACCGTCACCACCGCGGTGTCGGGCGTGCGCAGCTCGTGCGAGACGACCTCGGCCTGCCACCAGGCGGGCGCGACGGCCTCGTTCTCGGCCGCCGCGTCGATCATGATCTGCGAGATCGCGGTGTACGCCCGCACCCACGCGGCCTGGGCCTCCGGGCTCCAACTGGACGTCGCGTAACGGGAGAGCGCGGCCAGCAGGCATTCACCGACCGCCGGGTAGTGGTCGGGCACGGTCCCGTATTTGCGGTGCCCGCGGCCGAGGTGGGAGAGGTAGTCGGTGAGCACCGCGGCGTCGTCGACGTGCTGGGCCGCGGTGAGCAGCGCCTTGAAGAGCCGGTCGCGCTGGGTGTCCATCGCGGCGGGGAACAGCGCCCGCGTATCGGGGTGCTGGACGAACAGCAGCGCGTAGAAGTACGAGGTGACCTTGTCGGCGACCGGCTCGATCTCGGCCATGGTGCGGCGGATGAGGATCGCGTCGGGAGAGGCCGGCGCCTTGCTGGAGGCGGAGGCTGTCACGGCGCTGAGGGTGGGCTCCGGAGCGGGCGGGGCCGGAGGGGCCGTGGGGGTCAGCGGGGTGGCAGGAGCCGGAGGGACGGCGGCAGCCGGAGGGACGGCGGCAGCCGGCGGGGCAGCGGAGGGCGGCGGGGCGGCTGCCGGGGGCGGCGGGGCCGACGCCGTCCGAGCGGCGCGGGGATCGGTGGCGCCGAACCCGTCGAAGGGGTTCCGCACCGGCTCGTGCACGGGCTCCGGCTCGGCCTCGCGGCGCGGAGCGGCATACGCGGACGCGGGGGAGGAGGCGGGGGCGGCCTGCTCGGCATGCGGAACGGCGGACCGCTCGGCGTACGCGGGGGAGCCGGCCTGACGGCCCGTTTCCCGCTGCGGTGCCGGTCCCTGCTGTGGCACCCGTTGCGGCTCCGGCTCACGCACCCGCTCCGCGGCGGTACCTACCGGGCGTATCGGATTGACCGGACGCGCGGGCATCCGTTCCGCTTGGGAGCGTTCGCCCCGGTCATCCTGCTCGTCCCCGTCATTCCGCTTGCCCTGGGCCGATTGCTGCCCGTCCCAGGCGTTTTGTCGCGGCGGCTTCTCCGCGGCGGATTTCCTCGACGCCGGAGTGAACCAACCCCAATCGCCACTGCTCCCGCCAGAAGAGCCGCTATCGGCCGACGTGGTGGTCGGAGCGTCCATGGTCTGCCTCGCCTCGAACGTCATTCGGTGGTGTTTGCAGTTCCGTTGATCGGAACTGTCGGAATTCCCCCGCCCTGCCCCGGAATTCTTAATCGACTCAAGCGATCCCGGCAAAATCCTCCAAAGCGGACAAATCTCACTTCCCTATGGCAAGTAGCGCAGATGCCGTCCCGTCAGGATGCCACCCTGGTCGACCGCATCGGACAAATAGTCGGAAGTCCGGGTGTCACGGACCGCGGAGCCGCTAGGCTGACGAGCTTTGCCTGCCGTTCGCGCGGCCACGGAGAACCTCACCCCGCCAAGCCGGACTCGACCATACCGGCAGTAGTTGAATCCACAAGCCCTGATCTGGGAACACTCCGTGCGGCTCCACCAATAACAGTGATCCTCCCCACAGACAGCATTTTCCGCGTACCAAGCGGACGAATCCGTCGCGGAAAGCAGTGAATTACTCGCGAGTACGCACCAGTTCGTATGCCTCCCGAAGATCACGTCCCGTGTACGCATACGACGCCAGGCCGCTGACATGGTGATCCGCATTCACCGCGACCGACTCCGGTACCACCGCGAAGAGTTCGGCATCCGACATGGAGTCGCCGTACGCCACGCAGTCGGCCCGGCTCAGCCCGTACCGCACACACAGTTCGTCAGCGATCCGTACCTTCGCGGACGGCGAGAGGATGCCGGCCGGTTCCAGCGGCTGCCGGATCGGCACGGAGGGCCAGCGGGAGCCGTGTGCGGTGTCCGCGCCCCATGCCAGCAGCCGTTCCACGAAGAATCCCGGCGAGAGGGAAATCACGGCGCACCGTTCGCCGCGTGCCCGGATATCCGCCCAGACCTCCCGGATTCCGGTCAGCCACGGCGCGCCCTCGAAGGCCGCCGCCACCTGAGCCTCGGTCAGCTCGGCGGCCCAGAGATCGCATGCCAGCTGCGCGAAGCGCGCCGGCGTCAGCTCACCCGCGGCGAACCGGCGCTCCAGCTCGGCGATCTCCCGGTCCAGCCCCAGCTGGCCGGAGATCTCCACGGCCGCCGCGGACCCGTGGAGCAGGGTCCCGTCCATGTCGAACAGATGCAGCTTGCTCATGGGGCGGAGCCTAGGCTCTGCCCCATGGGTCAGGGGACGGCAAGGCCCTGGGGTCTGCACGGGCACCGGCGGGGTGGTACGGCGGCCGCGGTTCTCCCCCTGGTGCGCCGGCGACGCGGCGAGGTGCCGCGCTGCGCCGTGCGGGAGAGAGCACCGCCCGGAGTCCCCCAAAATTGCCGGAATTTGCCAGAAGTTGCCCTGATTTTAAATAGGTTGCTCAGACCTCCCCTGAGTCGTCCGAATTCATCCCGGGCGAGCGTCGTGTGCCCGGTCGGGCTGCGGACCAGCGCCAGGGGCGGGCCGATGGGACGCCCGCACGGCGCAGACGCCGGGAACGGGGCGGTGCCGCCGCCGTCTGCCCGTACTCAAGCCCGCGTACGGGCGGATACTCCCGCCGTCAGATGTCCGGCCGGGCACCGACCGCCACCGTGGGCGGTATGCAGCTCAGCCGCCCTGCCCGCCGGGCCCTCCTCGTCGTCCACGTCGCCGTGTCCGTCAGCTGGCTGGGGCTGACCGCCGGACTCCTCGCACTCAGCCTCACCGGCTTCACGACCGGCTCCCCGGAAACAGCCGCGGTCGCCTACCGCGCGATGAAGATCTTCGCGGACTGGCTCATCGTCCCCGTGGCCCTGCTCTCGCTGGTCAGCGGACTGGTGCTGTCGCTGGGCACCCACTGGGGGCTGATCCGCCACCGCTGGGTCGCCGTCAAGTTCTGGCTCACCGTGCTGACCACAGGGCTGTCGGTCTTCGCGCTCCGCCCCGGTATCGACCACCTCGCGGCCCAGGCCGCCGCCGGCCACCCGGCGCCCGACGTCAACCTCCTCGTGGCGCCGGCGGTCGCCACCGCCGCATACCTCTTCATGACCGCGATCTCCGTCCTCAAGCCGTGGGGGCCGACCCAACGGGGCCGCCGGCTGCGCGCGGCGCAGTCGGCCGCGGCCCGGGAACGCCACGGGCGCCCGGACCGGGTGAGCGCCTCGGGCGGGTGAGCCCCCATGCCAGGACGGGTGAGCACCACCCGGTGCCGGGGCGAGCGAGCGCCATACGGTGCGGCAGCCCCCCCCACCTCACGGGGCCGCCGTTCTCCCGGGCGGCGGCCCCAGGGGGCTCAGCTCCGCACCGCCGGTATCGCCTCGTCGGAGACCGCGGCCGGACCGCCCGCCACCACCTGGCCGCGGCCCGTCTGCCGGCGCTCCAGGACCGAGGCCAGCACCGCCACACCGAGCGCCGCGACGGCCATCAGCGCGCCGACCCAGTTGACCGAGGTGAAGCCGAGCCCGGCCGAGAGGACCAGCCCGCCGAGCCAAGCGGCCAGCGCGTTACCGAAGTTGAAGGCCGCGATATTGCCGGCCGAGGCAAGCGTGGGCGCGGCAGCCGCCTGGTCCAGCACCCGCTTCTGCAGCGGCGGTACGGTCGCGAAGCCGAAGAAACCTATGAGCGCGACGGTGGCGGTGGCGGCGACCTTGTTGTGCGCGGTGAACGTGAACGCGGCCAGGACCAGCGCCAGACCGGTCAGCGACGCGTACAGCATCGGCATCATGGCGCGGTCGGTGAACCGTCCGGAGAACAGGTTTCCACCGACCATGCCGAGGCCGAAGACGGCGGTCAGCCAGACGACGGAGGACGCCGCGAAGCCGGTGACCTCCGTCATCATCGAGGCGAGGTAGGTGACCGCCGCGAAGACGCCGCCGAAGCCCAGGATCGTCATCAGCATGGCCAGCCCGACCTGCGGATTGCGGAAGGCCGCGAGTTCGCTGCCTATCCGGGCCGCCGCCTTCGCCCGCTGTGCCGGGACGAGCCTGACGATGCCGAGCAGCGCGAGCACGCCGAACGCGGCGATCGCGTAGAAGGTGGTGCGCCAGCCGAACTGCTGGCTGAGCAGGGTGCCGACCGGCACGCCCACGACAGTGGCGACGGTCAGACCGCTGAACATCAGCGAGATCGCGGTGGCCCGCTTGTCCGGCGCGACGAGATCGGCGGCCACGAGAGCACCGATACCGAAGAACGCGCCATGGGCGAACGCGGAGACGACCCGCCCGGCGAGCACCAGCTCGAAGGTGGGCGCGAGGCCGGTGAGCGCGTTGCCCACGATGAAGAGGCCCATCAGCAGCATCAGCATCTGCTTGCGGGTGAAGCGGGTGCCGAGGACGGTCATCAGCGGCGCGCCGGCCACCACCCCGAGGGCATAGACCGTGGTCGCGTAACCGGCGAGCGGGATGGAGACACCGAACCCGGCTGCCATGTCGGGCAGCAGTCCCATGACCGCGAACTCGGTCGTCCCGATCCCGAAGGCTCCGATGGCGAGTGCCAGGAGAGCGAGAGGCATGGCGGATCCCTCCGACTGGTGCGTACGTCTGTTGATTGCGTCCGTCCTTTACAAGCGTCCACAATAATTGCAGACGCGGACTAATTGCAAGCGCGGTATATTTCAGGTGTGCCCTATCCTGGTTCGTACGACGCACGAGGAGGTCTTCGATGACGCAGCGGACGCGGGAGACGGCACAGGCCCGGGCGACTGCTGCCGGGAGCCTCGCTCAGGGCTGGTGCGCGCTCTCCGCCCTGCACGGCCGTATCGAGACGCACATAGAGCGCGCCCTCCAGGCCCAGTACCACCTCAGCGTCCGGGAGTTCTCGGTCCTCAACGTGCTCAGCGAGCAGCACGACGGGCCGGGCGGCCACCTCCGGATGCACCAGGTCGCCGACTCGGTCGTCCTCAGCCAGAGCGCCACCACCCGCCTGGTGACCCGGCTCGAAGAGCGCGGGCTGCTCTCCCGCTATCTGTGCCCGGACGACCGGCGCGGCATCTACACCGACGTCACCCCCGACGGCCTGCGCCTCCTCACGGAGGCCCGGCCCGCGCACGACACCGCGCTGCGCGAGGCCCTCAAGGACGCCGCCAAGCGGCCCGAGCTGGCACCGCTGGTGACCGCCGTCGAGGAGCTGGCACCGCCGGCGTGACGCCCGGCGGGCCCGGCCCTCGGCCGTGACGCGGGCTCGGCATAAGGTCGCGCCCATGAGCGATATCGAGATACGCCGGGCCACCGAGGCCGACCTGCCCGCCATCGTCGCCATGCTCGCCGACGACCCCCTGGGCGCCGGCCGCGAATCACCGGACGACATGGCCCCGTACCGCGCCGCGTTCGCGACGGTGGCCGCCGACCCGCATCAGCACCTGGTCGTCGCGGTCCGGGACGGCCGTACGATCGGCACCCTGCAGCTCACGGTGATCCCCGGCATCTCCCGGCGCGGCGCCACCCGCTCGATCATCGAGGCGGTACGGATCCACGCCGACGAGCGCGGCAGCGGCCTCGGCACCCAGCTCATCGAGTGGGCGATCGCCGAATCCCGCTCCCTCGGCTGCCTGCTCGTCCAGCTCACCTCCGACGCCACACGCGTCGACGCCCACCGCTTCTACGAGCGCCTCGGCTTCGAGGCGTCCCACCTGGGCTTCAAGCTCCAGCTCTGACCCGGGCCGGGCACCGCGCGGGAGCGGGGCCGGCGCAGCGGGAACGGGCCGGCTCGGCCGTTGTGCGGTGCTCCTCCTACGAGGTACCGCCCCGCGCCCGCCCACGCGCACGGTGGGCCTTCTGCCGGCAGGCACCTCCGCAGTACCGCGCAGGCCGGCCGGTACGCGCTGCCGCGATCGCCTCGCCGCACACCTGACACCGAGCCGTACCCCGGGAGGCGTTCCGCGCTTTGTCCCTGTCCCCGTTCCCTCTCCCCGTCGCGCTCCCGGCCCCGCCTCCGGTTTCGTTACGCACCGTCGGCGCAGGCGGCAGTTCCGTTACGGTCGGGACGGCGCGCAGGCCGTCGAGCACCAGCGCCGTCATCCGGCCCGCCGACGCCGCTCCCGAACCCGCTCCGCCGTCCGCCGGGCCCCTCACCCCGGCCCGCCGTCGCTCCATCGCCGTACACCCGACCAGCAAGACGCGGACGTCCTCCAGCTGCACATCGGCCCTTACGGCGCCCGCCTCTTGGGCCCTGACCAGCAGGACGCCCAGCGCCGCCACGAAGTCCCGCTCGGGCCCCCGCGACGCCTCGCCCAACGGCTCCGGCCCGTCCTCGCCGGCCGCCTCCAGCGCATCGCACAGCGCCCGGTTGCGGGCCGCCAGCCGGACGACCGACGCCAGGAAGCGGAAGAACACCCCGCCGGGATCGTCGACCTCGGCCAAGTCCGTTGCGGTATCGGCAAAAAGCCGCATCCGGTCCCTGACCGACGCCCTGAACAGGGCTTCCTTGGACGGGAAATGGCGGTACACGGTCCCCGCTCCGACTCCGGCACGACGCGCGATCTCCCCCAGCGGAACCCGCAACCCCCGCTCCTCGAACGCCGATCGCGCCGCCTGAAGGACCAGCGCCCGATTGCGCCGGGCATCCGCACGCGAGGGCACCGCCCCGCCGTCCGACATCCGCACGTCTCCCGAAACCGTCCGACTCCACCGCGTTCCAGACCCGGTATTTAACCGGGCTGATCGTTCCGATTCTACGAGAGCCTTAAAACATGCGTGCGCATCGCCACACTTGCGGGTGTGGCCGATGCCGGCGGCGCGGAGGGTGGAGACCGTGACTCACGAGCCGGAACGCGACGCGGAGACGCATCGGGCTAGATGAGGCGGCGTCGGATATGCCGGAGCAGTGGTGGCCTTGAGGAGCCGGCGTCGAATCCGGCGCGCGTACAGCGCGATACGAAGACGGCTGCGGCGTGGCGCATGGGGCCGTCCGGCGCCTCACGAGAACAGTCCGCGACAGGACGCGAAGCACGTCCGGCAGACGGCGGGTGCTCCACCCCCTCCCCCCTCGCCAACACCAACACCAACAGGCAGCCAGAATAGGGAAGTTGAGGCCCGAATGGGTGACGAATCCAAGGCCGGAGAAAAGCGCTACGGCAAAGGGGTGGGGTCGTGTTTCACGTGAAACACGACCCCACCCCGAGCCTTGTGAAATGAGCTCTGTGGTGTGGCTCCTGCGCTCCCGGCTCATGCGCTCTCCAGGCCGGCCGCCTGGCGGGCGCGTATCAGGACGCTACGAGGGCCTCATCCCACGCCGCACCGGCCGCAGCATCAGCCGCGTGCTCGTCGACGTCGACACCCAGCGCGCGCAGACCGGTGGCCAGCGCCGACAGCGAGGCGAGCACCACCGCGCGGTCCGCGGCACGGCCGTAGTGGTTCACCCGGATCATCTCTTCGGCCAGTGCACCCGCTGCGGCCTGCACCGGAACCGAGCCGTCGGCGGCAAGCGCCGCGGACACCACCTCACGGGCGTCCACACCCGCCGGCGCGCGGAGCGTCGTGGCGGCCGGCGCCGCGTCCTCGTGCCGGATCACATACGGCACCGGACCACCCAGCACCGCCACACCCGCACGGACCGCCGCCGCTGCCGCACGGTGCCGGGTGATGACTGCGTCCAGCCCCTCGGCCTCGATACGGTCCACGGCCTGTTCCAGCGCGAGCATCTCCAGCTGCGCCGGGGCATGTGGAAGGGCGGTGCGCCCGCCGTCGATCCAACGCTCCTTCCAGTCCAGCAGGGAGAGATACGAACGCCGGGGGGCCTGCTCATTGGCCGCGATGCGCTCCCAGGCACGGGCGCTGACCGACACCACCGAGACACCGGCCGGACCGGCGAGCGCCTTCTGCCCACCGATGACACACAGATCCACACCCCACTCGTCGGTGAGCAGCGGCTCGGCGCCCACCGACGCAACCGCATCGAGCATCAGCAGCGCCCCGTGCTCCCGCACCACCGCACCGATCTCGGCAACGGGGTTGGTGTTGCCGGTCGCCGCCTCGGCGTGCACCAGGCTCACAAAGTCGATCTCGGGGTGCGCCCGCAGCGCCTCCGCCACCTGCTCAGGCGCTACCGCACCGCTGAAGGGCGCGGTGATGGTGACCACCTCGGCGCCGCAGGAGCGCAGCCAACCTCCGAACGTCTCGCCGTAGGGGCCGGTGATGATGTTGAGCGCGGTGCTGCCGGGCCGGACCGCCGAGCGGATGCATGCCTCCAGGGGCAGCAGCGCCTCGCCCTGCGTCGCCACGACATCGCAGCGGGTTCGCATCAGCGCGGCAACCTTGTCCTCGATCCGCGCGAAGCGGGCCGCATCGAGCGGCGGCAGGTCGAGCAGAACCGGTGCGTCGGAGGTGGCAGTCACGGCAGTCACAGTGGCCTTCCAGCGGTAGCGAGCCGCGCGGTGCCGCGACTCCTGGCATCTCGCTCGACTGTACGTCCGGCCCGGACGACCCCGCCGTACGGGCCCCGGGCGCCCCCCGTTGGTCTACGGACCTGCGTCGGCCCGCGGGCCGACGCACCGCAGCGCCCGCCCCGCTCGTCCCCGGCCGCTCAGAGCCCTCGCCAGCCCTCCGGGTCCACCCCACCCGGAACCGGTTCCGCAGGCGCGTACGGACCTCGGGTGAAGACGAAGGTCCCCAGATCGAGATGGCTGACCGAACCGTCCTCCGCGCGCACCACCCGCAGCGTCTCGCCCGCGTAGTAGCCATCCAGGCCAGTCCAGGTTCCGTCCGGCTCCGGCCGGAAGCGCGACGTGCGCCCGGCCCCGGACAGCGTCACCAGCTCCAGTCCGCGCCCTTCCCTCAGCCGCAGGGCGAACGGGTTCGCGCCCCAGTACCAGGGGCCGGTCACCGCCAGCAGCTCCTCGTCCACCGGGCCGGACAGCGGGCGCCATGGCTCCGGGATCCGCGGCTCGTGCTCCGCCGTGATCTCCATAAGGTCGGCCGCTACCGCACTGATCGCGACCCCCGAGGTGCAGTTCGCCAGGACGATCCCCGCCACGTCCTCCTCGGGGTCGATCCACAGCGCCGCCAGGAACCCCGGCATCGACCCGGTGTGCCCGGCCAGTCGGCGTCCGCCTCCCGTCGGCTGCCCGCTCACCCGCACCAGTTGCAGCCCCAGACCGTAGCCCGCCTCCCAGCCCGCCCCCTCCGGCGGCACCGCCGGGATCCGCATCTCGGCGACACCGGACTCACTCAGCACCCGGTCGTCGCCCCGCAGCAGGAAGGCCGCCCATCGGCACAGATCCTCCATGGTGGACCACAACTGCCCTGCCGGCCCCATCAGTCCCGTCTCCTCCGCGGGCTCCGGCAGCATCACATCGGCCCACGGATGCACCGCCCAGCCGCCCGCATGCGGCGTCTCCGGCCGTAGCGTCGTACGGGCCATGCCCAGCGGCTCCAGCACCTCGCGCCGTAGCACCTCGCCCCATGACCGCCCGTCCCGCAGCTGCTCGACAAGCGCGCCGAGCAGCGCATAGCCGAGGTTGGAGTAGTGGTGCCGCCGCCCGGCGACCAGCCGCTGCGGTCGTTCACCGAAGAGATCGGCCCGTTCGGGCCGCAGCTCCCCCGAGGTCCGCTCCCACCACGGGCCACGCGCCTCCGCCGCCAACCCCGAGCTGTGCGCGAGCAGTTGGGCGATCGTCACCTCCGGCACGGGGACGTCCGACAAGTACGTACCGATCGGGTCCTCCAGTCGGAGCAGGCCCTCGTCCCGTAGCCGGAGGACCATCACAGCCACAAAGGTCTTGGTCAGCGAACCGATCCGGTACTGCACATCGCCGTGCGGCACCTCACCGTCCACCGAGCTCCGGGCCCCCACCCATACCGCTCGCCCGCCCCGCACTACCGCGCCCATCATCGACGGCGCCCGCCCCTCGGCCTGCGCCACCGCCAGCCTGCGCACCAACGCCCGTCGGGTCTGCGGCATCAACTCCCCATACGCATCGGCCGAATCGACGGACAGCGCCGCACGCGGCACCGCCTCCCGCACCCCGTCCTCACCCGCCTCGGGCTCCTTGGGCTCCTTGGGCTCCTTGGGCTCCTTGGGCTCCTTGGGCTCCGCGGACTCCACGACGGTCATGACGCTCCTCAACGAGACGATCCACCTGCCGAACCGGCTAGTCGGCCCTGTTCACCGGTGAGCCACTGCTCACCGCGCGGCCATCCTGCCCCGACCACCAGGCCCCGCGCCTCCGGGTTTCGCGTGAAACGAAGGCCCAGCCACTGGCGCCTGTGTGTCACATGAAGCGCCACCTCAGCCGGCGCTCCCATGTTTCACGTGAAACCGCGGGTTGGCGGAACAGCCGCCGTTTCACGTGAAACCGGAGCCTGATCACCACGTGACTGTGTCACGCGAGACAGTCGCCCCGGTCTCAACACCCCAGCGCGACCGCCCCGATCACCTCTCCAAGCGCGGTCTGTTCCTCCTCGGGGAGCCAGCGTGCCGCATGCACCATGTGCAGCGCGCTCCGCAGTCGCACCCGGTCCTCGTCGGTCCCGAGATAGCCCAGGTACGCCGGGAGCGTCAGCCCCAGTGCCTTGAGATCGCCGCGCGCACACCACCGTGAGAACAGCTCCCGGACCGGCTCCTCGACGCCGTCGTCGAGGCCCCACCGCCCTGCGGCCTCCCGGTCCCCGTCGGCTGCCGCCGCAGCCGACGTCTCCCGCAAGCCGTCCGCGATCGCGAATCGGTTCCAGTCGCCGTACTCCCCCTGCGGCGCATCGGCCACCCGCTCCGCGGCACGGGCGAAATACGCATGAGCCGAGGCCAGTTGACCGAGTTCTCGGTGCGCCTCCCCCATGTTCACGTACAGCGACGGGTAGAAGCCCCGCACCCGCTCGTCCCCCACCAGATCGGCGCGGTCCAGACACTCCTGGTTCCAGCGGAGCGTCTCCTCGGGCGAGTTCTGATGCCGCGCGAGATAGTGCGCCGCGATGCACGCCTCATAGTCGTCGCGGGCGCTGCCCCAGGCTCGCTGGAACAGTCCGAGCGCCGCCTCGGGACGCCCCTCCGCCTCGGCCTGCATACCCGCTACGCACAACCGCACCACCTGCAGCTCCGGATCCATGCGCCCACTCCCCTCATCGCCCATCAGCCATCCCGCCCCGCCTGCCGCCGTTCCCACCGGCCATCAGCCACGGGTACCTGCACGTACCGGCATCACCAACGTCGTGAAACTCCCCTGATCCGCGGAACGGACCACGACGGGCCGGTCCGCCGCAGCGATCTCCAGCAGCACATCGGGCCCCACTCCGGCCTCCAGGACCGGCACGAACATCGCCGAATCGAAGGCAATCCGCATCCCCGGCCCCGTGCGGACCACTCGCAGCCGCACGGGCTCCCGGTCGCCGCCCGCCACCTCCAGCACCTGTGCCCCCTCGGACTGCACGCCAACGTCGGTGTCCGCCGCGCCCATGCCGGATGTCAGCGACACCACTCCGCTCCGACCGGCCACCGCGTCCCGCAGCCCGGCCCGGTCCACGACGAGCCGGTGCCGTCCGGCCTCAAGTCCTGCCACCATCAGCCGGTAGTCCGGAAACTCCCCGGGATCCGCCACCCCGTTCGTCCCGCAGCCATGGGCCCACTGCGCGATGTCCCCGCGCTCCCCGCCGCTCCGCATCCGGAGCGACACCGCAGCCCGCGTGTCCGCCCCGGGGCCGCACTCCATCTCGACGGCCACCTGACGCACGGCCCACTCGGCCAGCCTCTGTGCCGCCTCCGCGGTGATCAGTACCCGCCGCGCGCCCCCTTCGAAGACCTCCGGCCGCAGCACCCGCACCGCCATCCGGTAGCGATCCGTGGCCACCAACCGCGCCTCACCATCGGCGAGTTCGAGCAGCAGGCAGCCCAGCACCGGGAACTGCTCCCGCGCTGCGCCGGCCGCCGCCGCGGGCACCACCTGCCGCACCGCACTGGCGAGTTCGGGACCGCCGACCCGGGCCCGCACCCGGTCACCGCGATCCACCGGCTCCCCGGGCGCCTCCTGGAGGAACCTCTCGACCACCGCCCGCGCCTCGTCCGCCGCCCGCCGGGTGCGCTCCAGGTGAGCCCACAGTACGCCCCGGGCCGCATCGTCGGGTCCGTCCAGCACGACCTCGACGTCCGTCAACGGCAGCCCCGCCGCACGCAGTTGCCGCAGCCGCACCGCCCGGGCGATCTGCCCGCCGGCGTAGCGCCGGTACCCCGTCGCCGCATCCACTCGTGCCGGGCGCAGCACCCCGCAGTCGTCGTAGAACCGCAGCGCGCTCGGCGCCAGCCCCACCCGCCGGCCGAACGCGCCGATGCTCAACAGTTCCCCGGTGTCATCCATGACCGCGATTGTCGAGCTTCAGGCAACATGAAGGTCAAACCGCATGCCGCCCCGGCCCGGCGCCGGTCACAGCCACCCGGGACCCGCCTCGCCTCTCTCCTGTCCCGCAGGCCGGTAGCGGGCCGGCGTCCCCAGCGCGCCAGTGCGCTGCCCGAGGAACAACCGATATCAGGGGATCGTGCACCGCGGAGAGTCCGGGAGGAGACGTCCGCCGGTGGTCTCACCGGCCCCCACGGGTCACCGCTGGCGGCGGTCCGGATCCATCCTCCTGAAGCGGGCCGACGGCGGCCGTATTCGTCAACCTCCCTGTTCCGTGAGCACACGCATCCCGCGCGGTGTGACGGTAGCGGCGTGACGCCAACAACCCGCCACGGCGGGGGCAATGGGTTTTCCGTACGGAACGGACGCGGAAACAGCCAGAAGGGCAGAGCGCACGAGAGGAGACCCGAGAGGGCCTGTAGGATCTCGCGATTCGCGTCATAGAGCATCGCTATGACCTGCGGCTCTTGAAGCTGTCTCACGTCATGTCATGGCGAGTTCGTCTCAGGAAACGTGTCATTTCCTCGGGTGCAGGCCGAGGTCTTTGGCCTGCACCCAGGGCGACTACTTATGGTTCGGGGCCTTCGTGAGGTCTGCGGTCAGTCGAGTTCCCTGGGTCCGTAGTGGGCGACTGCCGCTCCTGTCTGCAAGGCCCAGTAGCGGTCTCCGTATGACCAGTGCCACCACTCTGTGGGGTAGTTGACCAGGCCAGCAGCGGTTAGCGCAGTACTCAGGATGTCCCGATAGGAGCGAGCCTCGTCGCTGATGTTGTCGGCCTGCGTGTAACAAGCGCCCGCGCTCTCCTCCGGGGAGGCGTTCATGCGAGTGCCCATGTCAAGCTCGCGCCCATCGTCGTCAGCGAGCGTCAGGTCGACAGCTGCCCCGGCGCTGTGCGGTGCAATCTCGGGCGGGGACACGTAGCGGCTGGCTGCTGACCGGACTTGCTCAGCAGCCCACTCCGGGTGCCCGGCTCGCAGTTGGGCTGCGTACTCGTCGAAGTAGTGACGTTGAAGGGACGGCGGGCGATACCCCTCGACGAACAGCAACCGCATCCCTTGAGGCAGCTGTGCCTGTGCTTTGAGGAGCCGATCGAGCACTCCTTCCCGCAGGTGTGCGAAGGCGCCAGCGGAGTCCTGCCACTTGCGCTCGTCGACCAGCAGGGGGCTGCCTCGTCGCACATCCACGAGCCGTTCACCGCACTCCTGGACAGGCACGGCTGCGACCTTCGGGTCGGACATCAGAACGATCTCAGTCATGAAGCGATCATCTCCTGGCCCTGCGCTTGCCTTCAGCCGGGATCTTCTGGGCGGCTGCGGCAACGCGTTTCCCGAATCGGGTCAGTTTCATGGCCGTGCCGCGTTCGGCTCGTCCGAAGAGGGGTTGTCCGAGGTCCGCTTCGAGGCGGTTGATCTGGATCACTAGGGTGGATTGGTGGATGCCGAGGTCTCGGGCTGCTTCGGTGAGGGTGGGATAGGACCGGGCTGCCAGGAACCGCGAAAGCCGCTGCCGTGCGAATGAACCGGTGAGGGCTTTGCGGAGGATGGCGGGGAGAGCGTCGGCTTCGTCGGCGGTGCGGAGGGCGGTGTGGTGGCTGGCTCCGCCGCGTGGCCGGAGGGGGATGTTGTGGGTGTGGGCCCAGCGGGCCATGTTCGCGGTGCTCATGCCGGTTTCGCGGGCGAGGTCAGGCAGAGTTCGGCGGCGGTGGACGTACTGCTCGATGAGCCAGTGCCGTTCGATGGCGCCGCGACGCTTGTAGTCCTGCGGGCCGTCGCAGAGCGGGATGCCGTACTCATGGACGAGATCGGTCAGCACTCTGCGAGAAAAGCCCGTGAGGCTGGTGATCTGCTGGAGGGACCGGTGTTCGTCGAGGTAGAGCTGAGTGAAGCGCTCTGCCGGGACGGCTTGCCGGGCTTGCTGCCGGATGCGGCCAGTGGCTCTGGCGGTGTTCTTCGTCAGCGGGGATGCGGGGGCTGGGTGTTCGTCGAGGACATGCCGGATGGCCTCGACGGTCGTGCCCAGGGCCTGGGCGGCGTGCTGAACGGGGTGCTTGCGTCCTCGGACGATCTGGTGCAGGCGGGGTAGGTCGACGTGCGCCGGGTCGGGTCCGGGAAGGGAGAGTCCGGCCAACAGGGCGGTGGGAGGTTGCCAGGTCACGGGCTCGTCGTGGATGTGGTGTGAAGCCAGGAAGTTGAGGGCTTCCTGCTGGAGGGCGTGTGCGAGTTCGGGGGTCTGAAGCGCGGTGAAGCACAAGGACGTCGCCCGGAACTCTGCGCTGTCGAGTCCGCCCAGATCGTCGGGGACGGACTCAGCGGGCAAGCCGCTGAGGCGCCGGGAGAGTTGGCTGCGGGCGATGCGTTCGCGTCGGCCTGTCCCCGGCGGTGTTCCGGTGCGGCGGCAGATCTCCAGCCAGCGGTCGCGGGGAAACAGGCCGGTGTAGTCCAGGAGTCGGCGCCGGCCGTAGTCGATGGGTGTGTCGTCGGCGTCGAGGTGGTCGGCGAGCCGGTCCAGGGCGGTAACGATGTCCGGCCATTGCGGAAGGTCGTCGAGTTCCTGGAGGAGGCGTGAGATCTCAATGCCGTCGACGACGTCGCCAACCAGCCCGGGGGCCTGGTCCAGGGAGGTGCGGCTGTCGGGGATCAGCAGCAGGGCGGCGAGGACGGGGGTCAGGGTCCGTGCATGGATTCCTTCGGGCGGTGTGAGCCGGACCGTCCAGGACGGCCAGAACATCGTGGGGATCTTCCTGGCTCTCTGCTCGATGTCCCGGGTGGTCCTTGCCGGTCGGCGGGGAGTCTCGGTCGTGGTGCGGTAGCGGAGGTGCTCGCTGGGGCGGAGGGAAGCGGCGAGGGCGGCCAGGTGCATGGACTGCAGCACTGGGCTGATGCCGCGGCCCCAGTCGTCGATGCTGGTCGCCGAGACCTGCCTTAGTTCCTCGCGTACTTCTTCCAGAAGACCGCGCAGGGCCTCACCGGCCGGATGGATTCCTGGCTGTTCCAAGATGCCCAGGGCCATAGTGACCGCGACGGCGGCATCCGCGGCTCGGGGTGGGGCCATGAACCCCGGACGGTCCGCCGCCTGTTCGGTGTTCGGAGAGACCTGCTCGGTGGCGAGGTGCGCTTCTGCGATGTCGGCCGGTATCTGTTCCCGCAGGACGGCGGCGGGAAGGTCGCTCAGGACACGGATGCCCAGGGCCCGGATGTCGGCCAGCACCGCCATTGCCGGCTGAGGATCGGCCCGGTAGGGACCGAAGGCAGCCGCTTCCATTTCGATGATCTCCATCACCCGGTCTTGCGCTGCGAGAACCGGATGGCCAAGAGGCAGGAGAAGCGTCGACGCGCGGGGCAGATCGGCGCCGCAGCCCGCCGAAACCGGACCGCCGGGGCGGATCGGCGGATTGCCGCAGAGTTCAGGTCGGGGGACAGACCGGCCGGAGCAGGGCCGCTGCCGTGGAACCCGCCCGCAGTGCGGGCAACGGTCCCCCAGCAGTCGGCGGTGCCGGGTGCAGGCGAAGGAAAAACCGAGCCTCCAGGACAATTGCCAGCGTCCACCGCTGGAGTGGAGGCAGTCGGGGCAGAACCGGGATCCCCGTCCGCGTCCCCATAGGACATGCCGTGACACGGCCCGGCCTCCGGGACTCAGCTGCAGGGCTCGTCCGTCATAGTGCGCCAGAGTCAGGGCAGTGATCGCCTCCGGGGCCGTGCCGGTGGCGTGCGCGACGGCAGCGGTCAACCGCTCGTCGAGGGTGATCGTCCAGTCCGTCGGGATGCCCCGGAACTGGTTTCCGGCGCGTTGCCGGACCGGGAAACCGAAGTGCAGCAGGACATCACCGAGCATGGTGTCCATCCGTCTGGCCATCGCTTCCAGCCAGGAGTCCAGGGCCTCGCCGGGCAGTGGCGGCATCCGGATCGGCAGGGTGCGGGCCGGCGCTCTCATGCGGCTCGTCGGCCCCGGGACCGCGGACGGCTGGTCAGCCGCTTCTTCTCCAGCGCGGCCTGAAGTTCGAGGCGGGCCGCCTCGGACGCCTCATCGTTCTTCACCCGGTCCATCAGCTCCTGGTCCAGCCGTTCAGCGCCGGTGCGGACCGCCCGCTGACAACCGCGGTTGATCAGCGTCATCAGCGAGCCGATGTGCCCGGTGCTGCGGGCGAAGAGGTAGTCCGACAGGTCGTCCGCGATCATTCCCGGGTGCTTGTCGGTGAGCACGACACGTTGTTCCAGGGCCAGCAGCATCTGCCGCCATTCCCGTCGCCCGGCCTCCGTATCAATGGTGAACGGGCGAAGCCCGAGGCGGGTGGTGCGGCGGCCGGTCTGGGCCAGAGCGGTGTCACGCCCGTTCGTTCCCTCGCCGAACAGGCCCTTCTCCGCGAGCTCGACCCCCACCAACAGCAACGTCACCGGGAACTCGTTGGCGATCCACTTCAGGTGATTACTCACCTCGATGCCGCTCTTCTGTCCCCATTTCATTTCAGGAAGTGCAGATCGTCCAGAACAACCAGTTGGACATCGCAGGACAACACGCAGTCCAGCACCCGCCGTCCGAACTGAGCAGTGGTGCCCCGCCCCTGTCCAGGGTGGCCGAAGAACTCCAGCATGGCCCGGTTGAGGTCCTTCATCCCGGTGTTCCCGGTCAGCCCGACCCGGCAGACGGGAATCCGCTCGTGCCCCTGGCTCGTGAACGGACCCGACTCCGCGATCTGCCGCTGATGGAAGTCACGGGCGAAGGCCAGCACCGAGGTCGTCCTGCCCAGCCCCGGGAACGCGTCGACGGCCACCGCCCCCTTGGCCTTGTCACCGTCCTGCTCGTTGCTGTCGACGATGTCCCACAAGTCCTCGTGGAGCTCGGCCAGTTGCGGTGTCTTGACCGGGCCGATGTTCGCGTGCCACTTCCGGCGCTGCCGGTCGTAGTCCGCCCGTGCCTGCGTGGCCAGGGACTTCAGCTGCTTGTAGGTCAGCAGATCGGGCCGACTGCGGCGAGGGCTCTCAGCGAACGCCTTGAAGTCCTCCTTCCGCGACAGGGCGAGATTGTCCGGCTCCGGAACACTGTCCTCGCTCACACGTCCTCCAGAGCATCGGCGTAGAAGTCGTTCTCCTCGGCGAGGTCATCGAGGTCGGCCTCGTCGTCATCCCCCGTCTCCGTCGCTGCCTCGGGCTCCTGCGGTTCTGCGGTCTGCTCGTCCTGGCCGAGGGCCTTGCGTACGGACGGAAGCGAGACGACCGTCTCCGCCTCCTCCTCTGGGAGTTCGATAGCGGCCTGCTCGCGCGAGAGCCGCAGTGCCATGCGCCGCTCGGCGATCGTGGTGCCCAGTCCGAGGTTCCACCGCTGAAGGAGATCGGCGACGGCGAGCCGGTCATCGGGGAAGCGATACTTCGAGGCCGCCAGCTGCCGGGCGAACGTCAACGCGTCCTCGCTCAGTGGCATCTCGGCCGACGGTGCGTGCTCCCAGGTCAGGGTGTGCCATTCGCGGGTTGTGGGGTCGCGGAAGTAGATCTTGGTGATGTCGTCGGGGTCCACTTGGAACGGCCAGCCGTTCTTGACGGGACTGTCGTAGGGGCTGCGGATGCCCGGCTCGGGCAGACCAGAACCGCTGTAGCGGCGCCGCCCGATCTCGACCCCGTAGTGCTGGACCGTGCGCCACTGCGTCTGCAGGAACTCAAAGGCCAGGTCCCGGTCGCGGGGTGCTTCGATGTAGCCCGCCCGCGCCACGCCGTGCTCGAACATCTTCGCCGGGGACATTCGCAGACCCGGCAGGCCCGGATCGACCAGGCTGGCGTGCGGCCTGCAGTGATAGACCGTCGCGGTCCACTCCCGAATGATCGCCTCAAGCTCGTCGAGGAAGAAGAACGCGTCGTCCTCCGGGCTCTCGCCCCGCGAGTGGATGTCGGGCCCCTTGTAGCCGGGCAGCACCTGCAGCAGCCCCTCCCGCAGGGTCCGGAAATAGCGCTCAACCGGCCCCTTGTCGCGGCCCGTCCGGAGCCGGGCCGGCTGGATGGAGATGCCCATCCGGCGGCAGACGCTGGTCAGATGCTCCGAGACGTAGACCTTGCCGTGGTCGACCACCAGCGCCTCGGGGACCAGAGGAGGCGAGGCCAGCCCCGGTCCGCTGGCGCCCTCGACGTCGACCAGGACAGTGCGGGGGATGCCGTGCTCTGGCCAGACCGCGTTTCGCGGCCAGTCCCGCCCCGCCGGCCTCGGCCGGAACGACTGGAAGAGCACCGCGCTGACATCCACCGCCTTCGTCGAGACCGGCGTGAGCCGGATCCCCGTGATGCAGCGGGTGTACCAGTCCATCCCGACACTCAACTCGGCCTGCACCCACTTGAGCGTCAGCGGGTCGAACGCGAAGACGTCCAGCCGGGTGGAGTCCATCAGCAGGTACTCACCCGGCCGCGTCGGCCGCAGCTTCCCGTACGGGCCCTCCGGCCGACCGGCGATATCCCGGTTGCGCTTCGTACTCAGGCGGAACAGCGGATGGCGTCGCTCCAACTCTCCAGCAGCCGAAACGCCGTCGCCCGACTCGGCTGCCGCACCACTCCCTCGCCGAACCGCGCGATCACCCGAGCCCGGGTCCGCTCGATCACCATCGTCCTCGACGGCCGCGACTGGTCGGCGTGCTCGACCATCACCTCCACCGCGGTCTCCACCCACCGCTCATCGACCGCGATCTGCGACTTCCGGGTCGATCCCTGGCTCGGCGCAAGCCCCGCTTCGCCCTGTTCCCGAAACGCGGTGACCCATCTCCTCACCGAACGCGAGGAGACCCCCAGCTCCGCAGCCTTCGCCGCGTATCTGGCTTCCAGCGATGTCGGCGGTGCGTACTCATCACGGGGGTCGCCTTCGCGCGCAAGTTCCGGACTCCCGGAGCGATACCCCGTCAGAAGTTCACGGACATGCTCAGCCCGTTCCAGAATCTCCCGTCTCTCCGCCTCGTCAAGCTGCCCCAGCACCACGGAGGCGATCTCGCCCTCGTCACCTGCCGACGGTCCCGGATCATCAGGATTGATGGCAGCCCGGTCGGAGAACAGCAACTCCTTGAGCGACAGCCGCAGGAGACGCCCTCGCCCGTCCTTCAAGACCACTTCGTTGCCCGCAGTGGTCGCGGCCATCTCCACCACTTCGACGGTCTCCCCGTCGTAGTGGAAGGACGTACCGACTCCGACTCGGACTCCCGCCCTGCTCATGCCGCCCGCCTCAACACGTGCGAAGGGCCGAGCGGTCGGTCAAGATCAGTGACGAAAGTCTGCGTCCAGAGCAAATGATGGACAGCGGAACGAACTTGGGGCTCCGAACGGCCCGGCAGGCAGCCCGCAACCTGCCCCAGGACGACCCCGTCGAGGTCCACCTCCCGGAGCTCCTCCAAGACTTCAGGGCTGAACAGCCAGTCCCTGCGGTAACCCGCCAGGAACCGGATGTTCTCCAGTTCCACGGCCGGAGGCTCGCTCCAGACCTCGTACTTCCATCCCCGCGACTCCACCGTCTGCCGGGTCCAGTCGAAGGTGAACTCCACCTCTGGCTTGGACAACCGGGGCAACGGCTTGACGTCGACAACCACCGGAACCTGCCCGGTGAGCAGGAGATAGTCCGGGATGTGACGGCGTACCTTCCCCTCCAGCACCGTCTTCAGCAGGAGGGGCTGGGCCACGATGCCGCGTACGGACGGATCGAAGTCGGCGAAGTGTAAACAGGACAGTTCCAGGCGCGACTCGTAGATCACGTGGTCGCGCGTCGTCGCCGACCAGTAGGTCCCCGAGTAGTGCTTCTGGCCCTTTTACCAACGGAACGTCCGCCACGGACAAGCCGACCGCAGAAGATCAACGGGTGCCGTACCCCAATCCCGATCTTCGACAACAGCGCCGCGTTGCCGCCGAACGCTCACCGTCGCGGCGATCTCCCCCACCGCACACCCCCAAGCCCACGAGCGATGCCCCGTGAGCACACAGTGTCAGCGAGCTTCCACCAGGGGCACCAGCATCAGAGCCCAACCACCCATACGAGTGAGCGGCTTGGCCTGCCAGTCTCAGATTCATGTCAGATATGCCATCGTTTGGCCATCGCTCGCGAGATTTGGCCACGAAATCTGAGACCCTACAGCCTCACCTCACGTCTGCGCCATATCCACAAACCGCGAATAGTGCCCCTGGAAAGCGACCGTAATCGTCGCCGTAGGACCATTACGGTGCTTCGCGACAATCAGGTCGGCCTCGCCCGCACGCGGCGACTCCTTCTCGTACGCGTCCTCGCGGTGCAGCAGGATGACCATGTCCGCGTCCTGCTCGATCGAGCCGGACTCTCGCAGGTCGGAGACCATCGGCTTCTTGTCCGTACGCTGCTCGGGGCCACGGTTGAGCTGGGAGAGCGCGATAACCGGGAGTTCCAGTTCCTTGGCCAGCAGCTTGAGGTTTCGGGACATGTCCGAGACCTCCTGCTGACGGCTCTCGGCGCGCTTGGAGCCACCGGACTGCATCAGCTGCAGATAGTCGATGACGACCAGCTTCAGCTCGTTGCGCTGTTTCAACCGGCGGCATTTGGCGCGGATTTCCATCATCGAGAGGTTCGGCGAATCGTCGATATAGAGCGGCGCGGCCGAGACATCCGGCATCCGGCGCGCCAGCCGCGTCCAGTCCTCGTCCGTCATGCTGCCGGACCGCATGTGGTGCAGCGCCACCCGGGCCTCGGCGGACAGCAGACGCATCGCGATTTCGTTGCGCCCCATTTCGAGCGAGAAGATCACGCTCGGCAGATTGCTCTTGATCGAGCAGGCTCGCGCGAAATCCAGCGCGAGCGTCGAGTTGTGCGTGGGGACCATCGACCGCGTGGCCAGATACAGGTGCTCGGGATTGTCCACCTGGACACAGCGGACCGGGACGCTCGCCAGTTCCCGGACGTCGGTGATGAAGCGCTGCGCCGACTCCGGGCCGTCGGGGCGCCGGCGCTCTTCGTGCAGGCGCCGCTTCCGCTCGATGCCGAAGACGTCGTCGGTCGTGGTGAAGGTGATCAGGTGGCCGGCGGAGGATTCCCCGGAGCGCTCCGCGACCTGCTCGGCGCGCAGCGCGCAGCAGTGGCCGAGGCTCACCACCAGCTCGCGGAATCCTTCGGACAGCGCCGTGCCGGCGGCCGTGAACTGCACCGAGCCGGTCTCGGTGACCGTTCCGTGTGCGTCGAGAAGCCCGGCGAGGAGCTCCCTCCGCTGGGCAACGGAAGCCCGCAGATACTCCTGAGGGAGATGGCCGTTGCCCAGGAGACCCAGAGTGCGCAGCAACGGAAGCAGGTCATCGCCCGGGGTCCGGCAGCCCTCGGCCTCCAGGCGCCGCACGATCTCCGGGTCGGCCGGGGCGAACTCCGAGGCGTCGTGCTGCCCGGCGCCCAGCCACGCACCGAGGACGTAGGGCGGAACCGGCAGATCACGGTGGGGGAGGTCGAGCGCGCCCGCGTTCCGCACGCTGTGGTGCGGACGCCGGCCGGCCGCGATGTCGTGCAGCGTCGCAGCGATCTCCTTGGTCGTCCGGACCGCGGCGGGGGCCCGCCCGTCGCCGGAACCGCTGTCACCGGCCACCGCACGGGAGTCGCGGGTGTGGGTGAGCCACTGGTGATCGGCGTCGGCGATCACGGAGGTGCCGTCGTCGAACGAGATCTCGTAGCAGGGGCGCCCCGTCATGACCTCGGTGGCGGCCACCACACGCGTGGGCTTCCCCGTCGCGTCGAGCAGATCGTCACCGGGCTGGACCTCGCCCATGGTGGTCCACCCGCCAGGAGTGGGCAGCGGCGTGTCCAGCGCGAGGGCCTTACCCATCGCCGGACGAGCCGCGATCACGATCATCTGGCCCGGATGCAGACCGTTCGTCAGCGCGTCCAGGTCGGTGAAGCCCGTCGGCACACCGGTCATCTGGCCCTGACGGGAGCCGATCGCCTCGATCTCGTCGAGCGCGCCCTCCATGATGTCGCCGAGCGGGAGGTAGTCCTCGCTGGTCCGCTGCTCGGTGACGGCGTAGATCTCCGCCTGGGCGCTGTTGACGATCTCGTCGACATCGCCGTCGGCCGCGTATCCCATCTGCGTGATCCGGGTGCCCGCCTCGACGAGGCGGCGCAGCACGGCCCGCTCATGGACGATCTCGGCGTAGTACTCGGCGTTGGCGGCCGTCGGGACGGACTGGACGAGGGTGTGCAGATACGAGGCGCCGCCGACGCGCCCGATCTCGCCGCGCTTGGTCAGCTCCGCCGCGATGGTGATCGGGTCGGCCGGCTCGCCCTTGGCGTACAGGTCGAGGATCGCCTG
The DNA here is from genome assembly GCF_009834125.1 of Streptomyces sp. GS7. NCBI lineage: Bacteria > Bacillati > Actinomycetota > Actinomycetes > Kitasatosporales > Streptomycetaceae > Streptomyces > Streptomyces sp. GS7. The sequence goes on from NZ_CP047146.1 coordinate 9,031,944, forward strand.
GAAGACCAGTTCATGAGCGGGGCGGTAGAAGTCCTCGCCCTTCAGGACCTCGACGACATCCGCGATGGCGTCCTTGGAGAGCAGCATGCCACCGAGCACGGACTGCTCGGCGTCCAGATCCTGCGGGGGGACGCGCTCGAAGCCGCCGGACCAGCCGCCTCCGTCATCGTCACGGTCCTGGCGCTCGCCTCGGCCGCGGCCCTTTCCGTCGCCCCGGCGGGAGCGGGCGGCCGGCAGCAGGTCACTGGGACCGGAGTCCGCCCAGGGATCGTCCATGGGCTCGGGAATGCTCACCCCGGCACCTCCTCCCGTCCGCGACGCGGACCTTGCTGTGCTGTTCTTTCTTACGGCACAGCTCTGACATTCGAGACGCCCGACTCCGGTTACGGCGCGTCGAGTTCGGACGAGGTCTCAGGCCGGAACAGGCGGCGGGTGCCGGACCACGGTAGGCCCGCGCGCACCGTCCGCCAATCTGGTTATCCACAGGCCATGTGGATGACTGCCCTACAGCTGTGGAGAAGTCCCCGGATCCTGTGCACGGCACGGGGGAAACTTCTGTGGACAAGCACACAATCACGCCAGCAACGAGCCTCTGACCTGCACATTTCTCATCCATAGGCTGTGGGGGAGAAAAACTTCGGCAACCTGTTCATGATCGTCGCAAACGGCACACAGAAGGCACCTCCACGCAGCGGAAAGTAAGGACCACTAGCCAGTTGCATCTCTTACCTGTGGAAGATTAGATTGCCCCTCATGACACAGGCTCCCGCGACGCCACGGCGCGCCCATCGCCGCCATGACCGCGAGATCCTCGCACTGGCCCTGCCCGCCTTCGGCTCGCTGGTCGCGGAACCGCTCTTCGTCATGGTCGACAGCGCCGTCGTGGGCCACCTCGGCACCCGCCAGCTCGCCGGCCTCGGCATCGCCGCCGCCCTCCTGACAACCGCCGTCTCCGCCTTCGTCTTCCTCGCCTACGCCACCACCGCCGCGGTCGCCCGCAGGGTCGGTGCCGGCGACCTCCCGGCCGCGATACGCCAGGGCATGGACGGCATCTGGCTCGCCCTGCTGCTCGGCGCGGCCGTCATCGCCGCCGTCCTGCCCACCGCCCCCTGGCTCGTCGAAGCCTTCGGCGCCTCGCCGACCGCCGCCCCGTACGCCGCGACCTACCTGCGCATCAGCGCGCTCGGCATACCCGCGATGCTGGTCGTCCTGGCCGCCACCGGCGTCCTCCGCGGCCTCCAGGACACCAGGACCCCGCTCTACGTCGCCATCGGCGGATTCTCCGCCAACGCCGCCCTCAACGCCGCCCTGGTCTACGGCGCCGGGCTGGGCATCGCCGGCTCCGCCTGGGGCACCGTCATCGCCCAGTGCGGTATGGCCTTCCTCTACCTCACCGTCGTGATCCGCGGCGCCCGCCGCCACGGCGCCTCGCTCCGCCCGGACCCCGCCGGTATCCGCGCCTCCGCACAGGCCGGCGCCCCTCTGCTGGTCCGTACGCTCTCGCTGCGCGCGGTGCTGATGATCGCCACCGCGGTCGCCGCCCGGCTCGGGGACGCCGAGGTCGCCGCCCACCAGATCGTCCTGACCCTCTGGTCCCTGCTGGCCTTCGCGCTGGACGCCATCGCCATAGCCGGGCAGGCCATCATCGGACGGTACCTGGGCGCCGACGACCGCGCCGGCGCCCGCGACGCCTGCCGCCGCATGGTCCAGTGGGGCATCGCCTCCGGCGTCGTCCTCGGCGCGCTGGTGGTCCTCGCCCGCCCGCTGTTCATCCCCCTCTTCACCGCCGACCCCGCCGTCCAGGGCCCGCTGCACACCACGCTTCTGGTCGTAGCGGTCACCCAGCCGGTGGCCGGCGTCGTCTTCATACTCGACGGGGTGCTGATGGGCGCCGGGGACGGCCCGTATCTCGCCGGCGCGATGGTCGTGGTACTCGCCGTATTCGCCCCGGCGGCGCTCGCCGTACCGGCCCTGGGCGGCGGTCTGGTCGCCCTGTGGTGGGCAATGGCCCTCATGATGACCGCGCGGATGCTGACCCTGTGGCTGCGCGCCCGCTCCGGACGGTGGATTGTGACGGGAGCCTCCCGTTGAATCGGCTCCCGAATTTCCGGCCCGCATCGATAATGACCTTGTGCGCTCGCTTGCCAGAAAGTCCGTACTGCCCCTGACGCTGGTCATCGTGGGGGCAGCCGCAGTGGTGGGTTACGCCGCGGAGGAGACCCATACGAGCAGAGGCGGCGGTCGCAGCAGCTACGGCAAGTCCGGCGAGCCGGGCGAGGCTCCCCCGGACCAGGACCCCTCGGCGACCGCCCCCGCCCAGGACGGCACCGCGTATACCCCGCGCAGGACCGCGGAGAACGCCCGAATCGGCGCGGTCTTCGAGAAGGACGACCACGGCGCCCACTTCTGCACCGCGAGCGTGGTGCAGAGCCCGGGCCGGGACATGCTGATCACTGCGGCCCACTGCGCCTTCGACGCGGACGCCGGGAAGCCGGTGGACGACCTGGTCTTCGCCCCCGACTACCGCAACGGCGACGAACCCACAGGCCTGTGGAAGGTCAGCAAGGTCGTCGTCGACGACCGCTGGGCCAAATCACAGGACGAGGACCTCGACGTCGCCTTCCTCACGGTCGACCCGAAGGACGGCAAGAACATCCAGGACGTCCTGGGCGGCAACAGCCTCGGCATAGACCGCGGCTTCAACAACGACGTCAAGATCACCGGCTACCCCACCAGCCGTGACACCCCGATCTCCTGCCAGAACCGCACCACGAAATTCAGCGACACCCAACTGCGCATCCAGTGCACCGACTTCGAGGGCGGCACGAGTGGCAGCCCCTGGCTCGCCGACTACGACCCCAAGAGCCACACCGGCACCGTCATCGGCGTTCTGGGCGGCCATGAAGGCGGCGGCGACGAGGACGACGTCTCCTACGCCGCGTACTTCGACGACGACATCGCCAAGCTCTACCAGCGCGCCCAGAACGAGGACGGAGACTGACCCCGGCCTCCCGCGCCCCTCGCGCATGCCGAAGGGCCGTACCCCGCGACGGGGTACGGCCCTTCGGCATTGTGCTGCGATTACGCGGCGACGACCTCGACGCCGAGCTTCGCGACGACCTCGGCGTGCAGACGCACGGAGACCTGGTGCGCGCCCAGGGTCTTGATCGGCGAACCGAGCTCAACACGGCGCTTGTCGACGTCCGGACCACCGGCAGCCTTGATCGCCGAGGCGACGTCAGCCGGGGTGACGGAGCCGAACAGGCGGCCCGCGTCGCCGGCACGAACGGCCAGCTTCACGTTGACGCCCTCAAGCTGGCCCTTGATCTCGTTGGCCTGCTCGATCGTGGCGATCTCGCGGATCTTGCGACCGCGGCGGATCTGCTCGACGTCCTTCTCGCCACCCTTGGTCCAGCGGATCGCGAAACCACGCGGAACCAGGTAGTTACGGGCGTACCCGTCCTTGACGTCCACGACGTCACCGGCGGTGCCGAGGCCGGAGACCTCGTGGGTGAGGATGATCTTCATTGGTCGGTCACCCTTCCCTTATCGCGCGGTGGACGTGTAGGGCAGCAGCGCCATCTCACGGCTGTTCTTCACGGCCGTGGCGACGTCACGCTGGTGCTGAGTGCAGTTACCGGTGACCCGGCGGGCACGGATCTTGCCGCGGTCGGAGATGAACTTCCGCAGCAGGTTCGTGTCCTTGTAGTCGACGTAGGAGATCTTCTCCTTGCAGAACACGCAAACCTTCTTCTTAGGCTTGCGAGCAGGCGGCTTCGCCATTGTCTCTCTCCAGTGAGTTCAAGAAGTGTGTGCTGACGCCCTCAAGGCCCCGGCCGCTCCGGTCGCCGTTTCACGTGAAACACGCGGTTTCACGTGAAACACCGCAGAACCGGATCGGCTGTACGGACCTAGAAGGGCGGCTCGTCCGAGTAGCCACCGCCGGAGCTACCGCCCCAGCTACCGCCACCCTGCTGGCCACCGCCGGCAGGACCACTGGTCGCCCACGGGTCGTCGGCGGGCGCACCGCCGCCGCCCTGCTGACCGCCACCGGGGCCGCCGCCCCAGCCGCCGCCACCCTGGCCACCGCCCTGCTGACCACCGCCGAAGCCGCCGCCCTGACCACCGCGACCGCCGGTCTTGGTGATCTTGGCCGTGGCGTTCTTCAGGCTCGCGCCCACTTCCTCGACGTCGAGCTCGTAGACCGTGCGCTTCACGCCCTCGCGGTCCTCGTACGACCGCTGCTTGAGGCGGCCCTGGACGACCACGCGGGTACCCCGCGTCAGGGATTCGGCGACGTTCTCCGCCGCCTGACGCCACACCGAGCAGGTCAGGAACAGGCTCTCGCCGTCCTTCCACTCGTTGGTCTGGCGGTCGAAGGTGCGGGGAGTGGACGCGACGCGGAACTTCGCGACCGCCGCACCGGACGGGGTGAAGCGCAGCTCGGGGTCGTCGACAAGATTGCCGACGACCGTGATGACGGTCTCGCCTGCCATTAGGGGAACCTCTCGGCGGGTGTGCTGCTGGCTGCTGGTGTTGCTGCTACTCGAACCCGGTTACCGCTGGGCGCTGACGCGCTCAGTGGGTCTCGGGACGGAGGACCTTGGTCCGGAGGACCGACTCGTTCAGGTTCATCTGACGGTCGAGCTCCTTGACGACCGCAGGCTCGGCCTGCAGGTCGATGACCGAGTAGATGCCCTCGGGCTTCTTGTTGATCTCGTACGAGAGACGACGACGGCCCCAGGTGTCGACCTTTTCGACCTTTCCGTTGCCCTCACGGACGACGGAGAGGAAGTTCTCGATCAGCGGGGAGACAGCGCGCTCCTCCAGATCGGGGTCGAGGATGACCATCACCTCGTAGTGACGCATGGTGAACCCACCTCCTTTGGACTCAGCGGCCACGGTCGTTCCGTGGCAGGAGGGTCGTAATGCGTTCCGCACCGGCCTGCCGGAGTCTCCGGGCAGACATGGGCGCAGACCGTACAGAGTACCTGCATCCGAGCTTCCGGTTGAAATCCGGCCGCCGCACCCCGCAATCTGGAACACAACGGGTGTGAGCGGCGTTACAGTGCGCCGCCCTGTCCAGTCGGAGGTGCCGTATGGCACAGGCAGCACGGACCCAGCGGAACCTGCTCGCGCTTCTCAACAGCGACGGCCAATCCCATCCCGTCGAGAACACCCTCGCGGTCACCACCCTCGTCCTGGGTGTGATCGCCGTTCTCACGGCTCTCTCTCCCAGCCTGCACCTGGTCAGCTCCTGGGTGGGCCTGATCGGAATCGGAACGGGCCTCTGGGGCCAGTTCATCTCGTCGACGACGGGTGAACGCTTCCTGTTGATCATCGGGCTCGGGGGAGCCGCCCTGGGCTTCTACATCGGCCTGGCACACGGCGGCCTCTTCGGCGGCGTCATCGGTTAGGCGCCGCCGCACTGCGGCATACGGAGCCCTGCCCCGTACGGCCCAGACGGGGTGCTCCCCGGTCACAGTAGGCTTCGGCGCGAGAGCCGGAGCCCCGACCAAGGGGGACACACCAGCCGAGGAGCACCCCGCATGAGCCTGACCCTGAGGACCATCAGCCGAGAGCAGCACCTGGCATATATCCAGAGCCTGCCCGCGGCGAGCCACATGCAGGTCCCGGCCTGGGCGGACGTGAAGGCCGAGTGGCGGTCGGAGAGCCTGGGCTGGTTCGACGCCACCGGCGAGCTGGTCGGCGCCGGCCTGGTCCTCTACCGTCAGCTGCCCAAGATCAAGCGCTACCTGGCGTACCTCCCCGAGGGCCCGGTCATCAACTGGTTCGCGCCGAATCTGGAGGACTGGCTGCAGCCGATGCTCAGCCACCTCAAGCAGCAGGGCGCCTTCTCCGTGAAGATGGGCCCGCCGGTCATCATCCGCCGCTGGGACTCCGCCGCGATCAAGTCCGGCATCCAGAGCCCGGACGTCAAGCGCCTGCGGGACATCGAGGCCACCCACATCGAGCCGCGCGCCTTCGAGGTCGCCGACCGGCTGCGCCGCATGGGCTGGCAGCAGGGCGAGGACGGCGGCGCCGGCTTCGGAGATGTGCAGCCCCGCTACGTCTTCCAGGTACCGCTCGCCGACCGCTCGCTGGAGGACGTCCACAAGGGCTTCAACCAGCTGTGGCGCCGCAACATCAAGAAGGCCGAGAAGGCCGGCGTCGAGGTCGTCCCGGGCGGCTACGACGACCTCGCCGAATGGCAGCGGCTGTACGAGATCACCGCGGAGCGCGACCGCTTCCGGCCCCGCCCGCTCGGCTACTTCCAGCGGATGTGGACGGCCCTCAACTCCGAGGACCCCAACCGCATGCGGCTCTACTTCGCCCGTCATGACGGCGTCAACCTGTCCGCCGCGACGATGCTCGTCGTCGGCGGGCACGTCTGGTACTCCTACGGCGCCTCGGACAACATCGGCCGTGAGGTCCGCCCCTCCAACGCCATGCAGTGGCGGATGCTGCAGGACGCCTATGCGCTCGGCGCCACCGTCTACGACCTCCGCGGCATCAGCGACTCGCTGGACGAGAACGACCACCTCTTCGGCCTGATCCAGTTCAAGGTCGGCACGGGTGGGCAGGCGGCGGAGTACCTCGGCGAATGGGACTTCCCGCTCAACAAGCTGCTGCACAAGGCACTCGACATCTACATGTCGCGGCGCTGACCGCTCCACCGCACCGTTCGTACCCCCGACACACCCCAGCCACGAGAAAGGTTCCGGGCCGGCCATGGCGCTCACCCTCTACGTCGACACCGCGCGCTGGCGGGCGCATCAGCAGAGCGTTCTCCAGCAGTTCCCCGGGCTGGTCCCGGTCTGCAAAGGCAACGGCTACGGCTTCGGCCACGAGCGGCTCGCCGATGAGGCCACCCGGCTCGGATCCGACATCCTCGCGGTCGGCACGACCTACGAAGCGGCCCGTATCAAGGACTTCTTCAGCGGCGACCTGCTCGTTCTGACCCCGTTCCGGCACGGCGAGGAGCCGGTGCCGCTGCCCGACCGGGCGATCCGCTCGGTCTCCTCGGTCGAGGGCGTCGGCGGGCTGGTCGGCGCCCGGGTCGTCATCGAGGTCATGAGCAGCATGAAGCGGCACGGCGTCCTGCCGGAGGACCTGCCGAAGCTGGCCGCGGCCATCGAGGACGTCCGGCTGGAGGGCTTCGCGATCCATCTCCCGCTGGACCGCACCGACGGATCCGACTCGGTGGAAGAGGTCATCGGCTGGATGGACCGGCTGCGGGCCGCCCGCCTCCCGCTGCACACCATGTTCGTCAGCCACCTCAAGGCCGACGAACTCGCCCGTCTCCAGCAGCAGTTCCCGCAGACCCGCTTCCGCGCGCGGATCGGCACGCGGCTGTGGCTGGGCGACCACGAAGCCACCGAGTACCGCGGCTCTGTCCTCGACGTCACGCCCGTCAAGAAGGGCGACCGGTTCGGCTACCGCCAGCAACGGGCGGCTTCGGACGGCTACTTGGTCGTCGTGGCGGGGGGCACCTCGCACGGCGTCGGCCTCGAGTCGCCCAAGGCACTGCACGGCGTGATGCCGCGCGCCAAGGGCGTGGCCCGGGCCGGTCTGGCGACCGTCAACCGCAACCTCGCGCCGTACGTATGGGCCGGGAAGCAGCGCTGGTTCGCGGAGCCCCCGCACATGCAGGTGTCGATCCTGTTCGTCCCAGGGGACGCCCCCGAGCCGAAGGTCGGCGAGGAGCTGGTGGCCCATCTGCGGCACACCACCACGCAGTACGACCGCATGGTGGACCGCTGATCCGGCCGGATCCCCCACACCCCCGCACCAGGGCCCGGTGCCGCCGGTCATCTCCGCGGCACCGGGCCCTGGTTGTGTGTCCGCCGGCGGATCAGTCCCGTACGACGCCCCAGCGCACCCGCGGCGTCCCCGCGAAGTGCACCGCGTGGCGCGGCTCGTGATACGCCCGCCCGAGCACGACCACATCCGGACTGCGGTCCAGGACGCCCCCCGACGGGTCGTCGTCACCGTCCCTGCGGACCACGTCCCGCTCCGGCATCAGGATGTCGCGGACGACCACCGCGCAGAGGTAGAGGGTGGCCAACAGGTGTAGTGCGATGGCGAGTTGGTAGCCCTCCGGCGGCAGCCCCTGGTGCTTGTCGCCGCTGCCGGTGTAGGCGAGGTACATCCAGATCCCGAGGAAGTACATGACCTCGCCCGCCTGCCAGATCAGGAAGTCCCGCCAGCGCGGCCGGGCCAGCGCGGCGAGCGGGACCAGCCACAGCACGTACTGGGGCGAGTAGACCTTGTTGGTGAGGATGAACAGCGCGACGACGAGGAACGCGAGTTGGGCGAAGCGCGGCCGGCGCGGCGCGTAGAACGTCAGCAGCGCGATGCCGCCGCAGCCGAGGATCATCAGCACCGTCGCGTAGAGGTTGGCGTTCTCCAGTGGGTCCCCGGTGCGCTGCGAGATCAGCAGCCACACGGAACCGAAGTCGATGGGCCGCTCCTGGCTGAAGGTGTAGAACTTCGCCCAGCCCTCCCGGATATGGAATCCGGACGCGTCGTGCGTGATCATCACCGGCAGGTTCACCACCAGCCAGGACGCCACCGCACCGGTGACGACCCTCCCGTACGCGCGCCAGGCCCCCGCGCGCCAGCACAGCAGCAGCAGCGGACCCAGCAGCAGGACGGGGTAGAGCTTCGCCGCCGTCGCCAGCCCGATCAGGACTCCGGACGCCAGCGGGCGGCTGCGTGACCACAACAGCATCCCGGCGGCGGTCAGGGCGACCGCCAGCAGGTCCCAGTTGATGGTGGCGGTGAGGGCGAAGGCGGGAGCCAGGGCCACCAGCAGACCGTCCCAAGGACGCCGCCGGTGAGTACGCGCCACACACACCGCGATGACGGCGGCGCAGACCATCAGCATCCCGGCGTTGACCAGCCAGTAGATCTGCTCGCGGTCCTGGATCGCCCCGCTGTGCGGCGTCATCCAGGAGGCGACCTCCATGAAGACGCCGGTCAGCACCGGGTACTCCAGATACTGCATATCGCCCGGCAGCCGGTCGAAGTACGGGATCAGCCCGTCGGCGAAACCCCGCCCGGTGTAGAGATGGGGGATGTCGGAGTAGCAGGCGTGGACGTACTGGCTGGTGGCGCCGAAGAACCATCCGCCGTTGTAGCAGGGCAGCTTCTGCACCATGCCGAGCGCGAACACACCGATGGCGACGAGCACGATGACCCGCACCGGCGTCATCCAGTTCGCACCGAGAAGCACCCGCCGGCCGATCGGCCCTCCGATCAGCTCGCTGCCGGCCGCCGCCACCTCATCCCGTTGCGTCGGCCGTACCGGCTCGTCCTGTCGCAGGCTCGTCATGGCCCCATCCTGCCGTACACGCATGGGACGAACACGACGAAGCCCCCGCCCGGTCGCACCGGGTCGGGGGCTTCGTGGAGCCGTGTTTCACGTGAAACGAGCGCCGTTTCACGTGAAACGATCAGCGGTCCTAGCCGCCGGTGGGCCCGCCGAAGATTCCTCCTCCGCTGTTCCCGCCGCTCGTCGGGTCAGGCGTCGGACTCGTACCGCCGTTACCGCCATTACCGCCGCCCGGCCCGCCGCCGTTTGCCCCGCCGTTCCCGCCGTTGTGCTTGCAGTGGAAGTCCCACGGGGAGCACGACTTGGTCGGGGTGGCAGTCGGAGTATTCGACGGCGACGCGGACTGGCTGGGCGTACCGGACGGAGTCACCGTCGGCGCGGCACTCGGCGTCGGGGTCGGCGTGGGCGAGGGCATCCCCTGCTCGTTCTGCACCTGCCCGATGGGCGTGGCGGCCGGGAAGTCCTGCGGGGAAACACCCTCCATCGCCTGGAGCATGTACTGGGTCCACACCTCGGTCGGCAGCGCGCCACCGTGGATCGAGTCGAAGCCGCCTACGCCGTTCATGGACAGCTGACGGGGGTTCTGTGCATCCTCACGGAACATGGTGATGGCCGTCGAGAGCTGCTTGGTGTAGCCGACGAACCACGCCGACTTGTTCTCGTCGGTGGTACCGGTCTTGCCGGCGGCCGGCATACCCAGCTTCTTGGCCGTCGTCGCGGTGCCGTTCTCGATCACGTTCTTCAGCACGTCGGTGACGTTGTTGGCGATGTTGGCGTCCATCGCCGTCTGCGGCTTGGGCTTGTCGAAGCCCTTCACCTCCTCGCCCTGGGACATCACCTTGGTCACCGAATACGGCTCCACGCTCGTACCGGAGGCGGCGAAGGTGCCGTAGGCATCGGCCATGCGAATCGCGCTCGGCGTCGAGGTGCCCAACGCGAAGGACGGGTTGAGGTTCTTGTCGAAGCTGCCCGGCGCGATCCCCGCGGCCTGCGCCATCTCCTTCACCTTGTCCATGCCGACATCCATGCCGAGCTGGACGTACGGGGTGTTGACGGACTGCTCCATCGCCTTCCGCAAGGTGATGTAGCCCCAGGGGTAATTGCTCTCGTTGACCTGGTAGAAGGGCGAGTTGTCCTTCTTCAGCACAATCGAACCGTCCGGGTTCCTCACCTTGAGATGGTCATCGCCGTTGTACTTGCTGTCCGGCGAGACCGGCGTGCCGCTGTGCGCGATCGTCCCGTACTTCATCGCCGCGGCGAGCACGAACGGCTTCCAGGTCGAGCCGACCGGCACGCCGTAGGTGTCGGCGTTGTTGCTGAAGTGGCCCTTGTCGTAGCCGTCACCGCCGTACAGGGCGACGATCCTGCCGTCTCCCGGCACCACTGAGGCGCCACCGAACTGGACGTACTTGTCCTTCTCCGGCCGCTTCTGCGGGTCGATGTAGTGCTTGTCGACCTTCTGCACCGCGGCTGCCAGCTCGTTGGTCTTCTTCTCGTCGAAGGTCGTCTGGACCGTGTAGCCGCCCTTGTCGAACAGTGCCTCGCTGATGTTCCCCTGCTTGAGCACGTACTTCTTGGCCACGTCGATCAAGTACCCGATCTGGCCACTCTTGCTGGCCACCGGCTTCGGCGCCTTGGGCATCGGGAACTTCGTGTAGGTGGCCCGCTCGTCCTTCGGCATGAGGTGATTGTCCACCTCACGGTCGAGGATCCAGGACCAACGAGCCTTGACGCGCTGGGTGTTCTGCTCGGGGGTGGCGCCGGGTCCGGTACCGCCCGCAGGGTCGTAGAGGTTCGCGCCCTTGAGCAGGGACGCCAGGAACGCGCCCTCGTCCGGCTTCAGCTGGGAGGCGTTCTTCCCGTAGTACGCCTGGGCCGCCGCCTGGATGCCGTAGGCACCACGACCGAAGTAGCTGGTGTTCAGGTACCCCTGCAAGATACTGGGCTTGTCCATCAACGAGCCGACCTTGATGGAGATGAACAGCTCCTTGAACTTACGGGTGATGGTCTGCTCCTGGCTCAGCATCGCGTTCTTCACGTACTGCTGAGTGATGGTCGACCCACCCTGGGTGTCACCCCCCTTGGCCATGTTGACCAGGGCGCGGAGGATGCCCATCGGGTCCACGCCGGAGTCCGTCCGGAACGAGGCGTTCTCCGCGGAGATCGCTGCGTTCTGCATGGACATCGGAATTTCGCTTATCTTGATGTTCTGCCGGTTTGTCTCACCATCGCGCGCCATGACCTTGCCATCGGCCCAGAGGTAGACGTTGTTCTGCGACGTGGCAGCCTTGTTCTCATCCGGCACCTGCACCAGCGCGAGGCCGACACCGGCCGCGCCGACGATCAGGCCGATGACCGCGACGGACATGCCGGCCACCTGTTTCCAGGACGGCACAAACCGGCGCCAGCCGGTGCGATTGGTGCGCGGATAGTCAATGAAGCGCTTCTTGGCGGGATTTCCACCACCACGACCGCGCCCCCGGCCTCCATCAGCGCCGCCACCGCCGCCACCGCCACCGCCACCACGGCGGCCACCGCCGCCGTAATCGCCGGCGGACCCTCCGGAAGCCATCGCCGCGGAGTCGGACGCCCGCCGGCGTCCGCCGCGCTGCGCGGCCCGCCGGGCCTCGGCACGCCCTCCCGGCGGCCGGTCCTCGGGGGACTGGGGCATAGACCCCGTAACAGCGCCATGCGGAGGGGCCGCACGCCGCCCTGATGGCTGCTGTGCGGCACGTCTGGCCGCGGCACGTCCGCCACCTTGTGGCTGTGGCGGTTTGCGACGGTGCTCGCTCATGGAACGAATACTCCTCGGGCAGGCGCGCTTTCTCGTCGCCTGAAGGCGGCAGTTGTCTTCAGGTCCCCCCGATGCACGACCCGCTCCTGACGCGCGGGCCGCACTACACCGAGGTCAGGGACGCCACGTATCGGCCCACGGTTCCCGGCAGTCTGCATGCCGCACAGACTACGCACGGCCAAAACCTGCCCAGTGTTGAAATTCACTCCAAAACAGTCAGGTTACGTCGCACGAATAAGTGATGTGATGCCGTTCACCGTCCCCACCCTTGTTCCGCCCAGGGCGCCGTTCTATCGTCTGGATGTATCGAGTCGATACATCAGCACGAGATAAAGACCGCACAGGGCCAAGGAGGCGGAGGATGAACAGGCGTTCCGGCGTCCTCGAATTCGCCGTCCTCGGCCTGCTCCGCGAATCCCCGATGCATGGTTACGAGTTGCGCAAGCGGCTCAACACCTCGCTCGGGGTCTTCCGTGCGTTCAGCTACGGCACCCTCTACCCCTGCCTCAAGGGGCTGGTCGCGAACGGCTGGCTCGTCGAGGAAACAGGCGGCGCCCCGGAGGGCGTTCCCGCCGCGGCGCTCACCGGGCGCCGGGCCAAAATCGTCTACCGATTGACCGCAGCGGGCAAGGAGCACTTCGAGGAGCTGCTCACCCACTCCGGGCCGGATGCGTGGGAGGACGAGCACTTCGGCGTCCGTTTCGCGTTCTTCGGCCAGACATCGCGGGACGTACGGATGCGCGTGCTGGAAGGCCGCCGCAGCCGGCTGGAGGAGCGCCTCGAAAAGATGCGCACCTCCTTGGCCAGGACCCGCGAGCGGCTGGACGACTACACCCTCGAACTGCAGCGGCACGGCATGGAATCCGTGGAGCGCGAGGTCCGTTGGTTGAACGAGCTCATCGAGAGTGAGCGCGCCGGGCGCGATCAGCGCGCCCCGGGTCCCACGGAGCGGGACAAGAACACCCCGTCAGGAGATGCGGACGGCCTGCCCCGGCACCGGGGTGGTTCCCGGCCGGATCCGTCCGAATGACACCACCACATGGGGCCCTGCCGTGCAGGTCCTCATCGAGAACACAGGGAGCAACCGGAATGGGTTCGGTTCGCGTAGCCATCGTCGGCGTGGGCAACTGCGCCGCCTCGCTGGTACAGGGCGTCGAGTATTACAAGGACGCCGACCCCGACAGCCGCGTGCCCGGCCTCATGCACGTGCAGTTCGGCGACTACCACGTCCGCGACGTCGAGTTCGTGGCCGCCTTCGACGTGGACGCCAAGAAGGTCGGCCTCGACCTCTCGGACGCCATCGGCGCCAGCGAGAACAACACCGTCAAGATCTGCGACGTGCCGAACACCGGCGTGCAGGTCCAGCGCGGCCACACGCTCGACGGCCTGGGCAAGTACTACCGCATGACGATCGAGGAGTCCGCGGAGGCCCCGGTCGACATCGTCCAGGTCCTCAAGGACAAGCAGGTCGACGTCCTGGTCTGCTACCTGCCCGTCGGCTCCGAGGACGCGGCGAAGTACTACGCCCAGTGCGCCATCGACGCCAAGGTCGCGTTCGTCAACGCCCTCCCGGTCTTCATCGCCGGCACCAAGGAGTGGGCGGACAAGTTCACCGAGGCCGGTGTGCCGATCGTCGGTGACGACATCAAGTCGCAGGTCGGCGCCACGATCACGCACCGCGTGATGGCCAAGCTCTTCGAGGACCGGGGCGTCATCCTGGACCGCACGATGCAGCTGAACGTCGGCGGCAACATGGACTTCAAGAACATGCTGGAGCGCGACCGCCTGGAGTCCAAGAAGATCTCCAAGACGCAGGCCGTCACCTCGCAGATCCCCGACCGCGAGCTGGGCGAGAAGAACGTCCACATCGGCCCGTCCGACTACGTCGCCTGGCTGGACGACCGCAAGTGGGCCTACGTCCGCCTTGAGGGCCGCGCCTTCGGCGATGTCCCGCTGAACCTTGAGTACAAGCTTGAGGTCTGGGACTCCCCGAACTCCGCGGGCGTCATCATCGACGCGCTGCGCGCCGCGAAGATCGCCAAGGACCGGGGGATCGGTGGCCCGATCCTCTCCGCTTCCTCGTACTTCATGAAGTCGCCGCCGGTGCAGTACTTCGACGACGTGGCACGGGAGAACGTCGAGAAGTTCATCAGGGGCGACGTCGAGCGCTGAGGCACTCGCCGCTCTCCCTGCTTCGCCGGCCTCCGGGTATTCCGCCCGGAGGCCGGCGTGCTGTGTGAGGCTGTGCCTCATGCATGCTGTGCGCGATCTCCGCGTATTACTGCGGCTGCGCGACTTCCGGACGCTCCTGGCCGCACGGCTCCTGTCCCAGGCCGCCGACGGGGTGTTCCAGGTCGCGCTCGCCGCGTTCGTCGTCTTCTCGCCCGAAAAGCAGGCGTCGCCCGAGGCGATCGCCTCCGCCATGGCGATTCTGCTGCTGCCGTACTCCCTTCTCGGGCCGTTCGCCGGAGTGCTGCTGGACCGCTGGCGCCGGCGTCAGGTCCTGCTGTACGGCAATCTGCTGCGGGCCCTGCTCGCGATGGCGACCGCCGTGCTGATCGCGGTGAAGGTCCCGGACTGGCTCTTCTACGCCTCGGCCCTCTCCGTCACGGGCGTGAACCGCTTTGTCCTGGCGGGGCTTTCCGCGTCGCTTCCCCGCGTCGTCGGCGGTGAACAGCTGGTGATGGCCAACTCCCTTGCCCCGACGGCAGGAACGCTCGCCATGACGGTCGGCGGTGCGCTCGCCCTCGCCGTCCGACTGGCCGGCTCGGACGTGGATACGTTCGTCGTGCTGCTCGCCGCGTTCCTCTACTTCTGTTCCGCCCTCACCGCCCTGCGGATGCCCCCGCAGCTCCTCGGCCCCGACCCCTCGGTGCTCCAACCCCACCTCGGCGAGGCCCTGTTGAGCACCGTCAAGGGGTTGGTGGACGGTCTGCGCCACCTCGCCGAGCGGCCCACCCCGACCCGCGCGCTGGCCGCGATGACGGTGATCCGCTTCTGCTACGGCGCGCTGACGGTCATGGTGCTGATGCTGTGCCGGTACGCCTGGGCCCGTACCGAATCCCAGGGTCTGGCGCTGCTCGGGATAACCGTCGCCGTGTCAGGAGCCGGCTTCTTCGCGGCTGCCGTGATCACCCCGTGGGCGGTCGGGCGCCTCTCGCCATTCGGCTGGATCGCCTTCTGCGCCGCGATGGGCGCGATCCTGGTGCCCGCACTCGGCCTCTTCTTCCACCCGGCACCCATGCTGGTCGCCGCGTTCGTCCTCGGCCTGGGCACACAGGGGACCAAGATCACCACAGACACGGTGGTCCAGTCGTCGGTCGACGATGCCTTCCGCGGCCGGGTCTTCTCCATCTACGACGTGCTGTTCAACATCGCCTTCGTCGGCGCCGCCGCGGTCGCCGCGCTGATGCTGCCGCCCGGCGGGAAGTCAGCCGCACTCATCGCCATGGTGGCCGTTCTCTACGCCGCGGTCGCCGCGACGCTGGCCCGCAGGGGATTCGGACGACCCTAGGGCTGTCCGGTGGGTCGGGGTCAGAGGGGCCCTGGCCGTCCCTCCCTTGCCAGTTGGCGCCCCTCGCCTGTGCGGCGGCGCCGGAGCAGATACCGTACGGGCGTCATTCACGCGTCCGGACACGTCACTTCCGGACACTTCCTTATCGGGGGAACTCCCATGACCACGCCGCCTCAGGGCCCGAATCCTTACGGCCAGAGTCCGTCGTACGGCCAGCAGCCATACGGTCAGCAACCGTACGGCCAGGCCCCCTACCCGCAGACTCCCCAGGCACCGCAGGCTCCTTACGGCCAGCCGCAGGGCGGATACGCCTATCCCCAGCAGCCGCAGACCCCGTACGGTCAGCCGCAGCAGGGGTATCCGCAGGCGTCGCAGCAGCCCTACATGCAGGGCGGAGCGCCCATACCGCCGCAGCCGTCCCGGCCGCAGCGCTCGCCCAAGGCGATCGTGAAGGGCATCTTCGTCGCTGTCGCCCTGATCGGTATCGGCGTGGCCTGGGTGAGCTCGTGGAACGACGCCGACACCGCCAAGGTCGGTGATTGCATGAAGAACAACGGCAACGAGATCAATCCCGATCTCAAGGTCGTCGACTGCGGCACCGCAGAAGCCAAGTTCAAGGTGACGGCAGTCCACTCCAACACCACGGACAGGTCTCTCTGCCCCAAGACCGACACAACCTATGCGGAGACCCAGCACCGCCGCCACGGCGGCACCACCCGCTTTGTGCTCTGCCTTCAGGACATCAAGTAGCGACGAGTCCGCTCCCGGGACACCGCGGGGCGATGTTTCACGTGAAACACGGCGGTTCACGACCGGCCGTTTCACGTGAAACATCGCCCCGTTTCACGTGAAACATCGACGGTTTCACGCGCGCGGCCTGAGCGGTCTCAGCCCTGGGCGGCCCACCACTCCTTGAGCGCGGCCACCGCGGCCTCCCGCTCCATGGGGCCGTGCTCCAGCCGCAGTTCCAGCATCTGCTTGTACGCCTTGCCGACCTCAGGCCCCGGGCCGATGCCCAGGATCTGCATGATCTCGTTGCCGTCCAGGTCCGGGCGGATCGCGTCCAGCTCTTCCTGCTCCTGGAGTCGCGCGATGCGTTCCTCCAGCCCGTCATACGCACGTGACAGGGCCGCGGCCTTGCGCTTGTTGCGTGTGGTGCAGTCCGAGCGTGTCAGCTTGTGCAGGCGCTCCAGCTGCGGGCCGGCGTCGCGCACGTAGCGGCGGACCGCGGAGTCCGTCCACTCACCTGTTCCGTATCCGTGGAAGCGCAGATGCAGCTCCACCAGAAGCGAAACGTCCTTGATCATGTCGTTCGAGTACTTCAGGGCGGACATACGCTTCTTGGTCATCTTCGCCCCCACCACCTCGTGGTGGTGGAACGAGACCCGGCCGTCGCTCTCGAAGCGCCGCGTCCTGGGCTTGCCGATGTCGTGCAGCAGCGCCGCCAGCCGCAGCACCAGATCAGGCCCGTTCTCCTCCAGGTCGATGGCCTGCTCCAGGACCGTCAGCGTGTGCTCGTAGACATCCTTGTGGCGGTGATGCTCGTCACTTTCCAGGCGCAGCGCCGGCAGCTCGGGCAGTACCCGGTCCGCCAGCCCGGACTCCACCAGCAGCCGCAGCCCCTTGCGCGGGTTCGCCGCCACGATCAGCTTGTTCAGCTCGTCGCGCACCCGCTCCGCGGACACAATCTCGATACGGTCCGACATCGCCTTCATCGCGGCGATGACGTCCGGGGCGACCTCGAAGTCCAGCTGGGCGGCGAAGCGCGCCGCGCGCATCATCCGCAGCGGGTCGTCGGAGAACGACTCCTGCGGCGTCCCCGGGGTTCGCAGCACACGGGCCGCCAGGTCCTCCAGGCCGTCGTGCGGATCGACGAACTCCTTCTGCGGCAGCAGTACCGCCATGGCGTTCACCGTGAAGTCCCGGCGGACCAGATCGTCCTCGATGGAGTCACCGTAGGAGACCTCGGGCTTGCGTGAGGTGCGGTCGTACGCCTCGGAGCGGTACGTCGTGACCTCGATGTCGAACGATTCCTTCTTGCAGCCGACCGTGCCGAAGGCGATGCCGACCTCCCAGACCGCGTCCGCCCACGGCCGGACGATCTTCAGTACGTCCTCAGGCCGGGCATCCGTGGTGAAGTCGAGGTCGTTGCCGAGCCGGCCGAGCAGCGCGTCCCGGACCGATCCGCCGACCAGGGCAAGCGTGAACCCGGCCTCCTGGAAGCGACGGGCCAGGTCGTCCGCGACGGGGGACACCCGCAGCAGCTCGCTCACGGCACGGCGCTGCACGTGGTTGAGCGCGTTCGTCGACTGCGGAGCCCGCTCGGACCGCGGGGTGGGGAAGTCATTGTTGGCGTTCGGCACAACAGAAAAGGGTACGTGGCCGCGCAGCGGCCGGCGTCACGTCAATAAAAGGGGACAGGCATGAGCGGCCCCGCCTTGGCGATCATGTGGAGCAGTCCCCGGCACTACGGCGTGCCGGGCCTCGTTACCATTCGTGGACGCACATTCCGACGACCACTGACGACGACGAGGGACGGGCGAGCGCGTGGCCGATGCGGCAGGGTTCCAGGCGACTGAACGGCCGCGTGGTCGATGGCTGCGCAGGACCGTGACACTGCTCACCGGAGTGCCCCTGTTCGTGGGAATGCTGCAGCTCCCGCACAGCCCGTCCGCCGAGGCGGCCCAGACTGGCTCCCACACGGTCAGCGTCACGATCAACGCGATGTCCCCGTCCGCCCCCGGGAAGGACGACACGGTCACCGTCTCCGGCACACTGGCCAACGACGGCAAGACCCCGGTCACCGACGCACACGTCGGACTGCACCGCGGCGCCGCACTCAGCGACCGCAGCTCCATCGAAGCCGTGACCCAGCGCACCGGATATCTGCCGGGCGCCGACGGCAAGGAGATCGACGGGCACACCGAGAAGATCGACAAGCTGGATCCGGGCACCAGCAAGCCGTTCACCCTCAGCGTTCCGGTCAACGACCTCGGCCTCGGCGACGACGGTGTGTATCCGCTCGGCGTCACGCTGTCCGGGCTTACCCAGAGCTCCTCGTACGAGCAGGTCCTCGGCATCGACCGGACCTTCCTCCCCTGGCAGAACGCCGCACCGGCCAAGAAGACCCAGCTCACGTACCTGTGGCCGCTGATCTCGTCCACCCACCTCACCGCGGAGACCGGCGCCGACGCCCAGCAGACCCCGGTTTTCCGCAACGACGATCTCGCGGCGGAGATCGCGCCCGGCGGCCGGCTCCACCAGATGGTCACGCTCGGCAAGAACCTCCCGGTGACCTTCGTCATCGATCCCGACCTGCTCGCGACCGCCGACGCGATGACCAAGCCGTACCGGGTCAACGGCCCGGACGGCCCGATGGGCAAGAACCAGGCCGTCGCCAAGCAGTGGCTGAACGACCTCGAAGACGCCGTGAAGGGGCACGAGGTCGTCGCCCTGCCGTTCGGCGACCCCGATCTCGCCTCGCTCGCACACCACGGCAAGAGCGTGCCCAGCGCGCTCAGCCACCTCGGTCCGGCCACCGATCTCGCCTCGAAGACCGTGGACACCATCCTCGGCGTGAAGCCGCGCACCGACTTCACGTGGCCGGTGAACGGCGCGATCGACTCCTCGATCATCGACGTCGCCACGTCGGCCGGCGCCCACAACGTCATCACACGCAGCGACAGCCTGGGCGACAGCGGCCTGCCCTACACCCCGACCGCGGCGCGGCCCATCGGCGGCGGCAACACCGCCATCGTCACCGACGAGCAGCTCTCCCGGGCCTTCGAGGGCGAGATGTCGAAGTCGGGAAACGCCAGCCGCGCGATCCAGAAGTTCCTCGCCCAGGCTCAGATGATCGGCCTCCAGGACCCGGAGCAGCAACGCAGCATCGTCGTCGCGCCGCAGCGCATGCCGTCCGCGAGCCAGGCCGAGACGATGGCCGGCGCACTGCGGAATCTGGAGTCGGTGGGCTGGACCCAGACGCTGAAGCTCGGCGATGCGGCCAAGGCCAAGCCCGACCCCGCCGCCAGCCGCCAGATCCCGAGCCGCGCCACGTACCCGTCGTCGTTGCGCCGCCAGGAGCTCCCCACGGACGCCTTCCGGCAGATCCAGGACACCCAGGCCGCGCTCGACGACTTCCAGGTGATCCTGGCCCAGCCCGAGCGCGTGGTCACCCCGTTCGGCAACGCCATAATGCGCGAGATGTCGACGGAGTGGCGGGGTGACCCCAAGGGAGCCGCGAGCTTCCGCGACTCCGTGCGCAGCTACCTCGACGGTCTGACCAAGAAGGTGCACCTGATCCAGAAGTCGGAGGCGACGCTCTCCGGGCGCAGCGCCACGATTCCGGTGACGGTCCAGAACAACCTGCTCCAGGGCGTCGAGGGCATGACGCTGCGGCTGACCTCGTCCCAGTCCAACCGCCTGGACGTGGGGCCGTCGCAGCAGATCAAGGTGGACGGCGGGCACAGCCAGTCCTTCAAGTTCGACACCACGGCGAACGCCAACGGTCGTGCCTGGGTGACGGCCCAGCTCTACACCGCGGACGGCAAGCCCTACGGTGACCCCATGACGTTCCAGGTGAACGTCACGGAGATCACCGCCACTGTGATGCTCGTCATCGCGGGCGGTGTGCTGCTGCTCGTCCTCGCCGGCGTACGGATCTACCTCCAGCGCAAGCGAGCCGCCGCCGAGGACTCCGAGGAAGGGCCCGACGACGAGGACAACGACGGTTCCGACGGCACAGCAGGCGCGAACGGCGACAACGGCGGAACGGGCGGCGACAAGCCCGAGCAGCCGGGTGACCGCTCGCCGGACACCGGATCGGAAAAGTCCGGCCCGTCCGGCACAGGTGAGAAAGTGGACCGTTGATATATGACGGGGCCGGATGGCCGGCGACGGATGAGGTGGGGCAGCGATGAATGCGCCGTATGACGGTGGCCGCGGCCGGGGCGCCCCTGGCGATCCCTCGGAGGCGGTCCCTCCGACGCCGCCGTTTCCCGCGGATCGGGACCCTTTTGTCCAGGATGCCTACCGCAGCGACCTCCAGCACACGCAGGACCCGACGGGCCAGGATCCGCCGGCTGACGCGTTCTACGACCACGCCGCGCCTCCGCCGCCGGGACAGCCCGCGCACGCCCTCTACCAGCAGTCGCCCACCGCTCAGCCCACTCCCGGCCCGCAGCAGTGGTCCACGCCCCCGGCGCCCGCTCCCCAGGCCCCGGCCCACGATCTTTCGTACGGCGACGCCGCCGAGACGATGCAGTTCGCCGGTGGCGAGGAGCTGACCGCCCAGGGCGAGAGCGGGCGTCCCGAGCAGGACGCGTTCGCGCATCTCTTCCGTGATCAGCAGCAGCCCTACGAGGCACCGCGTCCGGCGACGTCCCCCGTGGCGCAGCCGGTGGCCGCCGCGCCGCCCGGCGCAGAGCCCGCACCGCAGCAGACCCCGGCGGAGCCCGAGCCCGCCCCCGTGGCGGCGGCCGGCAAGCAGTCCGGTGGCCGCGCCTCCGGGCTGCTGAAGTCCAGCGCGGTGATGGCCGCCGGCACCATGGTGTCCCGGCTCACCGGCTTCGTCCGCTCGGCGCTGATCGTCGCGGCGCTCGGCGGCGCGGTGCTCGGTGACTCCTGGCAGGTCGCCTACCAGCTGCCGACGATGATCTTCATCTTGACCATCGGCGGCGGCCTGAACTCCGTCTTCGTCCCGCAGCTGGTACGCGCGATGAAGGAGGACGAAGACGGCGGCGAGGCGTACGCCAACCGCCTGCTGACCCTCGTCATCGTGGTCCTCGGCGCGCTGACGGTGCTGGCCGTGTTCGCGGCGCCGCTCCTGGTGAAGCTCGTCTCGTTCGACATCTCCCGTGATCCGGCGGCCAACGAGGTCGCCGTCGCCTTCACCCGCTACTGCGTACCCACGATCTTCTTCATGGGCCTGCACGTCGTGATGGGGCAGATCCTCAACGCCCGTGGCCGCTTCGGCGCGATGATGTGGACCCCGGTCCTCAACAACATCGTCATGATCGCCACCTTCGGCCTGTTCATCTGGGTCTACGGCACGGCGAAGACCTCACACATCGGCGTCACCACCATTCCCGCCGAAGGCATCCGGCTGCTCGGCATCGGCACCCTCCTGGGCCTCGTGGTCCAGGCGCTGGCGATGATCCCGTATCTGCGCGACGCCGACTTCAAGCTCCGGCTGCGCTTCGACTGGCGCGGCCACGGCCTGGGCAAGGCCGCCAAGCTCGCCAAGTGGACGGTCCTTTTCGTGCTCGCCAACCAGGCGGGCGTCCTGGTCGTCACCCAGCTCTCGACCTGGGCCGGCAACACCGCGGACCAACAGGGCCACCCGGGCACCGGCTTCATTTCGTACGCCAGCGCCCAGCTGATCTGGAACATGCCGCAGGCGATCATCACCGTCTCCGTGATGGCGGCACTGCTGCCGCGACTGGCACGGTCCGCGCACGACGGCGACACCGGCGCGGTCCGGGACGACATGTCCCAGGGGCTGCGCACCTCGGCCGTCGCCATCGTCCCGATCTCGTTCGGCTTCCTCTCCCTCGGCATCCCGCTGTGCACGCTGGTCTACGGCTCGTCCGGCGCCGGCATCCCGATGGGGTACATGCTGATGGCCTTCGGCGTGGGGCTGATCCCGTTCTCGGTGCAGTACGTCGTCCTGCGCGCCTTCTACGCGTACGAGGACACCCGCACCCCCTTCTACAACACGGTGATCGTCGCTGCCGTCAACGCCGCCGCCTCCGCCCTCTGCTTCCTGGTCCTGCCCGCCCGCTGGGCCGTGATCGGCATGGCGGCCTCCTACGGTCTCGCCTACGTCATCGGCGTCGGCGTGGCCTGGCGCCGGCTGAGCAAGCGGATGGGCGGAGAGCTGGACACCGCGCACGTCGTGCGGACGTACGCGCGGCTGGCCGGCGCCAGCATCCCTGCCACGATCATCTCCGGGGCCGTGGTGTACGGCGTCATGCAGACCCTCGGCAGCGGATTCCTCGGCTCGCTGGCAGGTCTCATCGGCGGTGCCGCCGCACTTCTGGCCGTGTTCTACGTCGCCGCACGGAAAATGCGGATCGAAGAGCTGAATGCCCTGGTCGGCATGGTCCGGTCCAAGCTGGGGCGCTGACCGAGCACAACCATCGGCTGCCACCGTGTGTCGTGCATAGTGGCGGACTGTGGGCACAATTGTCTTGGCTCATTGAGCCTGCAACGGATGGGGAGGCAGGAACGACGGTGGCGGAACGGAGCACGGCTGCCGTCGACGTGGCCGACACGAGCGGCGAAGAGCCGCTGACCGCCAAGGCGGGTCAGGCCACGAGCGACGGCGCGGAGGCCGAGAAGGTATCCGGCAAGGAACAGCACGCCGCACGCACCGATGAAAAGGGTGCCGAGGCGGCCGATTCCAAGCCACCGGAACTGCACAGCGGCCACAAGCTCGCCAGACGCTACCGCCTTGAGGAGTGCGTCACCCGTCTGGACGGATTCAGCAGCTGGCGCGCCGTCGACGAGAAGCTGCGCCGGGCCGTCGGCGTGCACATCCTGCCCGCCGACCATCCACGGGCCCGCCCGGTGCTCTCTGCGGCCCGGTCCTCCGCACTCCTCGGCGACCCCCGGTTCGTCCACGTTCTCGACGCCGTCGAGGAGAACGACCTCGTCTACGTCGTCCATGAGTGGCTGCCGGACGCCACCGAGCTGACGACCGTGCTCGCCTCCGGCCCGCTGGAGCCGCACGACGCCTACCAGCTCGTCAGCCAGGTCTCCCAGGCCATGGCCGCCGCGCACCGCGAGGGCTTGGCCCATCTGCGGCTCACTCCCGGCTCGGTGCTGCGCACGGAGTCCGGGCAGTACCGCATCCGCGGCCTCGCGGTCATGGCGGCGCTCCGCGGCATCACGTGCGAGCACCCGCAGCGCACGGACACCGAGGCGATCGGCGCCCTGCTGTACGCCGCGCTGACCCAGCGCTGGCCGTACGAGAACGACGCCTACGGCCTCACCGGCCTCCCGAAGGGCGTCGGGCTGATCGCACCCGACCAGGTGCGGGCAGGGGTCCACCGCGGGCTGTCCGAGCTCGCCATGCGCGCGGTGAACAACGACGGCGCCACCGCCTCGCGCCAGGAGCAGCCGTGCACCACCCCGGAGGAGCTGGCCAAGGCCGTGGCCGCGATGCCCCGCATCCGGCCTCCGGAGACGGCGTTCTCCACCCCGCCGCCGTACCCGCGCAACGGCCACCAGCAGGGCTCGTACGGCCAGTCGTCGGCCCGCAACGGCCAGTCCGGCCGGCCGACGCAGGCCATCACCACGCCGCCGCCCCCGCTCCAGAGCCGTACCGGCCGAGCGCTGAAGTGGTCCGTCTCCGCGCTACTCATCGCGGCGCTGGGCCTGGGCAGTTGGCAGCTGGCGGACACCCTGCTGAAGCGGGAGGGCGACCAGGAGGGCTCGGGCAACTCGCAGACCAGCGGCGGCCCGGCCAAGAAGCCGACCGGCAAGCCGATCAAGATCGTGGACGCCTCGGAGTACTACCCCGACGGCAAACCGCAGCACCCCGAGCAGGCGAAGAACACCTACGACGGAAACCCCAGCACCTACTGGCGCACCATGAGCTACCTGGAAGGCCCCGACCTGAACCCGGCCTTCAAGCAGGGCGTCGGCCTGGTCTACGACCTCGGGTCGAAGCAGCAGATAAGCAGCGCCTCGATCGGGCTGCACTACGGCGGCGCTCACACGACGGTGACGCTCTACGCGGCCAATTCCCTCTCACCGTCCGAGCCCCTGAGTTCCATGCACAAGCTCGGTACGGCCCAGACCTCGGGAACCACCGCAAAGGTCGGTCTCAAGACGCCGGCGATGGCCCGTTATGTCGTTGTGTGGTTCACCGCGCTGCCCAACTCACCGGCCGACCAGTTCAGCGAGGCAGGCTACAAGCAGGGCGTGACGGAGGTTTCCTTCACCAGCTGAGGACACGGTGCGGGGGCACTGTCCGCAAGCAGCCGGGGTTCCGGCCGGTCAGCCGGCCGGAACCCCGCCTTCACGCCCACTGGCAGACAACCGGCCCGCAGCGGTCGGAGCGCCGCATTTCGACGGCATTTACATTCCTGACCCGGCGGGCTTCAATGGGACCGAGATCAGGCAGCTACGGCCGGGGGGCCCGTGTCCACCGACAGCGACGAGGCTTCGACACCAACCGACGCCGATCTCCTTGCGCTGCACGTAAAGGGCGACCCCGACGCCTTCGGGGAAATCGTGCGACGCCACCGCGACCGACTCTGGGCGGTGGCCTTACGGACACTCGGCGATCGCGAAGAAGCCGCCGACGCCGTACAGGACGCCCTGGTCTCCGCCTATCGCGCCGCTCATACGTTCCGCGGCCAGTCAGCCGTGACGACCTGGCTGCACCGCATCACGGTCAACGCCTGTCTGGACCGGGCCCGCAAAGCTGCTTCCCGGCGCACCTCGCCCGTCGCCGAGACCGAGCGGCTGGAGCAGCTTCTCGAACCCGAGGAATCCGCGGCGCTCCCCGCCGAACGCCAAGACCTGCACCGCGAACTGCTCGTCGCGCTGCGCACACTCCCCGAAGAACAGCGTGCCGCTCTCGTCCTCGTCGATATGCAGGGCTACCCCGTCGCGGAGGCCGCCACGATCCTCGACGTCCCGACCGGAACCGTGAAAAGCCGCTGCGCACGGGGCCGTGCACGACTCCTGCCATTGGTCACCCATCTGCGCGCCGATGGCGGGGATAGCAATCCCGCAAGCGGGGGAAGGAACCGGGCGCAGGGGACATCCGTCCCACCGACGGCAGGACCGAAGGGAACAGGTGCCGTGAAGGGCGGAGGTGGGCGAGCGTGACGTCGACGACCGGCACAGGTGAGCACCCGGAGGTCTCCGAGATCTCCGATCTCACGGATGGACTGCTGTCCCCCTCTCGCACTGCGGATCTACGCGATCACTTCGCGACCTGCGCGCTGTGCGAAGACGTCTACGCCTCTTTGGAGGAAATCCGAGGGCTGCTCGGCACACTTCCGGGGCCTATGCGGATGCCAGCCGATGTCGCCGGCCGCATCGATGCGGCCCTCGCAGCCGAAGCACTGCTGAACTCCACCGCTGCTGGGTCCGAGTCGCTCGTTTCACGTGAAACTTCGACGGTTTCACGTGAAACACCGAACGCCGCCGTCGCCGTTTCACGTGAAACGAACACGGAAGCTCCCCGACGCGAAGCCCCGCCCGCCCGACCCGCCGTGCGGCCCCGTGGTGCCTCCGGGCCGGGCCGTCAGACGCCGCGGCGCCCGGGGCGCTCACGGCTCTGGTCCCGGGTTCTGCTCGGCACCGCTGCGGCGGCAGCGGTGCTCGGCATCGGCGGCCTCCTCATCCAGAGCGCCACCACCAGCAGCACCCAGGCCGGAAACCAGAACAGCGTGTCCCCGGCCGGCGCGGGTGGTTCGGGCGGGCTAACTGCCGCATCGCTCGGGACACATGTCCACGAGCTGCTCACCTCCGCGCAGTCGCAGAAGGTGCCCGAGATCGGGACCCGCAGCTCTCCCCAGACACCGCTGCGTGGCGAGGCCGACACCGTCCCGTCCTGTGTGCGCCAGGGCATCGGACGTCCCGAGACCCCGCTGGCATCGAGCCGCAGCACGTACGACGGCAAGGACGCCTTCTTGGTGGTGCTGCCGCATCCGTCCGACCCGAAGAGTGTCTCCGCCTATATCGTCACTGCCTCGTGTGTCTCAGCCACGCCGCCGGCACCCGGGAAGGTCCTGCTGACCCACTCGTATCGGCGAGACTGAGATACGGGATGTGCGCTGTGGCACTCCGGGAATGCTCGCCCCTTAGGATCCGTTGGGTGGGGTGAGAGTTCCGAGACCCCAGCAAGCCGTCGGCAGAGACAAGGAAGACACCCGTGAGCGACGTCCGCAACGTGATCATCATCGGCTCCGGGCCCGCGGGATATACCGCAGCGCTCTACACCGCCCGCGCGTCCCTGAACCCTCTGGTCTTCGAAGGCGCCGTCACCGCCGGCGGTGCGCTGATGAACACCACCGACGTGGAGAACTTCCCCGGCTTCCGCGACGGCATCATGGGGCCGGACCTGATGGACAACATGCGCGCCCAGGCCGAGCGCTTCGGCGCCGAGCTTGTGCCGGACGACATCGTCTCGGTCGACCTCTCCGAGGAGATCAAGACCGTCACCGACACTGCGGGCACGGTCCACCACGCCAAGGCGGTCATCGTCGCCACGGGCTCCCAGCACCGCAAGCTCGGTCTGCCCCGTGAGGACGAGCTGTCCGGCCGTGGCGTCTCCTGGTGCGCGACCTGCGACGGGTTCTTCTTCAAGGACCAGGACATCGCCGTCATCGGCGGCGGCGACACCGCGATGGAGGAGGCCACCTTCCTCTCGCGCTTCGCCAAGTCCGTCACGGTCGTCCACCGCCGCGACGCTCTGCGGGCCAGCAAGGCGATGCAGGACCGTGCCTTCGCCGACCCGAAGATCAAGTTCGTGTGGGACAGCGAGGTTGCCGAGATCCACGGCGAGAACAAGCTCTCCGGTCTGACCCTGCGCAACGTCAAGACCGGTGAGACGTCCGAGCTTCCGGTCACCGGGCTCTTCATCGCGATCGGCCACGACCCGCGGACCGAGCTGTTCAAGGGCCAGCTGAACCTGGATGACGACGGCTACCTCAAGGTCGAGGCACCCAGCACCCGGACGAACCTGCCGGGTGTCTTCGCCGCCGGCGACGTGGTCGACCACACCTACCGCCAGGCGATCACCGCGGCCGGCACCGGCTGCTCCGCGGCTCTCGACGCCGAGCGGTTCCTCGCGGCTCTCTCGGATGGCGAGGCCACGGCCGAGACGGAGAAGACCCCCTCCGCCTGACCCGCCCACCCCCAGCTTTCCCACCACCCACCCCATGAAGGAGATAGCCATGGCCGGCGCCACGGTGACCGTGACGGACGACAACTTCGAAGAGGTCGTCCTCAAGAGCGACAAGCCCGTCCTCGTGGACTTCTGGGCCACCTGGTGCGGTCCGTGCCGCCAGGTCGCCCCCTCCCTGGAGGCCATTGCCGCCGAGCATGACGAGATCGTCATCGCGAAGCTGAACACCGACGAGAACCCGGCGACCACCGCCAAGTACGGCGTCATGTCCATCCCGACCATGAACGTCTACAAGGGCGGCGAGGTCGTCAAGACCATCGTCGGCGCCAAGCCGAAGGCCGCCATCGAGCGCGACCTTGAGGACTACCTCGCCTGAGGTACGCCGTCGCGTTTCACGTGAAACAGGCCCGCCCCCTCCGTGGGGGCGGGCCTGTTTCACGTGAAACGCGACGCTCAGAGCGACTTAGAGCGGCCGGAGGACAGGCTCCTTCTGGACCGCTCCGAGCAGCCGGTCCAACGCAAGCTCCACATCTTCCTTCCACGAGATTGTGGTCCGCAGTTCGAGCCGCAGCCGCGGAAAGCGAGGATGGGGGCGGACCGTCTTGAAGCCCACCGCGAGAAGATGATCGGCGGGCAGCACACATGCCGGTTCGGTCCAGCGAGCATCGCCGAACGCCTCAATGGCCTTGAAGCCGCGCTGGATCAGATCCTTGGCAACCGTCTGCACCATCACCCGGCCCAGCCCCTGCCCCTGGTAACCAGGCGTCAGCCACGCCGTCAGCAACTGCACGGCATCCGGCGACACCGGACTGGTGGGGAAGGCCAGAGAGCGCGGCACATAGGCCGGCGGAGCGTACATGACGAACCCGGCCGGCACCTCATCGACATACACGACGCGCCCGCAGGATCCCCATTCCAGCAGTACCGCTGAGATCCAGGCTTCCTTCTCCAGCTCCGGCCGGCCCGTCCTTACCGCGGCTTCGCCGCTGACGGGGTCGAGCTCCCAGAAGACGCAGGAGCGGCAGCGCTTGGGGAGATCCGGAAGGTTGTCCAGCGTAAGCGGTACGAGCCGACGGCCCATGGAACCAGGTCCTCGCTTCCCTCGCCTGCCGCACCACGCAGCGCAGTCAGCGCCGCCTGCTCCCTGAGCAGACCACCCACGAACCCTCCGATGGTTGCAAGGCCGAAGCCCGCCGCCAGCAGTCCGGTGCGGCTCACTGATCGCATGGCCCTCTCCTCAGTGTGAGGTCTCTCCACGTGGATGCGTGCCATACCCGATCGCATCGTATCCACCCTTTACGGGCACGGGTACTGCCGGAAAGCAAAGGGCGGGCCGTGTTCCGGTATCCACTCCGGAACACGGCCCGCCCTGGGGCCGAATGGATCAGCTCACTCTTCTTCGCCGCTCTCCTCGGACAGCGACTTTCCCAGCACCGATCCCTCGCCGGGAGCGAGGGTGCCGAGGATCCGCTCCAGATCGTCCATGGAGGCAAACTCGACGACGATCTTTCCCTTCTTCTGGCCGAGGTCGACCTTCACCCGGGTCTCGAAGCGGTCAGACAACCGAGAGGCAAGACCGGTGAGCGCGGGGGACACCCGGGCACCGGCTCGCGGCCCCTTCGCCTTGCTCGCGCTCTTGGGGTTCGAGCCCATGAGCGTGACGATCTCCTCGACCGAGCGGACCGACAGTCCCTCCGCCACGATCCGGCGCGCAAGCTGGTCCTGCTCTTCCGAGTCCTCCAGGGACAGCAGGGCACGGGCATGTCCGGCGGAGAGCACCCCGGCCGCTAGCCGCTTCTGCACGGCCGGCGACAGCTTCAGGAGCCGCAGCGTGTTGGAGACCTGCGGACGCGAACGCCCGATCCGGTCGGCCAGCTCGTCATGCGTGCACTTGAAGTCCTGCAGCAGTTGGTCGTAGGCGGCAGCCTCTTCCAACGGGTTGAGCTGAGCCCGGTGCAGATTCTCCAGCAGCGCATCGAGCAGCAGCCGCTCGTCTTCCGTGGCCCGCACAATGGCGGGGATCTTCTCCAGCCCGGCCTCACGGGATGCCCGCCAGCGCCGCTCGCCCATGATGAGTTCGTAGCTGCCGGGCGCGGTCTGACGGACCACCACCGGCTGGAGCAGCCCCACCTCCTTGATGGAGGTGATCAGTTCCGCGAGGGCATCCTCGTCGAAAACGTCACGCGGCTGCCGCGGGTTCGGCCGGATCGCGTCCAGCGGCACCTCGGCGAAGTGGGCACCCGCTACCTCTGACACGGCTTCCGCGGTCTTCTCCGCTTCGGCCGGTGCCTCTGTTTCACGTGAAACACCGGGCGTCGGCAGCGAAGCGACCTTGGCAGCCGCTACTCCTCGATCCGGGGCCAGAACCGGCACGGACGACGGTGACGTC
Source organism: Streptomyces sp. GS7 (assembly GCF_009834125.1). Lineage (NCBI taxonomy): Bacteria > Bacillati > Actinomycetota > Actinomycetes > Kitasatosporales > Streptomycetaceae > Streptomyces > Streptomyces sp. GS7. The sequence goes on from NZ_CP047146.1 coordinate 9,061,847, forward strand.
GCTCCCCGTCCCACCGTGGGCCCGGCAGGGTCCGTGTTCTGCGGTGCCGCGGGGATCAGCGCACCGAGCCCACGGCCCAGCCCTCTACGTCGTTCGCTCACTGAGTCCCCTCCGAGATGCTGTGCTGTGCTTCATAGTTCACACTCAGGCCCTGGCCCCCCGTCTGCGGAGCGCCACGCAACGCGATCTCTCTGGCCGCTTCGAGGTACGAAAGCGCGCCACTGGATCCCGGGTCGTAGGTGAGCACCGTCTGCCCGTAGCTGGGTGCCTCGGAGATGCGCACCGAGCGCGGGATGCTCGTACGGAGCACCTCGCTACCGAAGTGGCTACGCACCTCATCGGCGACCTGTGACGCGAGCCGGGTACGCCCGTCGTACATCGTGAGCAGAATCGTCGAGACATGGAGCTTGGGGTTGAGATGCCCCCGCACCAGGTCGACGTTCCGGAGCAGCTGCCCCAGGCCCTCCAGCGCGTAGTACTCACACTGAATTGGAATCAGGACCTCGGCGCCGGCGACCAGGGCGTTCACGGTCAGCAGCCCGAGCGAGGGCGGACAGTCGATGAGGATGTAATCCAGCGGCTGCTCATATGCCTTGATGGCTCTGTCCAGCCGGCTCTCGCGCGCGACCAGTGAGACCAACTCGATCTCGGCCCCGGCCAGATCGATCGTGGCGGGGGCGCAGAAAAGGCCCTCCACTTCCACCACCGGCTGCACCACGTCGGAGAGTGGCTTGCTCTCGACCAGCACGTCGTAGATGGACGGCACTTCGGCGTGGTGGTCGATACCCAGAGCCGTCGACGCGTTGCCCTGGGGGTCAAGGTCTATGACCAGAACCCGGGCTCCGTGCAGCGCCAGTGAGGCCGCCAGGTTCACCGTGGTGGTGGTCTTGCCGACCCCGCCCTTCTGGTTAGCGACCACCATGACCCGGGTCTGTTCAGGTCGGGGCAGCGCCTCACCCCCGCGGCCGATTGCCTCTACCGCCAGCTGAGCTGCACGACCGATCGGGGTGTTGTCCATCGGGGGCGGCGTTTCACGTGAAACGTCGTCCCCGAACGACTCGCTACGGGGACCGGGGACCGGATCGGTCATCGGTCCCGCGATGTTGGCGTCGGACCGCAAGGATTCACTCTCCTCGACATCAGGCTCGCAATGGTCAGAGCCTGCCATGCTTTCGGCACCGTGAACCAGTGAGGTCCGTTCTCCTGTGGATGAATCCACATCTGTGGATACTTTCGTGACCCTTGCGGGTTTCCGGTCGCGCGGCGCGGCAGCCGCACGACCACGGCCGATGATCCCTTGCAGCAGAGAACGACGTTTCACGTGAAACACGATGCCAGCGCCGCGTCCGATTAAGTCGCGACACTCCGTCTTGTGGCTTTTTATGGCGCTTGCGGAATTCGCCCTATCCGCTATTTCGCGGATAGCTACGCCCACCGCATTGCAGCCGACCGGGACGTCTCCGGCGTCAGGGCATCAACGCCGGCGGCCCCTCGCCGCCCGGCTGACACGCGCAGCCTTCGCCCTCTTCGCAGCGAAGCGCACCCCGCCCGGGCTCTCGCCCACCTCGACCCGCACCACGGTCGACGGCGGATCCACCACGCCCGCGCCCACCTGCACGACCGAGGTCTCGACCACACCGAGCTTGCTCAGCGCCGCACGGGCCGCCTTGAGCTCCTCCTCCGCCGTGTCGCCCTTGAGCGCCAGCATCTCGCCGTACGGACGCAGCAGCGGTACACCCCAGCCGGCCAGCCGGTCCAGCGGCGCGACCGCCCGCGCAGTCACCACATGCACCTGCGGAAGCTTGCCCATGACCTCTTCAGCCCGGCCCCGGACAACCGTGACATGGTCCAGCCCGAGCAGCTCGACCACTTCCTGAAGGAAGTTCGTCCGCCGCAGCAGCGGCTCCAGGAGCGTGATCTTCAGGTCCGGGCGCACCAGCGCCAGCGGGATACCGGGCAGCCCTGCCCCTGAACCCACATCACAGACCGAGACGCCCTCCGGAACGACCTCGGAGAGCACCGCGCAGTTCAGCAGGTGCCGCTCCCACAACCTCGGAACCTCGCGTGGACCGATCAGCCCGCGCTTCACACCGGCGTCGGCGAGCAGTTCGCCGTACCGTACGGCCTCGGGAAAGCGCTCGCCGAATACCTCCTGCGCCGCTTTCGGCGCGGGAGGGAGCTCCGCTGCTGCCTCCGTCACGGGAACCGCCCTTCCTCTGGACTGCTTTTCCTGCCGGGGCCCCGGGCTGTTCCCGGGGGTATCACAGAAGGCTGACAACTTTTGGCCCCGCCTGCGAGCAGACGGGGCCAAAGAAAGACTGAGCGCTGAGCGATCAGGCCGGGAGGACAACCACGCAGCGCTGCGGCTCCTCGCCCTCGGACTCGCTCTGCAGCCCGGCCGCGGCCACCGCGTCGTGCACGACCTTGCGCTCGAACGGCGTCATCGGGTCCAGCTTCACCGGCTGCCCGGTGCTCTTGGCCTCCGCCGCCGCATTCGCGCCGATCTTGGTGAGCTCCTCGCGCTTACGCGCCCGGAAGCCGGCGATGTCCAGCATCAGACGGCTGCGGTCACCGGTCTCGCGGTGCACGGCCAGCCGCGTCAGCTCCTGCAGCGCCTCCAGCACCTCGCCGTCCCGCCCCACCAGCTTCTGGAGGTCGCGGCTGGTCGAGTCGCTGATGATCGACACCGCGGCGCGGTCGGCCTCGACATCCATGTCGATGTCACCGTCGAGGTCCGCGATGTCCAGCAGACCTTCCAGGTAGTCGGCCGCGATCTCGCCTTCCTGCTCCAGGCGGGTCAGGGTGTCGGTGCCCTTGGTGGCAGGGGTCGTGTCCGTCACGTCAGGACTCCTTCTTACTTCTTGGACGGGTGCTTGGGGCGCTGCTGGCCCTTGCGCTGCCCGGACTTGGTGGTACGAGATCCGGAGGCGGAGCCGCCCTTGTCGGACGTGTCGCCGGTCCCCTCGCTGTCCTGCGCGGACGCCTTCGAGGACCCGGCTGCCGTATCACCCGACGCCGAGCCGGCACGCGTACGGTTCTGCGCGCCGCCCGTCGGGGCACCCGTACCGGACTGCCGCTTGGCCTTCGTCTGGCGCTTGGGCTGCTGGCGGTTCTGGCGGGCCTCGTCGGCGGCCTTCTTCGCCTCGATCTCGGCGGGGCTCTCCACGATCTTGCCCTTGGCGCGCAGCCGCTCCTGACGCTCGGTGAACGCCTTGCTGCCCGGGGTGGGGTTGCGGCGGATGACGAACATCTGCTGGCCCATGGTCCACACGTTGGTGGTCAGCCAGTAGACGAGAACACCGACGGGGAAGTTGATACCGAAGACGGCGAACATGACCGGGAAGACGTACATCAGCATCTTCTGCTGCTGCATGAACGGCGTCTTCACCGTGAGGTCGACGTTCTTGGTCATCAGCTGACGCTGGGTGTAGAACTGCGACGCCGACATCAGGACGATCATGATGATCGTGACGACGCGGACGTCGGTCACCGATGCGCCGAGGCTCTGGATCTTCGCCGCGCTGTCCATGAACTTCGCCGCGAGCGGGGCACCGAAGATGTGCGCCTTCTGCGCGCTCGCCAGCAGCGACGGGTCGATGAAGCCGACCGTCTTGTTCTGGGCGATGTGGCTGAGGACCTGGTACAGCGAGATGAAGAACGGCGACTGGGCCAGAATCGGGAGACAGCTGGAGAGCGGGTTGGTGCCGGTCTCCTTGTAGAGCTTCATCATCTCTTCGGACTGGCGCTGCTTGTCGCTCTTGTAGCGCTCCTGGATCGCCTTCATCTTCGGCTGGAGCGCCTGCATGTTCCGCGTCGACTTGATCTGCTTCACGAAGAGCGGGATCAGGCAGACACGGATCAGCACCACCAGCGAAACGATGGACAGACCCCACGCAGCTCCACTGTCCCGGTCGAAGACGAGGCTGTAGAACGAGTGGAACTGGACGATGATCCAGGAAACTGCGTAATAGAGAGGACCGAGGATCGTGTCCACGAATCAGGCTCCTTGGGCGTTGGGCTGAGTCTCGGGCTGGGCGACAGGCTCAGGGACGGTGGGCCCGCCCAGGCGGCTCCTCAGCCGCTGATGCCAAACCGGACGCTTCCGGGGAGGGACGTGGTCGACGCCACCGAGCGACCACGGGTTGCACCGCAGGATGCGCCAGGCTGTGAGCGCAGTCCCTTTCACCGCGCCGTGCCGGTCGATGGCCGTATAGCCATAGTGCGAGCACGACGGGTAGTACTTGCAGACCGGCCCCAGCAGAGGGCTGATGGTCCACTGGTAAATCTTGATCAAAAGCAGCAGCGGGTACTTCACTGTGCGCTCCCTCCCGGGTCCCGTCCGGGGTTCCGGGGGCCCGCGGCGGAGCCGCCGTCGGTCACAGCCCCTGGGGGATTGCAGCCTTTCGACACCTCACCCAGCAGCCGCGCGAGCGCGGCGTCCAGGTCGCGGGCCAGCTGGTCGTGATCTGCGTCACCCGCGCCGGGCAGGGCCCGTACGACAACCAGGCTACCGGCGGGCAGCCGGTCCAGCCGATCGCGCATGAGGTGGCGAAGCCTCCGCTTGACCTTGTTGCGAACGACGGCGATGCCAACAGCCTTGCTGACGACGAAACCCGCACGCGCCGGGGGAACACATTCCCCCGCTGCGTGCGGGTCCGTTGCACCGCTACGAAAATGAACGACAAGGAGCGGGCGCCCGGCCCTGCGTCCCCGGCGTACCGCGGTCGCAAAGTCCTCGCGCCGCCTCAGCCGATGTTCGGTAGGCAGCACGTCATGGACCTAGGTTCAGGCTGCTCAGGCCGACAGGCGGGCGCGACCCTTGCCACGGCGGGACGCGAGGATCGCGCGGCCGGCACGGGTCCGCATGCGCAGACGGAAGCCGTGGGTCTTCGCACGACGGCGGTTGTTCGGCTGGAAGGTGCGCTTGCTCACTCGGGGGCTCCAGGAATCCTTGTTGTCTCTACGAGACAGATGTGGGGCGTCGACTGGCTGTCACCGTGCGCCCACGAGTAGCTCGCAACGCCTGAGTGCACCGCTACACGATCACTATGAGCGCGATCTTTGCCCATCGGAGGCAGGCGGCAGCAGCCATCGACAACTCGACCTGGTCACGGTACGCGCGGCTACGCCATCCGGTCAAACCGGCTCTATGGCAGCGCGGACGCCCCTCGCCAGGACACACTATGCACAGCCTGTGGACAACAACTTGAATCCCCAGGCCCGCCCTGACTACCGTGACTGAACTCCGATTCCTTCCCGCCCGTCCTGAGAATCACACATTCGTGGGACTGTGAGAGAGCGTGCCCTGTGGCTGATGTACCTGCCGATCTCGCCGCA